>JAZNKB010000001.1:0-63249 GCA_045578345.1 Candidatus Onthoplasma sp.
TATTTTAAAATTCAATTTAATTAATAAAAAATAATTATTTTATTCAAAAAACCATTAATTTAATTAATATTTTATTAATTTTTAATTATTTTTTAATTTTTTTAATATTTTATTAATTTATTTTAAATTAATTAGTTACAAACAAAGTAACAAAAAAGGAAAAAATATATATGCCAAAAGTTAAGATTATTAAAAAACCAAAAGAACAAAACAAAAACTACAAACGTAAAGTTAGTTTCACTCCGCCAAAAGTTGCAAAACCACAAAACAAATTTGCCGACGACTATTTGAAGTTCTACACTGACATCAAAATACCATCAAGAAAATATGATTGGTAAAAAGATGATGAATTAATTCTCATCATCTTTTTTCTCGTCTAAAACTTGATTGATTTCATTGTGTTTTTTGTTCAAATTTAAAATCGCACCAACAATTGCAAGAATCACTGTAACACCAAGAGTTATGCAAATTGCAACAAGAATCCAATTTTCAGGATTTGCAACATTATAGTAAAGCATAATGGGTTTATCCAAATTTTGTGGATCAACAACCCAGGTGTGATAATATTCGCCTTGTTCGTAAGTTATATAGTCCGCATCACTATGTTGACGACGCAAATTTGTTTTATAAGTATACAATAATTCGTTTGTGTCACTATTTATCAACCCTGGATAATTTTTTGAATAATAATCATTAACCATATTAAACAAATCATGATGTTTCACATACATTGTGCTTGCATAGTAATACACCTTATCATAAAAGAAATGTTCTTCTGTTTGCATTTCAGTTTTTGTATTATTGCTTATGTTGTAATAATATTTATAAACATCAATGTTTTTAAAACGAATTCCGATTGCATATGTGTTGTTGTTCCATGCGCTTTTTATCACTTCAATTCCATCCTTAAAAGAATTAAGAGTTGTCTTGCTTTCTTCATCATTAACAGACATTAAATCAACAAAGATTTTTTTATTTAATTTTTCTTTCAAAGTTTCAGCTTGCGCCTCTGATTTTGTTTCAATATCAAGCTTCAACTCACTTAAATTATAACCCGCACTTAAAACTTCATCAGGAATAATTGTTACTGTTACAATTTCATCAATTGTATCGTCAACGTTTGTTATTGTCATCACTCTCACTTGCGCGCAAGCAGAAAAAGTTAATGCAATAATCATCAGCATTAAAATTAAAAATAATGAATTTATTGATTTTTTTATTATATTTTTCATACTTTTTATTAATTTTTTATAATTTTATTTAATTTTTTAAGAAATTTATTTTATTAATATTTATACTTAATTGTTTTTTCTTGTTTATAGTATATTTTGATATTTTAAATAGCATTTAAAACATATTTTTTCAATTAATATTTAAATTTTTAAAAATAAAATGTGATTTTTATTATTTTTTTTAATATATTTATTAATATTTTATTATTTTTTTATTAAGAAAACCATTTTCTGACAAAAATATATTTTTGTTGTTAGACACAATCAACAATAAAAGTGAGCAAATGCTCACTTTATGTTAATATATTATTCTTCTGTTGGATTTATTTCAGTTTCAACTACTTCTGTTTCATTTGATTCAACAATTTCAATTTCTTCGTCAGGTTCACGGTCAACAACTGACACACTTACCACTCTATCTTTTGAACCAACTTTCATGAGCCTTACACCCAAACTAGTTCTTCCAACAACATTAATTGTGTCCGCATGAGTTCTAATCATAACACCATCTTGTGAAATTGCCAAAATATCATTATCTTCTGTTACCAAACGAAGTGCAACAACTTCACCAGTTTTTTCATTGAATACGCCAGCTTTAACACCTTTTCCGCGTCTTCCTTGCAAACGATAATCAGTTAGTTTTGTTCTCTTTGCATAACCATTTGCTGTTACAGTTAATATTTCTTTTGATGGATCAACTTTAATCAAGTCAACAACTTCTTCAGATTCATCAATCTTAATTCCTCTCACACCTTGTGATGTTCTTCCAACAGTTCTAACAGCATTTGCTTTAAATCTTAAACATTTGCCAGAATCTGCAACTGTCAACAACTCATCTTCGTCTTTCACAATTTGTGCACTTATGAGGGAGTCGCCTTCAAGAAGGTTAATTGCAATTTTACCATTCTTTCTAATGTTTTCAAACTCACTAATTTTAGTTTTCTTAATTAATCCTTTTCTTGTTGCCAACATTAAGAAATTATCATCAGCATTATCCATTGGTAAGATTGTGTTAATTTTTTCTTCGCCATCAAGTTGAAGAAGGTTTACAAGTGCTCTACCTTTATTTTGTTTTGTTGCTTCAGGAATCATGTACGCCTTAAGAACATAAACTTTACCCTTATTGCTAAAGAACATTAAGTCATCATGACTGTTAACAACAAACATATCTGTAACTCTATCTTCTTCTTTTGTTTTATGTGCATTAACACCACGTCCACCTCTATGTTGAGATTTATATTCGGTTACAGGCAAACGTTTAATGTATCCTTGGCTTGTGAGTGAAATCGCAACGTCATGTTTTGGAATTAAATCGCCAATATCAATGTCACTGTAATCCATTATGATTTCAGTTTTTCTTGGAGTTGGATATTTATCTCTGATTTCAAGTAATTCTTCTTTGATGATGTCATCAACTTTATGCTTATCTGCCAAAATTGCTTTTAAGTGTTCAATTTGAAGTTCAAGTTCTTTAAGTTCTGCATTAAGTTTTTCAACTTCAAGTCCTGTAAGTCTACTTAACTTCATTTCCAAAATTGCATTGGCTTGACGGTCGCTCAAACCAAATCTTTCTTGAAGATTTGCTAGCGCAACGTTTTTGTCGGCACTTTGTTTAATGATTTTAATAACTTCATCAATATTATTAACAGCAATAACAAGTCCGTCCAAAATATGAGCACGTTCTTCCGCTTTGTTAAGGTCGTATTTCGTTCTACGAGTTATAACTTCACGTTGAAATTGTAAATAGTGGAAAATGATTTCTTGCAAGTTTAAAACTTTTGGCTCACGATTAACAAGCGCCAAGAAATTAATTCCCATACTGAGTTGTAATTGAGTTGATTTATATAATTGATTTAAAACAATTTGCGGATTTGCGTCACGTCGTAACTCGATAACAATTCTCATACCTTCACGACCAGAAGATTGGTCTCCAACGTATGTGATTCCATCAACTTTCTTCTCTTTAATTAATGTTGCAATTTGTTTAACAAGTCTAGCTTTATTAACTTGATAAGGAATTGCTGTTACAATAATTCTCCATCGTTTTCCATCATCAAAACTTTCAAAGTCAGTTTTTGCACGCATAACAACTGAACCATGACCAGTTCTATATGCTTCTTGAATTCCAGAATTACTTAAAATTTCGCCACCAGTTGGGAAATCTGGAGCAGGAATGAATGACATCAATTCATCAATTGTTATGTTTGGATTTTCAATCATTGCAACAACTGCATAGATAACTTCATTCATGTTGTGCGGTGGGATGCTTGTTGCCATACCAACAGCAATACCATCAGAACCATTAACAAGCAAGTTTGGAAAACGTGCAGGCAAAACTTTTGGTTCAACAGACTCTTCATCAAAGTTTGGTTGAAAATCAACTGTGTCTTTATTGATATCACGCAAAAGTTCGCTTGCAATTTTACTGAGTCTTGCTTCTGTGTAACGATACGCAGCGGGTTCATCACCATCCACTGAACCAAAGTTTCCATGACCATCAATAAGTGGTTCGTTAATTGTGAAATCTTGAGCCAAACGTGTGAGCGCATCATAAACAGACGCATCTCCATGTGGGTGATATTTACCTAACACATCTCCGACAATTTTTGCACATTTTCTGAAAGGTTTATCACAAGTTAAACCAATTTCATTCATTGAATATAAAATTCTTCTGTGAACAGGTTTAAGTCCATCTCTAACATCAGGAATTGCACGTGAAACATTAACTGCCATTGCATAAGCAATGAAAGAGTCTTTCATTTCATTTTCAATGTCAATGTCAATATATCTAGTGTTGTCTATTTTTTCAAATCTTTCTTTAGCCATGTTATCTCCTACACATCAAGATTTTGAATTCTTAATGCATTGTTTTGAATAAATTCTCTTCTTGCTTCAGGACGTTCACCCATGAGCATATCGAAAATTTCATTACAAGTTACAGCATCTTTCATTGTAACTCTTTTTAAAGTTCTTGATTCTGGATTCATTGTTGTGTCCCAAAGTTGATCAGCATCCATTTCTCCAAGACCTTTATAACGTTGAATATCGTTGATTTGACCAAGTTCCTCAACAGCTCTCGCCTTTTCCTCTTCAGAGTAATAATAATATGTTTTCTTACCCTTAATTACACGATAAAGCGGTGGTTGAGCAAGATATACGTGACCTGTTTCAATAAGCGGACGCATATATCTATAAAAGAATGTTAACATTAAAATTTGAATGTGACTTCCGTCAACGTCGGCATCTGTCATAATCACAACTTTGTCATATCTAAGTTTACTTGGATCGCAATTTTCATGAATACCACATCCAAACGCTGTTATCATTGTGTTGATTTCTTCGTTTTCAAGCGCACGTGCAAGACGAGTTTTTTCAACGTTTAAAATCTTACCACGAAGAGGAAGAATTGCTTGATAATTTCGATCTCTTCCGTTTTTCGCTGTACCACCCGCTGAGTTACCTTCGACTATGAAGATTTCGCATATGCTTGCATCTCTACTTGAGCAATCTGCAAACTTATCCGGAAGCGCCATGCTGTCCATTGCACTTTTTCTTCGAGTGTCTTCACGAGCATTACGTGCTGCTTCTCTTGCCTTTTGAGAAAGTAAACATTTGTTAATGAGTTCCCTTGCTTCTTTTGGATGTTCTTCCAAATAATCTTTCAAGGTTTCTTCCATTGCTTTTGCTGTGAAACCTTTGATTTCGTCTGTTCCGAGTTTTGTTTTTGTTTGACCTTCAAATTGAGGTTCTTCAACTTTAACAGAAATAACTGCAACAATACCTTCACGAGTGTCTTCACCGCTGAGTTTCATTTTTTCTTTCATGAGTTTGTTTTCTTGAGCATATTCATTGATGATTTTCATTAAAGAATTCTTAAAACCTTCTTCATGCTTTCCACCTTCTTCAGTGTGGATGTTATTACAATAACTGTGAATATTTTCAGTGTAAGTGTCTGTGAATTGGAAAGAAAACTCGATTTCGCAAGTTGCATCACGGCTTTCACCGTTCTCATCTTTACGTTTATATTTATAAATCTTATCAACATAAATAGGTTCAGAGAATACACAAGATTTGTTTTCGGTTAAATCCGCAACAAATTCTTGAATTCCACCCATAAATTGATAAACATTTTCTTGTTCACGTTCATAACGTTCATCTTTAATTGTTATTCTAAGTCCTTTATTAAGGAAAGCAATTTCGCGGAGTCTTGATTTTAAAACGTCGTAGTTAAACTCAACAACAGGGAAAATTTCAGCATCTGGTTTGAATGTTACAGTAGTTCCAGTGTCACGTTCATCAACTTCAGCAATAACAGCAAGACGAGCTTCTGGAATACCTCTGTGATAAACTTGGTGATGATGTTTTCCATTTTGCTTAATGTCAACAATCAAAGTTTCACTCAACGCGTTAACAACAGACAAACCAACGCCATGAAGTCCGCCTGAGATTTTATATCCCCCACCACCAAACTTACCTCCAGCATGAAGTTTTGTTAAAACAAGTTCTGCAGCGGAAACACCTTCTTTAGGGTGAATACCCGTTGGAATTCCACGACCATTATCTGAAACACTAACCGAACCATCATTATGCAAAACAACACCGATTTCATTACAATAACCAGCTAATGCTTCGTCAATTGAATTGTCCACAATTTCTGTCACCAAATGATGAAGACCTCGTTCATCTGTTGAACCTATGTACATCCCCGGTCTTTTTCTAACTGGCTCCAATCCTTCCAAAACTTGAATTGCACCTGCACCATATTCGTTTGTCACTTTCAACTCGTCTGTCATTAAACGCACCTCTAATATTGTTGATTTATATAACATTTTGAATTATTTTCAAAATAATAATTAAGTATTAATTAAAAAATTTTATGTTATATATAAATATATAACATAATTATAACAAAAAAAGTGAATAAAATCAAGTGAAAAAGTAAATTTATTTTTCATATTATTGCATTTATATTCCATGTTTGATATAATGAAAATATGAAAAAGAAAACGTTATATATTATTAGTGCAATTTTAACAATTATGAGTATAATTGCGCTTGCAATTTCTGCCATTATCACGTCCTACTTCCCTCAACATTGGTGGACAATTTTAGTGTCCGCAATTTTATTTATTGCATTTTTTATTTTAACTTGTGTAATATATTTTCCAAATGCGGAATTTATCTGCGCAAAATGCAAAAAACAATTTAAACCAACAGTGAGCGCAAGTTTATGGGCAGTGCATACAATAACAAGAAGACATCTTCGTTGCCCACATTGCAATGAAAAATCTTGGGCAAAAGAAACATGGAATTATGAAACAAAAAAAGACCATTAATGGTCTTTTTTAAACTTTGAACGCATCTTGAATTTTGTTGAAGTCTGGTTGTTGTTTTTTAGGTCTATCATCAAACATTCTTTTATGCTTCAATTCAGGATTTGAAACAAATCCTGGCATTGTTTCGAAAAGAATTAAATATGTTTCGTCATCATAAACACCATAAGACATCAAATCTTCAACATCCTTATCTTCAAACTTTGCTTTGAAATATTCGTGAAGTTTTTTATAAAGAATGTGGAAATTTCCAGAATCTTCATTTGAATCTTTCAAAATCTTTAATTCAACTAAAGTTATGCTTTCTTTAATCGCATCAAAAATTCTAGCAAACATTTCATCATTCTTTTCATCATCTTCCAACTCTTCAAGCAAATCCTTACAAAAATTCTCATTTCCACAACCTTGCAAACAATATTCAAATTCATCAACAACTCTTTTTGTTAATTCTGTTAGCAAAGTTTCTCTAACTTTTATTTGTTTTGACATAATTTCTCCTTTCATATATTCTATCACAAAACAGCAATTTGTCAACACCCCAAACAAAAAACCGCCCAAGTGAGCAGTTTTTTAAAATGAAAATTTCCTTTTATGAAATGTTGCTTCCGTCGGCAATTATGTCTTTTTCTGGTGAAAGTATTGAAACATTTCCGATTTCATCTTCCGCACAAATAATCATTCCTTCGCTCATGTAACCTTTCATTTCTCTTGGTGGAAGATTTGTTACAACAACAACCTTTTTACCCTTCATTTCTTCAGGAGTGTAATTCTTTGCAATTCCAGAAAGAATAGAAAGAGTTTTGTTTCCAACTCTAACAGTTGAGTGAAGAAGTTTAGATTTTGGAACAGCTTCACAATCCAACACAACACCAACTTTCATTTGCACTTTTGCAAAGTCGTCAATTGTGATTGGCTCAACAGTGTTAAATTCAATCACTGGCGCATTTTCTGCTTTTTGACGTGCAACAATATCTTCAATTGTTGGTTTAATGTCTTCAAATTTAATTCTGTTAAACAAGATTTGTGGATTGTTTGTAACATTAAATTCTTGTGTTGCACCAAAGTTGTCCAACTCTTCATAATTTCGAGCAACGACACCTAACTCTGCAAAAATCTTATTTGCAGTTTCAGGCATGAATGGAGCGAGCAAGTTTGCGCCAATATTAATTGCTTCCAACAAATTAAATAAAACTGTTGAAAGTCTGTTTTTCTTGCTTTCATCTTTATTTAAGTTCCAAGGCTCTGTCTCGTCAATATATTTGTTTGCACGTCTAAACACATTCCACAATTCTTCCAAAGCTTCGATTGCTTTATATTCAGAGATGTGAGCAAACACCTTATCTCTTGCATTTGTAACAATCGCCTTAAGTTCATCATCCATTGTGTCCGTAATGTTATAATTTTTAACATTTCCGTTGAAATATTGATTGCTCATTCCGAGGGTTCGTTTAACAAGATTTCCAAGCACATTAGATAAATCCGCATTATTTCTTTCTGTTAAGAGTTCCCAAGTGATAGTTCCGTCTGAAGTTTGTGATAGTTCTTTTAAAACATAATATCTAACAGAATCAACACCAAAAATTGATGCCAAATCATCAAAGTATAAAACATTGCCTTTTGATTTGCTCATTTTTTCGCCACCTTGAAGAAGCCAAGGATGCCCAAACACTTGTTTTGGAAGCGGTTCACCCAAAGCCATCAAGAAGATTGGCCAATAAATTGTGTGGAAACGAACAATATCTTTTCCAACAACATGAACATCTGCTGGCCACAATTTCTTATATTGTTCACTTGGATTTTCAGTGTCGTAACCAATTCCTGTGATGTAGTTATTAAGTGCATCAAGCCAAACGTAGACAACATGACGGTCGTCAAAGTCAACAGGAATTCCCCACTTGAATGTGCTTCTGCTCACACACAAATCTTGAAGTTTTGTTTTTATTGTTCCATTTTCAATTGCGGTCAACAACTCTTCATCAGATTTTCCAATGAACTCATCAGCAAGAATGAAATTGTTAAGCATTTCATTTTTTCTTGATGTTGGAGTCATGAATTCAGGGTGAGTTAAAATATGCTTTAAAAGCCTGTTAGCATAATTGCTCATCTTGAAGAAATAAGCTTCTTCTCTGCTTGGCTTCACTTCACGGCCACAATCCGGACATTTCCCATCAACCAATTGACTTTCAGTCCAAAAACTTTCACAAGGTGTGCAATACATACCTTCATAATGACCTTTATAAATGTCACCTTGATTGAAGAATTTTTTGAAGATATGTTGAACAGTTTTTTCATGGTCAGCGTCAGTTGTTCGGATGAATTTGTCATATGAAATATTCATCAAGTCCCAAAGTGACTTGATGTTTCCAGCAACCTCATCAACAAAAGCTTTAGGTGTTAATCCTTTTTCTTCCGCTTTCATTTCAATTTTTTGACCATGTTCATCAGTTCCGGTCATAAAGAAAACGTCATACCCTTGCATTCGCTTTGCTCTCGCTATGGCATCACTTAAAATAATTTCATAAGTGTTACCAATATGTGGTTTACCTGATGTGTATGCAATTGCAGTTGTAATATAAAATTTTTCTTTATTTTCCATGTTTATTTCTCCTTAATTTTTGTTTTTTAAGTAATCTATTGCATCTTGCAAAATGTGTTTTCCTATTTTAAGAACTTTGTTTCTATCGGTTTTAATTAGTTCCAAATATTTTTGTTCTTGTTTTGTTTCAAATATGTATTTACCAATAATGTTAAACATATCATAGCCGTTATATTCTTTTGTGTTAACTTTGTTATAGTCTGCCAAAATCGCCATATCAAAACTTTTAGAAATCTTACTTAAATATTCAATCATTCTTGCAAGTTCTTCATTTGATATATCATCTGGATATCCATCAAGATAAACTGCAAAACTTTCATCGAGCCAATTTACCCTATCAATGTTATATTTTTCATAAATGGTTTTTTCAAAGAACAAATGCATTGTTTCGTGTGCCAATGTGTTCATTTTGATTTCAGGTTTTTTTAAATCAACCAAAACTTGAATTTCACCATTATAAAAACAACCAGTTGCCCAACTTGGTGGTGTTTGACCATTTGAAATTGATTTTATATATTCAACAAACTCTTCTCTTTTGGTGAAGAAACTCGCATGAAGAATATTGATATCTTTTTCTTCACAATTAAATATCTTGTAAAATTCTTTTTTCTTATTTTCCGCATGATTAAGAGTTTTCTCAACAAAATCTTGTAATTCATCAACATAATCAATAATGAAATCTTTTGTTTTTAATTGTTTCATAATTATATTCTCTCAACTAAGTACGCCAAATAATGCTTACTATCAAACTCTAGTGTATATTTAAGTCCAAATCCAAACTTATATTCGTTCAACTAAATATGCTAAATAATGCTTACTATCGAATTCAAGTTTGTATTTATCGCACTTAACTTTTGGATAGTGTTCTGGATTTGGGTTACGGAATTTCTTCTTTTTTAAAATTTTAAAACCTTTTTCTTTGAAGTATTGTTCCATATATCTAAAATGCACAGCAGGGTCTTCGCAAATGTCAATAATTAAAAAATAGTTCGCTTTTATATCCATAAGTTGATGAAACAAATCAGAGAAATGATTTCCAAAGTTGTGAGCTTCACCTAACAACAAGTGTGCCAAACAAAAGTCATACTTTTTTCTCACACAACCCTTGCAAAGATTTGCTTCAATAATCTCTAATCTATCTGAGCCAATTGCGTTTTCAAGTGGATTTTTCTTTCTGTTGTCTCCTGGGAAAACAATTGCATCAACTTGCGCTTTATCAAAATACTTAAGCAACACACTTGCACTGGTTTTTCCACTGCCAGCATCAATAATTTTCTTGATTTCCACATCTTTTAATGATTTAATCATTGTCTTTACAATTTTATCATGAATTGAACTGCTTGTGTCAAATAACTTTTCCACTAAATCCCCCTTCTTTTCAACCTAACTTCATAATCCTTTTGTTATTTTTTTGAATAGAGTAAATCACTCACATATTCAATTGCAACTTTCCAAACACCAAGATTCTTTAACTCATCAACAAAATTTGGAATTAAATAATTCATTTTTCTTAAAGTCGCAAACTTGATAATTTTCTTTCTTAGCAATTCATCAATTTCAACGTTTTCCAAGTCATCATGTTCTTTTAAGAATTTTTCAAATTCAGCAAGTTGCAAATATTCAAACGGTGACATATATTTCGGATTTATATATGTTTTACCTTCTTCTTGAACAAATACACATTTACTATGGTCTTTTGGGTTAATTTCCACAAGTTGTGCTTGCTCTTTAGCACATTCAATTCTTTCCGCTAATTCGTTTACTAAATTTTTGTCTATCATAAATGTCCTTTTATTGTATTTCTTTATAAATCGTAATCGGCCCATCAATATGAGCATCAATTTGCATATCCGCGCCAAAAACGCCAGTTTTAACAGGCACATTCAATAAATCCAATTCACTTGCCAACTCTTCATATAACTTTTTTGCAGTTTCCCTTTCTGCAGAAAGTGTAAAATCTGGTCTGGCACCACTTGTTTCCTTTGTGCAAAGTGTGAAATTTGAAATTAACAAAACTTGCCCACCTGCGTCTGCAAGATTTTTGTTCATTTTTTCATCTTCTTCAAAAATGCGTATGCTAGCAATTTTGTTTGCACACTTTTTAACTTGAGCAATTGTGTCGCCTTTCATTACTCCAACAAACACCATAAGCCCAACACCAATTTCACTTATCAACTTATTATCCACACTTAATCTTGCACTTTTAACTCTTTGAATAACTAATCGCATAATTTTTCCTTTTAATGTCATATTAAGCGAAGCAACTTGTTGCACAGTCGAAATATCCCATAAACTAAGTAATCTACTCTATTTAGGGGATTCTTCGATTCTCTAAATTCACTCAGAATGACAATGCGCGCTCAGAATGATAAAATATAATTTAATTACCCGAAGGTTTTTTAAACGAGATTTGTTGCCTAAAGCGACTTAGCATGAACTTTGGTTAACTTGCAACAAGTTATGCCAAAATAAATGCGTTTAGCGAACGGCAATAAATCGAGCTTATCCACGCGCAATTTTGTTAACAACTGACATGTCAACTTTTCCGGCATAGTTTGCCTTGAAGTGTTTCATAACATTTGGAATTGATTTGTCTTCCAAAGTGGCAATAATATTTTTAATTTCGTCTTCGCTCATCATTTGTGGAAGATATTTGTTTAAAATTTCTTTTTGTTTTTCAATGTTTTCAGCTTCAACCATGTTGCCTGCTTTAACATAGTTTTCTTTTTCTTCAGTTAATTCCTTAATTGTTTTTTGCAAAATTTGAACAACTTCAACGTCACTCAACTCTTTGCCATCTTTTTTTGCTTCAATGTTTGCCAATAAAACTTTGTTCATAACAACACCATAAATTGCACGCGCCAAAGTGTTTTTATCTTTCATTGCTTGCACATTATCTTTTTTAATTTCATCGATTATCATAATTACTCCTTTAATTTGATTGTGTTATGCTTGCATAAAAGCAAGCGAATTCAAGAAGGATTTATATGCAAACTTTTGCATATAAAATTTTCCTTTTAAATAATTTATTTTTTTTATAAGGGGAATTTTCTGAAATATCTCAACAGCTTTGTTGAGATAATCATTTTTAACTCCTTTTAACCTTTCGATTTTTCTTTATATGGTTAGGTTTAATGTTAACATGTTTTTTTCTGAAAACTTTTTTTGTTTTTAATACTTTTTTGTTTATTGTATTTTTTTCAATCACTTTCGCCTTTCTTGGTTTAACTTCCGTTTCCATAACTCCCATAAATTCGAAAGCAATTTGACCGTCAATCAGTTTGCCTTTTCCTTTTGTTGCCATAATGTTTTCCCTTTTAAATTCTTTCAATTTTTAATTCATTAACAAAACATCTAATTGTGGAATTCTGTTATTTCTTGTTCTTATTGTTCTAAATTCTTCTTTAATTAAATTAACAATTTGAACAAAAATTTCTTTCAATTTGCGAGATGCTTCAATATAATTCACATCTTGCTCAATTTCTGCGCGTTGTTTAAAAACTTTAATTTGATTTGCAATTTTTTGGCAACACATCACCAATTCTGTTTCATCATTAACAAAATTTAAATCTTGCTTATAGGTTGCAATTTTGCTTTTATTTTCAAAAATCAAATTGTAAAACTTTGAAATAAAATTAAGTTTGTTTTGAATTCTTTCATCTTTGCTTTCAGTTGGTTTTCTTCTTCTCATTCTCTAATCCTTAAAAACATCATCAATGTCGCTGTCACCAACCGGTGTTAAAACTGCATCCTTTTGGACTTTGCTTGTGTTCTTTGTGTAAAGAATATCTTTTCCTGGTTCATAGAATTGAGTGTAATCTGGTTTCCACTTAATTGGAATGTTTCCACGCATACCATTACGGTGTTTTGCAATAACCAAAGTGTAATCAATTGCATCATCATCCGAATCTTCTTCTTTAACGCTGTCATCAGCGCGGTCTGAAATGAACATAACAATATCGGCATCTTGCTCGATTGAACCAGATTCTCTAAGGTCAGACAATTGTGGAGTTTTGTCTGCACGTTGTTCAACGCCACGGTTTAATTGTGACAAAAGCAAAATCGGACAACCCAACTCACGTGCTGCCAACTTAATTGAACGAGTGAGGTCTGCAACTTCTTGTTGACGGTTTCCATCTTTGCTTGCTTTTTCCGCTTTCATAAGTTGAAGATAGTCAATGATAACCATGTCAAGACCACTTTGTGCTTTCAACTTTCTGCACTTTGAAAGAATTTCTGCTGGAGTGATTGTTGTTGTGTCGTCAATATAGATATTTGCATTTTCCAAAATCTTCTTTGTTTCGAAAAGTGTTGCCCAAGTGTTTTGGTCTTTAGTACCTCCTTTAACCATGTCCATTGGAACACGACCAGTTGCACAAATGAAACGTTGCGCAACTTGAAGCGCACTCATTTCCAAGTCAAACATTGCAACAGACTTTCCATATTTCACAGCAGCGTTAATTGCAAAGTTAACGGCAAGTGTTGTTTTACCAATACCGGGACGAGCCGCAATAATGATTAGTTCGCCCGACTTAAATCCGTTTGTTATCTTATCTAATGTTGGGAAACCTGTTTTAACACCAGCATTTGCATTTGGGTCAATTGCAAGTTTTTCCATAAGGTCAATTGCATCCGTCACACCATATTTAATGTGTTCAAGTGAACTTCTTGATTTTGTCTGAGAAATATCAAAAATCAATTTTTCAGCACGCGCCAAAACATTGCCCGCATCAACACTTTCAAATGCATCATTAATTGTTGCTTGGCTTGCATCAATGATTTGACGCAAAATGCTATCGTTCTTAATAATGTCTGCATAGTGCTTAAAATTTGCTGCACTTGGAACATAGTTTGTAAGATCGGTGATGTAACCCAAACCGCCAACTTCTTCCAATTCGCCTTTATCATCAAGAACTTTACTCACTGTAACATAGTCAACCGCAACGTTTTTAATGTAGTTATCTAACATTGCTTGATAAATTTTTTGATGCGCATTTGAATAGAAATCTTTCACATCAACCGTTGGAAAAATTTCCGCACAAGCATCTTGAGACAGGAACAAACATCCCAACAAACTTTGCTCTGCTTCTAAATCATTTGGTAAAATTTTCGCTTTCTTTTCCGCCATAGTTTTCTCCTTTATTACTTTTCATAATTAAATTCTTGGAATGCTTAGTGCTTCTGTTCCGTTTTTGTGAGACTTATATAAATTCTCAACATATGCAATTCCGTGGTCTTTTAGCTCTTCAAAAAAGTTATGAATTAAATTGTCTAGTTTTCTTAAAATTGAAAATTTGTTGTTACTGTTTAAAATTTCTCTTATCTCACATTCTGTTAAACTTTCATTATCTTTCAAAAAATAATAAAAAGCTGAAATATGAAAATGTTCTTTAGACAATCCGTCTTGATGTTTATCGCTAACTTTTTTACATTGGTTAGCGTATTTTATATCATTGTAAAGCTTAACCACTAATTTTTGTTTCTCTTCTTTTTCCACTCTATTTCTCCTAAAATTTATTCCCCTAAATTTAAATGATTTCTTTTTTCAGATCCTTCGACTGCGCTCAGGATGACAGTGCGAGTGAATGTTGTCTTTACGGCTTAGCGTAGGCGTTTAGTAAAAGGCAATATCACGAGCATTGTTATCTAAAAACGTCCCGTTTCGTTTCAATTTTTTCTTTTGTTTGTTTTTCCTTTCTTCTGGCAATCACTTCAACAATTGCGACCGCAATTCCCATAATAAGCATGAAGCAAACAATTTGAAGTGCGTTTGAAGTTATAACATTTCTTGTTAAATATCCAAAAATAATCATGACAGGAACACAACATAAAACTGTTATTGCAATTCGTTTTGCAACTTTCATTATGTTTTTATATGCTTCGTCTCTATCGTTAACTTTTCTCATTATTCCACCACTGGTTTTTTACTTTTTGCTCTAAGACCATGATCCAAAATTGCTTTTCTGATTCTAATTGATTTTGGAGTAACTTCAACCAATTCATCATCTGCAATAAATTCAAGTGCTTCTTCCAAACTCAAAACCATGATTGGCGCAAGTTTAAGCGCTTCATCACTTGAACTGCTTCTTGTGTTTGTGAGTTGTTTTTTCTTGCAGACATTAACAACAATGTCATCACCCTTAGGGTTTGATCCAACAACTTGACCAAGATATACTTTTTCGCCAGCACCAACAAGAAGACGTCCACGACCTTGAGCATTAAACAAGCCGTAAGTTACAGCCTCTCCTGTTTCATAAGAAATGAGTGAGCCAAAGTTTCTTCCTTCAATATCTCCCTTATATGGTTGATAACTATCGAAGATTGAGTTGATCACACCCTCACCACGAGTATCAGTTAAAAGTTGAGATTTATATCCAAACAATCCACGACTTGGAACAAAGAAATTAAGCCTCATTCTTGTTTCGCTTGTTTGATTCATGTCAATAAGTTCACCTTTCTTTTCACCCATAGATTGCATAACTGACCCAACAGCATCACTCGGAACATCCAAAACAACCCTATCAATTGGCTCATGACGAACACCATCAATTGTTTTAAACAAAACTCTTGGACGACTTACTTGGAATTCATAACCATCTCTTCTCATATTTTCAATAAGAATTGAAAGGTGCATTTCACCACGACCAAGAACTTTAAATTGGTCAGCAGTTTCACCATCTTGAACACGAAGAGATAAATCTTTAACCGCTTCTTTATACAATCTATCTTTGATGTGACGGCTTGTCACATACTTTCCTTCTTTTCCTGCAAATGGACTGTCGTTCACCATGAAAGTCATTTCAACACTTGGTTCGCTGATTTTAACAAATGGAATAGGATCCATTTCAGGAGTTTCGCTTATTGTGTCACCAATTGTGATATCCGCAATTCCGGCGATACAAACAATGTCACCAGCAGTTCCAACTTCAACCGCTTCACGCTTGAGTCCTTCAAAGTTAAAAATGTTAACACATTTTCCAGAATATGATTTAGTTTCGTCAAAATAGTTTTTAACATAAACAGTTTGATTGAGTCTGATTGAGCCTGTTTCAATTTTTCCAACTGCAAGTTTTCCTAAATAATCATTATGTTCAGTTGAAGAAATTAGCATTTGGAATGGTTTTTCTGTTTCCATTTTAGGTGGATCAATGTGATTCACAATTGCTTCAAACAAAGGCTTCATGTCTGTTCCAGCAACTTGATAATCATTAGTTGCAATTCCTGCACGTGCTGAACAATAAATGATTGGACTCATAAGTTGTTCATCAGTTGCATTGAGTTCAAGCATAAGTTCAAGAACTTCGTCACCAACTTCACTAAGACGAGCGTCTGGTTTGTCAATCTTGTTAACAACAATGATAACTTTCAAATTTAATTCAAGTGCTTTTTCCAAAACGAAACGTGTTTGAGGCATTGGGCCTTCAAAAGCATCAACAACAAGCAACACTCCATCCACCATTTTAAGAACACGTTCAACTTCACCACCAAAATCTGCGTGCCCTGGAGTGTCAACAATGTTGATTTTTGTGTTATTGTAAAAAGCCGAGCAGTTTTTACTTAATATTGTGATTCCACGTTCACGTTCCAAATCGTTACTGTCCATAACTCTATCTTGAACTTCTTGATTGTCTCTAAAAATTCCACCCTGTTTTAAAAGTGCGTTAACCAAACTTGTTTTGCCATGGTCAACGTGCGCAATAATTGCAATGTTTCTAATATCCATATAATATAAATCCTTTTAGTTTTTTAATTTTTTGTTTAATCATAATATATTAACACAATTGTTGAAAAACTGCAATAGAAAAAAGGAAACTTTATATATAAAATATATAAAAAAGTGTGTTGCCACACTTTTACTTATTTTGACCAAAAGCCATATTAACAATCTTTTCTGTTTCTATCTTAACATTGTCGTTCGTTTTATTTGTAAAAAGCGAAATATACTCAATGTTTCCATCACCGCCTTTGATTGGAGAAAAATCAATCCCCTTTAGATAAAAATTGTTTTTATTGAAGAACTTAATCACCTTATTCAAAACGTCTTTATGCACAGTTTTGCTTTTAATAACACCACCATATTTTGTGGCAATTTCTTTTCCACACTCAAATTGTGGTTTAATTAAACAAATCATCTCAACTTTAACATTTTCTTGATTTACCTTTTCAACAATGCGCTCAAGACTTACAAACGAAACATCCACAACAATCAAATCAACATCAACAAATTTTTCATGCTCGAGTTGAACTATGTTTGTGTTTTCATGCAATTCCACTTGCGGATTTTCTCTCAAACTTTTGTGCATAACATCAGTTCCAACATCAATTGCAACAACTTTTTTTGCACCATGCTGGAGTGCACAATCTGTAAAGCCACCGGTTGAAGAGCCAATATCCAAAACAACCTTATCTTTCAAATTAATGTTAAACACTTCGAGTGCTTTTTCAAGTTTAAAACCACCACGAGAAACATATTTTAAAACTTGCATGTCGGTAATTTTAATTTCATCCGCAACATCAACTGAAAAACTTGCTTTGTTTTGAACTTTTCCGTTAACAACCACAGCTCCACCAGATATCAATTCTTGCGCTTTTGTGCGCGTTTCAACCAAATTTCTTTCAACCAATTCTTTATCCAATCTATTCATAAAATATATATTATCATTAATCAATATATTATTTCAAGCAAATAGACAAAATTATCATAAATAAAAAATATTTAAAAATTTTGCAAAACACCTTAAAAATAGTTGATTTATGCAAATTTTTTTGCTAACATTTTTATAGTTGATAAAGTTCAACAAAAAGGAGAAAAACATGAACACAATTAGCGCAGGTGAATTTATTAAACAAGTTGCCGAAGCAACAGGTTGCACACAAGTTCAAGTTAAACAAATTTTGAACGCTGCTGGTGAACAATTGAAAGCAAACCTTAAAAAAGGAAATGAAATGCATTTCATTGGTTACATGAACTTTGGCATCAAAGCTGAAAAAGCAAAAACAAAACTCAATCCTTTCACTGGTGAAAAGATTAAAGTTGCTGCATGCAAAAAACCTACAGTTAAATTGAGTGCATCTTTCAAACAATTGTTGAAGAAATAATTTTTTAACAATAGGGGTTTGAACTCTTAACCACACAACCATGTGTGGTTTTTTACTTGTAAGAAAAAGAGTGGAGCGTTTCGCTTCACTCTTTTTTATTCCGCTAACAACAAAACATGATTTCATTAGAAAATTGTTTTATTTTTTGCCTTTAACTGTTTTGCTCATTATTTTTTCCAAATGATTTTTTAATTTTTCAACACCGCCAGTTATGTTTTCTTTTCTTAAACAAACATACTCAACTTTGTTAAAAACAAGAATAATTCTTTGGTTGTCTTCCAAATAACTTGTTAATTGTTTTAACGAATGCATATTTGTTGATTTAACTTCATCATCTTTAATAAGCGACTCAACACAAGAATTATTATCAATTTTAATTTCAATACAATCCATTTCGTCAATTTTTTGTTTGTTATAAGACTTCTTTTGTGAACTAACCAACATGATTGGAATAATCAGATACATAACTTCCAAAGAAATTAGTGCAACAAGAAGAACAACATCCCAAACAAATGAATTTCCTTTGATGATATCATAAACAAGCATTGCAACCATACAAACCATTAAAATTGGAATAAGAGCAGCAATAACTTTATCTTGTTTTCTCTTTTGCGATTTGTAAATGTATTTAGCACTAATCAAACTGTCTTCTAATTCATACTTAAATTTACATTCAAACATATTCTCTCCTAAATCTTGTCATGCACTTTATATTCTTTAAGTTTACGTTTTCTCACAATTACAATTGTCAACACCACAGCAGCAATAGTTAAAGCAGACATAATAACAATCAATACAATTTGCCAAACTTCAAGCAAAATTTTCTTTTGAGTTATGAAGAATGCATCAACATCAACATTAAGTTGATTTAAACTAATTACAAAATATTTACCGCTTGTATCATATTTCACAGATCCTGTTTGTGAACCTGTTAAGAAATAAAGTCCAGTTGAATTTTTAACCTTTGGAATTGACAAATTCAAATCTTTATTAATTTCGATTTCCTCTCCATTAACATACATTAACAATTCATAACCGATTGCATATTCATTGTTTCCCTTCAAATATTTTGAAATTTTACTATGAATTGAAGTGTATTGTTTTGTGTCAACATAAATTGGACTAACCTCAAAAACTGCATTAAGCGGAATTAAGTCAACCTTATCTTTATCAGTTAAACCACATTCATTTATCAAACTAACCTTACCGAAACCTTTTACATCATATGAAATTGAATAAGGATAAATCGTTAACCCTTCAACCTCAATATCATTGATATAATAGTTGCCCATATCTTCTCCACCAAGAGCTGTTGAAGCAAAAACTATAACCTTTTTATTTGTTCCAACCTCAGCATCTTCAAATTGAACAACCAACTTTTCAATATCAATCACAACATCGTCACCGCTTATTTTGTTCAATATCACGCTATCTCCAAACGACATTAACTCTGCATCTGCTGTTTCATCATAAACCTTATTATAAATTTTCACACCACTTAAACCAAGTTTACGTTTATTAATTTTTATATGTTCTTTAATTATTAAATCTTGAGTGTTCAAAACAAAATTGTTATTATAATCAATTGGTCTTAAGGCAATGTTATATACATATATGTTATAATAAACATCTTCATTTGCAAGGCTGGTTCGTTCATCTTTTCCATTTGAAGTAATATACGCACTGATGCTTTGATCGAGTTTTAACACATTTCCGCCTTTTGTTAACAAGTCAGAATATCTAATACTCCAACCTGCACCATCAGTGAAGATTAAATAATTATAAATATTATTAACATCAAATCCACTAGCGCCATCATAAGTTTTTTCAAGTTTATTGTTGTTTGCAGCAATTTCATCATAAATTAATACAACTGGTTTTGGTTTAACAGTTAATGTTAACTTATCTTCAATTTTGATTTCTTCAACCCATTCATAGCCTTCAACTTTTTCAAAAGATAAAACCACATTATATTTACCACAAGTTGTAACACTATCAGAAGGAATACCATTCACACCAGTTGAAACATAATGAACCTTAACAACTTCGTTATCAATAAACATACTAGCCATTACAATATTACTAGACGCCCCACCAATAGTTAAACGTTGTGCTTTTGGATTACCCTCATTATCACAATCAAATACTAGTTCAAAATTAGGACCACCATTATATGTTATTTTCGGTTGAATTTTATACACAATATGAACATTATTTAACAACTTTGAAATTACTGACCAATCAGCTTCATTCACTTCGATTCCATATTGCGCATATTCACTCTTATCTATCTCCACACCATCACAGTAAATAATAACTCCTGAAATGAAGAAATAGTCTTGATATTCGCTTGAAAGTTGCGAAAAAGCTTTTGCTTTTGCCATAAACGACAATCTACCAGCTTTCAACACTTTTTTAGGTTCAACTGAATCTTTTGAAGGGTTATAAGTTGCTGGACCAGCAGCAAATCCATAACTTGAAGCATTGATAACCATATTAATATTACGATAGAAATCTACCGATTCAGTAACAATGGCTGTAACTGAAATCTCTCGCATTTCCATTGCTAAATCATATTTAACAGAAACGGTTTCTTCTGTTGGTCTAAATTGTTCAATATTGAATGTTATTAAATACAAACCTTGCGAAGTTTCCTTCCATCCTGAAATAACAGAACCATTAAGATAAACTTCTTGAAGATTCACACCTAACGTTAAGTCGTATTCTTTTTGATCAGCAATGTTGATTGCTTGTTGATTTATTTGCGCATAAACAATAATTTCATCTTTAAAAGTAACTGTATCATTTGCAACAATTTCTCTTTGAACACCTTTTAAATCTTTCGCAAAAACTCTAAAAGAAATCAAATCTGAAACAGGGAATTCAAATCTTCCGTCATTAGTTCCGCCAACTAAATTTCCTCTTTCAATTTCAACCCCATATGATGTGATAATGTTACTAATTGAATGATTTAATGTAAATTGCATTAATTCATATTCTACAGTAATATATGCATAGACTCCTTCCATGAAATAGTCTACAACATTAAATCTCTTTGAGAATGTATCGCTATCCGCATATCTTACAATATCATATTCATACCAACAATATTCTGAATCTGGATCATATGTGGACGACAAGTTCTTCACGTATGAATTTCCATTCTTGATATACAACATTTCCCATTCATCATTCCATTTTGTTTCGTCAACATAAACATATGGCGTAAACTTAGGTTTTTTATAGGTGATTGCCGAGAACTTATATCCACTTGCTTTTGATGCCATAGCATTAATTTTCAAAGTGTCATCAAGAGTTACTTGAATATTAGTTGTTCCTGATTGTAGCACATTATTAACAAAAACCTCAGGATTTCCTTGTCTTGAATCATAATTCACATTAACATAGTAAGAAATGTATGATAACTTATAATAGAATTGTAAATCTTTCACAATTCTTCCCAATTCAATATAGTCTGAAGCATGAATATAATTCGCTTGAGAAATCATTTGTTCCCCAACAAACCATCCTGCAAATTCTAATCCAAGCGGTGTTCCGCTCAACACACTGATACGTGCATCTTCTGAGCCATATCTAACATCTGTGAAAACCACAGTTAAACTTTGATAAGATTTTATGATTGAGAATGATTCCCCTTTAAAATCATATGTCATTTCAACAGCAGGGAATTGAACACTAGACATTGGACTAGTAGCTTTCTTGTTTGTTATGTCATATATAACTGAGATATTATAAGTAAACGAAAGATAATCAATCACAACATCAACAACATTAACGTCTTCACCATTAACATCAATAACTCTTCCGTAATTATTAACAATTTGGATAAATTGTTCTCTGGAAGGATCGAATGTGTAAGTAATAATATCTTCATTCATACGATAATCATTATTTTCACTTAACAAACTTGAAAAAGTGTCAACATAATTATTTCCAACTTTAAATCTAACAGTAGCAACATAATATCCAACAGGTTTTACAATTATAAATGATGTGTTGTCAATATTAAATTCTTCTGAAAAGGTGTATCCATTTCTTCCACCACCATATTCATAGAAATCAAAACGATATTGGTTTCTTTTAAATTTCAAAGTTAAGAAGTTGTTACCACTCACCGATTCATAATCAAACACTAAATTTTCATCTTTTACTTCGTTTGAGCCTTCAACTGAATAACCAATAAATGAATATCCTTCAGAAAGATTATAGATTGTAACCTCTAAAACATCACCAACATCAACCGAATACAATCCATCATTATCTGGTTCAAGAATCTCATCATTTTTGTTTTTATTTAACACACTAATATCAAATATGAAGTTTGGATTTTCAGCAAATTCTTCATCAACCAAGAATTTAATTTGAGTTCTAGGCATTGAATAACTAACAGTAATTGTTCTATCTTTCGTAATTGTTTCAGTGTAAGAATGGACATTACCATCAACATCACTTGATAATTTTGAGTTTCCGTCTCTTGTAAACCAGTTGAAGATATAAGAATATGGGTTTCCTTCTCCATCTTCAGTTATTCCTTCACTTAGCAGTTCAACCTGATCGGAATACCTCAAACCTGGAATAACAATCTTTGCAACTCTTTCACTCAAGTTATTATTTGCATCACAAATTTCCGTGTAAATAAGTTCTCCATCATCTTTTTCAACTGCATATTTCTTAACGCTATCTTTAACAGAATCTGGAACATTTGCACTGATTGTTGCCATAATAACATCTGCTTTAAGTTTATTATCTTCAGCAGGATTAATTATGTACGTCAAAGTGTAAGTAAATGTTGTTTCATTAGCATAAATTACAATCGTATCTGCATTTGTTCTAACAAAGTAATCACGCGCCACATGAATTTCAGAGGTGTTTATAACATATTCACCATTTTCCCAAATATAAAGTTTACTGTAATCTCTTAACCAATTTGTTGGACTGTATTGATACAAACCAAAGCTTTCCAAATTGTTTTGAACAAAATTATAGTCAACATCAAAAGAGTTGATATAATCATCCTGTGTTGGATTTTGATTCAAACTAAATTTAACATCAAATCCATTATTTATTGTTGGGCTAAGCGAAATTAAACTTCCAAGTTTTAATGTGTTTGTTAAACTAAGTGTATTGCTAACAACATCACCTGACGAACGTTCTTCAGTTACTGGGTCTAAAGTCGTAATTGAAAATAAAATTTTGTCTATCGCATAATTATCACCAATTTTAGGTTGAGTGTTAAGACCTCTAACCTCAACCCCAAAATCTTTTTTCTTATAACACAAATAAATCATTGTTCCTTCTGGAGCTGTCATGTTAACATTATATGAAATTTCATCCACTATTTCATCTTGATCTTGTGTTGTAAATCCAAAAAACTCATATCCAGAATTGAAAACTGTTTGAACTGAAGTTTCATCAAGTGCAATTTCTTCACCTCTTTTTAAAGATACTGGTTCCAACGTGTTTCCGTTTAATGGCGTTAACGGCAAGCCATCCCCTACATACTCAAGAGATTCAAACGAAACATTATATTTAAAAGTGTTGAAATTAACGTGAATTTCCAAGTTTGTATTTAAATTTGCATAATCTGAGTATCTATCATTTTGACCATTCAACGAATCAAAAGTATAATATATGTATGTATTATCATCAACAACATTTGTAACAGATTCAACACAAGTTACACCAAAAGCTCTTGAACTATTGTGTTGAGCTTGTTTTGCAAAGAACAGTAAATTGTCTTGATCAATGCAAGAATAAAAGTTCGAAACAGAAACGTTACTAATAAAGTCGGGCTCTGACATTGTTTGTGTTCCCAAAACTTCATCTTTATTTGCTCCAGCAGGGCTTCCATCAACAAAAACATTAATGTCAACCAAATACAATGCATGATAATTTAAATTTACATTATTAACAAAATTATTATTTTTTTCAACATTGAATTTAACTTTAAATGATGTTGTTCTTAAATATACATCTTTTGTGAACTCATAATAGTAACTACTTTGTGGATCGTCTTCATCATACAACGCTAATTCTATTGTTGAATTTGCGGTGAGAGAAACCCCTTTCAAATCAATGTTTTTGCTGTTTATAATGTCCGCATTGTCAATTTTGATATCATAAGATATATTAACTTCTTCACCAAACCTAAATGCACCTTTGGTGTATTCAACAATTTCTTCAGTGTTTGAATCATCTTGCTTCAAATGCAGAGTGTAAAACTTACCATCTTTTTTATATAAATTTCCATAATAATAATTAACATCACCAATATTAATTATTGCATTTGTGTAACAAGTTACAGCACCATCAATCTTTTCCTTATAGTAAAGAACGTTTCCATCAACAACATCTTCAGTTAAATCAGCAACATCCACAACGTTTTCTAAGTTAACTTTATAATATATATGGTCGAAAACTGGAGCTACTGTTAAATCTTCAAAAATATAAGAAATTTGGAATGTTCCCGAAACAAGATATCCGTTTGAAGATGTAAACTTTAATGTTGCTGAAATTTTTTCTTTAGTTGGATCTTTTTGTGTGAGTTCAATAGTTTTTGTTAAACCAACCAAATCAGTCGTATCAAAGAACTCCTTATTGCCAGATTGTTCATCATATGTAACTTGCCAACCAACGATATGATAATTTTCGTTTGCGGTTGCTGTAAGAACAGTGTTTGGAGAACCGACCGAATATTTACCTGTTCCGCTAATTGTTCCAACTTCTAAATTTGATTCATATATTTCATCGTCAGAAGTTATTAGATTATAGCATCCCAGCATTTCAGCATTTGCTGCATAAACTTTATTCTGATTTAAATCCATTGAAACAAAAGCGCACATGCAAATGCTAAACAATAAAATAAATATTGAAATTTTCCATGTTCTACTTTTCATTCGTAATTCCCCCTATACACGAATTTCCAGCAATTGCACCATCGGCACAAGCCGTTATCACCTGTTTAAAGTTTTTGCTAACAATATCTCCACATGCGTAAACGTTGTCTATGTTTGTTTTCATATTTTTATCAACAATAATATAACCATTGGAATCTTGCTCAACATCAAATTTTAAAAAACTTAAATTTGGTATATGTCCAATTGCAACAAACACACCCTCAACATTAAGTTTTTTGCCATTGTTTAATTCAACACCTTGCAAAATCTCTTTTCCGATTAATTGTTTGATTTCAGTGTTTATTAAAATTTCAACATTTTTTAATTTCTCTGCATTCTTAACTCTGAAAGCATTTGCTTTAAACTTAGCGCTTCTGTTTAACAAATAAACTTTCTTAGCAATTCTTGATAAATACTCAACGTATTCAAATGCAGATTCACCACCACCTACAATCGCAACGTTTTTCCCTTTGAATAAATTTCCATCACAACTTGCACAATAACTTACACCTTTACCGATAAATTTTTTTTCGTTTAAGCCAAGTTTCCTTGAAATTGTTCCAGAAGCAATAATAAGTTTTTTAGCCTGATAGGTTTCATCTTTCGTTTTTATTGAAAATCCTAGTTTAATTTTCCTAACTGAAATAACATCCCCAAAAACAAATTGCGTTCCACAAGATTTTGCTTGCTCAAACATTTTTTGAGTTAAATCCCAGCCGGTGATGGAATTGAATGCTGGGTAATTTGAAATGTCGTATGACAAAGCAGCTTGTCCACCAACAACAAGCTTTTCAAAACATATTGTGGAAAGGCCTGCTCGAGTTGTAAATATTCCAGCAGTCAATCCTGCGGGTCCGCCCCCAATCACCGCAACATCAAATTTCATATAAATATAATAACTTAATTTAAATATTTTTCCAAATAAATTTAACCATTTATTAAAATAATTATCTAAGAATTATTATTGCTTTTTAAACAATTTTTAAACATATTTACAAAACTAATTATTAAGAGATTTTTAATTTTAAATTAATTCTTGAATTGCACAAAATCTTGACAACACA
Source organism: Candidatus Onthoplasma sp. (assembly GCA_045578345.1). GTDB lineage: Bacteria > Bacillota > Clostridia > Christensenellales > UBA1242 > Onthoplasma. The sequence goes on from JAZNKB010000001.1 coordinate 26,242, forward strand.
AATTTTGCATGATATAATATATTTGTGAAAGTAGGACTCCTCATTGCAAATCTCGAAGTCAAACTACTTTTAATTTGAAAGGAGAAATTATGGTAGACGAAAAGAAGTGTATAACATGTGGAGCATGCGTTTCAATCTGCCCTGTTAATGCAATTTCGATTGTAAATGGCAAGGCTCAAATTAATCCAAAAAAATGCATTAAATGTGGAAGCTGTGCTCAATTTTGTCCAGTCACTGCAATCGAAATAAAAAAATAATTTTATATAAAACATATTAAAAATTAATTTAAAACAACAAAAAATACACCATTTTTGGTGTATTTTTTTTAATTTTTGATATATTTTTTTCTAATTTTTTATTTTTTTACAATAATTTAATTTTCTTTAATATTTTTATTTTAAAAAATGTTTTTTTAAATGCAATCAAAGTTATTTTGAAAATTATTTATTTAAATTTAATTTATAGTTATCAGATTTTTCTTTTAAATCAGCACTCACCTGAATTCCCTTTTCATCTAGGTTAACTCCCATAAGTCTTGCAATCTCGCACCACAAGTCTTTACCACTTAAAATTGTAGATTTAGTTCGCGTAACATTATCTTGAGTATACTTTTCAACTTTGATATTTCTATCTGCCATTGCGCAAATTTGTGGAAGATGCGAAACTGCTAAAATTTGTTTATTCAAACTTAATCTCGCCATATATTCCGCAACAACAGTTGCAATGTTACCACTTAATCCTGAATCGATTTCATCAAACACTATTGTGTGTATATCATCCACTGACGATAACAATATCTTGTATGCCAACATAACTCTGCTCATTTCACCACCAGAAACAACCTTGTTCAATGGTTTTAGTTCAAATCCTAAATTTGCAGAAAACATAAATTCAATTTTATCTTGCCCAAGAAGAGAAAACTCTTCATCAATTCGACTAAATTCAACACTCATTCTTGCGTTTGGCATTCCAAGAATTCTTAATTCTTTTTCCATTTGCACAGACAAATTTTTTGCACTAATTTTTCTTGCTTCAGTAATTTTATTTTGAATATTATTTATTTTTTCTAATATTTTTTCTTTATTTATTAATAATTTTTGATATTTTTCATGAGAATTTAATAAATTTTCTAATTTTTTTGAAATTTCATTGTAATAATTAATTAAATTTTCATAATTTCCACCATATTTCCTAAATAATGTTTTTAAATAATCAATACGATTATCAACAAAATTAAATCTTTCCTCATCAAAAATATTATTGTTTAAATCGTCATAAATTGTGTCACCAATATCTTGTAATTCGAGCACGCAACTTTTTAAACGCTGGCAAAGTTCATTATAATGAGCATTAATATTTTCAATATTTTGCAAACATTTCAATGCAACATTAATTTGTTCAACAGCACTTTCTCCAAAACCATTTTTCACACAAACTCCATACGCCGTTTTGAGATTTTCATTGATTTTTTCAAATTGCGCCATTTCCTTTTTCTCATCCATCAACTCTTCATATTCATTTTCCTTAATGTTTGCATTTTCAATTTCTTGAATTTGAAATTTATACAAATCAATTAAATTTTGTTTTTCCTGCTCACTTCCACCAAGAAGTTTTATTTCTTTTTCATTTTCCTTAAACTCTTCAATTAAAACTTCGAGAGATTCAAACAAACACTGATCAGTTTTTCCAAACATATCAACAATTTTAAGTTGATAATCATTATCAAGAATTGCCAAATGTTCACTCTGTCCATGTACATCAACAAGAAGCCCACAAATTTTTTTAACACTTGCAACAGGAACAAGTTCACCATTAATTTTGCAAGTGTTTTTACCATTTAAATCAAGTTCTCGCGACAAAAACAATTCATCTTCGCAATCAATTCCGAAATTAGTTTTAATATATTCAGTTTGCTTCATACTGATGGCAGAAAAAATCGCTTCAACTTTCATAGAGTTTGCACCAGTTCGGATAAGAGATCTATCCGCCCTGCCACCGAAAACAAAACTCAAACTATCAAGCAAAATACTTTTACCAGCACCAGTTTCACCGCTGATAACATTGAGCTTTTCATCAAAATTCAGTGTTGCCCTATCAATCAAAGCGACATTTTCAATATTTAAAGTTTGTATCATTCTTAGTTAACCAATTTTTCTCTAACAATTTTATCAATTTCATCAGCAAGCTCAGGATGAGACAAGAAATATGCTTTCACATTTTCCTTACCTTGACCAATTTTATCTCCATTATAGCTAAACCATGAACCAGATTTATCAATAACACCAATTTCAATTGCTGCATCAATCAAACAACCGAAAACCGAAATTCCTTCACCATACATAATGTCGAACTCAGCAGTTTTAAATGGTGGAGCAACTTTGTTTTTAACAACTTTAACTTTTGTTCTGTTTCCAACAACATCTGCACCATTTTTAAGAGAATCTGCTTTTCTAACATCAAGACGAACAGATGAATAGAATTTCAACGCTTTTCCGCCTGGAGTGGTTTCAGGATTTCCATACATAACACCAACTTTTTCTCTGAGTTGGTTGATGAAAATAACTAAAGTTTTACTCTTTGACGTTACTCCTGTTAATTTTCTTAATGCTTGACTCATAAGGCGCGCTTGCAAACCAACAAAAGCATCACCCATTTCTCCATCAATTTCAGCTTTTGGAGTGAGAGCGGCAACTGAGTCTATAACCACAATGTCAACACCACCACTTCTAACTAATTGTTCAGTGATTTCAAGAGCTTGCTCTCCAGTGTCTGGTTGAGAAACATACATAGCGCCAATATCAACACCCAACTTTTGAGCATAAATTGGGTCAAGCGCATGTTCCGCATCAATGAAAGCTGCAGTTCCTCCCATTTTTTGTGCTTCAGCAATCACGTGCAATGCAACGGTTGTTTTACCAGAACTTTCTGGACCATAGATTTCCACAATTCTTCCACGAGGAAGTCCACCAACACCCAAAGCGATATCCAAAGGTAAGCACCCTGTTGGAATAACTTCAATTCCTTCAGCAAAATTTTCCGCATCCATTTTAATGATTGAACCCTTTCCATATGTTTTTTCAATTTGTGAAATTGCAGCTTCTAAAGCTTTTTTCTTATCTTCGTTCAATTTTAATCTCCTTAATTAATATTTTTTATAACTATATTATAACAATAAAAAACAAAAGTGTCAAACATTTGTTCGATAAATTGTTTAAATTTTAAACAATTTGGATTTTAAAATTGTAAATTCCACCAAACTATTTAACACTTTTGTTAATTTAATTATTTAGAATCTTTGAAGCAATGTTTATTTTTAAATAAATAATTTGCTCCTGAAACAATTGTTAAAACTGTTGCTACACCTAAAGCAGTCCATCCAATAATTTTCACAGTTAAAACCAACCAATTTGCAACACCGCCCAACTCAATTAGGAATGGAATAAGCAACAAGATTGGAATTGCAATCATTTGAACCATAGTTTTTGCTTTTCCCCAAATGTCTGCAGCAAGAACTGTTCCTTGACTTGCAGCAATTAAGCGCAATGCGCTAACCATAAATTCTCTTGCAATGATGATTGTTACAATAATAACACCCCATGGAGCTGGAATTGTTCCGTCAGCCATAAGCATAAATAATGCCGTTGCTGTTAAAATTTTATCCGCAATTGGATCTAAGAACTTTCCTAGATTTGTTACTAAATTATATTTTCTTGCGATTTTTCCATCCAACAAGTCTGTTAATGCAGCAACAATGAAAATAACAAGAGCAACAACCTTTCCAATCCCATGCGGAATAAACTCTGCAAGATAGAAAAACATCATAAACGGAATAAGAACCATTCGTAAAACTGTTAATTTGTTTGGTAAATTCATAAACACCCCTTTTAATTTTATTTAATTATAACAAAATCGACATCAAAAGACAAACATATTTTAAACATTTAAATTATTTGAATTAAGAACTTCTTGAATCTTAGACATTGTAATATTATAAACCCGCTCGTTGAACCTTGTGGAATAATTGAATTTTCTATCTTCTGTATATTCTTGCAAACATCCTAATTGTGATGCAGTTAAGGTTTTTTGTTGACCATTTTCATAGGTATAATACACATCATATTTATATGGATCTTGTGTGTAATAATTTTCAGCAATTGCAAACCAATAATTGGAATCTCCATTATCCTCACAACAAACATGAGACTCCACACCATCTCTCATTGAAAAGAACACACCTTTTCCTATTTGATATTCTAATTCAACAAAAGAAATTTTATCTTCATTGCAACTTACAGCAGTTGAATCACTATAATCTTTTAAACTAAACTTGTTTAAATCAATTATAGCTTTAACGAAATCATTTTCATCTTCCATAAATTGAAAATTCTTATCTTTTTTCACCAAAAATCTTTTAACTTTTTCAACAACAGACTCTTTCTTTAAAACTTCATTAAAAATATCATTCAACAGCGCAAACACCCTAGGATCATTAAAAAGTCTTAAAGTCAATCCATGTTTTTCAAATCCCATATATTGATCCAACCTGAACTCAATTTTTCCAATAACTCTCAGCATTTTTCCTGCTATAATTAATGATTTGTACAATTTTAGTTGCTGTTTTTCACTAAGATTTTTTACATCAAAATAAATATATGGATTAACACTTTCAACCATCCCACCCACAGTTTTTGCTTCAGATTTATCATGCCCAGCACAGCATGCATAGGTTTGAATTCCGTTATTCCACATTGTTAATAACAAATTCTTTAAATCTTCATTACCTTCTGAAAATAATGTTGCCATTTCTTCTTTTTTCTCGTCCGTTAGTTTTGAGAAATCTTCAACAATATTACCCATTGAATTTCTTGCCATAACTTCTCCTTTTATTGTGATTTTATACTTACACTTCAACATTATCAGTTTTAATGCTTTGTTTAAATTTTTCAAATTGATCAAAAAGTGCTTTAATATTAACATATTCGTTTTTTGTTAAGTTTTCATATTCAAAATATGGTAATGAGAAACTTTTTGATTTTTCAACACTGCGCACTAATTCTTTTTCAACCAAATCGAAATTTTTCAATTTATTAAACAAGGTTTTTTCTGGTCTACCTTTTAAGATTAGTCCCCAGAATTCCGCATACGCTTTGGCAATTCTTTCGTCCTCAATGTAAGCACCGGGATAAGAAAATTCGTATGTTTGAGAATCAATATCTTTAACTTCCAAATAACAGTTTAAAGTAGACTTCCCTTCTTTATGCCATTTTTGAATTTGAGGGACAAGTTTATCTATTTCTTCCTTACTAGAACTTTTCCAAACCTGATTATTGCATGATAAATAATAAATACCACCAGCGCACCATGTCATAATTGGTTCAGGGCTTACTTTGTGAACCGCTAAATATCCAATCAATTCTTCATCTGTTCCAACAAATGTATCGAAGTTGAATTTATAAGAATATTTTTTTGTTTCAGGATCATATTCCACTAAATAATCTTCTTCCCCAGCTTTTATAAATGAATCTTCTCTATATCCACATGCTTTCCTTGGATATATTCTATCTTTATCTTTAGTATACAAATCTGAAACAGAATAATACCTATCACTTAATGCGTCGCACAGTTCTTCCCTATGTGGTAAATTAACAAAAACAACCATTCCAAATTCTTTTTCAACGAGTTCTTGCTCCTCGACGTTTTTCGCTTTTGAATGTTCAATAAAATTTTTGATAATCAATGTAAGCAATCTATGATTACCACTATCACCATTGAAAATGTCACCATCCAAATCTTGATTAAACGGATATTTCACATTTTCATCTATAAAACTTTGGAATATATCAAATTTCTCATTTCTAAGATTTTCGAAAACCAATGGATTGTCTCCAGAATTCCTATATAAAAACCAATCCAATATGGTTTCTATGTTATGCGTGTCAGCATATGACGCATTCTCAACTTCCATAGGTGTGATTTTCTTTATATCTGGCCTTATCAATGAACTATGCCCATATTTCACCAACATTTTTGATTCATCTCGTCTTGTTAAAGTTTCTGATTTCTTTCTTTTTTCAGTGAAAAAATCATTAATTTCTTGAGCATTAAAATCTAGCCCATTTTCTTTTAAAACATCTTTTAAGAATGCCAATTTTTCTTCGTCTGTCATATTTTTCTCCTTTTACAACTCATTCTTTTTTTGATTTTGTTTCACACAAATCTTAATGAAGTTTTTAATTAAATTGTTGTGATTCTCATCTTTAAGGTATAGCGATTCCGGATGAAATCTCACTCCCACAAAACATGTTTTTGTTTTATCTTCAACCGCTTCAACATTTCCATTTTCATCACGAGCCACAACTTGCAGATTTGACGGATTGTCAACAACCCGTTTATGCCTTGAATTCACTTTCAATTTCTGCTTGCCAATCATTTTGAAAAGAAGTGAATCCTTTTTTATTTCAACATCATGAGCATAATCTTCAGTTTGCTGGTTGTGTTTATTTTCATCATCAACGTGTTTGATTGTTCCACCAACGGATCTAACTAAATTATTTTCACCCGCACAAATTGCAAGAAGTGGAATATTTTTCTTATAGCAATAGTTTGCAACCCAAACCTCATATGCATCACTCAAAATTCCACCAGCCAAAATTATTCCGTCACACATATTGATTTGATAAATCATATTTTCCTTTTCTTTTTTTGTAAAGATATGACTAAGATTTGCATAAATTTCCTTTTCATTTTCAGGATTAACTAATGTAATTTCTTTCATTGACGGTAAAATTCCAATAGCAATCGCGCCATTATAAAAAATTGAATCTTTAATTTCATCACGAATTGTTGTGTCTGTTCTTAATTTATTTACATCTCTATGCTTTGCAACAATTCCAATTATTGTTTTTTTCATGTAAGAATTATATCATAAATCCACTAAAAATCAAACTAATAAATTTAACAATTAAAAATTTTACATATTTCTTGACAACAACTTATATATGTGTTAAAATTTTTTAGGAGATTAAAATATGGTAAAAGAATATAAAGATTACATCCCAAACATTGAATTGGTTAGAGAATTAGAAAAACGATTCTCATCTGATTTGAAAACCTTTGATTTTAGCGATAATTCAGATTTTGAAACTTATTTATGTGCTTTAGCATATGCATGTGCGGGAAAAGAATTGTTTCGTGATGTAAAAATAACTTCTCGCGTTGATGAAAAATTAAAAAATAATGATGAATTCATGCAAGGAATGTTAACTTATTCATTGATTTCAAAAATCAACAAAGCAAAATTCCTTATGAATTCTCTTGATTTTGAACAAACAAAGAAAGTAGATTTTTCAAAAGAAGACCAAGAAAATGATTACGCAACAATTGCTTTTGTTATGTATTATTTAACAACAAAAGGTTATAAAGTTGAATGGGAAAAAATGTCTCATCAATACACCCCGTTAAATTTAGAAAGAGGCCCTGTAAGTTTTAAAAAGGATAAACAATTGGACCCTAAAGAACTTCTTGAAAATGTTGAACACGATTTAAGCAAATCAAAAACTTTATAAAAGTAATTAATTTTAAGTGAAAAAAAGATGCATTATGCATCTTTTTTCTTTTTCTTTAATTCTTTGTTTTCGGCTAGCAAATCTCTAATTTGTTTTAAGAGTTCTTGTTCAGTTGGATTGTTTGCTTTTTCTTCTGCATCCAATTTTGCTTTTTCTTCTGCTTCCAATTTTGCTTTTTCTTCTGCCAAACGTTGTTTTTCTTCAAGATGTTCTTTCCAAACAAGTTTAAACTTTCTGCCTTCAGCTTTTGCTTGCGCTCTGATTTCTTTTCTTTCAGCAATGCGTTCTTTCTTTGTTTCTTGTTCAAGTTTATCATTCAAATCTTCAAACGCTTCTCTTGCTTTGTTAACTGCCTTAACAATTAAGAAAACAACAAATGCAATGATAAAGAAATCAATAATTGCTGTTATAAACAAACCCCAATCTATATAAATACTATTTGCAAGGTCAACCATCTTGTGCCCCGCTTCATCTAAAACGTATGCGCCATTCGCATCAGTTTGATATGTTTTAGACAAAAAAGTGTAAACCGAACTTAAACCTTCTTTTCCACCAATGAGCGCAATAATCCAGTTGATAAGTGGACGAATGATGTTATTTGTTAAACTTGTTACAATCGCAGTGAATGCACCACCAACAATAACACCAACAGCCAAATCTAAAATGTTGCCACGAGTTATAAACTTTTTAAATTCCCCAAAAAACTTTTTCATATTTCTCCTTAAAATTATTACTTGTCATAAATTGTTATGCTAAAATGCAAATAAGCAAAACATTAAAACAAAAGCAATTATAAATGCAATTACTCCAGCAATTTTTTCATATAATTATTATACCACCAAATTTAATTATACGCAAGAAAAAAGCGAGACAACTCGCTTTTTTCTTATTTAACCTTTTCTTTTTTTATGATCTCTTTTTCTTTTGTTGCAACTACTTCTTTCTTTGCAACAATGTCTTTGGATTTTGGAGTTTCAGTTTTAATAACTTCACTCAAACTTGTGAACAAACCTGAAACATTTTGAATTTCGCTTGGAACAACAATTTTTGTTGCTTGACCATCTGCCATAACTTTTAATGCTTCATAGCCTTCAAGCGTTACATATGCAGCATTTGGATTTGCCTTGTTAACAAGTTCAATCGCCTTTGCTTTACCTTCTGCTTCTGCAATAAGTTTTGCTCTTTCGGCTTCAGCAGCAAGAATAACTCTTTGTTGTTCAGCTTGAGCTTTTAAAATAACTGCCTCTTTTTCACCTTCTGCAACAAGAATGCTAGATTTCTTTTCACCTTCTGCTTTCAAGATTGCTTCACGTCTTTCACGTTCTGCTCTCATTTGTTTTTCCATTGCATCTTGAATGTCTTTTGGTGGAAGAATATTTTTAAGTTCAACACGATTAATTTTAATTCCCCATGGATCTGTTGCCTCATCAAGAATTGCGCGCATTTTTGTGTTAACAGTATCACGAGAAGTGAGAGTTTCATCAAGTTCAAGTTCACCAACAATGTTTCTTAATGTTGTTGCTGTTAAATTTTCGATTGCAGCAATTGGACGTTCAACACCATATGTGAATAATTTCACATCAATAACTTGAAAATACACAACAGTGTCAATTTGCATTGTAACGTTATCTTTTGTGATAACTGGTTGAGGTTGGAAATCCGCAACTCTCTCTTTCAAAGAAACTGCCGGCAAAGTTCTGTCAAACAATGGTAAAATGAAATGAACACCTGTGTCCAATGTTTTGTGATACTTTCCAAGTCGTTCAACAACAACTCCTGTTGCTTGACGAACAATTCTAATGCTTGTTGCGAATATGATTATTGCAACAACAACTAATACTATTGTAACTATTAATCCTACCATTTAACTAATCCCCCTTATTTACTAATTTAACAATAGCCTTGTTACCTTCAAAGCGAATTATCTCAACTTTATTACCAAGTTCAAGGTCATTAATTTCATCATCACCTTCAAGAATTGCTGAATATTCAATACCGTTAAACTTGATGTAAGTTATATTTTCATATTTATTTGAAATTGTGTATTTTCTTCCAATTTGCAAATCTAAGTTAGTTTTATCTTTGCTGTTTTTAAATAATGTTTTCTTTGCAATTTTTCTTAAGAAAACCATGCATAGTGCAGTAACAACACCAAAAATTATCACTTGCGCTATTATGTATGCTGGATGTGTTATGTTCCAAAAACTCATAATGAGTGGTACAATTGCACCAGCAGAAAACCAAATTGTGACAAGTGTTCCCGCGTTAAGAGATTCAATTAGCAAACCCACACACAACACAGCCAACCAAATATATAGCATGTACATAATCTTTCTCCTTGAAACGATTTTATCAAATTATTGTTTTAATTGTCAACCGATTAATCTTTATAGAATTTAAATCTTTCCAATTTTCTTATTGCTCTAAAGAAACATTTGTGCATTTCTTTTCTGTTTACTTTATAAACATAGTTTATGTGCCCATTTTTTGTAAATTCAAAATCAGTTCTACCATACATATCTTCAGTGTTAACTTTCACAATCGCTTTCTTTGTTTTAAACAATCTTGGCTCACGAAGAGCAAGAACGGCGCAAGTGTCGTTTGTTGCAATTCGCCTATCTTCGTAATTATGTTCCCAATATTGATTATACATCTCAAAAAAGAATCTACCCACATCATTAAGTTCTCTTATTTCAAAAACCTCTTGTTCGTTAAAGTTTGCCAATTCTCTTCCCATTCTTGAAGGAACAATAGTTACAGGTATTCCGCTTTCCATAACAATCTTCATTGCAAGCGCATCAAAAGAAGCATTGAAAGAGATATAGTTTTTCCAATTCTTTTCAAACTTTTGACCGTATGCAGCACAGCCTTCACAATAAATATGACAAATCATATCTTTAACGTCTGGATGAGTTTTAATAAGTTCGCCAACATTTGTGTGTGGTCCAAGCGCAATGATATTGATATCTTTTGGATGTTGTTTAATCACCTCATACATTGCTTCAACAGCAGTTTTGTCAATCGGCTTTGTTTTAACCGTTTCAGGCGGAACATAACCACCCATTCCATTTTTTTGATGAATGAAACTTGCGTTTGGCATACTTTGCCCCATTGGGTTTACTGCACCTTTTGCAACAGGAATGTCTGTTCTTTTAAACTTTTCCAAAACATGAATTGCATTTCTTGTCACAGTTTCCAAATCCAAATTACCATTTAGAGTTGTAACCAACTTGATGTCCATAACAGCATCATAAAGCGACAAAGCAATAGCTGCGGTGTCATCAACTCCCGGGTCGCAATCTATAACACAATTAATTTTTTTTAAATCCGTTACTTTTTTCATTATCTCTCCGTTCTTGTTATTATATTAAAAATTTAACATTTTTACAACTAAAACAAGTAAGAAAAATGAATTTAATCCCCAAAAACTTCCAAAATATTTAAATTTTCTTTTGATATCATAGTTTTTTAAAAGTCATTAAAAAGAAATACCACTTTTTTTTAAAAATTATATTTTTTAGAAAATTTTGCTATTCGCGTTGACATTACAAAAATAATGTGCTAATATATTTAAGTCTTAAGACTAATATTTGGGAGTGTGGCGGAATCGGCAGACGCGCACGTTTAAGGGGCGTGTTCGAGAGAGTATGGGTTCAAGTCCCATCACTCCCACCAAATAAAACAAATCCGAACCGAAAGCGCGGATTTTTTTTACACTATTTATTCTTCACTTTTCATTTTTCGCTAAAAGAAAGGATTTGTTTTGAAGTGGAAATTTTATCTTATCTATTTTTTAAAAAAAATGATACAATCAGAGATAAAGTGTGATATAATATAAATATGAAAAAAGAAAATATAGAGAAAGTAATAAATAAATATTTAGATATTTTTCCAAATGAAGCCACCAGATTAAGCCCCCTAATTGAGTATATAAAGAACACAAATAACGATTCAATGTGTGATTGGAATAATGCAAATGGACATATTACTGCAGGCGCTTTTATATATTCAAAGAACACACAACGATTTTTAGTGTTGTGGCATAAAGATTTACAAATGTATTTGTATGCAGGTGGTCATTGCGAACAGAAACATAAATCAACCTTGGAAACAGCAATATCAGAAGTTATTGAAGAAACAGGAATAAGCGATTTTTCAGTTAAAAGCGTTTCTAATAACGAAGAGATTCCTTTAGATATTGATATTCACACAATACAATATAATGCAAGAGTAAACATGCCAAAACATTATCATTTTGATTTTAGATATTTATTCTGTGTAAATGATGAAAGCAATGTAAAAATAGATGAAAATGAAATAAGAAATTTTAAATGGATTGACGAAAACGAATTAAAGCAAGATAAAAATTATGGTGTAATTCTTAAGAAGTTAAAAAAATATCTTTAATTCCAATTCAAATATTAAATTAAAAGAAAAGAACTCAATTTTGAGTTCTTTTTTCTTTAAGATACACTCCACTTCGCAACAAGTAGCTTCAGTTTGTATGACAATAATTTATTATCAAAACCTTTAGGGGATCCTTCGAGTGCGCTCAGGATGTCAATGTGAGAATTTTAGACTTGCAGATTAGTGTGAATTTTGGTTGCTTTGCCTCAAAGCATGCCAAAACGAACACGGTAAGCAAGAATCAAGAACTCGAACTTACTCGTTCTCTTTAAACTAAAATCCGCTTTAACTTAAGCGCAGAGTTGATTGTGTTTTGCGACTTTGCATTAGCACCTAAGCAAAACACAACTACTCAAGCTCTCCGAAAATGGCGTTATATTCTTCCATTGTGATAAGAACTGTTCTTGGTTTTGCACCATCTTGCGGACCAACAAAACCTGCCATTTCCATTTGATCCATGATTCTTCCCGCGCGGTTAAATCCAACTGAATATCTTCTTGTTATCATGCTTGCGCTTGCTTGCTTTGTTTGAATGAACATTCTAAGCGCATCCTTAAGCACTGGGTCAAATTCCATTTCTCTTGCATTAGCGCCGCCAGCATTTCCTTGCGGAGCGCCAGCATTTGGATTTTTAATTGCTCGGCCTGCATTCTCATCATAGACTGGATTATTGTTATTTTTAATAAACTCAACAACAGCTGCAATTTCAGGATTTGAAACATATGCACCTTGAATACGTCTTGGTTCTGGTTTATCTTGTGGTTTGAACAACATATCACCTTTTCCAAGCAATTTTTCAGCACCACCGCCATCAAGCACAGTTTTACTATCCATATAGTTAGTGAGAGCAAATGCAATACGAGATGGAAGATTCGCTTTAACCGTTCCTGTGATAACGTCGACTGACGGACGTTGAGTTGCAAGAACCAAGTGGATTCCAGCCGCACGTGCTTTCGCTGCAAGTTTTGCAATTCTATCTTCAATTTCACGTTTTGCTTCAAGCATTAAGTCTGCAAGTTCGTCCACCACAATAACAATAAACGGCAACTTGCTTTCTTTTTTGTTTTTAACAATGTCTAAGCGGTTAAATTCGTTGATGTTCACAACATGATTTTTTGCAAATAATGCGTAACGTCTTTCCATTTCCTTAATTGACCAATCAAGCGCATTGATTGTCATTTCTTTTCCAATGATAACTTCAGGAATAAGCAAATGTGGAAGACCATTATATGTTGAAAATTCAACCATTTTAGGGTCAACCAAAATAAGACGTAAATCTTCAGGACCAGCTTTATAGCACATTGAAAGCAACATTGTGTTTAAACAAACAGATTTACCACTACCAGTACTACCTGCAACCAACACGTGTGGCATTTTGTCAAGGTTACAGAAAATAATGTCGCCATTAATATCCTTACCCAAAACAAAACTAAGTGGATTTCCACGAACTCTAAACTCTTCGCTATCAATAAGTTCACGAAGAGAAACAGGGCTTACTTGCGCATTTGGAACTTCAATACCAACTGAATTTTTTCCAGGAATTGGTGCTTCAACACGAATTGAACCATTGCTTGCAAGTGTCATTGCAATGTCGTCTGCCATTTGAGCAATTTTGTTAACTGAAATTCCACGTGGCATTGTAAGTTCATAACGTGTTACCGCTGGTCCAACTTGAACATTGTTGACTTTTGCTGGAACTTTGAAATCTTCAAGCACTTGCTCAAGTCGTGTAATATTGTCCTGCAATTCGTCATCACTAATACGTTTCACATTTTCCATGTAGTTCAACAACTCAACAGGTGGCGCAACATAAGGAGGAATGTCAAGTTTTTGCGGAACAATTTCTTCTTTCTTTTCTTCAACCACGTCTTTTTTGATTGTTTTTGGAATGTTGAATTTCGAGATATCCACACTTGGACGAACAACTTGAGTGTCTACAGTTGATCCTAGATATGAATTATCCACACTGCTCACATATTCATCCACAAATTCTTCCTTTTGCAGATTTGGTGTTATTTCAACAACTTCTGGTTCAACTTCGGTTTCTTCGAAATCCTCATTTAAATCTTCATACTCTTCATCTTCTTCGATTTCTTCATCTTCTTCGTACTCTTCAACATCTAATTCTTCTTCAATTTCTGCAGTTGTTTCGAAAGCTGTTTCATATTCGCTCAAATCTTCAGTTTCATCCACCATGAAATCGTCATCTTGATCGTCAACTTCTTGTTCTTCGTATTGTTGAACATTAACCGATTGAACTGGTTTAACCGGCTCATAATTTTCAATTTTAACAGGTTGAATAGGTTTTATTTCTTCCACTTTTGTGTTCGTATTTAAATATGCATTGTTTTCGCCAAAATTAGCTTTTTGAGGTTTATTAATTTTTTCATAAACATATGGTTTTTTTGGCATTGACCTAAACAATTCTTGACTTTCATCTTTTTGAATAACAGGTTCAATTGGTGTTAAAATGTAATCCTTCTTACTCATTGTTTTTTCATCAAACTTATGCACATCATAACGAGGCATATTGCTTGAGATTACTTTAGACTCACCTTTTTCAAGCCCAAGTTTTTGTTTTGCTTCCTTTTTGATACGTTCTTCCTTTGAAACTTCAATCACAGATTCTTCGTTCATGTTAAAATCATCAAAGTTGTTAAAATCAAATTTAGATTTTTGTTCCACTTTGGAAATTTTTCTTTCAACTGAAACATAATCCACAATAAGTCCAACAAAGATTGCAAGAACAATTCCACTAACAATATATGCACCCACCACTGTTAAAACTTTAACAAAAGGGTATGATAACAAACTAAACAAAAGTCCGCCTGCTGTTGTTTTTGCTTTGTAAGTTTCCACAAGATATTCACCAAAACTAGCAAGAGATAACTTTGAAGTTAAAATTAAATGAAAAATAAATAACACAACACTCACAGCAATTGCAATATATGTAACGTATTTTTTTCTAACATTATATTTAACCTTTCTTAGGGACATAAACGAAAAGAACACTCCTAAAAGAGTTGCTGGATAAACAAGCAATCCAAAAATTCCAAGCAAAAAGTTTTTTAAGAAGTTGTTTGGAATACAAGCAACAAACAACCCTAAGAAAACAAACAAACTGATTAAACTTGGCCTAACATTAATTTTCTTTGTAGTTCTTTCTTTTTGCTGTTTAGGTAGTTTGATTTTTTCCTTTTTTTCTTTCTTGGGTTTTTCTTCTTTTTCAGGTTTTTGATTGAATGATGATTTATAAATTGCCATATAACCCCTTTTAAGCAATTAATTGCTAGAATACCTATTTGTATAATTATACAAAAAATTTTTCAAATTCCAAACGATTTTCAACTCAACTCGCCAATTAACAAATTACGACAAAAAAAGAAACACCCCCTCTTTTTCATAAATTGTCAACATCAAAGTTTAAACTTGCTTGCTTAATTTTTTTGAATGTTGTATTATATATCCACTATGAAAATTGTGGCAAATGTGGAAAATACAGTTTTTCGAAACGCAGAGAATGGTTACTCTGTGTTAAATTTGTCATATGAGAGAAAAAAAATCACAGCGGTTGGAATCGTTCCAGAAGTTTTCGAAGGTCAAACCCTTGAATTAGATGGTGAATTTATTGTAAACAAAAAATTTGGTGAACAATTTGAAATTCATGAAATGAAAGTTGTTGAGCCAACAACTCTTCCCGCCATTGAAAAATATTTAGCAAGCGGTTTAATTTATGGAATTGGCCCAGTGACAGCCAAAAAAATTGTTGATGAGTTTGGAGAAGACACATTAACCGTTTTGGAATTTAATCCTGTTAAACTAAGTAAAATTCGTGGAATAAGCAAACAAAAAGCAATTGAAATTTCAAATGCATATAACGAAATGAAAGAAATGCAAAACGTGATTATGTTTTTGCAAAGTCACTTTATTTCTACAAACATGGCAATAAAAATTTTCAACATTTATAAAGATAAAACCATTGAAGTTGTGAAAAACAACCCTTATCAACTTGTTGAAGATATCGATGGAATTGGTTTTGCAACAGCAGACAAAATTGCAGTTAAAGTTGGAATTGACTTATATGGTGAAAACCGAATTAAAGCAGGACTTATTTACACACTAAAAACAGGCAGTGAAAAAGAAGGCCACACATATCTTCCACAAGAAAACGTAATTTCTAACTGTATTGAAATTTTAAATTTCACTGAAAATGAACGTCCGCTTGTTTTAAAATGTCTTGAATATCTTCAAATTGAAGCAATGGTTAAAAATTTCACCTATCACGGCGAAGAAATCACAACATTAACCAAATTTTATTTTCAAGAAAAATACATTGCAAGGAAATTATTTAAACTAACTTTCAATCAGTTTGACGATAAATTTAATTTCTTAGACAATATTAATTTTTATCAAAGACTTCATAAAATCCAACTAAATGGTGAACAAACTGATGCAGTGCTTGCCAGCATGAATAAAGGTGTTTCTATCATCACAGGTGGACCAGGTACAGGTAAAACAACGATTGTTCGATGTATTCTTGAAATGCTAAAACAACAAAATAGAAAAGTTCTTCTTTGCGCTCCAACAGGACGTGCCGCAAAACGACTAACTGAGACGAGCGGAATGGAAGCAAAAACCATTCATAGAGCTCTTGAAATGAACCCAACTGACGGAGATGGAATTTTCCACAGAAACGAAAATAATCCACTCGACGCAGACGTTGTTATTATTGATGAAATGAGTATGGTTGATTGCGCTCTATTTTATCATCTTCTAAAAGCGCTTCGCTCCACAACTCGACTTGTTTTAGTTGGAGATAAAGACCAATTGCCAAGCGTTGGAGCAGGAAATGTTTTGCGCGATTTAATTGAAAGCAAAAAAATCCACACAACTCACCTTGTTAATATTTATCGTCAAGGTGAAGATAGTTTAATCATCACAAATGCTCACCTTATCAATAATGGGAAAATGCCAGTTATTGACAACACAAGCAAAGACTTTTTCTATGAGGCAGGAAAAGACACAGTTACCAATAGTGAAACAATTGTCGATTTGGTAACAACACGACTTCCAAAATTTTTTGGTTACAAACCAACCGATATTCAAGTTCTCGCACCAATGAAAGCGGGACCATGCGGAATTGACAACTTAAATAAACGTCTTCAAATGACAATTAATCCACATTTTTCAGGTGTTGAAATATTGACAGATTTCACAAAATATCATGTTGGAGATAAAATCATGCAAATCACCAACAACTATGAAATGGAATTCGTTAAATATGAAGAAAATGGAATGAGTCAGGAAGGAACAGGAGTTTTCAATGGTGACATTGGTTACATAACTCGCATTGAACCAGAAACCCATGAAGTCACCGTCCGCTTTGATGACGGAAAAATTTGTAAATATGCAAAAACCGACTTATTCCAAATCACTCTCGCCTATGCAATAACCATCCATAAAAGTCAAGGAAGCGAATTCGATTGCGTGGTAATCCCACTCGTTCCTGGTGCTCCAATCATTGTAACACGAAATCTTCTTTACACGGCAATAACAAGAGCAAAGAAAACTGTTGTTCTTGTTGGAAGCAAACAACTTTTGGCAAGGATGATTTACAACAATTACACTGCTAAGAGGTACACTTTACTTAAAGATTTCTTAATTGAAGAATTTTCTAATAATTAAAAATGATTGTTGTAAAACCATTGCGTCTAGCTTTGGATTTCAACAATTACACTGCCAAACGTTATACTTTGCTTAAAGATTTCTTAATTGAAGGGTTTAGCAACAACTAATTTATTTAATGCTTAATCAAAACAAAGGGGACAAAAGAAAAAAATGAATCATAACTGGGAATACGAAACAGCAGAAATGTTAAAACGGATTAATGATGAAACTGAAAAGTTGCTACATGCCAATTTGTCAGACGAAGAATTTCACAAAAAGCATCAAGAATTGATTGATTATTGGGATGCAACTTCCAAAAAAATTCAAGAACATCATCCATTCAAACATAAACCCAAAGCAAAACCGAAACACGGTCATCAAACACACCACATGACTGAAAAATACTTGCTTTATAAATTAATAAGAAAATTATAAAAAAACGAGAAAATTTCTCGTTTTTTTAAACAGCTGAAATATCAGATAAATCAACAAATTCAATTCTTGGATCTAACAATTGAAGTTCATCTAACAAATCTTGAACAATGTCTGTTTCCCATTTTGCCTTTTTAATCACAAATCTATTGCTTGTGATTTCAACCATTTTATTTTTTGCAGCTCTTATCATCATAATAATATCTGTCATTTTCTCATCGCTCACTTTACCTTTGCTGTCTTTAGAAGCTTCAATTTGCGTTACAAAATATTTGTAAATATCTTCACCCATTATTTCTGCAGCTTTGATCATTTTAGTTATTGAACTGCCAACTTCTTTTTTTACAGGCTTCATACAATCTTGAACCTTTTGAACACGTTCATTTTCAGGTTCAAATTCACAAACTTGATACAATGCGACATAATCTGCCTTTTCATTCTTTTTTAGTCTCTTTTTAACTTTTTCCACTTCAAACAAAAGTGAAGCCGGTAATTTTCTTATTGCGGGTTGAGCATCACTCTTGTTAATTGATCTTGCAGGAGCAAAAATTGCAAAACGTGCATCCAACTTAATTAAATCGTTGAAGAAATTTTCATAAATTGAATGATCAAAAGACCTTATTCTTCCTTTAAGAATTTTGTCATTACACAACCTTTTCATCATTTTCAATGCTGGCAAACATTCATTAATAATTTGTTCAATTTCATAAAATTCAATTTCTTTAATTGAACGACTTCCGTAACCCAATTCTTCATAAATTAAATTATATAAATCTATTTTCAATTTCTTTGTTGCAACTTCAATGCTTTCAGCACAATCATTTTGAACAACATTTGTGTTTTTCAAAATTTGAAGAGCATCCACAGCTCTCACACCATCAACAGATTCTTGATATTCCTTTTGCCCTTCAAGGTATTGTTTTCTATGTCTCTTGGAAACATCACTATTTTCTTGAATTTCCATAGCTAATAAAGAATATTTTCTTGGTTTCGTGTTTTTTAATGTTTTATCATTCATATATATTTTCCCTTCCTTTTAAAATGAATTTAACATAAAAACATTAATAAGTCAATAGTTATAATTTTATAAAAATAAAAAAACTGTTAAAATTAAACACAAAAATCAATCAGAAAATTATAGAAATTAATTAAAAATCTGTTATTTATTTATTTTTTTAAATATATTTAAATAAGTCATAGTTTTAAAAATTTTAAAATAAATTATTTTATGAAAAAATATAGATTAACTGCAAACATAATTATTGCATTAATGTTACTAACTTTGGTTGGACTCTCAATTAACAACACAAAAACCATGAATGTTCAGGCAGACAGCAGAGTGGTTTATGCAGGTGACGAAAACAAAAATAATGTATGTTTTATGATTAACGTTTATCAAGGCGAAGAATATGTGAGAAATATTTTAGATGTTCTGGATTTATATAAAGTTAAAACAACTTTTTTCATTGGCGGAAGTTGGGCAGTGAAAAACATTGACCTTGTTAAAGAAATTTACACTCGCGGTCATGAACTTGGCAATCATGGGTTTTATCACAAAAACCAAGACAGCTTGGATTTTGACGAAAATGTTCAAGAAATAAAAATGTGTCATGAAGTTGTGAGCAAAAATCTTGGAATTGAAATGACTTTATTTGCCCCACCTAGCGGAGCATACAATTTAGCAACCGTTGACGCTGCCGTAAGTTTAAATTACAAAACAATTATGTGGACACATGACACAATTGACTGGCGTGATCAAAATTATGATTTAATTTACAATCGCGCAACAAAGGATTTAAGCAACGGAGATCTAATCTTGATGCATCCAACAAAAAAAACAGTTGAAGCATTCACTAATGTTATCACCACCGCAATAAACAACGGATTCAATCCAACAACTGTTTCAAATTGTTTGTAATCTATTCTTCATTTGATAATTGTTGCAAACAAGTATGTGCAAAACTTAAAACGTAACATTCTTTCGCTCCTGCATTCAACAACATTTTACTAAGTTCGCTTGTTGTTGCACCAGTTGTTATAATATCATCAATAATAAGAATTATTTTTCCTTTAACACCTT
Source organism: Candidatus Onthoplasma sp. (assembly GCA_045578345.1). Taxonomy (GTDB): domain Bacteria; phylum Bacillota; class Clostridia; order Christensenellales; family UBA1242; genus Onthoplasma. Next base: position 46,393 of record JAZNKB010000001.1, read on the forward strand.
GCTTAAATTCTCGTTTAAAAGCAAAACTATCTTCAACATTTTTAATTCTATCCTTCGTATTGAGTGTTGTTTGGCTTTCAGTGTCAACAACTTTAGCACAAAGTTCCATATAAGGGATTCCTATTTTCTCAGCAAATTCTTTTGCCATAAGTGTTGACTGGTTGTACCCACGTGATTTTTCTTTTGTTGGAAACATTGGAACAGATGTAATAATATCAGCAAAAACATTCCAAGTTGAATATTCATCCAGCATATATTTCACAACGTGTTCAATTAAATAAGTTTTTCCATTATATTTCATATCATGAACAACTTTAAGCGGAAGTTCAACATATTCAAAAACAGACTTGGCTTGCACAAAGTTCAAGTTTCTTGATTTACAATTAACACAAACTCCTTGTTGATTTTCATTTAATGGTGAACCACATCTTAAACAAGGATTTTTAATGAATGGCAAAATTTCCGAACATTCTTCACATGTCATGTTATATGAATTTTGATTTAACTCACCCGCACAAAACATACACTTAATGTCATTTGGAAACATTAAGTTCAAAATCATATCCTTAAATTTGCTCATCTTTTGTTTCATTTAAATTATTTATTTTGATTTTCTAATTTAGAGAATATGTAGGCTTCAGTAGCGTTTAAATTTTCCTTATTCAATTTCATAATCATTTCAATTATGTTTCTTTGCTTCTCTTCTATTAAATTTAAGTTAATGAACTTACAATTCTCTCTTTCTAGCAATTCATCCAATGAAACATTGAAAAAATCTGCAAGTTGAATCAATGTTTCTAAATCAGGTTGTCTTCTTCCAAGTTCATAGTTTTGATAGGTTCTTGCATTTAATCCTAATTTTGAAGCAACTTCTTCTTGCTTTTTTCCCATTTTATTTCTTAATTCTTTTAATTTCATACCTATACAAATTTTGATAAAATATGTTCATTTTGTATAGTTTTTGAAATTTTTACATTCTTATACACTCAAAATGACGCGCAACAATCAAAAAAGTATCAAACTGACACTTTGTGGGTAAATTTAAGTCGTTTTGACACACGTTTGGTCATCATGTCATACTGGGCGTAGTCGAAGAATCCCACAATCAGAACACATCACTTCGTTTAGGGGATTTTTCAACGCACTTTGTTTGCTCAAAATGACAAAATAAAAAAGAACTGGAACTAATCAGTCCTTATAATATTAAATTTGTATTCTAAAACGAATATTATTTGTTTCCCTTCGGTATGTGATTAGGGTTATATTCTTTTGATTTTTTTTCCAAAACAAAGAAATTACAACATCTATCGTAAACAGCTTTTCTTAATTTCTTGCTCTTATATGCTTTATATAATTTCGTAGCTCTATTTATAATATCGGTGTCGTATTGGTCGAAAAATCGTAATTGATTTATAAGCAACATTTTATATTTGACATCTTCTATTTGAGAAACTTCAATAGGTTGTACAGAATTATCAACAACAGGAATCATATTATTAAAATTTATTGCACCCAATGTTCCTCCCTTGATTCTCATAAAATCCTCAGAATTTTTCATCGTCTTAAACTTTTCTTTAGGGTGTGTTAGTGGTGCATAATATTTATGACCTCTAACTTCAAACAATATTCCTAAATAAGGACGTTTTTGCCCCTTATTATACATTACTTTTTTATCATAAGAAAAAAGATATCTAATATATTTGCTATCAACATAAACCAATCTAATCAATTTTTGCATATTGTTATCTCCTAAAGAAAAAGTGGAGATCTCTCCCCACTTTCTTTTTTAATCCTTACTTAAGGCTAAGGTTTCCCGCTTTTTTCATTCTTACTTTAAGGGCTAAGAGCTTCCTGCTTTTTTAATCCTTATTTATGGCTAAGGGCTTCCAACTTTTGGGATCTATGTCCCGAATAGGAGGTGATAGAATAAAATGGACTTTATTTTTTCACCTACCTGTAGTATACCTCAAATTTCTATATTTGTCAATAGATTTTTAAAAAGTATACTAATACATTATAACCAAATTTTTTGTTAAAAATTCCACAATACGCATTATTATTCAAAACTACTTAAAAATTTCTTTACCACAATAAAAAAAGAGCTGAAATTAATCAGTCTTTATATTCAATTTTAAAATAATCCAACAATTTTTTATATTGGTCTTGACCAAATTTACAAGTTTCAATTAAATAATTTTTATCGATGTGATACTCTTTAAGTCCGCGATAATATAACCATTTGTTCTCATCATCAATGTAAAAAGGAACAATGTTATTTTTTAAACACTCTTTAAAAGCAATAAGCCTACCGATACGTCCATTACCGTCTTGAAACGGATGTATTTTTTCAAATCGATAATGAAATTCAACAATATTTTCTAATGTTATCTTTTTTAAAGAATTATACCACGAAAGCAGTTTTTTCATTTCGTTTTCAACTTGTTCGGGCGGAGTTGTTTCAAGTCCGCCAATAACATTTGGTGCCACTTTATATTTTCCCGCACCAAAAAATTTTGAATGTTCAGTTCCTTCTTTTAAAAAGAATTGCAAATTGGTGATTAAAACTTCTGAAAGTTCTGCATTTGCAAATTCAATCACATAATCTACGCACCTAAAATGATTATTGGTTTCAATCACATCATCAAGTTGAATATTTGTGGGCAAATCTCCAATGGTTTTTGTTTCAAAAATATATCTTGTTTGATCTTCTGTTAATTTACTTCCTTCCATATGGTTAGAATTATATGTTAACTTAATTTGAGTTTCGTGATATAACCCACCGCTCAGTTTTAACATTCTTTCACCATTTAAGGTTTGATAAACAAAATTAAAATCAATCACGTCTTCAAATGAAGCATCTAAATATTTTAAGATATTAAAAACAACATTATCGTTTATATCTTCACCTTTTGCAATCTTTGCAATTGTTCGAGAAGAAATTCCCAGTTTGTCACACAACTGTGATTTTGTTAAACCTTTTCTTTTCAACAATTCTTTCAATTTTTTATCACTAATAACCATAAAATCTCCAAAATCTTTACTTAACTTACCATATTTTAATAAAAAAGTAAAGATTTTATGCAAAAAATCCCAAAACAAGTAAAGATTTTAAATAAATAACACTTTTATCTTTTGAATAAAAAAGAACCGCTTACGCAGTTCTTCAATTTTTTATGACAATTTTTCGATTAATTTCATGTCAACTCGACCTTTTTCGTCGATTTTGATTGTTTTAACCCTAACTCTGTCGCCAATTTTAATAACATCTTCAACTTTTTCAACTCTATCTTTGCTGAGTTTAGAAATGTGAATCATGCCATCTTTTCCTGGAGCAACTTCAACAAATGCACCAAATTGCATAATGCGAACAACAGTTCCGTCATATTCACAATTAAGTTCCAAATCAGTTGCAATTGTCAAAATCATTTGTTTTGCTTTGTTAATCATTTCTTGGTCAACGCCAGCAACAAACACATCACCTTCATCTTTTATGTCAATTTTAACACCAGTTTGAGCAATGATTTCATTGATAACTTTTCCACCTGTTCCAATAACTTCACGGATTTTGTCTGGATTGATTTTGAAGCTTTCAATCTTTGGAGCATACTTAGAAAGTTCTTTTCTTGGTTCTTTGATTGTTTTTGTCATAATCTTCAAAATTTCAAGACGACCCAATCTTGCTTGTTCCAAAGCTGTTGTTAAGATATTTCTATCAATTCCGTGAATTTTGATGTCCATTTGAATTGCTGTGATACCTTTTGTTGTTCCTGTAACTTTAAAGTCCATATCGCCTAAGAAATCTTCAAGACCTTGAATATCAGTTAAAACTGCAACTTTGTCTGAATCCTTATCTTTCATAAGACCCATTGCGATACCTGCAACTGGAGCTTTAATTGGAACACCAGCATCCATAAGAGCAAGAGTGCTTCCACAAGTTGACGCCATTGATGTTGAACCATTTGAACTCAACACATCACTCACCAAACGAATTGCATATGGGAATTCTTCTTCTGTTGGAAGAACAGCAACCAATGCTCTTTCTGCAAGCGCACCATGACCAATTTCACGACGTCCAGGAGAACGCAAAGGTTTTGCTTCACCTGTAGTGTATCCTGGCATGTTGTATTGGTGCATATAACGTTTATATTCTTCAGTTTCAAGTCCGTCTAATTCTTGAGCTTCACTAATCATACCCAAAGTACAAGTTGTTAAAACTTGAGTTTGACCACGAGTGAACACGCCTGAGCCATGAACTCTTGGCAATAAGCCAACTTCACACCAAATTGGACGAATTTCATGAGTTTTTCTTCCATCTGGACGAATATTTTTATATAAAATTTTATGACGAACAAGTTCTTTCTTCATATTATAAACAACTTGACCAATTGCTTTTGATTGTTCTGGGAAAATTTCTGAAAAATGTTCTTGAACTTCAGCGTCAAGTTCATCTTCTAAATCTTGACGAACATCTCTATCGTAACATTCGAAAACTTTTTCAATTTTTTCTTTTGCATATTCACGAACAGCTGTGTTAATTTCATCCGGAATTTCGTCAAAAGCAATTTTTGTTGTTTTTTCAACTTTAAGTTCTTCAACAATTCCTTCAATGAAAGCAACTTGTTTTTTTATTTCTTCGTGAGCAAACATGATTGCGTCAAGCATTAATTCTTCGCTAACTTCTTTCGCGCCTGCTTCAACCATTAAGATTGCTTCCTTTGTTCCACTCACAACCAAATCAATTGAGCTTGCTTCCAATTCAGCAACTGTTGGGTTAACAATAAATTTGCCGTCAACACAAGCCACTTTTACTGAACCAGTTGGACCAGCAAATGGAATATCACTGATACTAAGTGCAACTGAAGAACCGAACATTGCCAATGTTTCTGGAGCAATGTCTGGGTCCACACTTAGTGGAGTTGCAACGATTGTTACATCATTATAAAATCCTTTTGGGAACAAAGGTCTGAGCGGACGGTCAATCAAACGACTTTTCAAAATCGCATTGTCGCTTGCTCTACCTTCTCTTTTTTTCCAGCCACCTGGAATTTTACCAACACTATACATTTTCTCTTCGTAATCTACTCCGAGAGGGAAAAAGTCCATTCCTGGACGAGGCGCTTTTGCCATTGTTGCATTAACCATAACAACAGTATCGCCACAACGAATAATACAGTGTCCACTTGCTTGTCCACAGTATTTGCCAAGTTGAACAACAACTTCACGACCTCCTATTTCTGTTTTGTAATCTACTTCTTTCATTTTATCTCCTTATTTTTAACCGCATCAATTATATCACACAAAATTTTATTGGTCAAGTAAGTTAACATAGTTAAAAACATATATTTTTAAAAAAATATAAACAACATTTCAAAACAGAAATAATAAAGTTTATCTTATCGTTCTAGAAGATAAGTAAAATAACATAGTTTTTTAAAATTGTTAAAATAAGTGCAAATATTAACGTTGAAACCATCACACAAATTAAAAAAGTTAACACTTTGCTTTCTTTAAACGAAAAACAACTTTTAAAATATCCGAAACCATTCGTTAAACAAGCAACTTCACATAAAATCATTAAAAACAACACCCAAATAAACAAAGAATATACAAGCAACATCACAGCCAAAATGATACAGTTCAAAATTCCATAAATTAAGATGATGCTCATGAAAATCACAGCCTGACTATAAACCAAGTATAGATAAAAAATAATCCCCAACGGAGTTAAAAATGATTTTGAATGACAAATTAAGATTATAAAAAAGAAAACGCATAAACTTAAAATCATTCCAAATATCATTGAAACAAAACTACAATCTCCTTTCAAAAATCGCATATAAGCAATATTTGATAAATCAACACTGAAAATCCCACCGCCAAAATTAACCGCCGCAATAACACCTAAAACAACAGCTACTAAACTTAAAATGATTAAAACAAGAAAATACCCTTTCTTTTTCTTTACACAATCAAACAATCCACCAAAAAACTTGTTCATATTTAATAATATGCTTGCATTTAAAAATTTAGTTATTAACAAATTGAAGAAATGAACATAATAACACAATCTTCTTTTATTTCATACTATGTTTTAGATAGATCAATCTATCAACACAAAAGGAGAAATTATATTCGAAATAGGTTCGATATGTATATTCTCTTTTCGCTTGCTGAAATGCAAGCATTAATCAAACTAAAAGGAGAAATTATGGATAACTGGAACAATAATAATTGTTGCAATCGCCCTTTCCCTCCATTTTGGCGAAACAACAATAATAATATTGACAGAATAATCTTCACAGGTATCACTGGTCCAACTGGTCCGCAAGGAATCCCTGGCCCTGCTGGAGCAACTGGTTTAACTGGTGCCACCGGTCCTACTGGTCCTACGGGTGCAACTGGTCCACAAGGCGTTCAAGGTCCAATCGGTTTAACTGGTCCTACTGGTCCAACTGGGCCTACGGGTGCAACTGGTCCGCAAGGCGTTCAAGGACCAATCGGCTTAACCGGACCTACTGGTCCACAAGGAATTCAAGGTGTTGCAGGTCCTGTTGGAGCAACTGGAGATATTGGTCCAACAGGACCTACTGGTCCTACGGGTGCAACTGGTCCACAAGGTGAAATCGGTCCAACCGGTCCTATTGGTCCAACTGGATTAACAGGAGATGTCGGTCCAACTGGGCCACAAGGTGAAATCGGTCCAACTGGACCAACTGGTCCCGCTGGAACAGCAACCGCAGCTAGTTTTGGTTCGTTCTACACAGACACAACACAAACTGTAACAAATGATTCTTTCCCACTTACAACAACTCTTTCTTCAAGCAATGTAACTGTAGACACAACAACTGGCATTGTAACTTTAGCTAATGCTGGAACTTATTTGGTGGAATATGGAGTTTATGCAACCGACGCAACAGCAACAGACACTGTTTCAATTTTCTTAAATGGAACAGAAGTTGCCGGCACTCAAAGAACACTTGAAAACAACACAACAACAAACGGAAGCGCAATAATAACCGTTCCAACCGCAACGAGCACACTTAACATTCAAATTAATTCTGCAGGAGCTGTTACATTCACAGATGCAACAGGAATTGAAGGTTATTTAACAATCACTCAAATCGCATAACCGCACCATAAAAAACTAGGCAACCGCCTAGTTTTTTGTTTCAATGTTTTCAATTAAGAACATCTTTTTGAATTGTTCATTTTTGTTGAATAGTTCGTCAAAAGTTCCACTGTCTGCAATCTTTCCTTCTTCCAAGAAATAAATTTTGTCAACATTTCTAATGGTTGAAAGACGGTGAGCCACAATCACAATTGTGTGTTGCCCTTTCATGTTTTCAATGCTTTCTTGAATTTTGCTTTGAGCAAAGTTATCAAGAGAACTTGTGCTTTCATCGAACAAAATTATTTTTGATTGTTTCAATAGCGCTCTTGCAATTGCAAGACGTTGGCGTTGTCCACCACTTAGTTTAACACCAGTTTCTCCAACTTTGGTGTCCAACCCTTTTGGCATTGCTTTAACATCAGTATCAAAACTTGCTCGCTTTAAAACTTCCCACAATTCTTCATCTGTTGCATTCTTTTTAACAAGCAACAAATTTTCTTTAATGCTCATATCAAAAATATATGGAAATTGGTTAATGAGTGAAATGTTTTCTCTTAAACTAAATTTACTTATTTCTTTAATGTTAATTCCGTCAATTTCAACTTCACCATTATCAACCTCATTAAGTTTTGAAATTAGCGACAATATTGTTGATTTTCCACTTCCACTTTTTCCAACAAATGCAACTGTTGTGTTTGGTTCAACAACGAAAGATAAATCTTTAAAAATTGGCTCTTTCTTTATTCTTTCAACACTTTTTTTCTTCTTTGACAAATCTTCTTCATCTTGTTCTTTAACTTCAGTGTAAGCATATTCAACATTGCTAAATTTAATTTCACCTTTGATATTAGAAAGTTCTTTATCACCGAATTTTTCAGCAGGATAAACTGTTTCGTCAAACAAACTAAACATTCTAGAATTGCTAACACTCATTTCAGTGAAAACTTTAAAGATTGCACCAACATTCCAAACAAATCCATAAAGATTGTCTTTATATGAATAAAGAAGAATGTATGCTGCCATTGTTAAAATTTCTTCTTTCATTAAATATATTCCAAGCCCCAAAACAAACAATCCAAACACTTCAAGCACAACGTTTCTTGAGTTCCAAAAGTTTAAATCCACAACATCTTCTTTACATCTTTGTTTTTGATAATCATCAAAAGAATTATTGCTTGTTTGAAACAACTTTTCTTCCAAACCCAAAGCTTTGATGTCTTTTTCACTTTTAACAATTTCAGTAACGAGTGAGTATGTTTTATCATTAATTTTCTTTGTTTTTAATTTGTGTTTCTTCATAACTTTTCGTCTGAAAAGTTCAATAGTGAAACAAATAACTAACATAACAATGTAAAGTATTCCTATAATATAGTGCAATGAAATTATGTAAACTACCACAACACAATATGTTATTGTTTCAGCTAAAATTTCAACAAATGAACTAAGCTTGTTTAAAACATTATTTGGATCGTCCATTATTCTTTGCACAAACGTTCCTGTGTTGTTATCTGAAAAGGTTGAAGTTGCCAAGCAAAAGCAACGATTCGTTAAATCTTTTGCAATTTCTTTCCAAATTATATTTGAATACTTAAAGTAAATTGCATAGTTAGCCCACCAATTCACTCTGCAAAACAGCAATGCTGTTCCCGCAAAAATTAACAACCTAAACCCTGAGGTAAACTCACCAACAGTGATTTTTGATAAAAATTTAGCCATAAGCAATGTTGAACATCCAGAACACACGCATGCTAAAACAACAGTTAAAACATAAAAGAAAATTGCAATTTTATGTTTCTTTAAATAGACACCTATGCCTATTTTATTTTTCATTTTTTTCATAAAAAAATCCTCCCATGTAAATTTCGCTTACGTGAAAGGATGATAACTTCGACAAAAACAGACCCTATTATTGCAAAAAATTATTTTGCAAATTCACATAAGCACATTAAAATATTAAATTGACGTTTAAACATTAATCTGCTCATGTTTACGAGCCCTCCTTTTAGTTTTATTATTTTTATCTTATTCACAAATTTTAGATTTGTCAATAGTTTTTTTTAAAAAAAATAAAAATGTTTGAAAAATTTGATACAAAATAATTTAAAATGTGATATTATATTGTGTTGCTAAATTGCGCAACATAAACAAAAGGGGAAATTATGAATAATGAAAATGAAATTTTAGAATGGAAAAATTTTAAAGGCACAGCATGGAAAAATGAAATTAATGTTTCTGCCTTTATTGATGATAACTACACTGAATACACTGGTGATGACAAATTCTTAACAGATAAAACTGAAAAAACAAGTAAGGTTTGGGCAAAGTGTGAAAAACTTCTTAAAAAAGAAATGAAAAAAGGTCTTCTCGATGTTGAACTTAAAGCTCTTTCTGGAATCAACACTTTCCGCCCAGGTTACATTGACAAAGCAAACGAGGTTGTTGTTGGTCTTCAAACAGACAAACCTTTAAAAAGAATTGTTAACGTTTATGGTGGACTCAGAACTGCTCGTCAAGCACTCGCTGCATATAACAAAACAATGGATAAAAACATTGAAAACATTTTTGCTCAAGGAATCAGAAAAACTCACAACGACGGTGTTTTTGATGTGTACACTCCAAACATTCGTAAAGCAAGAAGCGCAGGATTGCTCACTGGCCTTCCAGATGCTTATGGTCGTGGAAGAATTATTGGTGATTATCGTAGAGTTGCTCTATATGGTATTGACCGCCTTGTTGAAGAAAAGAAATCAGATATGTTAAAACCAAATCTTCTTTCTGTTGGAACTGAAGAACTAATCAGATTACGCGAAGAAACAAGCGAACAAATTCGTGCACTTCAAGCAATCAAAGAAATGGCAAGCGGTTATGGTTTTGACATTTCTCGTCCAGCAAAAGACGCTCGTGAAGCTTTCCAATGGACATATTTTGCTTATCTTGCTGGTGTTAAAGAAAACAATGGCGCAGCAATGAGCTTGGGAAGAGTTTCAACTTTCCTTGACATTTATCTTGAAAGAGACCTTAAAGCAAAATTAATCACTGAACAAGAAGCTCAAGAATTGGTTGACCAATTCACAATAAAACTCCGTCTTGTTCGCCACTTAAGAACTCCAGAATATGATGAAGTGTTCGCAGGCGATCCAACATGGGTTACTGAATCAATTGGTGGAATGTTAAACGACAAACAAAGTTTGGTAACAAAAAACTCATTCAGATTCTTACACTGCTTAATCAACCTTAATCCAAGTCCAGAACCAAATTTAACTGTTTTATGGTCAACAAAATTACCCGACAACTTTAAAAAGTTCTGTGCAAAGATTTCAATCTTAACAGATTCAATTCAATATGAAAGCGATGACGAAATGCGCCCAATTTATGGCCACGATTATGCAATTGCATGTTGCGTGAGCGCAATGAAAGTTGGAAAGCAAATGCAATTCTTTGGCGCACGTTGTAACCTTGTTAAATCTCTTCTTTACGCAATCAATGGTGGCGTTGATGAAAAGAGCGGAAAACTTGTTGTTGATGGTTTCAAACCTATAACAGACAAAGTTTTGGACTATGACAAAGTTAAAAAAGCATACTTTGCAATATTGGAACAAATTGCTTCAACTTATGTTGACGCAATGAACATAATTCACTATATGCATGATAAATATGCTTATGAAGCTGGTCAAATGGCTTTGCATGACACATTTGTTGAAAGACTTATGGCTTTCGGCGTTGCAGGACTCAGCGTTGCAACAGACTCTCTTTCTGCAATAAAATATGCAAAAGTTAAACCAATCAGAAATGAACAAGGAATTGCTGTTGACTTTGAAGTTGATGGCAACTTCCCTAAATATGGAAATGATGATGATAAGGTTGATTCAATTGCGGTTGAAATTGTTAAACACTTCATCAAGTGCTTAAAGAAAAACAAACTTTACCGTGATGCTAAACACACTCTTTCAGCTCTCACTATCACATCAAATGTTATGTATGGAAAGAAAACAGGAACAACCCCTGATGGAAGAAAAGCTGGCGAACCATTTGCTCCTGGCGCAAACCCAATGCACGGAAGAGATTGCTCTGGTGCACTTGCAAGTTTAAACAGTGTTGCAAAAATTCCTTATTGCGACGTTTGTCAAGATGGTGTTTCTAACACATTCTCAATCGTTCCAAATGCACTTGGAAAAAATGAAAAATCTCAAGTTAAAAACCTTGTTGGTATTTTGGATGGCTACTTCAAACAAGGTGCTCAACACTTAAACGTTAATGTTTTAAATCGTGAAATGCTTGTTGACGCAATGAACAATCCATATAAATATCCAAACTTAACAATTCGTGTTTCTGGTTATGCTGTTAACTTCAACAAACTAAGTCGTGCTCACCAAGAAGAAGTTATTGCAAGAACTTTCCACGAAAAAATTTAATAGATATAGGTGTAAAAAATGATTGAAGATTTAACAGGAAAACAAGTTGAAATAAAAAATTGTATGGGTTGTGAAATTATAAATGGTGATTTAAAACCATTTGGTGGAATTTTATTTAAAAATGAAAATTTCATTATAACTCAAGATTTTGAATTACCAATTGATGGATTTATTATAATCACATCAATTAGACATATCTCAAAATACACTGAATTGACAGAAATTGAACAAGTTGATTTAACAAAAATTATAAATAAAACATTAAAAATTTTAGAAGATAACAATATTGCTGAAGAATATAATATCATATTAGAAGAAAAAGATTGTCATTTCCATGTTTGGTTAATGCCAAGACACAAATGGATGATTGAAAAGTTTGGTAAGGTTTTAAAAAACATAAAACCTATACAAGATTATTCTTTAGCAAACTTGAGAACAAAAGAAAATATCAATAAAATTGCAAATACTTGTGAACTTTTAAAAAGAGAATTAAATAATTAATGACAAAAGGACTTATTAACTCAATTGAAACTTTAGGAACACTTGATGGACCGGGAATTAGGTTCGTTGTGTTTTTGCAAGGTTGTAAACTCCGTTGTCTTTATTGTCACAATCCAGAAACTTGGAACTTAACAAGCAAAGATGCAATTGAAATTAGTCCACAAGAATTAGTGGAAAAAGTGGAAAAGTATAAAAATTATTATGGTGATGACGGCGGCGTTACCTTCTCTGGTGGCGAACCACTTTTGCAACCTGAATTCTTGCTTGAATGTTTAAAGTTGTGTAAAGAAAAAAACATTCACACTTGCCTAGACACTGCAGGTTTCGGATTTGGTGACTACGAAGAAATTTTAAAATACACTGACCTTGTAATCCTTGATGTTAAAGCTGTTGAAGAAATGGAATACACTCACATCACAGGTCAAAAAATGAACAAATTTTTTGAGTTCCTTGAAGTTGCTCAAAACATGAACAAAAAATTGTGGCTTCGTCAAGTTATTGTTCCTAACATTAATGATGATAAAATTCATGTTGAAAAACTCAAACAATTTGCAAACACCCTAAAAAATGTGGAAAAGGTTGAACTTCTTCCATACAAAACCATTGGTGTTCATAAATACAAAACTTTAAACTTAAAATACCGCCTTGAAGATGTTGAAGAACTTAGTCAAGAAAAACTTGATGAATTAAATTCGTATTTAAACAACTAAAAAAAGACCAACACGGTCTTTTTTCTAATCTTTAAACATTTGGCACACTTCAACCTTGATTACTTTTGCAATCTTGAAAAGCGCAGATATTCTAAAATTTTGTCTTGAAATAATTCTATTGTAAGTTGCAACACCAATCCCACAAACTTCACAAAACCTACTTTTTGATAATTTATGTTCTTTCATATAATCTTCAAACACTTCTGTTTTAATAACATCTTTAAGCATAAAATCTCCTTATCTTTAAGATATTACAAATATAACATCCCTGTTTAGGGATTGTCAAGCATTTATCCCTAAAATGGAATAAAATATTCATAAAGGGAGATATTATGAAAATTTTTGCAGAAAGATTAAAAGAATTGCGAGAAGAAAAAGGACTATCTTTTAAAGAGTTGTCTAAATTAACTCAAATTGGTTCATCTTCTTTATGTCGTTGGGAAAACTGTCAAGCAGATGTTAAGGGTTCTCAATTAATAATACTTGCAAAATTCTTTAAGGTAAGTATTGATTATTTAATGGGTTTAGAAAATTAATATGAACACACTAATTAATATATTAAAAGATATAATGCATGATTTTAAGTTAAATCAATCAACTTTAGCGCTAAAAATTGGTGTTAAACAATCTCAGGTAAGCGAGTGGTTAAATGGAAAAAGCAAACCTGGTTATGACAATTTAAAAGCAATTTGTATTGCACTAGGAATTTCTGCTGATAGATTATTAGGTTTAGATAACTAAAAAAACGGGAATGTCCCGTTTTTTTATTTAATACACTCAACTTTACCCAAAATGAAAAATAAGATAAGATAAAAACCTATTAGAAAAAGGAAAAGGAGTAATGAGGGAAAAACATTCGGTTGTCCCTCATATAACTAGGCAAACCGCCCATAAGAGAAGTTTGCAAACACTTTTGCAAACGATAAAAGAGCGCGTGTTTGCCTAGTTGTCGATCATCCAATCTATATAAACCCCATAACCACGAGTTGGGTCATTGACAAAAACATGAGTTACTGCACCCACAATTTTTCCATTTTGAACAATTGGACTTCCGCTCATGCCTTGAATTATTCCACCAGTCTTTTCAAGAAGTTCTTTATCTATAACTTTAATCGTCATACTTTTATCGTCTGCTGAATTTTGTTTGTTTGCTTTAATTATTTTAACGTCATAAGCTTTAACGCCCATGTTGTCTAGATTACAATAAATTTTTGCATCCCCCAAATGCACAGAAAGTCTTCCACCCAAAGTTGCAGTCCTATCCGCATCAATGCAACCCTTATTTAAAATATTACCATACACTCCATATTTGCAATTTGTGTCAGCAAGACCTATTGCATCATCACTAAGATTTATTGAAGATTTAATTTCTCCAGGGTTGTTTTTTTCGCCTTTTTTAATTCCAAGTAGCCTGCATTTATAAATGTTACCACTTTCCACTTCAAAATTCTCACCTAACGAACTATCAATAATCGGGTGTCCAACCGCACCAAATCTAAAATCGCTTTGTTTGACATATGTGAGTGTACCAACCCCGCTAGCATTGTTTCTTACCCATAAACCAAGTTTATATTTTTGCGTAAGCATATCAAAAACAGGTATGATTTTAACTTTCTCTTCCTTTTCATCCCTTTTAATTGTTAATGTTAATTCTTGACCGGCAAAAGTTGGAAGATTTATTATTCTATCCACATCTTCAATATTTTGAATTTCAATATCTTCAATTTTCAAAATTGCATCACCAGTTTGTAAACCACTTTCTTTAATCGGTTCTTTTGTTCCTTCGCTTGTTGCAACCGCATTGCTTCCAACACAAATAACTCCGTCGCTATATAAATTAAATCCAACCGTTTCACCGCCAACATAGACATCTGTGTCAGTCAACAATCTCACCGGAACTTTCTTAATTGTAAAAAGATTGAAAAGTTTAACGCTCATAACAGTGTCTGTTAGTTCACCATTTGTTGCAACATTGATATTTTCAGGAAGTTCCAAATTTATAAATGAAGAATATTCGTCCTTTACATTAGATTCAATTATGTCCGAATATGTCACAACCATTTCATTAGGAAGAGAACTCACTTTTTTTATGCTTGGCAACAAAAATGCAGTCATAACCATAACAAAACAAATGCTTAAACTCACCCAAAATAACTTTTTCACACCCAACTCCTATGCAATTTATTGTGTGAAAGATTTAATGTTTTATGTAAAATAAAAAAATAAAAAACGCACTTAGTCGTTCTTTATATATAACACAAGAAAATCCTAAATTTCTTTTAAACCCAAAACATAATCTGCACTCACATTGTAAAGCAAACAAAGTTTTTTTAACATTACCACATTAATAACAAGTTTGCCTAATTCATATTTACTGTAATTAGACCTATCCACTTGCAAATAATCAGCCACATATTGCTGACTATATCCTTTTTCAATTCTTAATTCTTTTATAATTTCATTAATTTTCTTACTCATATATTGACATTGTGTAATTTTTACCCTATAATTTGTTGAATTGGGTATATTTTACCCTAAGTTTAGAGCTATGAATGAAGTATGTGCATTTGCTGGACATTCTATGTTTGTTGAGTGTCGTTTAAATTTTGAAAAATTAAAAAACACCATCGAAGAATTAATTATAAGTGGTGTTTGCGAATTTTTGTTTGAAACTCATGGTGAGTTCGATAAAATGTGTTTAAATGCTTGTTTAAACCTAAAAGAAAAATACAGCCATATTAAAATTTGTCGAGTATTTTCAAATGTTTCCGCTTTGCTTAGAGAAAAAAATAACAATAATGTGGAAAATATCTGTTATGATATTGAGAATTTTCATTTCAAACAAAGAATAACTAAAACAAATGAATTTATGATTGATAAAGCGGATGTTGTTGTTTTTTACGTGGATATTGATATTACAAATAGTGGCGCAAGTAAAACATATAAGTATGCAATTAAGAAAAACAAAAAAATTATTAATTTATATTGACAAATCAAAAACAATATTGTAAAATGCAATCGTACCTTAACAAGAGTTGTTTGACACTCCAACGGCAACCTTAGTTAATGGCGAATATTTATAAAAGGAGAAATTTAAGATGACAATCGATAAAAAGGCAATCGTTAAAGAATTCGGTAAGAATGAAAACGACACTGGTTCAGTTGAAGTTCAAATCGCTTTGCTCACTGAAAGAATCAAAAATTTAACAGAACACTTAAAGAGCAACAAGCAAGATAAACACTCAACTCGTGGTCTTAACAAAATGGTTTCAACAAGAAAAAAATTGTTAGACTATTTAACTGAACAAGACATCGAAAAAGCACGTGCCCTTAAAGCAAAACTTGGCATTCGTGGTTAATCTAAAACAAAAAAGAACGCAATTAGCGTTCTTTTTATTTAATAATAGAATTTTCATTTTCGTTCAATATCTTAATTTTATCATGTTTGCTTGTTTTCTTTTCATTCATATTCGATTTTTCCGCAAGTGATTCAATCACAAGATTGATTAAACTTGGTTTTCCACACCCAATTATTCCTATTTTAACCCCACTTTTTGATTTATTTTCTTCCATAGACAACTCCTAAAACTAATTATAAAGCAAATTAAAACAAAGTCAATTAAGAATAGATATAAATATTTTGAAAAATTTTTGAAAAATATCTTGACATATGGAAATTTTTTTGGTATTCTTAACTTGTTTATATGGCGATGTGGCTCAGCGGTTAAAGCAATCGGTTCATACCCGATAGATCGGTAGTTCGATTCTACCCATCGCCACCACCAACTTAAAGCACTTGTGCAAAGTTTAAATCCTAAACCTTTTCAATAAAATCCTATTGGAAGGGGTCATATTAAGGGGAAACATTTAGTTGCCACTTAATAAAGCGTGGGCACTTGCCCACAAATGAAGTTTCAACACACTTGTTGAAACGATTAAATAGGGCAAAGTGCCCACGCGGTCCCATGGTCAAGCGGTTAAGACACCACCCTTTCACGGTGGTATCAGGGGTTCGAATCCCCTTGGGACTACCAAATTACATCACATATTGTGGTGTATTTTATTATTTTATACCACAAATTGATTTTATAATATTAAAAACACAACACTAAAAATAATGATG
>JAZNKB010000002.1:0-56933 GCA_045578345.1 Candidatus Onthoplasma sp.
TTACATTAATTTGTTTTTAGTAAAAATAATCAAAAAAATATAAAATAAATTCATAAAAAATCAATTTTTTGTTGATTTTTTATGGCAAATTATTTATTTTTTTGTTTTATTTTCTAAATATTTTTCTAATTTTAAAAGGAAATAAATATCGATTAATATTACATTTATTAAAATAAACCAATCAATTATGGATAGTGCTGACCAATTAATTATTCCACTTCCAATGAAGCAAAATAGACCAATTTCAATTGTATGATATATAACGCTTATCAGTGTTATATACCAATATTTTATCTTTGTCATTCCTGCAACTAAGCAAATTGCTTCGTCTGGGATTCCTGGTGTGATGAATAGAATTGGGAGCCAGAATCTTGATTTGTGATCGATTCGATTTTGAGTTTCTTCAAGATTTTTCTTTCCGACAAGTTTGCTTGCAAATTTTTCACCGAGTTTATCTCCAATAAAGAATAAAATTGTTGTTGAGAAGAATACTGCAATAATATTTGTTATGAACGCGACTTTGCTACCAAATAATGCAATTCCTAAAACTGCCAAACCTGTGTTTAAAAGAGGAACAAAACAAAAAGCAACAAGAACAATAATGAGAATGATTGTGTAAACAATGAATCCATATTTTCCGCTTTTATTGATTAGTGCTTTTAGTGTGTTTGTGTCAGCAATGTTAAAAGCTTTCAGAATTAAATATAACAAAACTGAAATTGCTGCAAATGATAAGATTACGAAAAATATTTTAAGCCATTTATTCATGTTTCATCTTATGTTTATTGAATCAAACTTGTTAAAAAAACAAAGCGAAATTTCTTTGCTTTGTTTTTGTGATGTTTTATTGATTGTTGATAAATTTTAAATAATTTCCATAAATTTTTTCAACAACTTCGCTAGGAGTTAGATTACTGCTATCTATAATTAAGTCATAATTTTTTAAATTTAAATTGTTAACATTATATAATTCCATGTATCGTTCATTTTCAATATTCCATCTCGATTGAAGTTTTGAAATTGCTTCATTCAATGTTGAGGATTTTTCAGTGTCTCTATTTGCGTTAATTAAACGATTTCCTGCAGTTTCATCATCTACGTCAATAAAAACCTTGAAAGAGTTTGGAGCAAAATGCCATGCAAGACGAGAATCAATAACAATGTTTTCATTTGCTCTAGTTCTTCCAATCTCATAAATTTTATCATCAACAAGTTTGTCTATCTGTTTAATTCTTAGGTCTTGTTCTTGGAAGGCAAGAATGTTGTCGTATCCAAACTCTTTTGCATAAGCTCTAAACATGTCGCCAGTGCAGATGTATTCAAAATTGTATTTTTTGCAGAAGTCTTTTGCTGCGGTTCCTTTTCCGCTGCATGGTTTTCCTGTAATTGTGATAATCATTTGTGACTCCTTTATGATATTGTTTCGTAATCAGATTGTGGTTGTTTGTTTTTATAGTAATCCAGTTGTTCTTCAAGTTGAGAAATTTGTTGGTATTGAGAATCGAGTTTGTTGTTTATTCTGATTATGTTGACCAATTGAAAAACTATCACTACAAACAAAGTGATAACAACTAGAATAGCCAAAAATATTAAAAACTTAACTTTCTTTTGAGAGTTCATTTAACTTATCCTTGTTTCTGCTTTTGGATTTTGAAATAAACAATTTGATGTTATTTATTTTAGTATACCATTTTTTTTCTAAAATTACAACTGATTTGTGTAACAGTTTTTTAATCCAGCAAAAACCTAAAATGTAGGATAGAAGAAGAGTTATTGAAAATATTCCAAAATTGAAAAAATTTAATAAAATAATAAAAAATATATTAAAAAATGCATAAAAAATGGTTAAATTAATTAATTTTATTAATTTTTTTTGAAAATTATTAACAAAAAATATAAAATATAAAATTGAAATTATGCCTACTACAATTCCAAAAAAAATAAAAATTATTATGCTTGTTAACTGATTTTGAGTTGAAAAAATCATTTAAAAATTTTCCTAAATATCGGTTCTTTGTTTTTGCTTTCTGTGAATTTTAAGGAGTTTATTTCTCCGGATATTTCAGCTTTGGTGGTTGTATTATCAAGTTTAATTAGTTCTAAATTGTCGCCTATAATTATTAATCCGCCATAAACTGTGTCTAGTTGAATAAGGTCAGGTTTTAAACTTATAATTTTATTTGTTCCTGAAACGGAAAGGTTTTTCTTATTGCTTAAAACAATTATTTGTTCTTTTGTTGACGATTTTTCATGATTTTCGTTCATTTTTAATTTCCCTTTTAATATTTTATTTTCTAGAAAAATAAATTATGAATATTTATTAAAATTATTTTTTTGTTTGACAAATGAATTTGTTATTTTATATAATTAATTAAATAAATAATTTAAAAATAATTTGCGGTATTTAGGTTAAATTATTATTAGGGGAACATATGAAAAAGATTTATAGTTTTGCATTGATTTTGTTAACGCTTTTATCATGCGTTGTTTTTTCTGCGTGTGGTAATAAGTACGAAGATCTTAAAATGAAAATATATTCAAGCGATGGACAAGCGTTAAGTTCAGTTAATTTTATGATTGATTCAGCAAAAGATTCTTCGCAAATATTAGGTGTTGAATTTTCTGGAGTAGATAAAGAAGATATTGGTAAAATTGTTGTCAACTCCGTTCCTCAAGAACTTATAACTGTAACAAATTATTCATATTCAGGAAAGCGTTGTTATGTAACTATAATG
Source organism: Candidatus Onthoplasma sp. (assembly GCA_045578345.1). Classification (GTDB taxonomy): domain Bacteria; phylum Bacillota; class Clostridia; order Christensenellales; family UBA1242; genus Onthoplasma. The sequence continues at coordinate 2,736 of JAZNKB010000002.1, forward strand.
CCCAATATGTCAAGTGGAGAAAATTCAAAACTTGTTGTAACACATATTGCTTCTGGCAAAAAGAAAACTATAGATCTTGTTATTGATAAAAAATCAACAGGAATAACTCTCAATGCTTCGGAATATGCAATTGCAATCCCTGAAATTGATGCTGAGCCTGTTGAACATATTGTTGAAGCTTCAAAAATTGTTAATTTATTGCCAAGCGGAAGTACAGACGATGTTTATTTTAAATTAGCACAAGGTGCAAGCCTTAGCTCAAACATTCAAGGATTATTCCTGCAAGATGTGGAAGGATATTCAGATGTTTTATCTGGCTTTAGGGTAGCCCCAGGTGTAGACTCGTTTGTTGATGTTTATCCTGTTACTTATATGCATGGCTACAAGAGACAACAAACCGACCCTTATAAAAATCAAGTAATCAGAATACACTTTAAAAATGCTTTAACTAGTGAAAACGTTAAATTAAAAGATGAAGTTTCACAAATCGATCTGATTGCCAATGATGATGTCCTTAATGAGTTTAAATTAAGTCTAGTTAAAGAAGATGGTGAATCTCTTTTGGAAAAGAACTACTACAATTTTTACAACATCAGCGCTGAATCTTCTGAAATTTTAAAGGTATCAACAGTTATAGATTCTAACAAGGATGTTGTTGTAATGGCAAACACTCACACTGAAGATTTTGTGGATGTTGTTGTTAAACTAGAACCAACAATGCTTGGAAATTTGGAAACAATTGAGAAAGTTGTTAAGGTTAAGGCACATTCAAAAGCAGATAAAATCAATGTGAAAAAGATGCAAGAGGAAGTGACTAATTATGAAAACATCAACATCTTTGACTACTATGATGATGGTGGAAACTCTCTTGGCGCATTATTTGATTTCGAACCTATAGCTTTCAGTGGAAATAAAGTTCATGAAGATTTGAGTTCAATGAAACTTTATGTTAAACCCGAGATTTTGAGTGAGGAAAATTGTAGAGTTTCGAATGGTGTTCCGGCTACGGCAAATAATACATTATATTCATTAGTGATTCATCATATAAGCTTAACAGAAAACGAGCCATTTAAAGAAGCTGCAGTTTTGAAGTTTACTTATGAAAATGATATGATGGTTTCTGAAGAAATTACTGAAAACAGTAAAATATATATCAAATATATAAAGAACTCTGGAAATTTAATTGAACCAGATGCTTTTGAGTTGAAAGTTGAAACGGTAAACAAGTCTGAAAACGAATTGTGGAAAGACATGGAAAACACAAAAGTGACTTTAAATTTCAATAGGCTTGAAGGTGTTAAAAATGTCGATATTGAAGCTGGTTTTTACTATGAAATAGGTGTAAACACATATAGTCATGAATTGGCAAGAAATAGAAATCCGGAATATGTTTATATTGACAGAAATAAAGGTTTAGATTATGTTGATCCGGATAAAGATGATTCAATTGATGTTTATTACATTAACATAACAAGTGGTTCAGTTGAAGGTGTTAATGGAGGAAAAATAACTGCAGTTGATTTAACTGTTAAAGTTGAACCTCTTCAAGAAGTTGAAAACCCTATAAAGCTTTACGATGGATACACTGCAAAAGATGGTGCAACTAAAAGAGAAGGTGTAAACTCAATTGAATATTCATATAATATTAATTCAGCATATTCGGACATTGTAACATTGGTGTTTAGGGCTGACACAAGTTTGGGAGACTATAGAATTACTTTTTACCAAGAACGAATTAAAAAAGCAAGTTTGATTTGCAGGGTTTATCAAAGTTTAAGTGAGATGACACAGGAATATGTTGATTTTGAAACAAATCGAACAGCGTTTAAAAACGAAAAGTATACAGATAAATATCATTCTCAGTATATTGTTGCTAGTGGTCAAAATTTAAACTTGTCAGTAAACTTACCGAAAGCTGTGCTTGATTCTAATATAGTTGATAGTTATAAATTTACAGAATTTGAAATTGTGGACACCATACCTTCAGAGTTTGATGAACCAATAAATATAGATTCAGATTTTGAACATTTTAACGTATTGCAAGATGATGAAGGTTTAAGTTCGGCAGTTTTAGAGTTCATTAAGGGTACGTTTATTGAAGATAAAATTCAATATGTTAATTTAAAAATTACTGTTTACACAAAAACATTTGAAGACATAACACAGCCATCAAATGAATTAAATGATGATAATTACATATACTTAACATTCTTTATCTATGAAGAAATTGATTCTAAAGAAATTTCAATAAGTAGCTCAAGTATGACTAGATATATGAGCGATTATTTGGGAGTGTATTACCAAGATAAGTCTCAAGCTCAACTAACAGTTAATATGGATGAAGAAAAGTGGAACTATGTTACAGCTGAAAACAAAATCGATTGGAGAATAAATAACTCTAACTATGTTGAAGATATTGAAAGCGAATATTCTTGTTCGTATAAGTTTAATAGTTCTAATGATGGGTCTAATTATGAAAGAACGGTAAGTGCATTTATTCATCAATTTGATAATATTTTTGAGTTGAGATGTGTGTTTTTTGTGGAAAAGCCAATTTTAACTGAAAGGGTTATTATTGAAAGTGATGTTTATGAAAACAAAACAGAAGGTTTATACATTAACTTGAAAAAAGGTGAAAGATATGAAATTCGTGCTAACAATTTCTCACCGTTAGGAGATGTAACAAATAGTGATATAATAATTCAGGTTGCAGATAGTTATGGAAAAGCACTGACAGCATATGAATACTTTGATATTGACCAAACAAATTCGAGAATTACAGTAAAAAAAGTGGATAACACTTATGACTTTACTCTAATTGTTTTTGCAAAGGATGTGCTTGATCAACAAATTCTTCCAGAAGGATCTGGTTATGAAAGACCTTCAGATTTCATTAAGAATGATTTCAGTAACCCTATGGATAAAAATAGATATCTAAATGCATATGTGACAATTAAAATTCACTTATCTGATGGAACTATTGATAATCCTTATGAGATTCATACTCGTGAAGATTTTTGGGCAATTGATGATTCTGACGAATTGAAAAAAGCCCATTATATATTGATGAACAATATAAGCTTAGATAATTTGAATTATGAAGGTTCACGTGTTATTGAAAATTTTGCTGGTTCAATTTCAACTTATAATAATGAAACATTTACAATTGATGGAATAACATTGAATGCAACAAATCAAAATATATTCAAAGATTTCAGACTTGATAACTTAGACGAAGAAGGTGTTTCAGGTGTTATTAAAAATGTAAGATTTGTGGCTAGATATGAATATGACATAACAAAAACAAATGAATACATTTATTTAGGATTATTTAACAAGAATGGTGGAACTTTGGAAAATGTTAAAGTTCAAGTTTCAGGATATGCAAGTTTGAAAGGCTCAGCAACTTATTTCTTTGGTGGGCTTGCTGGTGAAAATATTAAATCAATAAATGCCGAAGGAATTTCTTCAAACGGTATAACTTATGATTCTGGATATGGTGTTGTTGGATCAATTAAACTAAGTGGTGATGAAAACGCGATCGTACATTTTGGTGGGTTGGTTGGTAAAAACACATATATTATTAAAGGATATGAAGAAAGTGATGAGGTTGTTGGAGCTGACACGATTGAAATTAACTCATCAAGTGGAACCTCAAATGCAATCTCAATGATTGAAATTGGCAATAAAGACGAGGAAAGTTTTATTGGAAATTCAAACAGTTCTATTGGTGGTGTTGTTGGATTAAACACTTTTTCAGGCTCTGATATCGGAACAATTCAAGATGTTTATGTTCAATCAATTATTGACATCAGAGCATCAAATGTTGGGGGCGTTATAGGGTACAATAATCAAACATCAAACTCGATACAAGTTGAAAGTATTGATGATAACATTAGCATTAATGTTGAAGCTGTTGATTCAACAAATGCAATTAAAAACGTTAAATCAACTTCAGTAGTAATAGCGTTTGACAATGTTGGCGGAATTGTTGGACTTGACAAAAACGGAATATATTATGATTGTGATTATCAAATTTTAAACTCAACATCAAAAGAAGTTTTATTAACCGGTAAAGATTCTGTTGGTGGAATTGCTGGAAAATCAGATTCAGGAAAGTTTATTTTCTGTTCTGTAATGAGTTATAACTGGAAATATGAAGGTTTAAATATTTCTGATAAATCAACAATAACCAACACATCAAACATTATTTCAATACCTGGTGTTGCTGATATTTTGGGAGAGAACAATATTGGTGGAATTGTTGGGCTTGCAAAAAGCAATCCGGTTCTGTTTGATGAAGGTTTGATTAGTGACAGAACATTAATTATACATTCAAGTGTAAATGCGTACATCAAAGCATCAAAACAAGAAAATGGTGATGATGTAGGAAGTATTGGTGGGTTAATATCATCAGAAGGTCGTGCTGTATTATATGGTGCTTTCTTTATTGGAAAACTCGAAGGAAATGTTCAATATCACAACAGTATGGCTTTAGACAGCAATGGTTCTTCTGCTTACAATATTGTTTATTCATTAAATTTGGAAGACGATAGGGTTGTTTGTGGTTCATATAAAGATGATGGATTATTTACTAATTGGTATTCAGCTTGGGATAACAACATTCCTTCTTACTGGGGATGGTTGGCAAATGTTAACGGCGGACATATTTTTGTGACAAAAGATGAAGATAGCAACGCGGGTTCAGCTCCAATTTTCGATTTGGCTCCAGAAAGCATTGAAGTAACAGTGAAAGATGAGTACAATAAAGGAACAACAGCTAACGATAAAGAAAGTCTTAAGAGAGTTTTAATGCTTGAATATTATGATTTCTCAAGAAACAAAAATATTACTGAAGATAAACTAGCAATGTTGGATGAAGATTATAATAGACAAACAGAAATATTGGGAGTTTTAGATATTGCTGCAAAACCAAGCGGGCTTGGCAAAGTTATTATTAACGTTAAGTCAACTGACACAACGGTTGTTGATATAAACTATGATGGCGCATTGCTTATTAATGGCGTTGGTGAATGTGATTTGATTTTTAGTTCAGTTTTGAATAATGAAGTTAACAAAACCATTAGAGTTATTGTGGATTATCCAATTGGAGACAATTTTAAAATAACTCGTTATCCAAACGAACAAGTAAAAGTTGCTTCAGAAGAAAATATTGCTCAAAACACAACAAAACAATATTACATTTTAACAACCGGTTCAGTAGCTGGAACTACTTATTCATATAAAACAAAATCTAATCTACATTTACAAGTGGAAGTTAGTTATACTGGTGTTTTGGAAATTGAAAAATATATTCAAATTAGTGGTATTGAAACAATTTCAACAAATGACGGAACAACATCAACATTGTTAGTTAAATTGGATGACAAAACTCCATTTACAATTTCAGTTTTGAAAATGTTGGAAGATGAAAAATTTAATTTTATTGTTAAACCATTCGTTGTTGTTAATGAAATAGATGTGTATTTTGAAGATTTAACAACTGAACATATTCCTGACGATTTAATGCAATACGCATTCACGTTGTCAACAGTTAAGGGTGTAACAAACATATCATTCAGTTATGATGATGCAATTGTGTATCCAAATGACACTGTGTATTTAACAGTTCAACTTGAAACAGATTACCCACTTTGTCCTGACTGGACTATGATTTCAGCAAATGGAGATGTTTTAATTAAGGTTGATGAACTAAAAGAGGTTGTTACAAATTTAGTAAACGGAGATGATACAACTGAAGAGTTATACAATTTGTTGTTAAAAATAATCAAGAATACCAATGTTGAGTTTAATATTGATGTGGATCGTTCAATTTACAACAAAAACACTAAAATTCAAACAATTACATTAAGAATTGAATTTGAAGATATGGAACTAATCAATCCAGAGAATATGATAATCTCTTTGGAAACTATCAATGATGAATTGTTAGAAAATAGGTCAGCTGATGTTAGATTTGAAATTCTTCCACAAAGAATTAATAAAATCGAAATCAAAAACTACCATTACAAGAGCGCTGATTTATCTCAAAAAGAACAAGCAGATATTTTAAAACCAAAGAATCATGGACTTATAATTATAGATCTTGTTCCAGACAATGCTTATTATGATTATCTTGAAATAAGTGATGTTACAGGTGAAGAAGAAATTGTGTTTATTCAACTTGAGAGTGAAGATGGGAAAGCTTGTATTAATCAAGACATTTCAAGCGATGGAAAAGGCATAAAACTTTATTCTTACAATGCAAACACTTCAAGACTTTATGTCAGAACTCAAATAAGTTCAACATATTCTTCAAAAATGCACACAATTGAAGTTCGTGCATATAACTCAAGAGGAATTCAGTTGGGAGAATCTTTTAGAAAACAAATTGATGTTAAAATGCTTCCGGAAATTGTTGTGAGTCAAATATTGCCAGATGGAAGTGTTGGAAAACAAATCAATTCAACTGAAACAAACAGCGCAACAGGACTGTATCTTGCAAACGGTGTTGATGCAATGTTCACAATTGAAACAAAAAATTCAAATAGTGAACTTAGTAAGGTTGTGAAAGGAACGGCAGAAGGTTATTCAATTGAGCATATTGCAGGAAATACTTATAGATTAAAAGCGGATTATGATGCAAACAATCTATATAAAACAGTTACACTTGAATTGTCTGCTTATGCGTATATGGATAATGGTGACTACGACGTGACTCAATGTTCATTAGAGTTTACTATTGTTGAGTTTGTTGTTCATGGTGTTAGCGTAAATAACAGTATTAGTGACTTAACAACAACAGAAATCTACGGCTATTATGAGAGATCTATTGATCTTAATTTCTACTTTGATAAAACTGATATTAGTTATTATAACGAATCTGCAACAGATGAAAAATTCTGGGACACTGAGTATGAATATTATGTGGGAGCCGAAAATGATCCAGATTTGACAAACAAAGAAAAACAAATATATTCAATTCTTAAAGCTTTAAATGGTTATGACGATAGTGGGTATATGCAAGATGAAAATGACTATTTAATTTTAAATAAAGGAAAGAAGAATATTTATAATCAATATGTAGATACCCTTAATCAAGGAAATGTATTTAATACTCCAGGAAATGAACAAAAAGTTCAACTTTATCGAAATCAATTAACTGTTGAAGAAGGTTATGATAAAGAAACTGTTGACGGAAAGCAAGTTGATTCTCCAAAATATCTAGCAGTTGCATTCAAATTGTATTACAACAGTGGTTGGAAAGTTAAAAAATACAATGAAACGGTTACAGCAGACTATGAGTATGTTATAGACAAAAACTATAATTTAAGATTCAATGCAGTTACCCAATGGGATGAGCCTGAAGTGGTTGACGGTGTTGAAGATTTCTTAAAAATGGAATCTGGAAAACAATATATCTTGAATCGAGATTTAACACTTGAAAAATACACTCCATTAAATGTGGATTTGGTGTATTTTGATGGAAATGGTTACACCATAACAATTCATAGTTTCGATACATTCTCAGGGATTACATTGCAAGCAGGATTGTTTGCGCAAATTTATCCAAACATGATTGTTAAAAATGTTAAAGTAAATTATGTAAGTTTGAATGATGATGGGAATTACACATTTGGTAATGTTTTAGAAAATGCAAATGGAACTTACAAAGTTGAGCACACAGATTTGACTTTGGGATCAAGTTCTATCACAAGTGCAAACTTTGGTGGTCTCACTCCTGTTAACAATGGAATTATAACAAACTGTGTTGTAACTGGTCAGATTGCTGTTAATGTTTCTGTGTTAGAAATTGCTGGAGATTATCAAATTCCTTTCAATATTGGTGGAATGGTGGCGGAAAACACATCAACTGGATATATAACAAATTCACGAAGTGAGTTAAATATATTCTCACTAGCCAATATTGGTGGATTTGTGCATACTAATGCTGGAAAAATTGCCTCATGTGGTGTTGAAGAAAGCACAACAATCTACGGATATAACACTAATTTAAGCAACACAATCGTTTCAGAAATAGCAGGATTTGCACTAAGAAACAGTGGTGAAATTTCAATGAGCTATGTTAACCTTAAATCTAATAAATATAATGTAACATATGCAAAGAGAAATAGTAATACAAATATAATTGAGTATGAACTTAAAGAAATGAGTGGCGGAACAATGTCAGCGAAAGATATGTCGGCTGGATTTGTTTATTCGAACTCTGGTAAAATTTATGATGCTTATATTAAAATGACAAAAAATGGAATCAATAACAACACATTTGCTGGATTTGTTTATTCAAACACTGGAAGCGTTTTAAGAGCCTATTCGTTAATTAATGGTGGTTCTAGGGTAGACAGTGGAGACTTTATGTTTGCTCCGCCAAATTCTTCGGGAATAGAAAATTGTGTTGAATTCGTTGTTCAAACTTATTCACATGGAGTAAATGGATTATTGTCACTTTCAGCTTCGATGCAATATTCGAAATCTGTTTATCAATCATTAGGTTTTGCTTTTGGTGACAATGAAAGTGCTGTTTGGAGCATAAAAGCAGGAAGTCTTCCAACACTTGTTTCAACACAAGAACTTAAGTTTGAAGATTTTGAAAAAACAACAATTAGATTTATTCCTGATAATGATATTTCTGATGGTGTTGATAATTCATATTTAAAACCTTATTATTTATCGTACGGAACTAAAAACAATCCATATATTATTCATAACATTGAAACTTGGGATGAATATTTTGATTATGAGAAGAATTCTAGAATCATGACTGGATATTATCGAATTGTTAAAGATGTCGATTTCAGTTCAGTTGGAAAGAATCCAACAACAAGTGAATTGATATTCAAAGGAAATATTCAAGGAAACAACATGATATTGAATAAAATTATGTTGTATTCTAACGAAGGCTTGGATTCCTTGGGGTTATTCAAAAAATTACAAGGTGCTAGTGATTATTCCGTGAAAAATGCGGTGAGAAATCTAAAATTAAATGCATCTTCAGTTTGGGCAAGTTCAACTAATTCGGTTGGTTTGCTTGCGGGAATTGTGGAAGATTTTAACATTTATAACATAACTATTGATTCTCAAGATATTGTTATGGTTGGTAAAAATTCTGTTGGTGGTTTGGCTGGTATTGTCCGTGGCAACTTTGATCTCGATCAAATCTATTCAAATATTGGCTCAAATAGCACTCGTGCTACAACGCTAAGCAACTATGCAATTTATATGTCTAAAAACAACAATAAAGAAATCTCAAAGAATATAAATGATGTGTATTATGCAGGTTCAATTGCGGGAATTGTTGATGGTTATGGCAATTTGAGCTCTAAATACTACAAAGTTCAAAACGTTTACGTTAATGGAAATATAGTTCTTGCGGGAGATTCTGTAGGTGCTGCATTTGGTTTTGTTGGTGAACGTGTTTCTGTTAATCGTGTTAGTATTAACATTACCGGTTCAATCTTTGGTTCTCAATATTCAGCGGGCGTTGCTGGTGAAAACCGTGGTATGATTGAAAACGTTAATGTGATTTTGGCTGATAATATCTTTGAAAATGCTCGTTATGTGATGTCAGGTGTTGTTGGATTGAATTTGGGCGGACTTGTAAAAGATGTTGATGTTCAAGCAAATATCAATAGAACTGACTATGGTTATTCTGTTGGTGGAATTGTTGGTAGAAATGTTAATGGAACAGTTGCAAATTCTCATTTTGATGGAGAATTGTTTGCTTATATCACTGGTGGAATTATAGCTTCTGATTACAATGCGGAGATATTTAGTGCAAATTCATCAGGAGGAGGTTCTCTTACTATTGAATGTAAAAGCAATTTAAATAGTATCCTTCCAGAAACAAGAGTTGCATATGGAATTGATCACTTGAGCAATGTGTCATTAAGCGGTAAAACATTGAATTTCATGATAAATAATTCAAATAGATTTTATTCATATCACACAGAAGGAGAAACACCATCGTTATCTGACGTTACAATAAAGAATAAAGTTTTAGGTATGGTTGTTGGTTTGAGTTGTGATCAATATATAATAAATGTTGTTGATAACAAGATGATGATCAATGTTGAAAAAACAAAAATCACATTCAATGCTGAAACATCTGCTGGTATTGCTGAAAGAAAATTGAATGATGCGGCAACAACTGATGATGATGCCGGCTTTATATTCTTATTAAAAGAAGGTTTAACAGTTGATAAAAACGTTACAGCTATGGTTGAATCGGATAATACGATAGATTTAGAAGATGTTTCAACACAAAATGGTTTAGTTTATGTGATGTATGTTGTTGGTTCAACTGTTAATTCATTTGATTCTTGGTTAAGTTACAGTAAAGAATATGTGATTATTAAATAATACTTGACAATTTTCTCTTTTGGATTAAAATGTAAGTATGAAATTTGATTACAACAAAATAATGCATGATGAAATAAGTAGTTTTGGCGGTAAGCCAAAACTACTTTTGCATTGTTGCTGTGCTCCTTGTTCAAGCGCGGTTATTGAGAGGATTAAAGAATATTTTGACATCACGTTTTATTATTACAATCCTAATATATACCCAAAGGAAGAATATGCTTTGCGTCAAAGTGAGTTTAAGAAATTGGGTGTTAATGTTGTGGCAGAAACTTACAATCACGACGATTTCTTAAAAGTTATTAAAGGACGAGAACTGGATAAAGAAGGCGGAACTCGTTGTCAAATTTGTATCACAGAGAGATTAAATAAAACATTTGAATATGCAGTAAGAAACAATTTTGATGTTGTGACAACAACTCTTACAATTAGTCCGCACAAGGATTGTGAGTTTATTAATCTTCTTGGTGAAAAACTTCAAGAAAAATATGGCGTAAAATATCTTCATGCCGATTTAAAAAAGAAAAATGGATACTTAAGAAGTATTGAAATTTGCAAGGAGTTGGAAATTTATCGTCAGGATTACTGTGGGTGTGAGTTTTCTCGAGGAAAAGAAAAAGCAAATTAAGCATATATACAAATATGTTTAACAAGATACTAATACATAAAGATAATTTAATAAATAACATAAAGCAAGTTATAAAAGAAAATCCAAATTCAAAAATTTGCGCAATGGTCAAAGCTAATGCATATGGAGTTTCAGACATTCATGTTGTGCGGATTTTGGATAAGTTTGTGGATTTTTTTGGAGTGGCTTGCTTTTTTGAAGCAACAAAAATTAAAAATCTAACAAATAAACCAATTTTAATTGTTGGGCCACTTGACTTTAGTAATATTGATGAAACGTTTTCATATGCTTGTTCGGATTTGCAAGATGTGAAAATGGTTGCAAGATTAGAAAAACCAATTAAAATTCATTTGAAAATCAACACAGGGATGAATAGATATGGGTTTTCAGATTTAAAAGATTTTAGGAAAGCTTTAAATGTTATTATTAAAAGCAAACTTATTGTTGAAGGGATTTTCACTCATTTTGCAACAAAAGACGAGAGAATTAACGAGCAAATGAAAATATTTAATAAGTTTATTAAACTATGTCATTCATTTGGGTTGAATCCTATTGTTCATGCTGATAATAGTTTTGTTAATGAAAAGTTTAATCATCACTTAGATATGGTTAGGATTGGATTTAGTTTATTTAATCGCAGTGATGGATGGTTTTTGCCAGTGGTTGAAATAAAGAGCAAAATTGTTCAAATACAAAATGTGAAAAAAGGTGAATTGGTTGGTTATGATTATCGATTTGTTGCACGGCAAAATATGAAAGTGGCAATAATCCCATTTGGTTATGCTGATGGATTTGATATGAGGTTTTTAGGAATGGAACTTTATGTGCATGGTGTTTTATGTAAGGTTTTAAACATTTGTATGGATTGTTTTATGCTTGATGTAACAAATTTGCAAATAAAAAAAGGAGATGAAATTTATTTGCTCAATAAATTCAACTCCTTAAATTCTTATGCAGATTATATAGACACAAGCGCATATGAGATAATGACAAAGTTTTCATATGCGAGAGCAGAAAGAATTTTAAACTAACGCCTGTCTCCACGCATTGCAAAAATAAATAATAAAACTCTAATAAGAGATAGAACTGAAGTTATTAATGCTGCAACATAAGTCCAAGCAGCTGCGTTAAGAACTTTTTTTGCAGACTTTGCTTCCTCTTCAGTCATCTCGTTGGTTTCAACTAGCATTTTATAAGCACGTTTGCTTGCATTAAGTTCAACAGGAAGAGTAACTAAACAAAATATTGTGTTCAGTGCATAAATTCCAAGACCAATATAAATTAATACTGTTGCCCATGTTGAGACAAATGCAACTTCGAAAATTAATCCAATTATAATCAATGGCCACATGAAGTAGCTTGAGATATTCAAAACGGGAACTAAAGCACTTCTAACTTTGACGGGAGCGTAACCTTGTTTATGTTGGAAAACATGCCCAACTTCATGCGCGGCAACACCAATTGCAGAAATTGAGTTTTGGTTTGCAACGCTCTGAGAAAGAGACACTGTGTTAGTTTTGGGATTGAAATTGTCAGTTAGTTCGCCATGAATTTCTTTAATCTGAGTGTCGTAACAACCACCACCATTAAGCATTGTTCTTGCAACTTCTTTGGCGGTTCTTTCACGACGAGTTGAAGTTGAGGAATATTCATCAAAGGTTGATTTAACTTTTGTTTGAGCATAAACTCCCAAAATTATTCCAGGGATCATAACAAAACCCAAAATATAGTAAACAAGATAAGCGTACATAATTTCTCCTTAAAATTTTTCATATAATACAATTATTTTATATTTTTGTCAATAATTTATGCCTAATTCAAAATTACAAATAAAATATAAAAAAAATATTAAAAATTAGTTAAATTTAGAAAATTGCAAAAAATCTATAAATAAATAGGATGTTTAAAAAATTAAATAATTATTTAAATAATAAAAAAAATTTTAAAAAAAATTAAAAAATATTAAAAAAATATTAGTATTTAATTCTTCTTTGTGTTATAATAACATTGTAGATTAATGTCAAAAGAAACAAATTAGTGGTGAAAATTTGAAGTCTTTTTTGGCAAAAAGATCATTTATTTATCAATTAAGGGGTATTTTTTATGGTTGATATTTTTAGATATGTGGACAAGTTCTTCAGATCATTAACACAGTATCTAACATATAATTATGTATTCATAATTTTTGTGGGATTATTTTTATTCACTGCTGTGTGTGTAATCTTTTTCACATCTCGTTCTTATGAAGCTCGCTTGATAAAAGCGATCGACAAATTTAATGTGTATTTCATTGACAATCCGCATATCAATGAAGAAAATTTGGTTTCATTTAATGCAAAAATGAAATCTAAAAAAGTTCCAAAACAATTGAGAAAGAGTTGGCAACAATTTGTTCTTTATCGTGAAGGAAAAGCAAGTTCATATATGTCATTTGAAAACTGTGTTTCAAATCCAATCAAAAACAGTACATACACAAGAGACTTAAAAACAATGAACACTTTTGCTTGGATTTTCAGTTTGTGCTCAGTTGTTTTGAATGCCTATTATTGTTATGAAACAGAGTTGGCTGTTGTTTTCAGAACTATTTTACTTGCTCCAATTATCATCATGCTGTTAAACTGTTTGATTCAAATTTTCTTAAATTTAAGGCATAGTGCAATAGTAAGTGACCTGTTCCAAAATTATCAATATTTTGAGGTTAACATAGACAAAGCCACTGAAACTCTTCCTGAATATGTTGACTATGAAGTTTTGTTTGACAAAAATGAAATCAAAAAAGGAATTCCAATTCTTTATGCATATCTTCAAAGACGTGCAGAAGAAGAACAACGTGAATTGGAAAGAGCAAGACTTAAAAATGTTGAACATGAAAAATTCAATTTCGATGATCAAGGTGTTGCAGCTTCGCTCGTTTTGGAAAGAGCAATGCAAGAAGCAGAAAACTATATTGCAGAGCGTAAGAAATACAATCAAGATATAGGTCAAATTAACTCTGATATGACTCAAGAAGATTTGAATTATCGTGAGATCACGAAAGAGTATAATCGTCAAATGCAAGTTAGTAAGGAAACTTTTGAAAACTTTAAATCTCAATTAAGCGAAGTTTCATCTTCAATTGAAGCAAACTACTTGAAAAAACAACAACAACAAGAATTGGATCGTCAACGTAATTTGGAACGTGACTTCGACACAGCAACAGAAAGACACAAAAAAGTTATTGATGATTTCCAAGCAGAACTTGATACTGTTGATAAGTTTATTGCGGCAAGCAGAAAGAACCTTGAAAATGCAATGAAGAGTGAATTTAGTTCATATAGTAGCAAGGTTTATGATGAAGCTCAAAAACTTGTTGAAGAAAGACAAAGAGAAAAAGAAAACGAATTAAAACAAACAATTGAAGATTTGGAAGAACTTTTAGTTTCAAAAAATCAAGAACTTGACAATGTTTATCAACAAAATCAAATGATGAGTGATAAGCTTGAAGAGATTGGTATTGCGGTTAACGAACAACCTGGATATGCCCAATCATTTAAATCAGAAGAACAACAAACTCAACAAGTTAAATCTGAAGAACAAGTTCAACCTAAAGAGCAATTTCAGTATGAAGAACAAGTTCAAGAAGAACCACCAAAATATGAACCTCTCAAATACTATGAAGAAGATGAAGAACCGTCTGACGCCGAAGTTAAGCCTGAATTTGTTGGTGCATCAGATAACGGTGAAGAAACTGAAGAGGTTGAACTTGATGAAGATTTAACTGAAGAAACTAAAGAAAATTTTGATTTCGAAGAGACTGATAAATTTGATTTCGAAAAACTTACAGAAGAGCTTTACAAATCTGTGGATGAAGAAAAAGAAGATACAGATGATGTTGTGTTCTTAGATGACTCATTTGAAAATGTTGGTCAACATGAGGAAACAGCAGAAGACGAAGAAAGTTCGGAAGAAGAAATAGAAAATATCTCCACCGAATCAATTGATGATAGCATTAATGAATCAAAGCCAGTGTCAAGAAGGGGAAGACCAAGAAAGGTTGTTGATACGGCACAAACTGAAGGGGAAAAGAGAAAACCAGGTCGTCCAAGAAAGGAAAAAGTTGAAGAAACTCAACCAAAACGTAGGGTTGGAAGACCTAAAAAAGAAGTTGTTGAAAAGGAAGAGTCTGTAAAGAAAGGTCCAGGTAGACCTAGAAAAGAAGTTCAATCAACTGAAGCAAAACGTAAAGTTGGAAGACCAAGAAAAGAGGTTGATTCAGAAAAAGTTTCTGCTGTAAAAAAAGGTCGTGGAAGACCTAAGAAACAACTAACTCAAGAAGTTAAGATTGAAAATAAACGCGGTCGCGGAAGACCAAGAAAAGATGAATTTCAAGAAGCTGATGTAAAGAATGTGAATGAAGTTGAAAACTTGTCTGACATAAAAGAGATTGATGAGTATTTAAAACAAATTGACAATCAAATTGCAGCGGAAAATGCAAAACTTGAAGAAACTCAAAGAGAACTTGAGAAAAAAGCTAAACTTAGAGGAAAAAAATAAGGCATAATGCCTTATTTTTTTATTCATTACATTCAAATCTGAAAATTACTTTTGAGGTCTTAAATAATTAGTGGTTATAAAAATGCAGAGTGTAAAAAAATTGAACATATTAGTTCAATTTAGTGATTCATTATTTATTCAAAGCCTTTAATAATTCGTCAATGTTAACTTCATGAACAGCACAAGCTTCTTCCAAACTTTCCATTTGAGAACATGGACAATATAAACAATGAAAACCAAAACTTGATAAAATTTCTTCAGCTTTAGGGTGGTTTTCCAAAACAAAACTTATTATATCTGTCTTTTTAAATTGCATATTTTATCTCCTTAAACAAAGTTATTATAACACGAATTAAATTAAATTACAACACAATTAATAAATTAAATTATTTAACTCAAACTATAATAATTAATTGAAAGATAAGTCTTGACTATTTTAACTTAAAGATATATAATGATTATAGATGTTTAGAACGATTGCAAACAAACTTTTGATGGTGCTGTATTTTGTTGTTGGTGCTTTAATTTTGGAGGCACTCACTTTTTCAGTGCTAGAATTAGGTGGTATGCCAGAATATTTTTGGTACAACTTTTTCTTAATTTTAGTTGTTGCAATCACCATTTTCATAATACCTAATTACACTGCCCAATATGTGGTTTACACAATTTTATTAATTCTTCAAGCTGTTTTAGCATACATAAATTATTCACTTAGTCGTGTATATGGAGATTTGTTATCTATTGAAATGATCAGACTGATTGGTGAAGCAGGTGCGGCCATGACTTCAAGTTTTGTGTATATTGCTGTTTTACTGGAATTACTTTTGGTTACAACCTTTATTACACTTATAGGTGGTTTGCTGCTGAAATACTGCAAAAAAGATAAAACCAACATAAAGCAACATTTTTCAATTTTTAGCGTTATTATAATTATAAGTGTTCAATTGCTTGCCGTTGGGTTTTCAATTCAAACTCGAGAAAGGGTTAATGCTTTGTCAAGTTTAACTGATGTTGAATATACTTTAACGGATGAATTTTTAATGAACACTTCAATTCTTAAAACAAGCAGTTACACAAAATTTGGAACATATGGTTATTTTGCGAACATGATTTTCAATGCGGTTAGAAATGATGGTAAAACAATTGAAAACGCAACGTTAGATTTCTTTAATTCTGGTAAAATATATGGAACTGAAAACAATAAAAGTGATGTATTCGGTGTTGATGAAGGAAACAATGTTATTGTTGTTATGATGGAATCTCTTGAGTGGTTTGGTTTTGGTGACGGAACGTATGATCCAACATTTAACAATCTTTCACCTGAATTTATCCCAAATCTTTATGCAATTATGTTTGGTGAGGATTATGAAACTGACGTAACTAATAAAAACTTAAACAATGATTCAATTCTTGCAAAAAACTTCTTTGCAAAATCAAAAACGAACATGAGTGAAGGGCAAGGAATTATTGGAAATTATCCAATTGCTCAGCCTTTGCTTGATATTGTTAAAGACGACACTGAAAACGTGAAAGCAATGGGATATTCAATGCCAAATGTTCTGAAAAACATGGGCTATAACACTGCATATGTACACTCTCATGAGATTTCATTCTACAGCCGTGGAAAAACACATTCAAATCTTGGTTTTGACAAGGTTATAGGAAAGGATACAATTAAAGATAAAAACGGAAATCATATATACACTGGTGACGATCTAAAATTTGATAATTGGGCTGCCGAAGGCGAGTTTGCTCAAAATGCAATTGATTATATTGTTCCAAAAGACAGAAGCAAACCTTTCTACACATTCTATCTTAATGTTTCATCTCATGGTGCATACACAGAAAAAGATAACACCCACGACGGTGATGCAAATAAGTATTATGATTATGTTAAATATGGTGAAGACGATTGCGAGTTGAATTCTAATGGAAATTGGAAGTTAAAAAAACCGGCTAGTCAAGCAACCAAAACTGAGTGGTATCAAACAGTTCTCGAAAATCACTCTGATATTGCTGAAGATTTAGTTTATTATCAATGTGGAGTTAAAGGTCTTGATGATGCAATTGGTGTAATTGTTAATAAACTCAAAGAATATGAAATTTATGAAGATACAACAATGCTTTTCTATTCCGATCATTATGCATATTATGACAAATTGTCGCATATCTATAAAGGATTAAGCACAACAAACAACAACAATAAAGAGTTGAACACTCTTCCTATGATTATTTCAAGTCCAGGAATTAAACAATATAATTCAACAGCAGAAAACAAATATATTGTTAACACGCGTTTCACTTCTGCTTATGATGTTGTTCCAACATTGTTTGATTTGCTTGGGATTAGGTTTAATGAAAATCTTTATATAGGGCAATCAATTTTCAGTCCAACAGATGTTGTTTACACTGAAAATGGAGAAACCAAAGATTTGATTGTTTATTATTCTAACACTGGAGGATTGTTTGGAGATGATATTTACACCTTTGACATGAAGACAATTGTTGCATCTCAAAATTATAGTGATGAAACAATAGAATTATTCAAAGGTCAATGTACAAATTTATTAACTAAAATCAATTTCTTAACGTTTCTAAATAGGTATAATCTATATCACAAATTAACAAATGTTTAAAAATTTTAATTAATTTCATAAAAAATTTCAAAAACAGTTGACAACGAGTTTTATTTGAGTTATAATAAACTCGTTTTCAATGCCTCGATAGCTCAATGGTGGAGCAACCGGCTGTTAACCGGTAGGCTACAGGTTCGAGCCCTGTTCGGGGCGCCAAGAGAGACTTAAGGATTACCTTAAGTCTTTTTTCATTTCTTGCGAAAACCAAGAATTTTTGAAAATACATCTTGAAACATCATATAATTTATGATATACTCACCTTAAAGGAATTAGTTATGAACAAGGAATTAACACAAAGATATTTAAAATTAAAACATGAAATTTCACAATACAATACCAAACTTGCTGATTGCAATAATATTATTGAAGAATTCAATTTGTTTCTTGCAGATTTGGCAAAAAGATGTAGTGATAATAAATATGACATTTGGGCTATTGGATATTATGGAGAGAAATTTGCTAAATTAGCACTTCAACAGTCATCTCAAGGAAAAATTGATTATTCAACCAAGAGAACAATTGAAAAGTTAAAATCTACATTAAGAGATTTAGAAAAAGTTGCAAGTACTGCAACAAAAGAAGAAAGTCGTGCTTATTGTGCAGGCCCTTTCAATGTTGGTTTCCACCATTATGATGTTCCAGATTATGATGCAAGAAGAAAAGCAAAAGCAGAAATAGAAAAGGTTAAAGATGAACTTGAAAAATATAAGGATTGTGAAAGTTCTTTATTGTTAGAAGATAATTTAATTTGGGCTTATAATAACGAAAAAGAATATAGACAAAAAGTTAGTTCATTTAATGCCGATAAAGGTTCTTATATTTCCTCATTACATACCAAGTATATTGAAGTTCTTAGCATATTCAACATCTTAACAGAACTGCAAGAAGATTATGAAAGATTAAATCAAGAATTAAACAATTTAACATTTATTAATCAAGATTTTGAAAAAATTGATATCTCTAAACCTGAATTAACACAACTTCAACAAAGTTTACTTGATACAGCAATTAAATATTTAGATGCATCGTTTATTTTAGATTCTCAACACGCAAGTCATAAAGATACATCTAATCGTTTAATTGCCAAAATGATTAAAAGGCATTACACTTCCACTATTATGCCCAAATTTACTCGCAAGTTAAAACAATGGGATTACTTTATGGAACAAATATCTTTTCCGTACACCCAAAATAAAAGAATAAAAATCAATAGTGGTGGTTGGTGTGATAGAGAAAATGCAGTAATTGAAATAATGAA
Organism: Candidatus Onthoplasma sp.; assembly: GCA_045578345.1. Classification (GTDB taxonomy): domain Bacteria; phylum Bacillota; class Clostridia; order Christensenellales; family UBA1242; genus Onthoplasma. The sequence goes on from JAZNKB010000002.1 coordinate 22,168, forward strand.
AGAGTTTGATGAAAATGGATATGCTATTTTAAAAATGAAAACGGAAAACAGTTATACATATAAATTTATGGCAGTCGACATAATGGGCAACATTTATGATACGGAAAATGAAAACAGCAATATAAATGTTAATCCACAAGTTTTATCAATTTTGGACATTTTGTATGACAAAAAGTCTATTAACTTGATAGACAAATCGTTCTTTAAAGATAAAAAATTTGTTGATTGTTTAAATTTCTATTTAGAACGCAAATATTTATACCAACATGGACTTGTTGATGAAGATAAAAAATATTTATTGAAAGTAGATAAGCAAATTATATCTTCATTAAGAGATACAACTAAAGAACTATCAAAACAAGCAAAATTATGCAAAACTGATGGCGTAAAAGATTTACAATTATAATCTTCCAACCTTTCAATTAAAAAATCTCAAACATTTTTCGCAAACTCAAAAATTAACAATTTAGTAAGTTTGAAAGTGTGGAACTTGCTAGTGAATTACACTTAAAATAATGGCTGACAGGTGCTGAGGCGGATAAAAAACGGAACCACCTCGGGGCGCCAAGAAAAAATCTCGGAGTTTGGTCCGAGATTTTTTAATGAAGTGACTTACATCAATGAAGGAATGCAGACGCTACGCTTATGAAGGTCAAACAAGTTTGCATTAATGAAAGGTTTATTGTCGCTTCGCTTCATTTTGAGCAGAGCGAAAACTTCATTCCAAACTTCATATCTTCATAAAACATCTTGCAAATAATTTAATTTTATGATACAATAAAATTATGAAGAAGGAAAATAAATTATTAGACTTATCGATAGAATTTGCAATTGAAATTATAAAAATTGACAAAATTTCTAAAAGATAAAAAAGAAAGCATTATTTCAAATCAAGTTGGAAGAAGTGGAACAAGTATTGGCGCTAACATTAGTGAAGCACAGTATGCACAAGGGAAGGCAGACTTTGTTTCAAAACTTAAAATTGCTTTAAAAGAATGTAATGAAACGAGTTATTGGTTAGAACTTGCTTTCAAAACTAATTATATAGATGAAGAATATTTTAATCAATTAAATAAACTTTGTACAAATATTAGAGTGACTTTAATCAAATCTTGCAAAACCGCAAAGGAGAACAAGACTTAAGAACTACCTTAAGTCTTGTTTTATTTTACACAAGAAGTGTGAAATTTTTGATGCAAAAGTTGACTATTTAAGGGTTTTATAATATAATATAAAATATTGAAAAGGAGTGTTTATGAAAAAGAAAGTTACATTATATTCATTAGATGAAAAACAATATCCAAACATTGAAATTGAAGTTGAAGTTATTGAAGATACTGCAAAAGAAATTGAAAAGATATCAGAAGGGAAATCGTTCCCTGCTATAAAAAAAGCAACAATTCAAGCGAGACCTGCAAAAACTGGTGAAGTGGTTGACACAAGACCTAGAGTTGAAGTTGATGGCAAAATTTATATTTTACCCGAAACCACAAGAACAGTAACTGAAAAAGAAGAAGTGGCTGGTGCCATGATTGTGGTTAATCCAGATGGTGAAGAATATTTAATTAAAACCGCAGATCAATTTCATAAAAAATACGAAGAAACTTCAAAAGGATATGTTGCAATTGATGGAGTTAAATCATTTGTAAAATCAAATGGCAATTATGCCATTCAAACATCTTGGGGACAAGAGCAAATTGTTTTAAAAGGTTCTTATTTCTGTGTGCAAGACACAAGTGATATATATGGCGTTACCAATACCGCATTTGATGGCACATATGCAACCGATCCAAATCAGATAAGACTGGTTGCTATGAAAATGGAATCTATTAAACAAGCTAGGACGGAAGGAGTTACAGTTTAACATAATTAAATAGACTATATAGTCTATTTTTTTTAAACCATCTATTGATTTTTTATTTTTACTATGTTATAATAAAATTATAGAGGTGTGAAATGAAAATAATCGACTTATATGAACACTTTAATGATCTTGAAAAAAAAGATAAAGAAAAACTTAAGTTAGAAGAGATTTTTGTTGATATTTCCGGGACTAAAATTCCATTATCAAAACTTTTTATTTCTCAAGAAGAAAAAGGGAAATTAACAACAAGAAAAGTTAAATCGGTTGATGATTTCATGAAACATATTTTTAAGGGGGAAGTTTGCTCCGATAAAGATGGAAAACACAAACTTTCGGATGATGCATATGCTACACTTTACTATGAGTTTGTTTCACCAAAGCAATCAACATATGATTCAATATCAATCAATCCAAAAGGCGAAGAAATACCTTACGGATTAAAGAGAACATTAAAAGTTAAAGAAGCTTCAGATGGTGATGAACCTTATTTATATGTTAAAATTGGTGGTAAATGGGAATTATTGAAAGAGGAAGAAATTCTTTTTGTTGACGAAGGTGTAATTAAATCTGTTAAAGATGCAACATCTATAGACCAAATTGAAAATAATGATTTCTTTACTGAACGTGGGGAAAAAATTTCTGAAGTCTATGTGGGAAAAGAATATTCTTTCGATTCTGTTATTGCAAAAGAAACAGTTGATTTGGTAAATAATCAAAAAACTTCTTATTACATAACATCAAAAGATGATAATGTAAGTGACAAGAAAACCAGAATTGTTAATGTTGATGGCGTTGACTTGCAAATTGTGGAAGAGCCTGTTAAATATGAACAATTTATTTCAGACCAAGAATATGTAGAAACTGAAGTTCCAAAACCAAATTCTTCCAAAACAATGAAGATTCACCAACGAAAAGTTGTTAATTATCAAGCACATAATGCTGGTGATTATGTTGCGGTGACTATTGATGGTCAAATTAAAATGGTAAAAACCACAAACCTTTATGATGACGACGGAAATAAAATTGATGATCTTTCTAAAATGGTTGGCAAAAAGATTACAGTTAAAGAAGGCGATAAAATTGTTGCAACAACAGATTATTTAACATTTGAACAAGCAAACAGACGTTATGACACCGTTAAAACATATCAACTTCTTGAATCTAATCCAACAGATTCTTCTTCTTTAAGATTGTCAAATGGGCAGTATGTAAACGAAATGAAATCTGCTGAACCAATTTCATTTAAAGTTGTTGATGATTCTGCAAAGGATTATGACAAAATTCTTGTTGAGCGCATAGTTGGTGCAGAAAGAAAATTTGTTATTGTTGACAAAAACTTCTTTAGTAAAGGAGGAGTTCCTGGATATGATTTAACAAGAGCAAAGAAATTAAGAAGATGTGCGTATAAAGATTGTGATGTTATTCAATCAAAATCACAAAGACTTAATGAAAAAGATAAAAAATCAGCAGTTGAAGATTGTAAGATTGTTGGAAATGTTTCTTTTGGAACAGAGACTCTTCCTAAATCTGACAGAAATCTTGAATTAGAGGCATTTAAGGAACAATATAAAAAAGGTGATTATTATCTTGAAGAAGTTGTTGTTGATGGTGCAGTTAGAAAGATTGAAACTCCAGGAAAAAGATATCAACTCTCTGACACTGTATATATGCATGATAAAGCAGCAAATAGTGTTGCATATAGAGCCTTAGAGACTCACGAAATGACTTTTAAAGATGGGAAAATTAAAAATTCTCCAAAATATAATGTTGGTAATGGCATATTCTCTTCATATATGAAGGTGGGGGCTGCGTTCGGTGTGTCTCTTGCAGGTGCAGTTGTTAGTGGTATATTTTTACCTGCTGTTTTTCCTGTGTTTTTAGCAGCAACTAACTTAAGTATTGCGGCAGGAATTGCAATTCCTCCTGTTAACATTGCCATTGGGATAATTAAAAATGGAACATTTGGCAGATTAAAAAGAGTTTTTGGAAAGTATAAAGACAAAACTGAAACTAACAGAAAGAAAGATTCAAAAGATATTGAAAAAGATCTTAAAGAATTGTTCGAGAAAAAGGATACATTAACTAAAGAACAAATTGATGATTTCTATAGGTCACGAGTGATGTCTAAAGTTATTTCGCTTTCACAAACAACGAGTAATAATGCTCTTAAAATGGCAGGCGGAAAAGCGGATGTAACATCAAGTAATGTAAACTTAGCAATTGATCTCGCTGAAGATTATCGTGTTGCTTCAAGACAAAACAAGCGTGCAGAAAAGAAACTTAAAAAAGCATCAAAGAAATTTAATAAACAACAAGCAAAAGTTTCAGAATTGGAACTTCTTGGTAAAAGACCTTCATTGTTGCGTAGATTCTTGTATGAAAGAGCAAAAGGTAAATTTGCAGAGTGTCAAGAAATATATAAGCAAACTAATGAAACATACACAAGATTGTCAAATGCAACTTTTGGCGAAGACTATGAAATTCATGGTGACAGAAATAAATTGATTGAAAAAGCTGTTGGGCTTAAAGTTTTTATTGATATCACAAAGTTTAAAGATGCTGAATTAATTGAAGGACTATCAGAAGATGAAATTAAAAAATTATCTTATGATTTGGATAAAGGATTATTGATTGAAGGCAAGAAGGTTTTCGATAAAGATAAGAACATTGAAAAGAATTCAGAAGAATGGAAAAATTTGAGATTAAAAATCTTAAAGGTGGTTAACAAAGTTGAAGGTGCAAATTTAACTGAAAAAGAAGAAGTTCCTGTTGAAATTCCAATCAATCCTGAGGAAATGTTAGAAAAATTAAGTAAAGAACTTGAAAAATTAAATGAAGCAATTGCTGAAACAGAAAAAGAATTAAACACACACTTGGAAACTAGCGATAAACTAAAAGAGAAGTTGGAATCTTTAGAAAAAGAACTTATTGATTCAAGTTTAAAAACAGAAGAAGAAAAGAAAAACATAACAAAAGAACTCAATTTAATTAAGAAACTTTTAGAATCACTTGAAAAACAAAAGGGCGAACTTGAAGTTAAGTTGAATGAATTAAAAACTTTGAAAACAGAAAAAGAACTTCAACTTAAGGAAATTCAAAAAGAAATTGACAAGTTAAAAGGAATAGTTCCTCCACTAGAAGAAGATAAAGAAAAATTAAAAGAAGCCGAAGAAGAATTAGAAGGCGCTGAGAAAGAAAAAGAGGAAAAAGAAGCTGAAGAGGCTGAGCTTATTGCAGAAAAAGATGCTGAAATTGAAAAATTAAAAGCTCAAATTAGAGAGTGTGAAGAAGAAACAGAAGTTGCAGTACGTAAAGCTTTAGAATTTCAGAACACAGCATATGAAAGGAAGTTGGCTTTAGACAAAGCAAACAAAGAAAAAGCTGATCTTGAAGCAAAGAAACAAGAATTAGAAAATCAGTTGAAAGAACTTAAAACTGAAAAAGGCGCTGAAGTTGAAAGATTAAAAGCTGAAATTGAAAGATGCAATGAAGAAATTGAAGTTGCAGTGCGTCAAGCTTTAGAATTCCAAAACACAGCATATGAAAGAAAGTTGGCTTTAGATAAAGCAAACAAAGAAAAAGAGGAACTTGAAGCGAAAAAACAAGAATTAGAAAATCAATTGAAACAAGCTCAAGAAGAAAAAATCGATATTATTGCAAAATATGAAAAAGAAATACTTCATTTAAATGCAAGGATACTAGTTTATAAAACTCTTGCAAATTCATATAAATCAATGCTTGATAAAGCAAAATTAAAAATCGATTCTTTGGAAGAAGAAAATGCAACATTGACAGCAGAAAATCAGGCTCTTTCTGAATATAAAATAAAATATGAAGCGCTAAGTGATGAAATTGAAGAAGCGGAAGCTGAAATTAATCAACTTAAGTCAGAATTAAATGCTTCAAAATCTGCAAACAGCGAACTTCTAGAAAAGTTGAGAAAAAGTGTTGAAGCGCTTGAAACGTTACTTAAGGAAAGAGAAGAATATCAAAATAAAATTAATAGTCTTGAAACTAAGATTGATTTGTTAGAAAAAGAAAATGAAAGAATTTCTCAAGAAAATGAAAAGAATAAATTAGCAGTTCAAGAAAAAGAGAGATTTGCAAAAGGACTTCGTGCAGAAATTGAAAGAATTGATGCTAAAATTCAAGATGTTGAACAAAAAATTAGTCAACTTGACAAAAAAATTGAAGACAAAGAAAAAGAATACAAGTCTTTAATTCAAAGAATTAGTGATAATGAAGATGCAAAAACCTTAAATGCTTCAATTTCTTCTTACAATAAAGAACTTAAGGAAACTCAAAATGAAATCAATACACTTAGAGCTATGTTATTGAGTGCTGAAGAAAGAGTGAAAGAAATTCAAAATGATTATGGCGATTTAAAAGATGAAGGTTTAACAAAAAAAGATAATGAAGAACGAATTCAAAAAATTAAGCAACTTCTTGTTAAATCTGCAATTCAATTAAAGAAATTGGATCCGCTCGCACTTAAGAAAGTTAAAGAAGCTGATAATAACGCAACTAGAAATGGAAACAAGAAATATGATCCAAAAATTAACAGTGAAGACAACTTGAAATATATGTTGATTGATAGAGATCAAGGTTTGATGAGTTATTTGCAAGAACAAGGAATTGTTCCAACAGATAAAGACATTGAAGAGGTTGTTGATAGAATTGATCAAAAACACAAAGCGGGAAAAAATGCAACTGGATATTCAAGCGGGCTTGTTAATAGAATTTTGTATGAAGGTCAAGCATATATCACACAAGTTTATTCAAAAGGTTTTAATTCAAATCCTTAAAAAATGTTGACATAATCAGAGTTTGATTATATAATTAAAATAATCCAATAAGCAAAGTGGCGATTTGCTTGGAAACGTTAAAATGACGTTCGTACATCTCTGCGTAAATGAGAAATTAAGGTGGGTATATCCAATTAGGGTGGAACCGCGGTATTGAGTTATCGTCCCTAGTCTGTAATTTTACACAGGCTAGGGTTTTTCTTTGTGTAAAATTAAAATAACTCATAATATAAAAAGGAGAAAATTGAAATGGGTAATTTTGATAAAATTGTAAATTTATGTAAGAACAGAGGATTCATTTTTCCAGGAAGTGAGATTTATGATGGTCTTGCAAACACTTGGGACTATGGTCCTGTTGGTGTTGAGTTGAAGAACAACATTAAACGTGCTTGGTGGAAGAAATTTGTTCAAGAATCACACAACTCTTTTGGTGTGGATGCAGATATTTTCATGAACAGCAAAGTTTGGGATGCAAGTGGTCACACAGCGTCATTTAGTGATCCAAAAATGGATTGTAAATCATGTAAAACTCGTCATAGAGCGGATAACTTGATTGAAGCACACAGCAAGAAAACTGTCAATCCAGACACAATGACAAATGAAGAAATGGAGAGTTATATTGCTGAACATAAAGTTGCTTGCCCAAAATGCGGAAAATGCGATTGGACCAATATTCGCAACTTCAACCTTATGTTCTCTACTTCAAGAGGAGTTACTGATGAAGGTCAAAATTTGATTTATCTTCGTCCTGAAACTGCACAAGGTGAATTTGTAAACTTCCTAAATGTTCAACGTAGTATGAGAGCGAAAGTTCCATTTGGTATTGCACAAATTGGTAAGGCATTCAGAAATGAAGTAACACCAGGAAACTTCACATTCAGAACAATCGAATTTGAACAAATGGAACATCAATGGTTTTGCAAATCAGACACAAGCATGGATTTTTATGCTCAATACAAAAAGAAAGCAATGGAATTCTTGCTTTCAATTGGCTTTAATGCAGATAATCTTCGTTTCCATGATCATGATAAACTTGCTCATTATGCAAAAGCGGCTTGTGATATTCAATATAATTATCCAATAGGTTGGGAAGAATTAAATGGTATTCACCACAGAGGTGATTGGGATTTAAGTCGTCACCAAGAATATAGTGGAAAGAGTATGCTTTATCTTGATCCATTCACTAACGAAAAATATATTCCAAATGTTATTGAATATTCAATTGGTGCAGATAGACTTACTTTGGCTGTTTTGTGTGAAGCATATAATGAAGAAACTCTTGATGGCGGAGATAGTCGTGTTGTTATGCATTTCCACCCAGCAATTGCGCCATATAAGGTTGCAGTTCTTCCACTTCAAAAGAATTTAAGTGAAAAGGCTCAGGAGGTTTACTCTCTTCTAAGTAAACAGTTTATGGTGACATTCGATGAAGCAGGTTCAATCGGTAAACGTTATCGTCGTCAAGATGAAATTGGAACTCCAATGTGTGTTACAATTGACTTCGATACGTTAGAAAACAACACTGTTACAGTTCGTGATCGTGATACAATGGAACAAATTCGTTTGCTTATTGATGAATTGGTTGATTATGTTAACGAAAAAATTGCTTATTAGTGTTTTTATGATTTTAGTCTGTCATGTTGAGCTTGTCGAAACATCCCATAATCAGAAAGTGGAGCTTCGCTCTATGGGATTCTTCGATTCACTATGTTCACTCAGAATGACAGCGAGATAAACAAAAAAATCCGCATTGCGCGGATTTTTTCTCAAAGTTTACAACTTTAGGATTTGCCGATTTCATTTTGATGCCAGCTTCGTCAAATCCCTCAAGTATCCCTCACTTTGAACACTTAACGTTAAGATATTTGTATTATACGGTCGTAATTACGATTTGTCAAGTATTTTCTTTAAATTTATTGCATAATACTTTTGTGAATGAAAGTAAAGAAGTTTTAGAAATCTTTAGTGAGAGATTAAAAGATTTAATTAAAACAAATGAAATAAGTTTAAAAGAATTGGCAGAGCAAACAGGAATACCAAAATCAACTATAAATGGATGGACCTTAAAAATTAGTTTGGCAAACATTTATGGTTTGAAAAAGATTGCTCTTTTCTTTGGTGTAACAACTGATTACTTGTTAGGTTTAGAAAATTAAAAAATCCGCATTGTGCGGATTTTTTTATGGACTTTCAACTTTTACAAAACATCATAATCATTAGTTGAATCAAATAAATCTTCTTTTGAGATATACTTTAGTGATGATTGTGCAAAATTATCAAAGTAATCAATTCTTTGTTGTGATTTTGCGTTGATGTCTTTTGAGTAACTTTCAATTTTTTCTTTTGCATCTTTTTTGATTTCAGTCATGTTTTCAACACTCCAGTTGAATACATGTTTAGCATAATCTTTGCCATATTTGCTAAGCAAAAATAAGCACCATTCGTGTGAAAGGTCTTCATCAATCATTGGATGGTCTTCGAAAGTGATAAATTGATAATTTGAAATAAATATTTTTTTGTCATAAATTCCATTTCTTCCTTCCATAACAAGAAGTTTAGCTTCATTAAAATCTTCAGGTGAAGCGTCCTTCACGTTTTGGAATGAAGCATTATATAATTTGCCAGTCCATTTATAACCATGTTTATTTAAAAATTCTTTAATGTTTTCAAGTGTGTAAAATTGTTGTGTCATATTTTTGTGTCCTTTTTAAGTATTTATTTAACAATTACGTTGGCGATAATATCAACTGAAACTTCTTTAATGAATTGAAGAGTGATTTTATATTCGCCAACACTTTTGATTGATGGAAAATCTTTAATTTGATTTTTTTCGATTTTGATTCCATCGGCATTCAATGCATTCAAAATTTCAGTTTTTGTGATTGAGCCGAACGCTTTACCGTTTGCGCCAACATTTAGGGTGAAATTGTAAACTTTATTTTTAATTTTGTTTGCAATTTCTTGATAACTTTTCACCAATTCACCATGGTGGAATGCTTTAGCTTCAACTTGACCTTTGTGGTCGTTAAGATTTGATTTGTTTGCTTCTTTGGCAATTCCTTGGCGGATTAAAAAATTCATTGCATAGTTTGGATTAACTTCAATAATTTCTCCAGCTTTTCCTTTGCCTTTTAGGTCTTTAATTAAAATAACTTTCATTTAATTTCTCCTTATTAAATGTTTTTGTGTTTATATATTATATAATATTTAAAATTTTTGTCAACTTTTGAGAAGTATTAAAACGCATAATTTCAAAACTTTTGGGCAAAATGTTATTATGGATGTAGTTTGTAGAAAATATAGTTGTGTTTATAATGATAGAGCAAAATGTGAGCGAAAGCATTTGATGGTTAATGACGGCTCAAATTGTGGTGATATTAAGATAGATAACAGTGAAGTTGTTGAGGATGTTTCAAAGGACATGTTTGAACATGAACCAGATATTGCTCCTTATCATCACTGCAAAAATATGTTTATTGAATGTAAAACAAGTGAGTGCGTGTTTAATAAGCAGGGCGAATGTTATTCAAATGGGGTTTTTATCGGAAGCGAAAAGTTTAACGCGCCTTGCAATAGTTTTGTTCCAAGGTGAGCAATCTTGTCGTCACAAATCTCGCTTTAGCTAGTTTGTTTAACACAAACGTAAGTCTAAACTCGTTTGTTCCTCTTTCCCTTCCGCAAGCAAGTTGCGGTGGGAACCCTAAAAAATTTAAAATATTGTATGAATTTTTGTTTTCTGATTATGGGATGTTTCGGCGTTGCTCAACATGACTGAGATACGCTTGACTGCTCACAATCTTTTTTTAATATTGGAGAAATCTTATTTTTATATTTTAAAAATCTTGACAAGCGAATTATTATCTTATATAATATAGACATGAAAATAAAAGCTTTGGCATTGCTATTACGCTAATGGTGCCTATTATTAGGCACAGTGTTTTGGTTGTGCTGAAAATAATTGTTTGACAGCATAACCGCTGTCAATTTTTTATTTATAATCTAAGGAGTAAATAAATGCAAGAATACAATTTTAGTGAAATTGAAAAGAAGTGGCAACAATATTGGGAAAAGAATAAAACTTATAAAGTTGAAAATTATGCTAATGGAAAAGATAATGAATATGTTTTGATTGAATTTCCTTATCCAAGTGGAATTGGACTTCACATGGGACATAGTAGAAGTTATACCGCAATTGATGCCTATGCAAGAAAGCGCAGATTAATGGGTAAAAATGTTTTATTCCCTTTTGGAACTGATTCTTTTGGGTTGGAAGCAGAGCGTACAGCAATTAAAGAACACAAAGCTCCACAAGAAATTGTTGAAAGAAACATTGCAACTTTTAAATCTCAGGTTAAAGGTTTGGGAATGTCTATTGATTGGGATAGATCAATAAGTTCAAGTGATGAAGAATATTATAAATGGACACAATGGCAATTCATTCAATTTTTTAAAAATGGTGCAGTTGAAAAGCAAGACACAAAAGTAAATTGGTGTCCCAATTGTGGTGTTCTTGCAAATGAAGAAGTGGAAGATGGAACTTGTTGTCAATGTCATAGTGAAACCGTGCAAAAAACAAAATCGCAATGGGTTTTTAAAATGACAAAATATGGTGAACGCTTAGCGGACGATCTTGACAAAACTGAATATCTTGAACATATTAAACTTAGTCAATTAAATTGGATTGGAAAAAGTTATGGTGTGGAAGTTGATTTTAAAATTAAACAGGGTGGAAGTTTCTCAATTTTCACTACGTGTATTGAAACGATTTATGGAATCACTTTCATGGTGCTTGCTCCAGAAGGTAAAATTGTTCAAGAGTTACGACCAATGATTAAAAACTGGGATGATGTGGAAAAATATATCAAAGAAACTGCAAAAAAATCCGAATTTGATAGAACTGAAATGAACAAATCAAAATCAGGTTGTAAATTAGAAGGCATTCAAGCAATTAATCCAGTTAATGGTAAAGAAGTTGATGTTTATATTGGAGATTTTGTTTTGGCAAATTACGGAACTGGTGCTGTTATGGCTGTTCCTAGTCATGACCAAAGAGATTTTGAATATGCAAAAACTCATCAAATTCCTATGATTCAAGTTATTGACGGAAATGATGTTAGTGAATCAGCATTCGAGAAACAAGATTATTTAGGGAAAGGTTGTAAGTTAATTAACAGTGAAGAATTTAATGGGCTTACAGTTGAAGAAGCTAAGATTGCAATTACTGACAAACTTATTAAAATGGGTGTTGCAAGAAAACAAGTCAATTTCAAAATGAGAGATTGGATTTTCTCTCGTCAAAGATATTGGGGAGAACCAATTCCAATGGTTAAATGTGATTGTTGCGGTTGGATTCCTGTTGATGAAAAAGATTTGCCTGTTACACTCCCTAAAGTTGAATCTTATGAACCAACAAAAGATGGCGAAAGTCCACTATCTGCAATTCCTAGTTTTGTTAACACCAGTTGTCCAAAATGTGGAAAGCCGGCAAAACGTGAAACTGACACAATGCCGGGTTGGGCGGGCTCAAGTTGGTATTTTATGCGCTATTGTGATGCTCATAACGACAATGAGTTTGCAAGTCAAGAGGCATTGAAGGCTTGGTTGCCAGTTGGCTTATATAATGGAGGAAATGAGCATACAACTCGACACTTGTTATATGCTAGATATTGGGTTAAAATGTTGTATGATTTAGGTTTATGCCCTGTTGATGAACCTTTCAAAAAGAGAATTTCACAAGGTTTGATTTTGGGGGCTGATGGCAAAAAGATGAGCAAGAGTGCAGGAAATGGTGTTGATCCTAGACTTATGGTTGAAAAATATGGTGCGGATGCTTTGCGTTTATGGATGTCATTCATTGGTGAATATTCTGAGTCTGTAGTTTGGAGTGAAGAAGGGCTTAAGGCTTGTAATAAATTAATAAATAGAATCTGGAATATTCAAGAACTTGTTAGTGGAAATGGAGAAACAAAAGAATTGCGTTTCGCAATCAACAACGCAATTAAAAAAGTTTCAACTGATATTGATGCAACAAAATTTAACACTGCAGTTTCTGCAATTATGATTTTGGTAAATGAAATTACGAAAGTGGGACATTTAACTAGTGATGAATATAAAAACTTGATTATTTTAGTAAGTCCTTTTGCTCCACACGTTGCAAGTGAGTTGTTTGAAATAATGGGTTATGGAAAATATGAAGATTCAACATGGCCAGAAGTTGACGAGAGTGCTTTAATTTTAGACGAAATTGAAGTTCCAATTCAGGTTAATGGAAAACTTCGTGGAAAAATTATGGTATCTAGAACTGCAAGTGAAGATGAAATAAAAGTTAAAGCTCTTGATGAAGTGAAAGATTATGTGGTTAGTGGAGTTAAGAAAATTATCTATATTCCAGGCAGAATTTTCAACATTGTTGTTTAATAAGATAGTAAGTAATTCATTATGTCAATAAAATTAAAAAGATATGTACAAGTGTGCATATCTTTTTTTATTTGTGGTTAATCATAAAACCTATTTTTTTAAGTTGTTTTCTTTAATAACGCATTGACAAAAAAATAAAAACAATGTATGATGAAAACTAAGGAGATTAAATGAAACCAGTAAATTTATATATTCTTTCTAGACTTTCTGATTTTGATTTGCAAGTTTTTTTGAGTTCAGAACAAATAATGTCCGATAAGGATAATTACTCAATTATAAGAGAACATGAAAAAGATAATTTAAGAAAGTTTGTTGAAAATTTGAATTTGTATGTGAGTGATATAAGCGTGTTTGATAATTTTTATTATTCATACTCAATATCTCAAATAAGCGAAGAATTTGATCTATTAAAATTTAAAGATAATAAAATTTTAAATATTGAAATAAAAAATGAGTTAATAGAAAAAAAAGACATTTTATATCAATTAGAAAAGAATAGATACTATTTAGGACATTTGGAAAAAGAAATTATATCTTTAACGTACATTGCAAGTGATAATGTTTTCTTTATTAACTTAGACGGGGATTTGCAACAAATTGAAATTGAAGATGTTGTTAATGTGTTACAGGAGTTTAATACAAGTTTTGAAATAGAGATTGACGATTTGTTTAAAGCATCAAAATTTTTAGTTTCACCTTTAAATACACCGGAAAAATTTCTAAATAATCAATATTTTTTAACAAACCATCAAATTGAAATCAAAACACAAATATATAAGTTGTTAAATTGTCAGACAAACAAGTATTTTCAGATTAAAGGGATTGCAGGAACAGGGAAAACTCTTTTGATATATGATATAGCCAAGGATTTATCAAAAATAGGAAAAACTTGTATTATTCATGGTGGAATTTTGTGCTCAGGACACGCTTTTATAAATGAAAATTCATTAATAGATATTGTATCAGCAAAAGAAGCCAAAAACAAAGATTTTAGTAAATATCATTATATACTCATAGATGAAAGCCATCGAATATACAAATCATTGTATGAAACGCTTATAAAAACTGGCAAAAAATTGATATTTTCATTGGATAGTAATCAAATTCTTTCAAAAGCAGAAATAAATAGAAATATCCCTGGATTAATTTTAAATTTGCCTAATCTAAGCAGTTTTGAATTAACAAAGAAAATAAGAACAAATAAGGAAATTGCTGCTTTTATAATTAGAATGTTTGATATGAGTAAAAGGAATCAAAATATTAATTTTAAAAATATAGATCTTTATTATGCCAACGATGTTGATGAAGCAAAAATAATCTTGGGATACTTAAAAACAAGAGATTATAAATTTATTAATTATACACCATCTATATATTATGGGGCCAAATTGGATTACTTTAATTGTTTATCTGATGTAAACACACATGAAGCTATAGGGCAAGAATATGATAATGTTGCAATGTTTTTAGATAAAAGTTTTTATTATGACAATAATAATTTAAAATCAACATCACACCCAAATCCTGATTATCTTTATGATAAACTATTTTTTCAAGGTGTGACCAGAGTAAGAGAAAAGTTGGCAATTGTTATTTTGGATAATATTGAAATTTACAAAAATCTTTTAAAAATTTTAATTAATAAAGATTAAGCCGCAAACAAAGTTTTTACTTTACATATGTCTTAAATAATAGTTAAACTGAGAATTTGCTAAAAAAAATTGCCGTTTGACTTTTCGTTCAAACGACAATTGTCTGGCGGGCAAGTGGTGATAGCATTCTAACAGAATTAGCCATTTTATAGTTTCTTTTGTATCATTTATATAACGCAAATCAATAGTATTTTTTTGTGACTTATCTTTACAATGGTAAAGGTGGTGGAACTTGTTATATAGTAAGAAACGCACAAAAGAAAAGAATAAAAACAATAATTATTGAGCTATAGCAAATTTAATAGTTAAAATGAAATATTTTTGAAAAATTGATACAATTTTAAAAACAATATGCTATACTAAAAATACAATATAAAAATATATAAAAAATTTAGGAGGTTTTATGAAAAAGAAAATTCTAACATTTATGTTATTTTTATGTTTTATTTTACCATGTGCATTTTTATTTAGTGCTTGTGGTAAAGAACCAGACAAAGAACCAGTTTCAGTCACAATAGATTTTAGTTTCAACCAAGACCACTATGCGACATTTACTGAAAGCGAATATTGGGAAGTTGATGAAACAACTAATACTTTTACAACAACATACATGTATGGTTTTGCTTGGGATGGGTATTTATTTAATGTTGTTGCAACAACCGAAAATGGCGACACTAAAAACTTATATGAAGCAACAGACGGTAATCCAATGGGATACAAGATTGATACAAATATGCCAGAAGGATTAGGTCGTTTGCCTGTTGGAACTTATACATTTAGATTATACTGCGAAGATTTTGATAATGGGCAATATAAAGCAGAAGCATGTGAAAGTGAAACATACACCATTATTATTGAAAAAGAAACTATTGAATTGGAAGGAGGTTGGCAGTATAATACTAGTCTAAATGTCTATAATGGTGAAGAAATTCAAGTTAGTTGTTATGTATCACCATATTATAGTGATGGCTCAGCAGGTAGTTTGGAGGATGTTGGCATTAAAAATTTCAACATTGTAGAGAATTCAGATTATACTTGCAGAGCAATAAATGTCGGTGATTATACAGCAAAGGTAGAATATGAAGCTGATACTGCTAACTTTAATTATGTTGGTGATGGTCTTCCTGCAAAAGAATTTGAGTGGTCTATTGAAAAAGGTAATGTTCAACATTTAATGGATTTACTTTGGGTAAGTTATGGAACTGATAGATTTGAATATGAATATGGTTCAGAAGTTACACCTATATATAGTCTTGAAGAATTTGCTCAAAATTTGGACAATCAAAACATCATAACATTAACTGGTGTAAAAGTTAATGGAGTGCTTGTTGATAGTTACCCACTTACATTTTCAGCTGTCGGAACATACACAGTTACACCTGTGATTGTTCAAAATGACACAGAAAATTATGAGATTGTTGATTATGAGAATTCTGAATATTCCCGCACATGGACAATAACTAAAAAGAAACTTCAAACATCAAATTTTGTATGGAGTGGCTATATTGAACCATATAATGAATATATAGATCAAGAAGTTTACTTTAATGTTATAGATGGCTCAATTCAATTTGAATATGTTACAGATTTAACTAACAACATAACTAACAAAGCAAGAAATGCAGGAGTATATACTGCAAAGGTTAATTTAATCTATGATTCAAATTTATATGAGATAGTTGGTGAACCACAATTAGAGTATGGGTGGGAAATTAAAAAAGCTGAAACCTTACGCGAAGTATATTGGTTTATAGACAGTGAACCAAATAAAAACACAACCATGTATAGTGGATTGGATATGACACCAGAATGTTATATTTCAGGTTGCACAACCGTTGTTGAACATTACGATAGTCAAGGTAATGAATTAACAGGCGAAATTGTTAATATTGGTAAATATAAATCTGTTGTTACAGATATTTCTGGTTACGATAAAGACAACTATGAATTAAAATTAATTGGTTCTACCGAATTTGAGTGGCAAATTAATTATAAATGTTTAGACTCTTGGGATGTTGAGATTGATGATGGAGCAGATTATATTTCTCAATATGTAAACTGGGATGAAACTTTAGAGGCAACAGTTGTTCCTAATGGCAAACTCACTGTAGATTTTAAAGAAGAAAATATTACTCCTGAAAATGATTTTACATTTAAATTTTCACTTGATGGTGGAGAAACTTTTGTTGAAGAATCAGCAATCGAACTTGATGTTTCTGTTGAAAATATTTATGTTATAACAGTTGTGGTTGAAAGCGAAAATGCTGAACTTTTAGAATTTATTGATGAAAGTCTTTTAACTTTAACAATTACTATCCAAGCAGAATAATAAAATTAAACCTATTAGGAAATCCTAGTAGGTTTTTTGTTTATGGTTATATAGCATAAAAAAGCCAATAGTTTTAACTCATGGCTTATGTTTTATATATCTAAATTTAGTTTTTTTTCGATACCTATCAAAAGACCTGTTAAAAATTCCAAACCATAAGTGATAGCTTACTTCTATTTCAAGTTCAACTAGTTGGTTTTTGTCTCATTTAAATTAAATTTCTTCGTATTTGATTGTATGAAATAACTTAAAAATAAAAATGTATTAATCAACGAAACAGAATCAAAAAATTGTCTAAAATAAAAAAAACAGATATTTCTATCTGACTTAATTTAGAATGTAGTTAATTATGCATTTTTTTATTCGGTTGATTTATGCGAAAAATATGCTACGATAAGCACAACAAAAGCAAATATATAAGGAGTCAATAAAAGAGGGCTCACAATTTATTGTGAACCTTTTTTCCTAGATTTAATCCAATTTCCATTTTCATCTCTATCTAGGTATAAATAATGAAGTGATTGCTTGGGTTGAGCTTTTTGTGTAGGAACGACAAAACCTGCAACACCTTTAATACAAAAATAAAATAACCGTATATTAGAATACGGTTCCTCTTGGCGGGAAGACCGTTATCCAATCCTAACACAAAAATCTATATCGGTGCTGGGTGGATTGTGCTGAAAATATTATTCAGAAATGATAGAATTTAATTCTTTCATTTTTTCAAACCATAGTTTTACTTCTTCATAAACTCCCATATTAACCAATAAATCCTTGGTTACTCCTCGCATTATTGTTTTATTTAAATATGCTTTGAGAGCTTTTTCTGGATTTTTATCTAATTTAATTCCTGCTAAAGGAGATGTTGTGGTTTGAATGTTTAATATGTGGTTTACCAAATCAAAGTTCATATTTGTATATTTATCATAAATGTCTGACAAATCAATTCCAAAGGCACATTCAATTAATGCTGGTGGAATATAATATTCAATTTCTTTTCTTTGAGTGGTTAATCCAAACCATTTTTCATTTTTACCATTAACATTATTATCCAGAAAATCTTTATATTCTTGTAAATCTCCATCATACAGATGGAATTGCTTAACAGGTAAATTTTTATAAAAATCTTTCTCTATGCTATTTAAAAGATTTGAACCTTTAAGTGCAATAATATCAACATTCTTGTCAGATAGGTCGAAAATGTTTTTTAATTCTTGTATTTTATTCAAATTTTGCAAAAAATATTTATCGCTATCACCTTCAACAAAAACAACAAAACCATAATTAGGGTTTGGTAAGAGACCCATTTCATTTTGTATTTTTTCTATTTCTAACTCGCCATTAATTTCAATAATATTGTCATTTTCATCTTCTGTTAAATAAATCACTTCTTCTTCAGTAGCATAAGCTAAGTAGTTTGGTGTATGTGTTGTTATTAAAATCTTATATTTGTTCAGTTCATCAATATTTGTAGGGACTTCTTCTCCGTTTTCATAAGAGTGCTTGTTTGACATTGCATACAACTCAGAGATGAATTTTAATTGTAGTTTAGGGTGCAATGCTGTTTCAGGTTCTTCTATGGCATAAATTATATTCTTCTTGTTGTTAATATGCGATTTTTTTTGTGCATCGACCATTAAATAACTAAGCAACAATAATCTTCTAATTCCACTTCCTTTCTTATTTATTGGTATATCGTTGGCATCATTGATGTCATTTGAAATGGCTTTAGACCAGTTGGTTGAAATACTTGCTTTTAAAGAATTTCCCAATCTAGAACTGAATTTTTGCATTTGTTCGATTGTTGCTTGATTGACTTCGTTTATATGTGATTCAACGATTAATTCTATTTCTTTTAATTTTTCTTTAATTTCATCGCTAGATAATACATCTTTAACAGCGATGGCAAGTGGGTTTTGAATTTCATTATCTGATGTGTTGTTTTCTCTATCTGCTTTAAATAGGTAGAAATCTGGCATTGATTTTTCTAAATTGGAATAAAATTCCTTATCGTTTAAAATAGAACTTGTGTCAATTTGTTTTCTTTCTTGAATGAAATCAGGATTTTGATTCTTTAAATAATCATAAATAGCTAGACGCATTTGTGAATTAATTCTTCTATCTGCGGAACTATCTGGACACAATTGTTCAAGCAATGCTTTTAATTCAGATTGTTTTTTGGTCAGTATAGAAACATCTATATAATTTGGTAAATAACTATTTAATACGATGCTTGGTTTGATAGTTTTATTTTGACAGTTATATATTTTTGTTATTTCAATATTACCATTCTCATTGACTAAATATTCTTCTTGTGGATTTATTTCAAATTGTGAATCTATTATCACTTTTTCATTATTTTCTAATGAGAAAGTGCAAGTTATTTCAATTGTTAAATCATGATTTTGCAAAGCTTCATGATTTAAATCTTGTATAGAAATCTTGTTTGTTGCATTGTTGCCATTAAAGAAAATATCTAATGCTTCAAAAATTGTTGATTTTCCTATATCGTTAATTCCAACAATCATATGAAGATTTTGAGATAAATCTATGTTTATATTTTTATATCTTCTAAAATTTTTTAATTTCATTCCTACAAGTTTCATTTGTTTTCTCCTTTCTTTTTTTAATTATAACACATAAAAACAAAAACTTAATCTTTTCGACAATATTTGCAAAAAAAGAGAAGAAGTTTTTTTGCTTCTTCTCATGGTTTTATTGATTGGATTGCAAATGAGAGTAAACTTCATTTGCTGATAGGTTAGAAAAGTTGCCATTGGTTTCGGCAAAGTTTTTTAAGTCAGTTGCAAGAATAAAGGCAATTCGCTTTATTTGTTTTTGACTTAATTTTGTTTTGCCTTGCCTTAATACTTTAGTATTAAGGTCATAAGTGGCTGAGTTTTCTGGTATATCTTCACAATCAATAAAACATTGTTTGTCAATTACATTACTCGTAGTTCATCTTGTATAAATGAAATCTATGCTTGCAATATATTGACTTTAATCCGTTGACTTCTAGCACCGTTTTTGAAGTCTTTTTTATTATATCATATAACTTAAATTATGTGTCGTAATCGACAAAGAAAGACAAGTGGGTTTCACACTTGGTCTAGCAAAGTGGAGTGGAGCAAAATAGATTCTTTAGCTTTTTCAAAGCGAATCTCAAAAATGCCTTATTTTATAGGGCTTTTTGAGAAAGAATTGGTCATTTTGAGTCCACTCCTTATCCTGCTTACTATAATTTAAGCAAGATTTATGTCTATTTCATCTATTAAAGCAATAAAAAACACCCAAACTTTTACTTTGTTTGAGTGTTATTTTTTTATTTTCATAATACAGCTTCATCTGCACTTGCTGGAGTTGCCTCACTAGGAGATGGTTTGAAATTGTTTTTTGCTAAAAACGATTTAAGATTAGAAGAAATGGTATTTAATCGTTCGTGAACAATGGCCATGTCTTTTGAGCCTGCAAGTCTAGTGTCTATTTCTCTAACAATCGTTGAGTTTATTACTTGTTCTTGTGGCGTTAATTCTGTGCCGTAAAAAGTTTCGGTTGCATTTTCTTTAAATTCAATTTCAAGTCCTAAATCATAACCGCCAGAACATTCATCATCTTCTCTATCAATAACATAAATTGTTCTATTTTCGCGAGCATCATTTCCAATATTAATTAATTTAGTCAAATCAGTTTGTCCTTTTCTAGCTTGTTCTCCTATTGCTGCCTGATATAAACATCTTGTTAATTTTGAAGAATTCTCATAATAATATCCTAATTCTTTATGAATGTTTGGACTGCTTTCCCAACGAGCGATTTCATATTCGCTAGGTTCATATCCTGGGTAATTTAAAATTCGCCAATGGAATAATGGTATTTCTCCTAATTCCCATTGTTCGCCAGGAAATTTTTTGTTAAGTTCTTTTACAACTTCTGCTAATAAAAGATTATTTGTTGTTTGCCAATATTCTCTTCCTAAAAAATCATTAACGAAAGGCTGATTGTATAATAATTGGTCGGCATTTTTGAAATAATACTCCCAAGTAAATTGAGAACTCGGAGAATATATGGATTTACCAGGTTTAACAAAAGCATGTTCTAATTCATATCCGAGCAATTCGAATTGTTGTATGGCTAAATAAACTTCGTCATATTCGTCTTCCATGCCTTCTTGTTCATAAAATTCAAGTTTTTTCTTTAATTTTTCATGATATTGACCTTCATAAAGTCTTTTTCTTAATATATTATATTTTCTATAAGCATCAAGTAATGAATTTTCAACCATAATAAACTCCTTAAAAGTATTAGCAGTATAGCATATTTATTAAAATATTACAATACCAATCTTAAAAATTTTGTCAAAGGGGCTGATTTTTCTTTTGAATTGTGTTAATATTGGGTAACCAAAAGGAGATTAAGATTATGATTAAAGCTGTTATATATGCAAGATATTCAAGTTCTAGTCAGGCTGAGCAAAGCATTGAAGGTCAAGTTCGTGTTTGTAGAGAGTTTGCTGAAAGAAATGGATATGTGATTGTTTTATGATTAGCTTTAGCAAAAAAAGAACAACCCGAACATAAGGGTTCGGATTGTTATCACTTGGCGGAGAGTGAGGGATTTGAACCCTCGCGCGCCTTTCGACGCCTACATCCTTAGCAGGGACGCCTCTTCGACCTCTTGAGTAACTCTCCATATCGAATTTATTATCTATTTATGGTAACAATAAAATTTGTTTTCCATGGAAAATTATTTTACTGAAACAAATACATTATATCAATGTTTAATCTTTTTGTCAACTCTTAATTGACATAAATTTTGAATAATTTTGTCTATATTAAAATTTATCATTTCGAATAAAATATTAATAAGATTGACAAGTTTTTGATTTAATGATATAATGAAGTTATTATGTGGATTAAAAAAAGTGAAGTTATTAATCATGTTAATGATTATCTAAAGGTTGTTACTGTTTCAGATTTATTTAAATATTCAAGGGATGTGAAAATTGATATTGATAAGAAAACGCTTGAAACTCTTATTTTGGAAAAATATGCTAGCGAAATTCCAATACGTTTATCATTCTATGAGAAATTTGCTAAAGCGTTGAAGATTTATGCAGGCAAGTGTTTTAAAATTTGTCATATTTTAGAAATGATTGCAGGAGTTATTCCTTTTTCAGAATCTATTGCCGAAACTTTAGATATTACAATTGAAGATGAAATGATTTTAGAATCTGATATAAACAGACTTATGAGACCGTTAAAAACTAATTATGAGTTGCTTTTAGATGTTAAACAAAAGGCAGAAAATCCTGAAACGTATTTAGATGATATAGATTTTAAAATGCCTAATGGTGTTTTGCTTAATAAGTCTCCAAAATTTGCTGCAGATAAAATAGCTATGACTGATAAGCAAATGAAGGAGCAATCTAAACTTATAAAAGAAATGACAAAGGAAGTTATTTCTAAGCGTAAAGGTTTAATTGATTAAAATATATTTGCGTAAAAACAAGGAGGAAGAAATGAAATATTGTGTAAATGTTTATGAAGATTATGATGGTTTGACATGTGTTGCAGAAGGTGTTGTAGGATATGATGACCAAGATTGGGCTAATTTGATTTCAGAGGTTTTAGCTAACAGTCAAATTGACACTAAAGCAGTTAAAGATATAAAGGTTGATATCTTTGGAGCTGTTTTTGTTGAAGGATTATATGAATTGCCAGAAAATCCAACATATCTGACTGTAAGAATAAGAACTTCTAGTGGTGACATTATTGCAGAATTTCAAGGAATAGATGTGTGTAAAAATGACAATCAATCGGAAGAAACTGTTAAAGCAAATGAAAGAACTTGGAGAAGATGTTTAACATATGCAGTCGGTTACAATTATGATGATGCTATAATTGAATGTTTGAAAAAGAAAGAAAAGAGAGAGATAGAAGCAATTAAAGAAAGAACAAATCTAGAAATTGAAGAAATTGAAAACTTTAAAAAAGGATATACTAATACTTAAATCAACAAAAAAAGACCACTGATGTGGTCTTTTTTTTAGCGATATTTTTTATCGCTTTTTTACACCCTAATGGGTTTAGAGACTATTCACCTTTAGTGTAATAGCTACCAGAGTTTTGAGTGGCAGGGAATCTTTTACCTTTTTCTAAGTAAAGAGAGCCACCATTGTTACCGTCCTTATCATATGCAACATAAGTTGCAGATTCTGGAACGTTTTCACCTGGTTTCCATTGTTTACTATTAGCCATATAGCACCTCCAAGTGTATTATGTGAAGAGTTTTAAATTTTATTCAAAACAACCATTGTTTTTTCGGGATTGTTTATGTGTACATATTTATTGATATGGCATTGCAAATTTTATTGTTTTGTGTTAAAATGAAATTATGATAAAGATATTGAATGTTAAGTCTCTATATTCTGCCCTATACAAAACTGTGGATTTTTGTAAGGAAAACGAAAAAGAACAAATAGAAATTATCGTTCCAGATAAACTTAGTTTATTTATGGAAAAGTTTTTGTTTGAACATATGAACATGACTGCAAGTTTCAATATAAAAGTTAGTACATTAAACAGATTTGCAAAAAAATCATGTGTTGTTGAAAAGGAAAAGCAAATTTCAAAAGTTGGAAGCATTTTGCTTATTCATAAAATTTTAAATGACAACTTTGACAAACTTGAAGTTTTGAAAAATAAAACATATTCATTTTATTATGCGGAAGATATTTTTAAAACAATAGGTCAGTTAAAAGCGAGTAAAATCAAATTTGACGAGATGAAAAAGTTTACTTCAAATGATGTTAGGCTTACTGGTAAGATAAAAGATTTGGCACTTGTGTATGAGCAATATGAAACATTAAAGGCGGGACTTCTTGATGCGTCTGATATGTTTTTAATGTCAACAAGGTTTGTGGCTCAGGGGAAAGAAAATAGCAAACTAATATTTGTTGGTTTTGATGATTTCACTGCAATTGAATATGCTATTATTGAACGACTTGCTTGTGTTACTGAAGTGAATGTGATTAATTATGCTTCGCATGAAAGTAATAAATTTTTATATAACTCTGAGGTGGTATCTCAACTTAAAAACATTGCATATATAAATCAATTGCCTTTTGAAATTGTTGAAAAAAATGTTGAAGTTAGTGAGTTCAAGAAGTTTTTAGAGAAAAGTCTTTACTCTTTTTCAAGCGATATGTTTACGATTGAAAATGAAGTTGTTAAAATTTATTCTGGAAATAATAATGCTGACGAAATTGAATTTGTTGCAAGAGATATTAGATATAAAATTTTAAATGGTCAGAGTTATTCGGATTTTGGTGTTGCAATTTTTAATTTGGAAAGTAATTTAAATAAAATTAAAGAAATTTTCGAAAAATATGAAATAAATTATTATTTAGACGCTGAAATATCATTAAATAAAAGTATTTTATATAAATTTTTTATAAATATTTTAAAATACAATTTAGATGGATATAGTTTATCAAATTTAATAGATTTAATTAATTCACCATTTTTTAAAATTGAAAACAAGGAAAAAAGAAATATAATTCAAAAACTTTTAGAAGTTAATTTCCGTGGTAAAATAACAAATCAAGTAAATCTTAATATTGATGAAGAAATACAAATTAAGCTAACTGAATATATTGAAATGCTGACTTTTGATAAGAAAATTCATTCTAATAATTTAATTGAAAAGTTTAAACATATTGTTGCTCAACTGGGAATAATTGAGACGATGCAAACAATAGGCAACAATGATGTTGCAAATATGATTTTGATGAATAAATCTTATGATGTTATTTTTTCAATTTTTGATGATATATTGCAGTTTCATCAAGATGTTTGTTTGGATGATTTTTTTGATATTTTTAGCCATATTGCAGCTGTTGTTAAAGTTAACAATTTACCCTTATCTTTAGATGTAGTTAAGATTGTTGATGCTAACAATTCGATGGAAATTTTTAACGAATTATACATGGTTGGTGTAACTCATGAAAATGCACCAAATTTAAAATATGATTGCGGAATTATTCTTGATACTGAAATTGAAAAATTAAATTTTAAAAATAAATTAAGCCCAACTATAGCGCACATAAATAAACTTTCAAAACTTAGATTATTTAATTCTGTTAATTTGTTCGAAAAAGAATTAACTTTGACATATTCAAATTCCCAAAGTGAAATTGTAAAAGACTTTATTAATAAAATTCAAGTTCAAACTGATAAAGGTGTCATTAATATTGTTCCACTTTCAAAGTTTGATTTTGATAAATATGTTGTAATGTCTAAATGGGATTTTATTGAATTTTCAACGAAAAATAATATTAAAATTGAGAAAATTTCTGAAAATATAATTAAAAACAAGGAATTTTCAAATATTTCTGAAAATAATTTACATATTTATGATGATTTGCAAACTGTTTCTGCAACATTTTTGGAAAATTATTTTAAATGTCCATTCTATGCTTTTTTAACAAATGTGATAAAAATTAAGCCAAGAATGGAAACTGAAATTTTATCTCTTGATATTGGTAATGTTTTGCATGAAATTATGTTTAAGTATTATAAACTTAATAAACAAGTTGGTGATATTTATGAATTTTGTAAAAACGAAGTGTTCAAGTTTGTTGATAAAGTTGAAAGACTCAAATTAAATATGAACAGCCCAATTTTAGTAAATCTTATTGATGAGGCAGTGCGCGTTGTAAATGCCGTGAATTACATTGATGAGAACTCAGATTTTGTTCCTAAATATTTTGAACATGATTTTATGGGAAAGAATGCTTTGAAGTTGAAAAACATTTCAATTATTGGAAAGGTGGACAGAATTGATGTTTTCAATGATATGTTTAGAATTATTGACTATAAATCCGGAAAAGCTGATGCTAATTTAAAAGAACTTTATTATGGTAACAAGTTGCAACTATTCTTATATTCTTGTGCAATGGAAAATGTTTTAAAAAAGAGAGGTGTTGGAAGTTTTTATTTGCCGCTTCATAATGCTTACACGAAAGAACTTGGAAATACTTATTCTTTGAAAGGTTTTTATCTTGCAGAAGATTTTGTTGTGCACGCTTTTGATAAGCGACTCGAAGCTGGAAGTAAGAGCGATATTGTTAATGTTAAGATAACAAAAAAAGATGAAATTTCAAAACAGGGTGGATTTAAAGAGCTTGATATAAATGAATTAAACAGATTGAAAGAATATTCAAAAATTGTGAGTGAAAATGCAATTGATGAGATAAAGGATGGATACATATGCCCGAGTCCAAGTGATGTTAGTAAACCGTGTGAATATTGTCCATATGTTCATATTTGCTTAAAGAATTCGAACAACATTCAATATCGAAAATCAAAAACTGTAGAATTAGACAGCTTTAAGGAGGTGGAGAATGAAAGAGTTTAAAGGTGTTCAAGCGGATATTCTTAATGCGAAAAAGAAAAATCAGCTTGTGAGTGCTGGGGCAGGTAGCGGTAAAACCACTGTTATGATTGAAAAAATTTCTAACCTATTGATTAAGGATAATGTTGAAGTTGAAAGTTTGTTGGTTGTTACCTTCACTGTTCTTGCAGCTCAAGAGATGAAAGAAAGGTTGATTAAAAATTTAAAAGAAGTTGTTTTAACAACTGGGGAGAATGAAAAACAAAGAATTCTTTCAATAATTGAAAAAATTGACACTGCAAGCATCGATACAATTGATGGATTTGCATCAAAAACAATAAAAAAATATTTTTATGATTTAAGTATTTCTCCAAACATTGAAATCATAAGTGATGCAACAAAAGATTATTATTTAACTCGAGCAATGAAAAAGACTTTTGATGATTATGAAAAATCTAATGGCGAAATCAACTTAATGCTTGATTTGTTTGGTGGAAATAAAAGAAATCTTGACTCGTTGGAAGAGTTGATTTTAAATAGTTACAACAATATTATTAACATAGAAGATTATGAACAATTTTTGAGTGATTGTGTTGAGGAATATTCTGATAGTGTTAAAAGTGAAAAAATCGTTAATGCTTACATATGTGAAATGGCAAGCAAAACCATTAAGGGAATTATTGAAGAATATGAACAGTTAACTGATAAAGTTAAAACGAAATTACAAGAAGTGGTATCTGTTTTGAATGAATTTAATCCAAGTGTTAGTTTTAAAACTAATTTAAAAGTTTTGAATTCTTTTCAATCAATCCGATTTGCGCCGAAGGATTACACTGATAATGAAAACTTAAAATCTATAACAGCAATAATTTCTAAATTTAATGATGTTAAAAAAGAAATTGAAAAAAATCAAATTGATGAGAATTATGAAGATAAAAATGAAAAAATAATTAATTATTTATCAATTTTTATTAATTTATTAAAAAATTTCATAAAAAATTATAATAAAATCAAAGAAAAAAATAATTTGATTGATTTTAATGATTTAAATAGATTGATGTTGAAATTATTAAAAAATGAAAATATTAAAAAAGAATTACAAAATAAATTTAAATATATTTTCATTGACGAATATCAAGATGTTAACCCGTTGCAAGACGGATTGATGAGCCAACTTGCGGGAGTTAACACAACAGTTTTCATGGTTGGAGATGTTAAGCAATCAATTTATGGATTCCGAGGCTCAAGTCCTGAATGGTTTTTAAATAAATATAACCGAATGAAAAAAGATCAAAATAATGAAGATGTTTTTGATATGAATGTAAATTTCCGTTCAAGTCCAACAATTTTAAATTTCATAAATATTGTGTTTAATGAACTTATGACAAAACCAATTGCGGATATTGATTATAAAAAAGATTGCAATATTGAACCTCAACGTGACGATATCGTAGACGACAAAGTTAAGATTATACTCATTAATGACGATAAAGAAGATGAAATTGATGAAGGAATTTACAGCGTTAAAAACCACAGTCAAAATCAAGAGATGCGAGCAAAAGATAAGGAAGCGTTGCTTGTTGCTAAGATAATTTCAGAACTTGTTGGAACTGAATTTTATGACGCAAATGCAAAGCAAAGAAGAAAACTGAAATTTGGAGATATTGCAATTTTAACGCATTCAGACAAAGATGAAAATTCGAGATTGCTTGTTGATGTTTTAAAAGGTTATTCAATTCCACTAAACTTAAATAACAAACTTGAAGTGGATAATAGCGAAACAATACGCTTAATTTTATCAATTTTAAAATGCGTGAACAACACTGCAGATGATGTTGATTATCTTGCAACTTTCTTGAGTTTAACTGAACTTACTATTGATGATGTTGTATCTTTTAGGGATAAAAATTTCAGTTTTTATGAAAATTTAACAATAATTAAAGAAAATTTGATTGGAAATGAAATATTTTCAAAAATTAATTCAGGTTTTAATGCTTTGGAAGATATTCAAAATGCAAGTTATACAATGACTAACAGAGAATTAATTTTATACATTTTAAATCAGAAAAAATTGAGATATTATGTTCTTCAAAAACCAAACGGTGAAAAAGAATTACAACTTTTGGAAGAGTTTTTAATGAAACTTTCTCCAGTTGAGGATTCTTTAGGAATTGCTGAATTTATTGAAGTTGTTGAAAGTAATGTGAGTTCATCAGGTGATTTTGCAACTGTTGACAAAGAAGATAGCGTAACACTTCAAACCATACATAAAAGTAAAGGTCTCGAATATCCTGTTGTTATTTTATATAATTCAAGCAAAGCGTTTTCATATTTGAAAGAAAGAGATTCAATTAGTTTTAATTCTAATATTGGTTTTGGAGTTGAATATTTCGACGTTGAAAACAGAATAAAGATGGATAGCTTAACAAGATATGCAATAAAAATTGCCAACAATAAAAAAGGTTATAAGGAAGAGTTGAGATTGTTGTATGTTGCATTAACAAGAGCAAAAAATAAATTATTTATAACTGGTGTTACTAACAAAAAATTCGACGACATAAATAAAACAAGTTATACTAATATGCTGTTAAGTTGCTTTGCTCAAGACATTGTTGATGATACATTGGAGCGAGAAACGTTTGAACTTAAAATTCTTGATGATGTTGAAGATATGGAAATCTTATCAAATGAGAATGAAAAGGAGTATGAAAGATTAGGTGAAAATTTTGTATACCCCAATAAAGATAAATTTATAATTCCTTTCAAAAATACTGTAACTGGAATTAACAGCAAACTTTCTCAAGAACAAGGTTTTAAAATGAAATCTATCGTTAAAGCTACAACTCAATATGAAGTTGAAGATAAAGCAAAGATTGGCGTTGAATATCATTCTGCTTTGGAAGCTTTGGATTTGACTAAACCTTATGTGAAAAATTCAGATTTTGAATTGGTTGATTATGATAAGATTCGTCTTGCACATGAAAAACTATCTGTATTGGTTAAAGATGCTGTTAGCATAAAAAAAGAAGCAGAGTTTATGATGTATGTTCCTTATTCGGATGTTGTTGTTAGTGATATTGAAGATAAGATTTTAATTCAAGGTGTTGTGGATTTAATTATTGAAAAAGAAAACTCAGTTATTCTTGTTGATTATAAATTTTCATCGCTTCCAGCAAAAGTTTTAAAAGAAAAATATGCGGAACAGTTAAATTTGTATAAATTTGCAATTGAAGAATCATTTAAAAAGCCAGTTGAAAAAATGTTGATTTATTCAATCAGCACTGGTGAATTGGTCTAAATTGATATTTTCAGGATTGTTAATTATGATGTTGTGTTCGTCAAGTAAAGTGAAATAATCTTTCCACATATAATCCCTTATTGGAATTGGAATATTGTTTTCGAAGTATAACACAAGCGCAGGGCGAATATGGTGATAATTTGAAAAAACACTTGCACTTATGCAATTTCCATTCAAAATTAATCTTTTTGCTTTCGCGTGGTAATTAAAATATGTCATGTTTGTATTGTAAGCAAACATGACAATTTTATTTACTGTCAACGAAAGTTTACGGGTTGACCTAATTTGGATATGTCATGTTTGTATTGTAAGCAAACATGACAATTTTATTTACTGTCAACGAAAATAAAAAAAGCATCGTATGATGCTTTTTTAAACATTTGTTATTTCAATTGTTCCTGTTTTTAAGAATTCTTCTTCAGTCTTTTTATAGGCGATTGAAAGTCTAACAAATTTATAAGTGAAGTAACCAACAACTGCAAGTACAAAAACTCCCATAACAACAAAATGAGTTGGAGTTATTGTTAACTCGAAAGCATTTGGAGCATGCATTACAACTTCTTTAACAGTGTCACCTTCCATTTGTAAACATTCTTCCTTAGTTTTTCTTTCACTTTTTGTTGATGTCCAAGTATCCAACTCTGGAATATCTTCATTGTAGTATATTATAGAATATTTATCATCAGATCCCTTAATACAATAAGCAATAGTGCTACTGCTATACGCGTTATGACCAGTTTTATCTATTATTTTATTAAGTTTTATACCATAAATCATACCTTCCATTAAAATGATTGCCAAAAAAGCAGCAAGGATACCTGCTAAAGTTTTTAACCCCATTTCTATGAATTCTCTTTTCTTCATTGTTTTAATAAAATCCATATATAAAAACTCCTATACATATCTATAATAAAAAATTTGAAATTATTTGTCAAAGATTTTTAAACAACTTTCTTTACTTTTTTTGCACTTTGTGATATATTCCTAATATGGATAACAAAGATTTTACAAATAATTATTATAAAAATGCTTTGTCTTTAGCTTTTTTAGGTGATAGTGTTTTCACATTGATGGTTAGAAAACATCTTATTGAGTCTTGCAACCTTAAGCCAAATGGACTAAATAAAAAAGCAAATGCAATTGTATGTGCAAGAAATCAAGCTGAAATTATGAGAGAGCTTAAAAACTCATTAACGGAAGATGAATTGGATATTGTTATGCGAGCAAGAAATGCACACACTAATAATAAAGCCAAAAATTCAACACTGGAAGAATATAGTTTGGCAACCCAGTTTGAAGCATTGATTGGTTATTGGTTTTTAAATAATAATCGAAATAAATTAGATGATATGCTTAAGAAATATGTTCTAGAGAAATCAAGTGAATATTAGAATTGTTTTTATAAAAACAATAAAGGAGAATTATGATAGTTGACGGAATTAATGTTGTGAGGGAACTTCTAAAGGCAAGTGTTAGAGTTGAAAAAGTGGTGGCGGAAAATAGTGATAACACTGAAATTATTTCGCTTGTTGATAAGGCAAGAGCAATGGGAATTGAAGTTGTTCTCTTAGAAAAAAAAGATTACGACAAAAAATTTAAATTTAAAAATCAAGGAATAGTGGCATATATTCCAGAATTTAAGTATTGTGAAATTGATGACATACTTTTAACGGCTGAAAGAAAAGGTGAAAAGCCGTTTATTGTGATTCTTGATGGAATAACAGACCCACACAATCTTGGAGCAATTATAAGAACATGTGAGTGTGCTGGTGTTCATGGGGTGATCATTCCGCAAAACAGAGCATGTGAAGTTACTGACACTGTTTATAGAACAAGTGCAGGAGCGGTTATTCACATGAATGTTTCAATGGTAACAAACATAACAAGAACGATAAAAGAACTTCAAAAAAAGGGTGTTTGGGTTTATGCACTTGAGGCAGGCAATAAAAAACTATATAAGGCAGATTTTACTTATCCAACCGCGCTTGTTGTTGGAAGTGAAGGTAAAGGAGTTTCAAGACTTGTTATGGAGACTGTTGATGAAGTTTTGTCACTTGATATGTTTGGAAGTGTTAATAGTTTGAATGCATCAAATGCAAGCGCTATTGCAGTCTATGAAGTTGTTAGACAAAGGAGTAAATAATTGACAGAAGAAATCATTTCAAATTTAATAGTCAGAGCAAAAAATCATGATGAAGATGCAATGGAAGAATTATTGCAAGTTTTTAAACCAAAAGTTATTGCAATTTCTCGTGAGTATTTTTTGGTTGGTGCAGAATTTGATGATCTAATTCAAGAAGGGATGATTGGTTTGTATAAGGCGATAAATGTTTATGACACAAACAAAAATCATAGTTTCAGTGCATTTGCATCACTTTGTATTCATCGTCAATTGCAAAATGCGGTTAAAAATGCAAATAGAAAGAAAAATTCACCACTTAATTCATATTTACCAATTAAATACTATGATGGCTCAAGTTCTAGTGATGAAGATAGCGTGTTGCGCCTTGTTATTGTTGATGATAGTAGTGATATTGAACAAAACTACATTGATAAAGAAATTAACACTATTGTGATAAGTAAAGTTAAAGATATGTTATCTCAAGAACAATTTAAAATATTAAAGCAATTTTTAAATGGTGATAGTTATAGTGCTATTGCAAAAAATAACAATATAACAAATAAACAGGTGGATAACATGTTGCAGGCAATTAAAAAGAAGTTAAGAACTTTAGCGGATGTTGCACTATGATTAAAGTTTTCAATTTGTTGTTACTAAAAGAAAGGAGTTTTTATGAATTTGGCATTGTATAGGGAGTTTAGACCTCACGATTTTGATCAACTTGTTGGACAAGATTTTATTGTTAAAACATTAAAAAATCAAATAAAGACAGACAAACTGACACATGCATATTTATTTTGTGGTCCGCGAGGAACAGGTAAAACAAGTGCTGCAAAAATATTTGCAAAAGCTGTTAATTGTACACATTCTCAGGATGGAAATCCGTGTGGAATGTGCGCTGAATGTGTTGCGTTAAATGAAGCAAACACAGACATTGTTGAAATTGATGCTGCAAGCAATAATAGAGTTGAAGAAATTCGTGATTTGCGCGAAAAAGTGCAGTTTGCCCCATTGATTGGAAAGTATAAGGTTTATATTGTGGATGAAGTGCATATGTTGACGGAAAGTGCATTCAATGCATTATTAAAGACGCTTGAGGAACCACCAAAACATGTGATATTCATTTTGGCAACCACTGAAATTCATAAACTTCCAGCAACAATTTTATCTAGATGTACAAGGTTTGATTTCAAGCTTCTTCCAATAAACACATTGGTTGAACATTTAAAGAACATATTTGACAAAAAAGGAATTAAATGCGATGAAAAAAGTTTGCAGTTAATAGCAAAAGCAGGTGAAGGAAGTGTTCGTGATATGCTTTCAATTGCTGATAGTGTTGCATCTTTCTGTGATTACAACATCACTGTTGAAGGAACAGAAAAAGTTATTGGATTGTCAAATAAAGATAGTATAAAAAACATTTTGCTTTCTATTGTGAAAAATGATATATCTAATTTATTTATTAACGTTAAAAATACGTTAGAACATGGTAAAAACATACAAGTGTTATGTAAAGAAATGGCGGATTTTATTAAAAATTTAATTATGATTAAAGTTGGAGTTGGAGACTATTCAATTTTGGATATACTTCCAGGCGAGTTTGCGTCATATAGTGAGATTGCAAATATGTTTGATATTGCATATTTAAAAAACGCATTTTCAAAGTTTGCTCAAATAGAACTAGACTTGAAATATAGCCTTAATCCGGAAAATTTGTTTGAAATGGCATGTTTGGAACTTATGAAGGTTGGAAACTCTGCACCAATTCAAGTTGAACCTGCTACCACACCAATTCAACAAGTTCAACCAAGGTATGCAACTCAAAATATTCCAGATTTAACACCTATTAATGCTGTTAAACGAGAACAAACAGAAACTGAAAAATTATGGGGAAATGTGTTGATTAAAGTTAAAGAAAACAATATGTTTGCCCTTTCGAATGCTTTAACAAGCGTAAATAAAGTAAACCAAATCGGAAACAAATTAATTATTGCAACAAATGATTTGGGTAGTTACGAAATGATTGACAATAAAGAGAGAATTAGTATATTATTAAAATTAGTAAACTTGTTTGATGAAAGCATTGAAGATATTTTAATTGAATATGATAAAACAAATGCGTCAAAACAAGATGTTAAAGATGTTTTAAAAGATGTGTTTAAATCAAAAATTAAGTTTAAAGAATAGAAACTATTAAAAGAGAGAAAAGATAGTATCGCACAAGTTCGATATAATCACTCTAAAAATGCTTGCTTTTCTGCAAGCGCAAAATAATAAGTTTTGCACAAGTTCAAAACTTGATAGCAGAGCAATATAAATTTTAGGAGGAAATTATGGCTTATTATGGCGGAGGATTTGGTGGCGGAATGAACATGAACGCCCTTATGCAACAAGCAAAAAAAATGCAAGAACAAATGGCAAAAGCTCAAGAAGAACTTGAACAAGCTGAAATTGTTGGCAAAGCAGGTGGAGAAATGGTATGCGTTACCATGAATGGAAAAAAAGAAATTAAATCAATTAAGTTGGACAGAACTGCAGTTGATCCGGATGATGTTGAAATGTTAGAAGATTTAATCATTGCAGCAATAAATGATGCAACTCAAAAAGCAGATGAAATGAGTAAGGAAAAAATGGGACCAATGGGTGGTCTTGGTGGTTTAATGTAATGAATCAAATTGACTCAATGGAAAGATTGGTGAATGAGTTTTCAAAACTTCCTTCTGTTGGGAAGAAAACCGCTCAGCGCTTTGCATATCATTTGTTAACTATGTCTGTGGCTGATGTTAAAGACTTTGCGGATGCTATGGTAAGTGCGAAAGAAAACATTCACACATGTAAAATTTGTGCAAACTTTACAGATAAAGAAATTTGTGATGTTTGTTCAAGACC
>JAZNKB010000003.1:0-151299 GCA_045578345.1 Candidatus Onthoplasma sp.
AAAACAAATTAATGTAATATAAAAACTTCTAATCAGCACTCATATCCGAATTGAAATAAACCAAGTTTTATTTTATTAATATATTTTTATATTTTTTAGAAAAAATAATTAATTTTTTATGAATTTTTGTGTTTTACGTACGGATTATTGAAATTTTCTTTATTTGTTTGAAAATTTCTCGCAATTGCAAATTGATTACTTTCAACATTTTTATTTATTGTGCTACCCGCCGCAATATATGCACCATCACCAATTTCAATCGGAGCAATTAAGTTAACATTTGAACCAACAAACACATCATTTCCAACAATTGTTTTTTGTTTTATTTTTCCATTGTAATTACAGAACACCACACCGCAACCAAAATTGCAACCACTTCCAATATTCGCATCTCCAACATATGTTAAATGAGCGATTTTTGTTTCATCACCAATAATAGAGTTTTTTATTTCAACAAAGTTTCCAATCCTACATCCTCCACCAATTATTGTGTTTTTCTTTATGTTTGCAAACGGTCCAATTGTTGTATTGTTTCCAACTATTGAATCCACAACAAAACTAGACACCACTTTAACATTCTCACCCAACTTTGAATTCTCAATAACACTATTACTTTTAATCTCGCAACCGCATCCAATTACACTATCACCCAAAACACATACACCACACTCTAAAACAACACCATCCGCAATCAGCACAGACTCTTCAATAACAATGTTGTAATGTAAAAGTTTTTCTCTTGCAATATTTTTATAATAAATTATTCCTTTCATATAACTATATATGATTGTTTTTAATTTATTTGATTATCTAAAGCGTTTTTATTTAATAATTTTAAATATACTATTGCTAAAATTCATTTTTTTTAGTATAATAACAACATGGAATCAAATAAACTTACAATCAAAGACAGTTCCTTATCTTTTTTAATAGGATTTTTATTGTGTCAAATTGGAGTTGTTGCCGTAACCTGCACCACAATGATGGTTTATACCTTGTGCGGTTTTGACATGAATTTTTTTTCATCATTTTTAAACAAAGCTTCTGGTTACATGATAACCGCATTGGGTATGTATTTATCTATGCTTGGTGTATTTTTTTACTTTAACAGAAAAAAAGAAAATGAAATTTTCTCATCCACAAAATTAAAAAAAATAATGTTATACATCTTGGTCGCAATTGCATCATTCTTAACTTTATATCCAATCATAAATTGCATTGATTCGCTTTTGGTAAAGTGTGGCGCAAAAATTAACACCTTGCCATATACATTAACAACCAAAAACTACCTTATCTCATTAATTTCTTTGGTTGTTGCTCCTGCTGTTTGCGAAGAATTATTATTTAGAGGCGTAATTTTTAAAGGACTCAAAAAATACGGTAAAACTTTTTCAATATTAATTAGTTCTTTAATGTTCTCAATTTACCACATGGCAATCAGTCAAACAGTTTATCCAATCCTTATGGGAATATTGCTTGCAGTAATAATGTTTTATGAAAACAACATATATTATTGTATTACAGTACATTTAACAAACAATTTCTTGTCGTTAACACTATCTTATTTTAAAATAAATTTAATTTTCAACCACTGGACATACATTCTTTTAGCAATCGCACTTCTCGTTGCATTCTTAACAATCACGTTAAGCTTAACAATTAAACAAAATAATTTTTTTGAAAAAATAAAAATTGAAAAATCAGATAAGCTTATTTTCTTCGCATGTTTGGGAATTATGATATTTATCTGGATTTTGGTAAACTTATTCTAATATGAAAAACCTAAATGCTTTTAAAATTAATTTGATATATTTTGTGGCAATCACGCTTGTTGCCATAGTTTTTGTTTTGGGTTACATGGGAATTTTACAGAATGAATTTTTAACTTCATTTTTAATCCAAGTTATTGTAATGTTTGCAATCCCAATGTTTATGTATTCTCTTTTTATGAAAAGAAATTTAAAGGATACACTTAAAGATTGTGGGCTTAAAAAAATTTCTTCAAAAATGATTTTAATTTCAATACTCCTTGGCTTTGTTCTTTATTTTATAAACAGTTTTGTTGCCGATGCATTTTATGCAATAATCTCACTCTTTGGTTATGAAAGTTTAGGGTCAACAACTATAAGCTTAAGTTATAAAACACTTTTAAAAGAATTTGTTTTATCTTGTATATTACCAGGATTCTGTGAGGAATTCTTACATCGTGGCATGATGTTACACGCAAATAAAAAACACTCGAACACAAAATTTTGTTTAATAATTTCATCAATTTTGTTCGGACTAACCCATCTAAATATTCGCCAATTCTTCTACGCATCAATTTTAGGATTCTTAATGGGATATGTTTCACTTGTTGCGGACAGCATAATCCCAAGCATCATCATCCACTTTATGAATAATTTCTTAAGCAACTACTTTGTTTATGGAACATACCTTAATTGGCCAATTGCCAAATTTGCAAACTTTGTAACAAACATATTTAGCAGTGATATCTTTATTTTCATAATTTCATCTGTTATTGCAACAATTCTTCTTTTATTGATGTTTAATTATCTAGTTAAACTTCTCATGCACGAACGAGCCCGAAAAGAAATACAATCAATTGTAAGCTCTCTTAAAATGGAAAAAATGTCGATCATTGAAGCACAAATTCAATTCAACGAAATAAACAAATTATTAAAACATCAAGAAATCAAAGAACAAAATAAACCAAAATCATCATTCCTAGACAAGACCTTCTTGATTTCAAGCATTGTTCTTGGCTCAATCATTACACTTTCAAGTTTCATTTGGGGGATAATCTAATGATAAAAATCAATTTAATTTGTATGGGTGATATTAAAGAAAAATACCTTAAAGACGCAATTGGTGAATATTCTAAACGAATTTCAAGATTCGCAGATTTGAAAATTATTGAACTTAAAGAACACGTCGCACCTTCTAATAATTTTACAGACATTGAAAACGCTTTAAAAAAAGATGCCGAAGAAATGAAAAAGCATATTAAAGGACACTTATTTTGCCTTGATATCCAAGGAAAAATGTTGTCAAGCGAAGAATTTAGTTCTAAAATAAACAAAATAAGTTTAACAAGCAGTGAAATCTCATTTATTATAGGTGCTTCAAACGGAATTCATGATTCAATAAAATCTATCAGCAATGAAAAAATTTCATTTTCACCAATGACTTTTCCACACCAACTAATGAGAGTTATTTTCTTGGAACAATTATATAGAGCATTCACAATTTTAAATAATATTTCATATCACAAATAAAGAGATTCATCATGCTTTAACTGATATATTCAATAAAGAGATGTATCTAAAAGGGGTGATTATGACATATCAAGAACTTATTAATCAAATTCTCCAACTCGAAGAAGAAGGGCTGGAGATTTTTAATGTTGGAAAATCCGTTTTAGGAAAAAATATATTAGCAACCCACGTTGGAGATTATTCAGGAACCCAAATTATCATTCAAGCAGGAATTCACGCTCGTGAATACATAACTTCATTGCTTCTTGTTGAACAAGCAAGATATCTTCACAACAATCAACTCGTAACAGATGGTGGAATATATTTTGTTTTTCTAACAAATCCCGACGGAGCTGAAATTGTTCTTAACGGAATTGATTCTGTTAATTGCGAAATAACAAGAAACTATTTAATCAGCGCGAATAATGAAAGTTTGGATTTCTCTCAATATAAAGCAAACATAAACCTTGTTGACTTAAACACAAACTTCGATGCAAATTGGGGCGAAGGTGCTCAAAACGTATTTTGTCCAGCAACCGAAAACTTTGTTGGTTTTTATCCAAATAGCGAACGTGAAGTTCAAAATTTAATCAATTTAACATTGAAAAATCGTCCACTTATGACAATATCATATCACACCAAAGGGAACGTTATTTTCTATGGTTTTGAAGGCCAAAGCGAAGCAAACTTAAACCGAGATAAAGCAATTGGTGAAACATTTAGCGAACTCACAGGATACCCACTAATACTAACCGAAAACTCAACTGGCGGTTATAAAGACTGGAGCATTAACACTTTAAAAATCCCAGCTTACACTTTTGAAGTTGGTGATGAAAATTTAAACCACCCATTAGGGATTGAAACTCTTCCTGAAATTTTTGCACGAAACAAAGATGTTCCACTTGTTGCATTAAATCTTGCAAAAGAATATTCAAAAGAGATTGACTTTACCGCTCCAATTGTGCAAAATATAACTAAGGAAGAAAAAAATGAATTTTATGCAAAAAGCAACACAACTCGCTTACAAAGCTTACTCAATGGAAGAGATTCCAATTGGCGCAGTTATCGTAAAAGATAACAAAATCATTTCGAAAGCGTATAACACTCGCGAGAAAACTCAAATTGCAACTCACCATGCAGAAGTTTTGGCAATTGAAAAAGCTTGCAAAAAACTCAATTCATGGAGATTGGATGATTGTGATATATATGTCACTCTTGAGCCATGCCCAATGTGTGCAGGTGCAATTTTAAATGCAAGAATTAAAAATGTTTTCTTTGCTGTTGCCGACATAGAAAATGGCGGACATTCAAGA
The DNA here is from genome assembly GCA_045578345.1 of Candidatus Onthoplasma sp. Classification (GTDB taxonomy): domain Bacteria; phylum Bacillota; class Clostridia; order Christensenellales; family UBA1242; genus Onthoplasma. The sequence continues at coordinate 4,571 of JAZNKB010000003.1, forward strand.
TTTAATATGTTCAACAACACTTTAAATCACACAACAAATTGCATCCAAAGCAAACAATATGAAGAAGAAAATAAAAAATTAATTCAAATATTTTTTAAAAACAAAAGAAAAATGGCGAAAAATATTAAAAAATTGAGAAATAAATAATTTTTCTCAATTTTTTGTAATAATTTTTTGTTAATTATTTGCATTAAATTTTTATTTTCATTATTTAATACATTGTTTTAAATTTTCACTTGCCTTAAAAGTTGGAGTTTTTCTTGCATCAACAATTTCTGTTCTTTTTGTTTGAAAATTATATAAACATTTTGATTTTATATCATTAACTTTAAATTTACCAAAATTTGAAAGTGTTACACTGTCACCATTTTGTAACGCTGATTTAATAATATCAATCATTGTTTCCAAACACAACTTACAATCCTTTTTACTTAAACCTGATTTCAAATTTAGTTTATTAACAAATTCATTTTTATTCATAAACATCCTCCTATTTGATTATGTTCAAGAAAAGGAAATTTTAAACCTTATATTTCAACATTGCTTTATCTTGTTTATTGAAAATGTTAACCAACATTAAACAAGCCAAATAAACAACTATTGCAACAACAACTGCAATTACAGTGTTTTGGATTGATTTATTTATTGACATTATTGTCACCAACGAAAACAACATTACACAGTTTGAAAACGCAAGTTTACCAACAAAGCTATAATTAATTCTCAAATTAAAATGTTCTTTAATTTCCATATTATTTAACAACATTGCTGTTATATAACACACCGTATTTGAAACAGCAAGAATATAAATATTTAAAGTTCTGCTTGGCAAAAACAATAGTTCAACAACAAACTTAACCAAAATTGCAATGGACAAATTTCTTACTGTTTTAAATCTCTCATCCATCGACTGCAATGCACTTGAATAAACTTGATTCACAGCCAAAAACACAACCCCAAATCCAGAAAGAGTTAACAACCTTGATGCAATGTTTAAACCATCAATTCCATATGCCGACAATTTGTTTTGATATAAAACCTGAATTAACCTATTCGGAACCAAACTAAAACAAACCACACAAGGAATTGTTATTATTAAAACGATTTTCACCGCCAAAGTTATTTTGTGATTTTTGTTAAAAACATGCTTAAAATTAGTTAAGTTTGGCATAATCACACTGGCAATCGCAAATGAAAAAATTGTTGGAAGACTCACCAAACTTGAAACTGCACCACTTTCTAATCCATACAAAAAAACAGAAATATTATTTGAAAAATTCAAATTCAATAAATTAACAACCAAAACGCTATCAATAAATGTTGAAATCGGCAAAACAATATTTGTTAAAGTGATTGGAACAATATCTTTAACAAGTTGTTTAATTTGAATATTTTGAGATTTGTTTTTTCTAAATTTTTCTTTTTTTATAAACATTAACAAAATAACCAAAGAAACAATCTCACTTACAACAATTCCAACGACTGCTCCAACAATAGAAGCAAACAAACTAACAGCAATCAAACTAACGCTTAAGATTAATCCCACACTCATCTTAACAAATTGTTCAACAATATTCGACACCGCACTTGGAACAAAGTTATGCTTCCCTTGGAAATATCCCCGTAGAACACTTCCAATGCTCACAAAAATTATTGTTGGCGCTAGAATCACATAACAAGAAGAAATTTGTTTTTGCCCTTGCAAACTTGCCAAACCCTGAGAAGAAATAAGAAGAATAAAACATAAACTTAAAGCAACAACAATTGTAAATAGAAAACATTTTTTCATTACCGTCGCATCATTACCTTTATGTTTCGCAATCACTTTTGATATCGCCATCGGAAGTCCTGCCGTCGCCAAAACAACACACAATGAATAAAACGGAAAAATGAGTTGATATAATCCAATTCCTTCTCCTCCAAGAATTCGTGTTAAAGCAATACGATATATTGCACTGAAAATTTTTGCCAACACACTTCCAAAAGACAAAATCAAAGCACCTGAAAATAAATTGTTCTTTTTCATAAAACTATTTTTTGTTTTATTTATTAAATTATTTAATTAAAAACATATTAAATATTATTTTTTTTGTTTTTTATATTAATTTTAAATAATTTTATATTTAAATTATGAATTTTTTATTATTTTTTAATTATTTTATAAAAAATATTGAAATTATTTTATTTTTGAATTATAATTACAACATGAAGAATTTATTTAATAAATTTATTTTTGCTCTAGCACCAATGGCAGGAGTCACTGATTTCGCATTCAGAAAAATTTGTGCAGATTTTGGTGCCGACATGGTTATTACTGAAATGATAAGTGTGAAAGCTCTCGAAAACAAAAGTTTCAAAACTGAAAAAATGCTTCGTGAAGAATCAGAAGCAATACGTTGCTGTCAACTTTTTGGACACGACACCAATGCAATTGAAAAAGCTCTTAAAACAAACTTGTTTGACCATTTCGATTTTATTGATTTCAACTGCGGTTGCCCTGCTCCTAAGATTGTTAAAAACAACGATGGTTCAGCCATGATGCGAGACATCAACAACACACGTGCAGTGATTGAATCTTTAGTTAAAAACAGTAAAAAACCAGTGTCTGTCAAATTCAGATTAGGAATTGAAGACAACATTAACTATGTTGAGTTCGCCAAAATGTGTGAAGATTGTGGTGTTAGTTTCCTAACCCTTCATGCACGAACTCGCGAACAAGGATACGCTGGATCAGTAGACAAAACCGCATATGAACATTTAATTAAGTCTGTCCACATCCCTGTTTTTTGGAGTGGCGACATTTTAACCAAAGAAGATGTTGACTATGCCAAATCAATTGGTTGCGCTGGTGTTATGATTGGAAGGAATGCAATGGGAAATCCTGAGATATTTTCAAATTTAAAAGGAATTAAGCCTCCTTACTCAAAAAAGGAAGCAATCAAAAAACATTTAGAACTCCTTAAAACTTATTATAGAACTGAAAAAACATTAGTAGCTTATTTCAAAAAACATTTAATGTGGTATGTTAAATCATTAACTAACGCAACCGCAACCAAACTTAAAATCTTAGAATACACAACATTAAAACAAATTGAAGATTTAATAGAGACTTTATAAAAAAACATAGTGCTTATTGCACTATGTTTTTTTCTAGTTCATAAATTTCACCAATTCGCCCATCATTGGTTAAAAAATCATACATCATAATATTCCCATTCTTTTCAGCCAAAACAATATCTTGAATAAGTCCATCTTCATATCTTGTTATTTCTTCATACGGTCTAAATCCTTTCTTTAATTCAACATCCCTTAAAACTAAAACGCCATTTCTATTCAAAACCCGTCCCTCACATCTGTCAATTTCTTTGTTTGTATACAAATCATACATGGTAAACACATATCTATCATCTTCAACTTGAACGTTATAAACATAGCCAAATTTTGTACCATCCACTTCTATTACTCTAATTTCAGTTTCAAAACCAAAATTATCTTTTTCAAGCGTTCCATCAATCTCTGCTTTTTCAATACAACTTTTAGTGTAGTGCTCATAAAATTGTTCTGTATAGTCCGTTATAATCTCATTCCTTTCCTTTTTAGTCATGTCTTTTTCCGCATACAACAAAATTAAGCACTTGACATCATTTGGTGTTAAATATTTAAATTTAACTCCTTCATCTGAATTCATTATTGTATTACCATAAAAACGATTGACATCACTTAACGCATCAATAAAATAAACATCATTTTTCCCAAATGCGTGCATCAATTCATGCACATTAGTATAATCCTTACTTTCTGTCGATTCATCCGCCAATTCGTCTCTATCTATTCTAATTGAAAATTTCTTCATTCCAGGTTGATCAGTTAAACCACTCAAAACTCCAACTTCGCTGTCAATATGTCCTTGCGCATATTGTTCTTCTCCATTATATTCAAATGTTACCCTTTTCCCTAGTGAAAAATCTATTTTTGTTTTATTAATTTTTGAGTCAAATTCAGCTTTGTCAACAATTTGATATCTATATTTACTATTTATTCTTCCAACAACACCAAAAACATAGTCCAACGCTCTTATTGCAGATTCTTTTTCATCCTCAGTTAAAACAGAATCAAGGTAAACATAAATTGGCTCATCTCCATTATGTTGCATTCTTACAAAATTACCCCTATGTTGTTTTAGATAACTAATATCGCAATCCATCTTTTCTGAAATTGACACAATATCATCATTAGTATTAAAATTTTCAAAAGCCGGATTTGAACAAGATGTTGTTGACAAAATTGTTCCAACCATCAACACAGCGCAACAAATAAAATGAATAATATACTTAAACTATAACATACTAAACTAAGGAGAAATTATGGAAAGTAAGGGAATTGTTAGACGTGTTGATGAACTTGGACGCATTGTTTTGCCAAGAGAGATGAGAAAAAGTTTAAACATTAGAGTTGGAAGTAAATTGGAAATTGGAATTGTGGACGGAAACAAATTTTTGCTTTCAAAATATAGCGACATGGTGTCACTGAAGGAATATAGTGATGCTGTTGCCAATGCAATTTCAGTTTCAATTGAACACGACGTTCTTATTTCAGACATGGAAAAAATATTATCCGCCAGTAAGAAAAAATATATTAATAAAAATATGACCGAAGAAGTTCAAGAACTAATATATAAAAAAGACATTGTAATAAAAAAACAAGCAGACGGAAGCGAAATGTTGGAATTTTTTTCAGGTTTAGGAAACGAATATTCATGTCAACTTATTGTTCCAATAACAAAGGACGGCGATGCAATTGGTTCAATCATAATCCTTGCCATGGAAAATAAATGCTTCGATGACAGTTCTGTTAAAATATGCAAAGCATTTGCTAAATATTTAAGCGATCAAATTTCTTAGGTGCAGAACTGTCATACAGGCTTAATCTTATTAAGACTGATAATAGTTCTGTTAAAATATGTAAAGCATTTGCTAAATATTTAAGCGATCAAATTTCTTAGGCTAAAAATTTCCAAAGAAGCAAACAAAGTGCTTCGCATGGAAAAAAGGAAGAAACAAACTAAGACTTACATTTGCGTTCAGCAAATTAGTTATAGTGCAGTTTCTGACGTGCTTTTGCTAAATATTTAAGCGATCAAATTTCTTAAAAGGAGTGTTTATGTTCTTTACTTTTTTTGTTCCACCTATTATAATTAACTCAGGAGATAATATGAAAAAGTCAGTTCCTGCGTTTGCAATAGGTTTAAGTTTTAGCATAATCGGAGCAATTGTTGGTTATGCGTTTTGGGCAGTCTTTGTTCTTTTATCAATCACTCAAACAGGAACAGCTCAAACACTATGCAATATTTTACCACTAATTAACATGGCAACCTTTGCACTATCTTTTGTTGGAGCAATCTTATGTTTAACTAAACCAAAAGTTGGTGGAGTTTTAATGCTTTCTGCATCAATAATTAGCATCATTTGCTTTATATCGCTTTTCATCTTGTTGAAAATATTTAATGTCATTACGATGCTTTTTATAATCCCAACAATTTTCATTATAATAGCAAGCATAATAAGTTTAAGAAAAGATAGAAAAAATGAATCGAATTAATTTATTTTAGTTAAAATAAAGAAAACATTTTTCTGACGAAAATATGTTTTGTTGTTAGACACAATAAAAAAAGTCCTTAAAAAGGACTTTTTTCATATTAACGTCTGCCTTCACCCATGATCTCAATAACATTTGGCATTGCCACTATGTCAATAAACGATCTATCCATTGGACCTGTAATAAAGAATGCTCTACCACGAGGTGCTGTAACAATACCTTCTTGTTCGTTGGCATTAATACCACCCGCAGATTTATAAAGTTCCAACAAGTCAGCCATATCGTTTGGAGCAAGTTGCAAAATCATAGAATATTGACAAGCATTAATAATTGCAGCAGATCTTCTTTGAATTTCAGGAGTTCCCAAGAAGTCTTTAATGTTTTGTGTAATAACAATTTGCATACCTTGATATTTACGGATACGTTTTGCCATTTCAGCCATAAAGTTAAGCGCAACTGGGCTGTCTGGGTCAATGAACATATGCGCTTCGTCGACCGCAACAACAACTTGACGTTTGATGTCGTTTCCTGTTTTCTTGTAGTAGTCAGAATTAAACTTTTTGTTATTAATAATTTCGTTGTTTAAATATTTAAATACGAGCAACATTTGAGCATTAGCAAGTTTGTTGTTCTTACTTGCAAACAAAGTTTGGAAGTTGAATGTGATAAGATTTTCATCTGTTAAAATTGAAGTTGGACCATTCCAAAGATCTGAGTTACGTCCACCTGTTGCAAATTTTTGGATATATGTTTCCAAAATGAGCAAGTTTTGACGATAATAAGCGTCTTTAACAGTTTTTAACTTATCTTTAATCAAAGCAAACAAGTCGTCAAATATTGGATAATCTTCAGCTTTAAGGTTACCAATGTTTGTGTATTGGTTAATGCCTTTTTTATTGTAAAGTTCAACAACTAAAGTGTTAAGTGTTTCAAATGCGTCTGAAGAAATACCTTCCAAAATTGCTCTGAAGAATTGTTCCAAGAATTGCAAGTGAGTGAAGAAAGTTTTATTTGAACCTTTTTGAATAAGTTCGTCAATATTATCATCATCAACTTCATTTTGATCTTCACTTGCAGAGTCAAGGTCTTCCAAAGATGCCATAATATGGAAAGGATTAAGAATACCAGACTTGTTTGTTCCTACGTCAATAACTTTTCCTCCAAGATTTAATGTCATAACATCATATTCTTGTTCTGGGTCAAGAATAAACATCTTAGTTCTGTCCGCCGCAAGGTTTGTTAAAATTGTTTTTGTTGCATAAGATTTACCAGAACCTGATTTACCAATAACCATCATATTAGAGTTAATACGTCCAGCACGAGAATCACGAGTGAAGAAATCTATAAACACAGGATATCCACTTGCTGTTGAATTTCCAATACAGAAACCCGCTGGGTCTTGCATGATTGAATCAACCATTGGGAAAGATGCCGCAATTGTTGTTGATGGCATACTACGATAGAAATGTGGAAGAGTGTCAATTCTGTTAACCGTTGAAGAAACAAATGCATCAACTTGTCTACCAAACAAATCTGAATGTCTAAAACCATGTTGTTTTAAAACATTTCTAACCTCTTTACGATTTTGCTCTTCAACTCTCATATGAATTGAAACATCATAAAGTTGTTCATTGTTTGTTTTAAGGTCACGAAGCAAATTTTGAAGCGATTCAATGTCTGCTTCTTTTTCAATCAATTCACTCGAACGGAAAGTTCTGTCGAGCTTAGCTTCTTTTTCCATAACTGCACGGTCGATTGCTTTTTCGCCTTTTTCCTTATCAACCGGCATAATGTTCATGATAACTCTTGTTCCTTCTTGGTTAAAGATTGGGTAAGCCCAACCGTTTCCAACTTCCAAAGGATAGTTTGAAACAACCATTTGCTTAAATGGTTTTTTATCAATTTCAACACGAGCAACTTTGAATTCAACCTTGTTTGGCATAATCCAGTTAGAATATTGACTTGGTGCCAAGTTTTCAATTTCGCTTTCGGCATACACTGCTTGATAGTTAGATTTTAAGAAACTAATCAAATCATTTTCTCTTAAAATGCTTGAAGCAATTGTGTATTGACCTGTTCCCATGTCATTCATTATACCAATTGTTGTTTCTTCCAAACTTTGCCTATCTTCACCGAATAAAACAAAATAGAAATGATTTTGCAAAATTGGTTCAGCTTTAATTGCATTATTAAGCGCATCAACCCTTTCACGGAAGATAAAACCACGAGATTCCATTTCCTCTTCAGTGTATTGCCCTTGTTCATAAAGTTCGTTTAACAAACTATATTTTAAGTCGTCATTCTTCAAGAAGATATCAAATCTCATTGGTTTAACAGTTTTAACAATACACGCACGTTGATATTGATTTATTCTTTTAAGTGCTTTACTAAATGTGTGAATGATTGCATCTTGTGCTTTTTCTTGCATAAGGTCAAGCGCAAGCGGATGAATTTCCAAAACCATTCCTGAATAATGACCAAAGTCAATAAACTTACCCATGTCGATTTTAAAGAATGGTGTTAACATTTGCATTGGTTTATAACCACGTTGCTTGCCAGATTTTATGTATTTCTTTGAAAATGCCGAAAATCTGATAATTAAAGTGATTGAGCTCCACAATCTTAACCCATCATCAATTGGAAGATATAAAACAACGGAAATACCAATCCATGCAAAAAGCGCATACCAACGATAATCCGCTCCACCGATTTTAAAAAGGTTACTTGCAATAATAACAACCGCAAAAATTAAACACACAATTGCAAGAATTATGTCTCCAAAACTAACCCCTTTAAAAAATTCAGTTTTAATTCTGGTTTTACCAGGCATATAACGTATCATAAACTTACCCCTTCAATATGTTTTTATTTGTTTCAGACATAAAACTGAATTTTTCCTCGACTATCAGGAGAGCAAAAGAAGTTTTAATTCTGGTTTTACCAGGCATATAACGTATCATAAATTATCCCCTTTATATGTTCTTCCTGTCATCCTGAGCGGAGTCGAAGGATCCCACGATTTGAGTACGTCACTACGCTTATGGGATGTTTCGATTTCGTTTCACTTCACTCAACATGACAGCATGTTTGCAACCAAATCAAGAAATACAGATATGAAGAAATGAAGGATTATCATATCGTCATCCTGAGCGGAGTCGAAGGATCCCATAATGCGAAGCACTACGCAATAGAATACTACATATATTAATATTATATACTATTACAACAATTTAAGCAAGAAATCTCTCAAATTAATTTAAACAAAATCCAACAAAAACAATTAATAAAAGAAAACAATTTTCTTACGAAAATATGTTTTGTTGTTAGACACAATCAAAAGAAAAAAGCGAATATAAATTCGCTTTTTTTCTTAACTCTTATCAGGTTTCTTTTCTCTTGCATTTTGTTTCGCTGTCTTTTTAACTTTTTCAGTATTTGCGGCCATAGATTTAAATGCAGTTGCAAGTTGCGAGCTTGCAGTTCTAATGACATCAGCACCTACAGCTAATTCATCAATCTTTGAATAAACACCTGAACTTTGTTGAGTTTGAATGTTTGCTTGAGTTTGTGTCACCATATTAAGCAACTTCTCATTACCTGAGATTGTATCTTGATTGGTTTCTGCATATTTGTTATAACGGTCTTGTTCAACTTTGGCAGCATTTGCTTTTGCAATGTATTCGTTGAATGCACCAATCTGTTTGTCTGTAAAGCCACCATCTCCAGTTTTCAATTGTTTACCCGCAGCAAGAGCTTCATCAAATAATTTCTTTTGATCAGAAGTAATTGCCGAAAGGTTAATATAACCTAATTTTGTATGGTCATTCAAATCTTTCCAACTCTGTTCAGCAACTTTGGCCGCATCATTAATACGTTTAAGCATATTGATTAAATTATCAGCCACTGTTACATCTTTCATTGCTTCATCTTGCTTTTTACCATCAATTCCAAGCTCACTAAACTGTGTACCATAGTTGTTCTTCGCATCATCAAAAACAACTTTCTTAACATCATCACTGAATTTTGAATATAATCCACTTGCATCAAATTTAGAGTATTTTCCAGCATCCTCTTTTGCTTTCTTTTCGCCAAACTTACCATCTGCGTCAGCTTTTGCAGCATTGAAGCCTTCCGCATATTTTGCTCCAGCAGTTTTTCCAATTTCCGCTGGATCTAGTGCTCCAGCTGAAATTGTTTTTGTAATTTTGTTTGCTAATCCTAAAGCTCCTTTACCAGCTGAATCAACAAAGAATGATTTAAGCCCAGCTTTGAAGCCACCTTTCTTCCCTGCACCTGCAGCTCTTGAGAACGCACCCACAGTGTTATTAATAGCTTTACCATATCTGCCACCAACTTCTTTAGCTGCAGACTTCATGAGTCCCGAACCGGTTGAGTAAGCATTGTCTCCACCTGCAAATCCTGAGATAAGACCAATTAAATCCTTAACAATCAAAAGCCCTGTTACAAGAACAAAGAGATTAACAAGGTAATTAACACCTATATAATTAGCTCCCTTCAAAGTAACAATCTCAAGTCTATCAATCAGCGGAAGCAATGAGAAGAATATGTTAAGCCCAGCAACCGCACCATAAGCAGAGAGAACTTGTTTAATAAATTCACCTTTCCAAGTTCCAACTTGTTTTCCTTCATCAAGCGGATATAAAGCACACACTGCAGGGCTAATTACAAACAGAACTAAGATATAGAACAACCTTTTAATCATTGCAAAGCTTAGTGAACCCAGAACATAAAACATGAAGATTCCGCCAACAACAAGAATTATATAGTTTATTTGCCACAGCGAATAGAAAGTGCCAACATTCCAATACCAATTTATATCAGCATCTGTGTTTGCGTAAACATCATCAACAATATCTGCACAATAATCATAAGATTCCTTGTCGATAACAACTTTTTTTTCACTCAAAAGGAATCCATCATAAACTTCCTTTGTTTTTATTTCTTCAATTGTGTGAACTTCTGAATATCTTTTACCTTTATCTTCACCACTCAATATAATTGAATTATCCACTAAAGCTTGAAATTTATTGTATTCAATATTCCAATCCGCATCATCTTTATTTGCCCTAAACACATTGGCATTATACGAACAAGAGATAAACAACTTTCTGCCCATGCTTGTTGCTCCATTGTAACTTGTTGCTCCATTTATTGCTTGAAGCAAAATGTTTCCAAGCCAAACACCAAGCAAACAACAAACCGGAATGAAAATGAAATTTGCCAAACCTTTAATTGAATTTGCAATGATATCTTTCCAACCCTTTGGTTTTGCAGCATACACGTTTTTAATGAATGCCATAACAGTGAAAATTACCATTAAGAAAATTGCCAAGAGCAAGATTGAAATGAACATATTCTTAACAATTTCATGTTGCATCAAATAATACACTATTCCAGTATCTTCAAGCATTCCTGAATTTCCACTTGTTATTGGTGTTCCATTAAAGCTCATATTTTCAATACCAGCAAATCTGTAAAAAATGCTTTGAACTGCGTCAATAACAGCAAATATAATACTAAATAATGGATACAGCAATGTTCCAAGGAACTCTGTAATTGTTCCTATAAGTCCTTTTGTATCAAATATTCCCAAAAGATTCGACATTTTCCCCTCCATTTCTTTTGTTTAATATTTTAATATTAATTATATTATATACTATAATTTTAATTTAAGCAAGAGTATCTGAGAAATTATTTTATATTTCTACATATTTTACCATTCTGTGTTAAACAAAGAAGCACACTTCTTTCAACCTTATTCCTCTTAAAAAAGGAAAGGTAGCCATGAAGAAAACACTTACACCCTTAAAACCAACTATCTTATTTCAATAATTTAATTGATTGCAACGAACGACTTAGCGTGAGTGTCGGTCACTTTGCAACAAAGTGCGCCGAAAGGAACGCGTTATGAGAGTTGCAACTATTAAATTATCTCCAGCTAGTTTCATATTCCACCAAATTAAACGGCGTATCATTGCTAACGTTCACAACAACACCATTTCTTTTAAGTGCTAAATATGAATCATCATCAACAGTAACCGATTCCAAATAAAAGGAATAATCAACATTTTCCATTTCAAGAATATCAAACAAACTTACACCATTGCTTAAAGCAGTTAAATTTTCAGTGTCAATATCCGCAAAGGAAGGTGAATTTAAAATTATTGGACCACTCGAGAATAGAAGCGACTGATAATCATCATGTATACTCATATCTTCAGGATTTGATAGTTCAACTCCGTTAACGTCAATTTTAAAGTTTGTTAAATTTGCACTGGTGACAACAAAAGACAATTTTGAAAATGCACCACTTGTTTTTGGCATAAAAATTAATGCAACGTATTGTTCTGGTGGAACATTAGAAACACATGAATCACTTGATTCCAAAATGTAATCTTTAACGAACAATTTTTCAGTTCTTAAAGCATAATCACCACTTAAAAGGGTTGTTAAATTTTGATTTGCTTTTGTTTTTATTTCATTTTCAATTTGCAACAAAACAGCAGTGTCTGAAACAGAATTTCCACCCGCATCAGTTGCTGTGAATGTTACAAGATTTTCATCAAAAAATGTTTGTGAAATGATTGTTAAAGCATAAGTTGTGTCTCCAATTCCAAAATACTTAATTCCATTAACACATTCAATTAAAGTTGTTCCAGCGAATGCTTCGTTGTTGTCTATTTCATAAGTGTTTTTTGCAATTTCATCAACAACATCATAAACAATTGCATAGTCAACCGCAAAACTTATTTCATTAAATTGAGAATAATCAAAATCTTCGCTAGGGATTGTTAAATTAAGTTCAATTGCAACGTTGTATGTTGTTCCAGAAATGTTAACCGAGTTAATTTCTTCCACTAAATTTTCGCTTTTTTCAACAATATCAACATAGTTCTCAATTATGTTTCTTGTTGCTTTTTCTTCATCCTCATACACCATTCTAACACCATAGAAATCTTCACCAGTAACACCATACACACTGCTTGAATTTCCACCCGGTTCACCAATAATCGAAGAGATTGCAACAGCAGCAGCAATTATTGCAAGGAGCACCAACACACCAATTCCAACGTACACCAAAATTGGCGAAGAAGACAACAACTTCATCACATTCTTTCCACGGTTTGCACTTAGCATCAATTCAACAGCTTGCCTATTCTTTTTTAAATTAGGAAAACTTTTCGATTGTTTCATTGTTTTCTTTTCAGATTGCTTTAATGACGTTCTGCTGGAAGTTCCAACTTCTCTTAGAATTTGTTTGAGTTTGTTTTTCAACAGCCTTTCTTCAATTTCAAGTTGGCGTTTTTGTTCCGCCTCAGCTTGCGCTTGTTCTACTTCAAGTTCAGCTTCAAGTTCTGCCTGCTCTTGAGCTAACGTATCCTCATCATCTTCATATGGTTCTGATGGATCTTCATAATCTTCATCATTGCCGTAATATGCCATGTTCCCTCCTTTTTATATTTTGTTATTTTATTCACTATTTTTATTATTCCAACCTGTCATCCTGAGCGTAGCCGAAGGATCCCATAATGCAAAGCACCACATTCTTTCTCACTCTTCATAACAATTTCGTTATTAATTTAAGAATATTATACCAAAAAATATTTTAAATTACAATATATTAAAATAATTATTTTAAATTAAATATTTAAAAACTAAATTTTCTTTGTGCTTCACTTTAGTGAACTTGCTTCACTTCTTAATAGGAACAACATATAAACAAAAAAAGAGCAAATTGCTCTTTTTTTATTTTGCTTTATTGACTTTTTATTCAGCAGCTGCAACAACAGTATATTCAACTTTAATTGTTGCATCGTCAAATATTAATGTCATAGTTCTAGATTTTCCTGTTTCAGTTGCAGTTGTTGTATCTATAACACTCATACACACCAATAAATGACTTTTGATTGCCTCAGAAATTGAAATCGTTTCATCTTTCTTTTCCCATAAAGCTGTTTTTTCATTATAAGTGTATTCTGCAGTTTCTTTTGTTGTTGTTGCAGTATATGTGATAGAACCTTCTGGGCAAGATCTTCCAGCTGAAAGACAGTCTTCAAATTCATCTCCAACAACAAAAGTCCAACCAGTTTTAATTGTATCTGGGAAAACCACATCATTATTAGTGTTTCCATCACACCCTGTTAAGAAAAACACCGGTGAAATACAAACAATCAACGCAACTATGATAGATAATAATTTTCTCTTCATTTATTACCTCCTAGTTTATGAAATTTACTGGATCGATAAGTTTTCCGATACCAATGTTGAATGCTAAGAAATAGAACAATGCAATCAAAACACATGTTACAACGATACCAATGATTACAGTGATTAATTTTTGTTTTGCTTCTTCACGTTCTTCTTTAGTATCTGCCTTAACGAATCTAACACCAACAACAACTGAGTATACAATACCAGCAACAGCAACCACAATCAAGATTGGGTTGATTAAACTGATGACAGTTGATACCAAAGTGTTAAGCCAAGCATAACCAGTGTTAACAGCCATTAACATATTCATAAAAATCCCCCTTTAATTTGCACAATATTTTATTTTGTGCCAATCTATGACATAATATTAACAAGTTAAAAAATTAAAAGCAACTAAATTTTAATATTTTTTTAAATTTTTTTATTTTTTTCAAATTTAATTAATTTTAAGTAAAATTATTATTTTTTATTTAACATTTTCCCATTAAATATTACATTTTTATTTTCTATCAAAAAAAATATTTTATTCATTAAAGATATTATCCAAAAATATTTCTCTTTATTGTTGTCATGATATCTTATTTTATTTCTCAAATTAATTAAATTTATTTGACAGATTTGATTAAATTTTTTATTATTATGATAACTAAAAAAGGAGAAACTTATGAAAGACTTTGGAAAAAAGATTTTAAAGTATGTGATTTTTGCTGCTGCAATTTACCTTGTTACCGTGATTGCAATGACATCTTTAAAATCAAAAGCATTTGGCTTTGATTCAAAATATTTAACAAATTCAGTTGTTATTGTTGTAACTTTCTTTGCATGTGCAGGGTTATTTATCCATGATTTGTTAAGAATTATGGACGGCAAGGGTAAGAAGAAAAAGAAAGGAATCGAAAAAGCAACTGATGCTAAAGGTAATGATGTTGATCAATATTTTGACAAGGACTTCGTTACCGATGAAGACCTTAAAAAAGAAAAAGCTTTCAACTATAACACTTTATCTTCTTTGAAATCATGCAAAAAAGATGGTATTTTAGTTAGAGCTGAAGAAAAAGGCAACAGCATGGATATCAACTTTGTTGAACCAATTCACACTTTGGTAACAGGTACAACATCATCAGGTAAAACTTGGAGATTTATTGTCCCAACAATCCAATTAATGAGCATGACTGCTGCAAAACCTTCTTTTGTTGTAACCGACCCAAAAGGTGAATTATACGACAAATGTTCAAACAAACTGAAAAATGAAGGCTATGATGTTAAAGTTCTTGACTTGCGTGACCCATCAACTTCAATGCAATGGAATCCTTTAACTTATCCTTATCAATTATATCACAGAAGTTTTAACCTCGACCGCGAAGTTAAAGTTCACCCTCCAGGAGACAACCCACAAAATTATAACCTTATCATTCAAAGACCTTTTGATTACTTAACAACATCTTGGTTTGAATTTAATGGAACATGTTATGTTGATCGTAACATCATGGATAACGACATGACTGTTATTTCCAAGAAATTACGTGATGACACTTACTCAACTCTTGGTGATATTTGTACAACTCTTGCTCCAGTTGAAAGTGCAAAAGACCCTTCTTGGGAAAAAACAGCAAGAAGACTTATTCACGGCGTTATGCTTGCAATGCTTGAAGATAGCCGTATTCCAGAACTTGGTTTAACTGAAGAAAAATATAATTTATATAATGTTTATAAAATTTGTAACACAACAGATTCGGGAAGAGACACTTTTGCAACACTTAAAAAATATTTGTTTGAATATCGTGACAAATTCAGTAAAGTTCCAGACTTGGCAAGCCAAGCTCTTCAAAATGCCGACACAACAACAAAGAACTACATGGGTTTCGTTTCTGGTATGATGTCTTTGTTTAGTGACAGCGGTATCAGCTTCATGACTTCTCACACTGAAGTGGATTTCACAACAGTTGATGAAAAGCCAACAGCAATATTCCTTATCATTCCAGATGAAATCAGAGTTCGTTATCCTCTTGCAATCTTGTTCGTTGTTCAACTTTACAAACGTTTGGTTGATAAAGCTCAAGGTATGGGTGGAAAACTTAAACGTCATGTTTACTTCTTGCTTGATGAATTTGGTAATATGCCTAAGTTCCCAGAATTTGGAACAAGCATGGCGGTAGGTCGTTCTCGTGGAATATACTTTGTTCTTTGTGTTCAATCTTACAGCCAATTATATCAAAACTATGGTCAAGATGAAGGTAAAATTATTAAGGACAACTGCCCAATTCAAGTTTATGTTGCATCCGAAGATATGACAACAAACAAAGAATTCAGCGAACTTTTGGGTAAGAAAACAATTGTTATCACAAATGAAAATAAATCAACTGGACCAGACGGAAAAGAAAGCAAATCGACAAGCACTCAAATTCAATCTCGTCCAATTGCTTATCCGGAAGAATTGATGACATTTAGAGACAGCGAACAACTCATCATCAAAACATTCACCCCAAATGCTGCACTTAAAACAAAAATAACTCCAGCATGGAGAGCAAAATGTTATGACCTTTCAAAAGTTCATGGAACATACATCAACAGAAGAATGTTCTATGAAGATAAAGTTTTCTTCGACATAACTGAAAGAAACAAAATCATGGCAGGAAAAGCTGGCGACAGCGAAGATGATGACGACGATCTCTTCTAAAAACAAAAAGCGAACCAATTGGTTCGTTTTTTTCACCAATATTAAGATATATTATTAAAAACCAATATTGACAACCTCCACTATGTGTGATATTCTTAACATATGAAAAAATTGAATTCACAAGAAAAATATTGGAAAGCAATGGAAGATTTGGAAAAAGCTAGAATATTATCTCCCGAAGAACAAGTAAAATTAGGTTTAAAATATTATAGACCAGGCCCAAAGCAAGATTTCCACATTGCCTTTGAAATTTTTAATATGGCAGCCGAGTACGACTACCCTCCTGCCATTGTTTACATTGCAAAAATGTATCATGAAGGTTTATATGTTGGAAAAAATGTAACAAAATCTGTAAGATATTTAAAAAGAGCTTCAAATTTAGGTAGCATTAATGCAATGTGCATTCTTGGTGGAATGGCAAAAAACAATGAAAGTTCAGAACTTCCCGTTGAATCTGCTGTTCATTACTACTCTGAAGCCGCAAACCTTGGCAGTTTATACGCAAAATTTTGTTTAGCAGACATATTTAAAAACGGAATAGGTGTTGAAAAAGACCACGAAAAAGCCATTGAACATTTCTCTGAATGTTTAAAAGCTTCACCTATTAGCAAAAATTTGGGTATTTTGGCAGAATCATATTTCAGTTTAATTCAATGTCATTTAGAAATGCATTATATTGAAGAAGCAAATGCCGTTAGAGATGTTGCGTACTACAACAGCTCTTCAAAAAAGAACAAAGAAAAAGCAAAATATTATTTGGAAGAAGCAAAGAAAATTAAAGATTTAGTTTCCCCAAAAATTAAAGAAAGTTTTAACAATGCTTTAGATGTCTTTTCAAGTATTCTAAATGAAGATGATGTTGATTTATCAAAAATGTCATACGGAGAATTTAGACAAAGATACTATAACAAACATCCAAGAATTTTCTTACCAACAAAAAAATCTGAACATTTAATATACACTGATGGTATAAAAAATTATTTCTTTAAACGTGATGATGCTCAAGAAGAACTCGAATATTCATTAAGGCAAAGAAAAGACATGTTGGAAAAACGCAAAATTGTTTTGAAAAAACTTATTGTAGATTTAGGAATTTCAACGTCAGCAGAGGCAGAACTTGCTAAATCCACACTTAAAGAGCTTGACAACGATCTTGAAAATTTCAAAAAATCATATTCAACAGATTATTCGTCTTGTGTGATAAATTTAGATAAATACTTAGAAGAAATTTTGCATTATATTTTTGTTATTGAACTTCATAATTATAAAAAAGAGGTTTTGGATTTTCAAATTAATTATGAAGAAAATTTAATTGTGAAATTAACACAAAAATTATCACTTCAAAAAATGCAAAATTTCAATAGTTTAGTTAATAGTATCAATATCAACACAAGCACTGCAAAAATTGATGAAGAAAAACATAAAGAATTATTCTGTTCTTTCATCTCAAAAATGATTCAAAGAAAAACTCCAAGAAGCATAAATAACAGATTGACAGATTTAAATCAATACAAAGAAGAATCTTCCGCCATTGATAAAGATGAAATAGACATTATTAATCATATTAACTCTCTTAATGAACATATTGAAACTCGTGAAAAACTTAAAGTAAATCCAACCTTCCAACTCGGTTCACTGTTTGATTTAACTTTTGTTGACCATAATACAGAAGATGATAGCATGAAAATAACATCTCCAAATAAATTAAATGAAGAGGTTATATCTTTTGCTCATCACAGCAATCAAGACATGACGAAAAATGAAATCTATCTTAAACTCCATGAATTGATTCTTAAAATTGAACATTTCAGAGTTATGATTAGAAACGTCGCTTCCCATAAATCAATCCTAACCCAAAGTTTAATGGAAAAAGGCTTAAATTTGTGTATTGTTCAAGAAAGTTCAATTTTCAATTTGTTAGATGAATTATTCGGAAAACATATTGAAGCTAAAGTCTATGCTGAAGATTTTCAAAAGTTTGCTGAAAAATCATCTTTTAATATTCCAAATCAGACAGTTAACACACTAATTGATTCAATGGTAGACGGTTTTGATTCTAACACTTTGTTAATTTAACAAAAAACGAACCTTGGGTTCGTTTTTTTAGATTAGTTTTATCTCCTTCATTTATGTCAACTAAAAATCTTAATAATTTTTATTATATAAAATTTAAATAAACACTTGATTATTGTCCTTTTCTATGTTAGCATAAAAAGTATTGTTTTTTAAAGGAGGTGAAATTATGGACAATAGAACTCTTCAAGAAGAACAACAAAATGTTAATAGAGTTCAACAATTGATTGACGATCAGGTAACTGAATTGGATTCACTAATTCACGATATGGCAAGCCAAAATTTCGATGCAATGAAATATGTTCAAAGCGAAAATTTAGACATTGTTGAAATGGCAGAAGCATATGGTGAAATCAACACAAAGGATGAAAACTTGTATGATTTAACATCCAAAAGATTATTCTTAAAAAGAATAAGACCAAAACCCTTTTTCGCTAGACTAATTTTCGACACAAAAGACAAAACGGAAGATCTGTATGTTGGATTAAAAAACATTGATCGTGATGGACGACCATATGTTATTGACTGGCGTGTTCCAACCGCTTCACTTCTATACTATTCTTCACTTGGCAAAACAAGTTACACTGCACCAGCAGGAGAGATTGAAGTAGATCTCAAACTTAAACGACAATATCGAATCTCTGATGGTATTGTAAACTCATATGTTGACACAAATGTTAAAATTGACGATGAAGTGTTGCAAGAAGCTTTAAGCAAGAACACATCATCATACATGTCCAACATTGTTCAGTCAATTCAAGCCGAACAAAATGCGATCATCAGAAAAAAACCATACTACTCTGTTATTATCAACGGTATTGCTGGATCAGGAAAAACTTCAATTGCAATGCACAGAATATCATACATACTCTACGAACTCAAAGGTACAATCACCAGCAGAAACATTCGAATCATCTCACCAAACCCAATGTTTTCGGAATACATAAGCAAATTACTGCCCGAACTTGGTGAAGAAAATGTTGAAACCGAATCAATCTTATCATTTATGCGAACATTTGAAGCCATTCCACTGAAAATGGATGCTTCAAGAAAAGAAATGGTTGAAGCATGCTTCAGCAATCCTTTAAGACAAGATATGGTAAACTACAAATTTTCACCTGAATTCTATCATAGTGTTGAAAATTATTTAAATAATTTAGACCTAAGAAAAATGATACAAACTATAAATTTTGATAATATGCACTTCTCTGATGAAGAGATTGAAAAAGCCATGGAAATATCAAAAGATGTAACGAATATATACTCAAAATTCATTAAAACTTGTTCAAAATTAATTTCCGACTTCGATCCATATGCAAGCGGCAAAAAAATAGACAAGCAAATGCAAAAAGTTAGAATAAGAGCCAAAAACGCATTTAAAACAATAGACATAATGCGTGAAATGTATAAACATTTTGGAATATCCTTACCAAGCAAACTCAATTATGAAGACATCCCAATTTATGCTTTCATTGAGCACAGAACAAGATTATTGCAACCTAACTATTTTATAAAACACATATTCATTGATGAAGTGCAAGACTATGATCCTTTCTCGTTAACGTTGCTAAAAGAGTTATATCCACTTGCAGTATTCACCGCTGTTGGCGATTATAACCAAAATCTTTTATCAACTCAAACAAACTTGCCAATACTGAAAGAATTATTACCAAAATCAGACGTTGATAAATTAGACACAAGCTATCGTTCAACTTATGAAATCGTTGATTTCTCAGCAAAAATTGTTGGAAGATCAATTGAAACAAACCTTGTTCGCCATGGCGAAAAACCAATAGTAAGAAAATGCAATTTAAATGATTTGCAAGAAAAAATTCAAAATATCATAAAGAAACTCGACGGTAGTAAAATCGCAGTGATTGTAAAAACAGACAAAGAAGCAAAAAAATATGCAGAAATATTAAAAGATTTCACATTAATCACAAATGAAAACGACACTAATTTAATGACAAAAAATTTAATCATAACAACCATATATCTAAGTAAAGGACTAGAATACGACTATGTAATATTGCCAAATTTAGACAATAGTGTGTATAACTCAATTTTAGATAAACAAAATTTATATGTTGCAACAACACGTGCTCTTCATGGCCTGTACTGCTTCTATGAAAAAGAAGTTTCAAAGTTTATACCCGATGAATTTATGGAATAAACTATAAATTAAAATATTAGAAAAACATGAAAAATGCACAACTCAAGTTGCAACTTGGATAGATTTTAACATAACATCACATAATTTTACAGAAGTTAAATCTATTTCATTAAAGGAATTCTATCCATTATATGCAAGAATTATGGATTAAACAAAAAAATACCAGAGCAATCACTCTGGTATTTTTATGTAAATCATAAAACATTGTTTTCATTCTATAAGTCAACGAAGCGTGTTCAATTAATAAACATCAAAAAAACTCAGTTGACAACATTTTATGTGTGGTTAACCGAGTTTAAGTTTTTTGAATGTAGGTAATATTAAAGAATATCTTAGTTATTAAACATTGTTGGGGTCCTCATTGATTTTGCGTGTTTCTTCATTCCATTTTAAGAAATCAAATATATCTGTTGCGAATTCAGGGAACTCTTTGGCAATGATTGCACCTGCCTCTTCCATTGTTTTTGCTTTTTTACATAGTTGAGCGGCTTTAACTGCATCTTCTTTAGTTTTAAATTTTGCATCACAGTAAGGAAATTCAGGGCAGTCATCAAAATTTAATTGTAAGACCCAAAATCCTTTGTTCCCAAAACTAAAAATCTCAGCATAGTGACATTTAATTAATTCTTTGTGAAGAACCTCTTTTGATTTACCTGCCATATGTGGGGCAATATCAAATCTTTCAAAACGAACTCCCGTATCATAAGATAGACAAACTAGCGTTATTTCTCTTTCTTCATCTTCTGAATTTTCACGTCTAGCATTATCTCTTTTTGCTAATCTTCTCCACTCTTCAATGGAAATACAGTCAATTGCTTTATCATTAAAATCAATAAATTGCATAATTTTCTCCTTATGTTTATATCATAACATATCATATGCTTTTTGTCAAATAAAAAACATAGTTGGGTTCAACTATGGTTTGCTTAGTTAAACGTAAGCAATGTTAATAGAACACTTGATTTTTTAAATAATTTATGATAATTATTTATTAGGTACGATATGAAAAAATCAATAAATAAAATGATAAATGCACTTTTAAATATTTTAGGGTCTAATATTGAATCAATATATTTGTATGGTTCAGTAGTATCTAATGATTATCGACACGGATGGAGCGATATTGATTTTATTTGCTTTGCGAAATCTCTTTTTACAGATGAACAAGCTGAGAAGTTAAAAATGCTTAGGCAAACACTACTTATAAAAGAACCTAAAAATAAGTTTTATAGAAAGTTTGAAGGAATAATTGTTCCTTTAGATGAATTTAAAAATAACAAATTTTCAAAGTTGGTTTATTGGGGAACGTCTGGTCAAAAAATAAAACAAGAACACAGTATAGATGTTTTTTCAAAATATGAAATCATCAAATATGGAAAACTAGTCTATGGTAAAGAAATTAGAAATCAATTATTACTACCATCGCATAATGAGTTGAAAATTGCCATAAAAAAACATTATTCTTCAATTAGAGAACATGCGCAAACAACAGACAAATCTTTGTATTCATGTGGTTGGCTTTTAGATATCTCTAGATGTATATACACTTTAAGACATAATGATGTTATATGTAAAACAGAAGCAGGTAAATGGGCCTTAAAAAACAAAATTTGCCCTGTTGAAAAAGAGTTAAAAAGGGCATTGAAGATTAGAAAGCACCCAACACGATATATTAATAAAGAAAACACGCAACAATGGTTAAGTTCATTAGGAAATTCAGTCCAACTTTATGCCGATGTGCTACAAAAAGAATTGGAATTATAAAAATATAAAAAACGAACCAAAAAATTGGTTCGTTTTTGTTTTTATTTGGTTGAACATAAACCATCTCAGTTGAACCGCCAAATTATATATTATTTTATAATATATAAAAGTTTCAAAAAATTCTTAATTCAACTTAATAATATAAATTTGTTATATCTTTTATAAATCAATAAAAATATATTGTTGATTTTTTATGTTGTATATGCATTGTTAGAAGAAAAAACAACCTCACAAATTTTTTCATAAATTTTATCAATTGTTTCTAACGACATTGAATATATAAAACTTAAATCTTCTTCTTTCTTTGCTTTATTTTCACAATCATAAAAATAAATAATTCCATCACGACTTGTAAAGAATGTTCCATGCATTACTGCATTTCTGATTCGCCTTAAAGGTATATTGTTCATTTCAGGCATAGATAGAATATCTTTAATATCAATGTATGAAAGTATTTGAAACAATAAATTAATTTTTAACGGGTTGATAATATCCATTTTTATATCAGCCAAAGTAGAAGTATGAGATTTAAATTCGTTTATAAAATCATTAAAATTGATATCCATATTTTTCTGACATATGGAATATGCATTTTTCAATTCCACACATCTTGTCATATTATTTAAAGAATTTTGTTTAAAAGGATAGTAAAACAGAATTTTTTGTTGCTTAAGTATATCTTCACCTAAGTTTTCCAATTCGGTTATGTATCTTATCTGATGTTCATCTTTCGTTGTTTCCGTTTCTCTAAAATCTTCAAACTTATGTTTTTTTATATTTAAGAAATATGCTCTTAAGAACAAACTTAAATCGTTATTTGATAATGTTATAATCACATTTGTTTTATTAGATGTAAATGTAGTAGTTAAGTTTTCCATATCAAAACTATAGTTAATTTGATTTTTTGAATTGTGGGCAATAGATTGTCTTACAACTGTCATGATTTGGTCATAATTAACATTGTTTCCTTGTACAGATCTATTTTTTAAATTTTTAACATTTACTGTTTTATTTGAAAAAGATGTATCATAATTACCGTTTCTTGCTGTCTCATACATGTATGAAAAACCTTGCGATAATAATGAAGCTGAAAGCATACTAAAACATGTGTTTAAATCACAAATAAATACTTCATCATCCTTATTAAAATCTGTAAATTCAAATGTTATGTGATCATAATTGTTACGAACATACACAAAACATTCCTTAAAAGTTTTGTTGGGATTTTTATACCAGTATGTAAATAAATCAACAAACATTCTATTTATTTCAGTTTGACAATATTGAATATCGGTTAATAAATTCTGCACAAAATTCCTCCTTAATCCTTTGTTGGATTTACATATTATAATTAAGTATAAGTATCATAACTTTAAAACAATGTTTCTTTCATATCTTAAACCAACGAAACAAGTTAAGTCGATAAAAGTATCAAAAAACTCAGTTGATGCCCACATTTGTAGGGTGGTTCAACTGAGTCCAACTTGGTTGAGCGTATTTTATGTAAATAGAACTTTATATGCTATGTTTAGTCTTAATTGCTTAATTAAAAGTTAAGTTGTTGAATAAATTTCAAAAAAAATGAAAAAATTTTTACATATTTACTTGCAAATTTTAAAAAAGTATGCTAATATTTCTAAAGTTGATAACATTTTTGTTATCACAATGAATATATTATAAGGAGTTCTTAATGTATAATGTCGTATTATATGAGACTCCTGCCGGGAATTGTCCTATTGATAAATTCATTGGAGATTTAGTACATCAGCATAAGGATGAAGCATTAACAAAATTTAAAGCCATGATAGAGGGGTTAGAAAAATATGGTTTAGAAAAAATTAATACAAGATTCAGCAATGCATGTAAATATCTACGAGATGATATTTATGAATTAAGGCCAAAACCGAACAGGATTCTATTTTTTAGCCCCATAGGAAAAACTTATGTTCTTTTACATGCATTTGAGAAAAAATGCAATCAAACACCTCCAGAAGAAATACGATTAGCGATTAAAGAAAAAAATGAATATTTAAATAAGGGTACGAAAAAATGAAAAAATTAAGATCGGTTAATGAAATATTTGAAAAATACAAAAATGAAAACGTTGAAAATAAAGTTGTTATTGATACAGCTGATAGAGTTATAGAAATTATAAATAAAATAGTTAAAGCTAGAATAAATTTAAAGTTATCGCAGAGGGATTTGGCAGAAAAGTGCGGAATCAAGCAACCAGCATTAGCAAGAATAGAACAATTTAATGTTATACCAAAATTAAATACAATAATAAAAATAGCAAAATGTGTGAATGTTGACATAGATGCTAAAGATAATAATGATAAAAGTGAACAATTCGAAGATATAAAATGTACGATTTATAAATATAGGACTGTGAATGTAGATGTAGGAGGTGAATATATATGGGAAATGCAACCATTAAAAGCATGGAAATAGTTGTTGATTCAATTTATTTAGTAAACAATCATTTACCAATAGGTGAATTTAAAATTATTCCAAAAATACAAAAACGTACTGCAACAAATACCGAAAATGAGAATTTCTTTAAGTTAGATATGCTTGTAGAAATTAAAAATACAGAAGAAAATCCATTCCCAATAGATTTAAAAGTAGAAATAAGCGGCATCTTTGAACTTGAAGGTGGAGAGATGTCTGAAAAAATGAATTTTTTAAATAATCAAGGTGTTAAAATGGTATATCCATACTTAAGATCTTTGGTTAGCAGTATTACGGCAAACAGCAATATTCCACCAATAACATTACCAATAATAAATGTGCAAGAATTTGAAAACAGATAGTGTAATGTTTAAAATTTACTTAATAAAAAAGAACTTCATAATTCAAAATGAAGTTCTTTTTATTTTTTATGGTTTTAACTTAAACAGCTGTTTTGCCATGTATTCAATAACTTTAACATTGACAGCATTTCCAAACTGCTTATATGCTTGATGGTCGTTTTTATTACAAATGAATGAATCTGGGAAACTTTGTAATCTTGCAGCTTCTCTTGGGGTTAATCTTCTTTTAACTTTTGCAATAATAGGTATTTGCACCATAGCAACTAACGCAGGAAAAACATTTGGTCTTTTAACTCTTATTCCAGAAGGTCTAAATTGAATAATTGCATCCCAAATGGATTCACAATCTGTTCCGCATTGCCATTCTAACTTTTGTTCAGTTGTTGTAAAATCTTGCAAGTAATTCCATTTCTTAAGCCAAGAATCAATAAACGCTTTATTATTTTCATAAAGTTTTCTATTTCTTAAAATAAAGTTTTCTTTCCATTTAGGGTACTTCAATGTTGTATAATCGTAATCATTAGCAAATTCAAACGACCAAATTGGAAAGCCTAAAACTTTTTCTTTTATACCGTGAATAAACTCATCCCAACAATTTAAAACTTTTTCTTCATGTTCTGATATATAATATTTTTTGTCTACTTCTCCATGTTCTAAAATATTTGAAGATAAGAAATCTATATCGTTTTTATCTATATTTGGAACATTTACTGAAATTTCTTTAATACCTACAGATTCATGAACTCCTAGAATTACAACCCTTTCTCTAATTTGGGGAACACCAAATTGGTGAGGGCTAACAATAATCGGTGTTTCAGTGATTACATAACCCAACTCCTTAAGGCTATTTTTAATGACATTCCAAGTATTTCCGTCATCATGAGATGCAAGATTTCTAACATTTTCCAAAATAATATATGGAGTTTTATGATATTTCAATATTCTTACTATTTCAAAAAATAAAGTCCCACGAGTTTCATCTTCAAACCCTTTTTGTCTTCCTGCTTTAGAGAATGCTTGACATGGAAATCCTGCACATAAAACATCGTGAACAGGTATATTTTCTTCTTTAATATCTCTGATATTGATACCTGAATCTATATTGTAATTCTCTTTATACGTTTCAATAGCATACTTATCAATATCAGAAGCAAAAACACATTCGCCACCTAAATTTTGCAATGCTTGATGAAATCCACCAATTCCGCAAAATAAATCTATAAACTTAAAATTTTTCTTTAACATACTTTTTCCTTATAATCATATTTGTAAATAATAAAATTATCTAAAATCTTTTTAGATATAGAAACTTTTACATTTCTAGGGTCGCCATTAGGTTGTTTACCTTGATTAAAATCAGAAAGAACATCCCCATAATTAATTCGATTAACTTCTATTATATACATTTTTGTATAGTTGATAGAGTGCTTTAATCGATTTCCATAAGAATGTGAATCGTAAGGTTTGCCTTTTGGCCACTTTCCAATATCGAGTTTTAATTGATTAATATATTCGCTAGCCTCAAAGTTCTTATCTTTATCTTTAATAGTATCATGCTCATAAACCACATACCAAAATTTATCATAAGTATTTATAGCCTCTAAAACACTTTCCTTATCATTGCCTAAAATGGCACCCGAAGATAAACTTTCTGATTTTAGGTCCCCATAAAATGATACTTCATTAAACCACAAATCAAAATCTAAATCATGTTGACCTTTTTGTCTAATATATTTGCAATAACTTTCAGTGTTATTTTCTTGAGTGAAATGATAAAATTTATATTCCAAAAACCACCCAGCCCATTCAGTTTGAGCCCATTGAGACCATGATTTATTTCTCATTTCTTCTACACACTTGATTGCTTCTAACCATTGACCAAACGGAAATCCATAATTAAATTTTGTAAACATATCAAATATTTTTGTAATCTTATTCTGAACAACAATATTGTCATTTAAATAATCTTTCAACTTGGTATATTTTACAGCATATAGAACATTATCATTTCTATCAATCTTTTTGAAAATTCCGTTTTTCATTGCTTGAAATAAATCATTTATATAAACATGAGCAGCAGAACTATTCATTTTCTTTTTCATATAAGTGTTTTTTACAAAATCAACAAAAACAACATTGCTCTTATAATGATATACTCCTAAGAATCTAACAAAATAATTAGTTTTTCGCTCTGCTTCAATTACAACATTTTTAAATGTTTTTTGTAATTGCATTCTTTTCTTAAAAATTGGATGAGCACCATCACCGCCCAAGTAGGAAATATTCGCAAATAGTAAGACTTGTTTTATTCCATCATCATTTTTATATATTAGAACTTTGCGGTTTGCAATAACTTCTTCTGAACAATTTTCTTTCCCTAATACTTCAATCAATTTTTCTTTAATTTGACTAGGCTTTAAAGTTTGGTCAAAATCAATTTCCAAACTTAAATCACTTCTTAATTGTTGACTTTTAAGATTCATAGTTATCTCCTTGATGCCTATATTATAGCACAATTTAACTCAAAAAGCTACCTTTTATAAAAAAAATATCAAAAATTGTAAGAAATCTAAAAATGGCACTGAGGCGTGTGCTTGTCTAATACAAGTGTTCTCGCTTCGCTCGAACAAACAAGCACACGCCTCAAAGCAAACTAAACTGCTTGAATGAAAAAATATTAAGGCAAAAACGGTCGCGTGCTAAAGCAATCGCGGACCGTTTTTTTAATTGCCTTTTAATACATATTTTTTGTTATCATTCAAGCATTGTTTTATATTTTAGATAAAATTTGACTTATTTAGTCAAAAGTCAACATTTTATGATTTTGAAATTATTTGTCTTATATGTCTTCATATAATATAATTTTTGTGTAATTAAAAATTGACACGCAAAATGACAAGCCGAGATAGTTTGTGAGGTGTGCTCCGGCCGAAATATGATTAAGTAGCGTATAGTGAAATAAATAAAGTTCAGGAGCCAGTGGTTGCATTTAAGGGCGTAGTTAAAAAGATTTATCTTTTTCTATGTCTTTTTTAATTGCTAAAAGGCAACCACATGAAAGATTTAAAATTTGTTTTTAATAATGAGTTGTCTTTATCTGTTTTAGATAAAGATTTTTTTACTCTGCTTTTGGGAAATGTGATTGACCTTAAAAAGAAAAAGGAGGTTAAAAATGAAATTCCCACAAGCGAAAGTTTACAACGATGGAAGCCATTATATAGCGATTCCACAAACTACACAACCATGGAAGAAAAAGAAGATACAAAAGAAACCAAATCTAATGAAAGAAAAAGTTGAAAATGTTTTAAAGAAAAGTAAAGGAAAAACTAAAACTGAAATGGTTAAAATTGCGGTTGAAGAAGTTAATAACGAAATTAAAGATAAAGAAATCTCCAAACAAATTGTAAAAGAAAATATTGAAAGATTAAATCGTAATGCCATTGAAAGAAGAAAAAGGTTATCTAGAAAAGCTTATTTGCAAAAATGGGACTACTTTTGCACATTCACTTATGATTCTTCAAAATTAACTGAAAGCCAATTTAGAGTTAAGTTTTTAAATTGTATTAAGCACCAAGCAAGTCGTAATGGTTGGAAATATATTGGTGTTTGGGAAAAATCTCCAACAAACGAAAGATTGCATTTTCACGGATTATTCTATATTCCAATAATGGTTGAAAAGTTAGAAGAAATAAAAGATTACAGCACTAAAAACCACAAAATGCAGATTACTAATCAAAACACATTCTTTTTTAAAAGATTTGGAAGAAACGATTTTAAAAAGTTGCCACCAGTTAAAGCAATATTGCAACAAACTATAAACTATTTAATGAAATATATTCAAAAAACTGGCGAGAAGATTATTTATTCAAAAGGTGTTCCAACATACTTTAAAACTGACATTTTAGAAGAAGATATTGTTTGCACTATAGGTCAAGAAGATAGAAAATTGCTTTTATTTGATAATTTTATGTGTTTAGACCAAGGCGAAATTATTGGTCAAGTAAGTCAAGAAGTTATAGACAAAATGCCAAAAGCAAATTGATTTGTCTTTCTTAAGCGAAAGCGTAAACGAAAACTCTTTTAAATCAAGGGTAAAATGCATTGATTCTCAACCCTTGATTTAAAAATATATATTTAAAATTTATAGATTAAAATCCGTTTCCGTTTGTTTCGCTTGTGTCGAAAGACAAAATAAATAAAAATTAAAAGGAGTTTAATATGTTAAAAACAGCAGTTATATATGCTAGATACTCTAGCGATAATCAAACTGAACAAAGCATTGAAGGTCAATTAAGAGTTTGTGAAGATTATGCAAAAAGAAACAATATTCTCATATTAAACACTTATATTGACCGAGCAATGACAGGAACAAATGACAATCGACCAGATTTTCAACAAATGATAAAAGATAGTGCAAATAAAGATTTTCAATATATTATTGTATATAAACTTGATAGGTTTAGTAGAAACAAGTATGAAACAGCAAAATATAAAAAGATACTTAAAGATAATGGTGTTAAATTGTTGTCTGCTATGGAAAATATACCCGACTCGCCAGAGGGTATAATATTAGAAAGTTTATTAGAGGGTATGGCTGAATATTATTCAGTAGAACTTGCTCAAAAAGTAAAACGAGGCATGAAAGAAACTCGACTTAAAGGAAACTTTCAAGGTGGCTACTTACTCTATGGCTATAAACTAGAAAATAAAAAGATTTTAATAGATGAAGAACAAGCAGAAGTTGTAAGATATATTTACAAACAATATGCTCTTGGTAAGTATGTAAAAGATATTATGAAAGATTTGAATGATAAACATATTTATCATAAAGGCAAACCATTTCAAAGAACAACAATTTACAATATCTTGAAAAACGAAAAATACACTGGTGTTTATAGGTATGAAGATGAGATTCTATATAATATGTTCCCAGCAATAGTTTCACAAGAAATCTTTGAACAAGTTAGAAATAAAACACGAATTAACCATAATGGGAAAAGAAGTGTCAAAACTAAATATATGTTTAGAAATAAAATGAAATGTGGTTATTGTGGTATGCCAATAAGTGCAGAAACTGGAACTAGTCATAATGGAATAATGAAACGATATTATAAGTGTTTAGGAAGAAAACAACATAATGGTTGCTTAAAAGAAAATGTTAGAAAAGAAGAATTTGAAGAATTTGTTATTGATGCAATATTAGAAACATTAAAAAGTCCTAAATATGTAAATATGATAGTTGACAACTTAAAGCAAATACAATCTCAAATGGGAAACAATAATTATGTTTTAAATACCTTATTAAGAGAGCAAAAAGAAAGTGAAAAACAATTAAATAACATTATGTCGGCAGTTGAACAAGGATTATTTAATAACACAACAATTAAAAGAATGAATGAACTTGAAAGCAAAATTGCTGAACTAGACAAAGAAATAATAATTGAACAAAGTAAAAATATAACACAAATTACCGAAGAAGATATAAAAGAATTTTATATACAAGCATTAAAACTTGAATCACAAATGCTTATTGATTATCTCATTAAAGAAATAAAAGCATTTGATGACAAAATAGAAATTACATTTAATAGTCCATTAAGAACAAGTCCTGATAATCAGGGCTTTTCTTTTTTATCTAAATTAAAACAAGTTAAACATTTAAGTGTTGGTCGTTCAGCACCTAAAATTATAAATCTAAAACTTGAAATGTGCGTATAAAAAAAGGCTATTTATTCCATGGTGTTCTTGACACGAGCCTCGCCGAAATGGTTATTTAAGGGCATGCGGTCAAGGGAAAGAAGTTGCAAGCAACTATCTTCCTTGCCCTTGGCAACAAGCCTAAACCATTTCTACTCATATCAAGAACCTTTCACGGCATAAAACGCCATTGTTTAAGAATAAGGAATTACAATAGGTTCATAATGTTCACATTCACAAAAAGAAATATCTTCATGTTCTTTTAAATATGTCTTAATATAACATGCTTCTTTAAACAGTGAAACAACATTACAATTATAGTATTCATTTGCTGGACACAACATTGGTTTCCTCAAATAATTTCTTTCTGGTCTTATTCTATATCTGACAAACCAAAAATGTCTAATTTGTTTTCTAATCCAAACATCCAATAATTTTAATTGCCTCATATCACTTGTATTTATAAAAAATCCAATCCAACTTTGAGGTTTTTGAGGTTTACTACAATGTTCACACGGAACAAAATAACCCTTACCATAAATCCAATTCCCTAATAATTTAGCATTGATTTTATAAATAACTTTACCAACATCTGCTTTTTCCTGTATTCCCACATCTATAATATGTTTTATTACTTTTTTAAATTTAGTTATGTTATCTCTTTTTATTCCTAAATATCTTTTAGATATTCTGAATCCCAAAAACTCTATGTAGTGTTGATTTTCTAGGTTTATAGCTTTTGTTTTGTTATTATTAGGTTCACTGTTATCTATGGAACTGCTATCAATAGTATGCAAATGTAATTTCTCGCGGTTAAAATATGAATTAATTTTTTTATATAAATCCATAATTATGCTTTTATCTTTGCATAATATAATGAAGTCATCAGCATATCTAATATATTTTAAATCATATTTACTTCCCAAATTATAAACAACATATTTGTCAAAATTATACAAATATAGGTTAGCCAACAAACCAGATAATACGCCTCCTTGAGGAATTCCAAGGTCTCTCTTATCGGCAATAGGTTTTTCATGATAATATTTTGTTGCTAATTTTTTATTTTCAACCTTAACTCGTTTTACCTTTAAAAAACGATATAAATATGTTTTAACTAAAATGTCATTTTTGAAAAAATTATTAATTTTTAAATTAAGTCTATCGTGGTTGATTTTATCAAAATATTTTTCCAAATCACCATCAATACCATAAGTATAACCTTGTAAAAAATAAGATTGGATTTTTTCAATAGCCTGTTTTACAGATTTACCCTTTCTATACCCATATATATTTGAGTCAATACACTTATATTTCTTTTCCATATATTCGTAAATAGTGTTATATATCATTTTTTGCAATATGGTATCGTTTATAGTAGATATTGCCAAGGTTCTTAGTTTTCCTGCTTTTTCCGCTTCTTTAAACTCAAACTTTGAATAAGGTGCTTTGGGGATTTGAATTTCTCTGAAAGGAGAAAAGATGTATTTCCCTTTACTTGCTCTATTGCAAAATGTTTTTGAAAACAAATCAATATTCTTTTCAATATTTTCATAATCATTTCCATCAACACCCATTGCCAATCTTACATCATTTGTTAATTTATCTGTTTTAGATTTAATTAAATCATTAAATATCTTTTTATAATTTTCTGTTGTTATTTGTTGTTGCAATTTCTTATCAAGTCTCATTTGTTCTCCTTAAATAAATAAACCAAGTAAAAATACTTGGTCTATCTATTGAAACATTATTCGTATTTTAATTGAGCAATTGAATATATGTTTCTTGCTCACACCAAATATTATTTGGTAAACTTTGTTACATGAATAATATTAAATTACTCATGAGCAAAGAGAACTCAATGTCTAGTATTATAGGCATAAATTCTCCTTTTATTCGCAAATGTGAATATATCTTATCGATATTATACCACAAATGGAACACCTACCCATACTGGGCGACTTTAGTCGGAATAATCAAGAAGATTATTACTGGTAGTGTTAATATAACATATTATTATAATTATGTCAATAAAAAACAAAAAAACCTAAATCAAACTTTTGGTTCAATTTAGGTTCATACTGGTTGCGGGAGTTGGATTTGAACCAACGACCTTCGGGTTATGAGCCCGACGAGCTTCCGAGCTGCTCCATCCCGCGATATAATACTATGTTATGCATTGCATACTTAATATTATTACCATATATTTTGTATTTTGTCAATGTTTTTTTGAAAATTTTACTAAAATTTAAAAATATGTTCTTAACTCAATACAAAAAGGACTAATCATTATAGTCTTTTTTAAGTTTAATAAACACAATTTCAGAAAATATTAATTTTAATCGGTTAATTCAAATGTGCAAGAACTCATCTTTATTCGTCTCAATTTAAACCTTCTTCCATTTTGCATGACATATTCATAACCATCTTTGTATGGACAATTGTTGCAATTTGCATTAAGGTGTGATTTCATTGGACAGTGACGCATTGTCATATATGGCATTTTATATGTGTCTCGTTCTGCCTGAATGTACAACAACCCAAAATAATTTGCCGTATATGAATTAAACACATTCATTCCACCACCAATGATTTTTTCAACATCAAAATTTAAAGCATATAAATTGTTAATAACAACTCCAACTTTTGTCTTTTCCACAATTTCCTTTAATGTTTCTATATCTTCTTTTGAAGCAAAATTTGGAAGATTTAAATATGGTTTTTTATTTTCTTTTTTGAAAATTGAAACAAATTCTTGAATATCGCTTAGATCATATTCACTTGGAGAATAAACAATATTTTTTTCTTTAATTTTTAAATTATTTTTTAATATTTTATTAAAATTATCATTAATTTCAATAAAATTAGTGAATTTTTTAATATTTTTATTTATTTTTATAGAATTTAATAAAATTTTATTTATTTTTTCTTTTTTATTTTCTGTTAATATTTCGTG
This sequence comes from Candidatus Onthoplasma sp., assembly GCA_045578345.1. Taxonomy (GTDB): domain Bacteria; phylum Bacillota; class Clostridia; order Christensenellales; family UBA1242; genus Onthoplasma. Next base: position 38,551 of record JAZNKB010000003.1, read on the forward strand.
CATTTTTTCATAAACTTCACGTCTAAATTTATTAAGCAATTGTTTTGGCAAAAACACATTTCCAACATCACAATTTAGTTCAACTTCAAACAATTCACTTTTATTAAAGTTTGCTTTTAAGTCATCAGTTGAAATTGGTTGATTTTTGGCCACCAAGCAAACTTCACCTAAAACCTCAAATTGTTCGTCATTTAAAACAAACTCTGCTTTAATTGGTAAATTTTCTTTTGCTGTTATTTTGATTTCGACTTTTCTTCTTAGTTTTTCATTTATAACTTTTTGTTCTTTTTCATAATCTAAAATTAAATTAACCTTGTCACCAACACCGACTTTTTGAGTTGATGTAATTCTTGTCAATTTACCTTTTTTCTGAATATCAAAAGCAGTGATAACAACTTCTTCAGTTCCACATATAAATTTCAAAACTGATTTTGGCGAAATCTCCCTATCACAAGCAACAAAAATCTCATTAAACTTCTTGCCCGCCTTAAACTTTTCAACTTTTCCAATTTCAATCCCAATATGGTTTTGCTTGTTTGAAATTATGTCACCGTTTCCATTGAAATACCCTGCAGTGTAACCACGATTGAACGCAAGTTGAAGTTCTTCAAGATCATACTTCAATCCATTTATTGCATTTTTATAAATCTTAGTTGCAACACCAACATAGAAAGGTCTTCTTGCTCTGCCTTCGATTTTTAAAACATCAACACCTGCTTCTTCCAAATCTTTAAGATTTTCAAGCATGTTAAAATCTTTAGCACTTAACAAATATCCATTTTTCAACTCTTTATTGTTAAACCTAAAAGAATAAGGAAGTCGGCAAAGCTGTTTGCATTTTCCTCGATTCCCACTTGCCTCATGAAGATATGAACTAATATAACAATTTCCAGAAAAACTTACACACAAAGCACCTTGACAAAAATATTCAATTTCAATAGAACTATTTTCCTTTATTCTTTTAATTTCATCAAGCGGAGTTTCTCTTGCCAAAACAACACGCTTAAATCCCAAACTTTCAACAACTTTCACACCCTCAAGATTATGAATTCCCATTTGGGTGCTTGCGTGCATTTCAATTTGTGGAAAATACTCATGAACCAAACTCGCCAAACCAACATCTTGAATAATGAAAGAATCCACGCCAAGATTATAAGCATCAACAACCAAACCCAAAGCAGACTCAATTTCATCATCAGAAAATAAAATATTAACAGTTAAATTTACTTTAACCCCAAAAATATGCGCAAAATTAACCGCTTCCTTCAATGTTACAAGCGAAAAACCTTCAATGTTGCGAGCATTAAAATCTTTTACACCAAGATATACTTCATCCGCACCATTAAAAACAGCCATTTTTAAACTTTCCATATCTCCCGCCGGAGACAAAATTTTCAAACTCATATTTTAATTATATCATATTGTTTTATATTTTTCAAGTTCTTTATTATCAACATAAGAGTCTTATTCCCAATCAAACAACTCTTCATATTCAACTTTCATATACCCTGCTATTTTTAATCCAATTAACAAAATTACCGGTTCACCACGCATGAATTTATCAAAAGTTTTTACAGCAATTAAACAATTCTTTGAAAATCGATTTTTTGTTAAATTATTTTCTTTCATAAATTTTTCAACAACTTCTTTTTTTATTATAACTTTCATATATTCTCCTTTTAAGTTTTTAACCAATCCTGATTTAAAACATGAATATTTTAGTGTAATTAGACTAATAATACAATTAAAATATTATGTTTTCACTAAAAAAATATTGTTTTTATTTAAATTTAGACTAATTTTGTCGAAAATTATATTCTTATTTTAGGTGAAATATGAAAAAGTTAAAAGAATTAAGAGAAAAGTTAGATGTATCACAAACAGAGTTATCAAGTAAAATAGGGATTCCTCAATCTTCCTATTCCCATTTTGAGGTTGGAAGAAGTGAACCAAACATAACAACTTTAATCAAGCTTGCAGACTTCTTTAAAGTTCCAATTGATAGTTTGGTTGAAAGAAAATTTCACAATATAGACTTTTCAAAGTTTACAGACATACATTATGAATTAACCGAAAAAATTGCAAGCTTAACAGAAGTCCAATGTGAAAAACTTTTGAGTTATATTGATGGAATGAATAACAAGTAAAAGCATAGATCCTATGCTTTTTTGTTGCAAAAAGAAATCAAAAATGTTATCCTGTAACCCTAAAAGGAGAAAATTATGAATATTTGGAAAGACATAAGTAAAGAAAGAATCAAGCCAGAAGACTTTGTTGCCTGCATTGAAATTGAGCAAGGAAGCAAAAACAAATACGAATTAGACAAAGAAACAGGGTTAATCATTTTGGATAGAGTTTTATACACAAGCACTCACTATCCAATGAATTACGGTTTCATTCCAAGAACATTATCTGGAGACGGAGATCCATTGGATGTTTTTGTTTTGTGCAGTCAACCAATTGAAAAAATGAGTTTAGTTCGCTGTTATCCAATTGGAATTGTTTACATGACAGATAAAGACGAAACAGATGAAAAAGTTATTGCAATTCCTTTCGGCGACCCACAATACAATTCATATAAAGACATTAATGAATTGCCTTCTCACATAATCGAAGAACTTAAACACTTTTTGAGTGTATATAAACAACTTGAAAATAAAGTTGTTAAAGTTTTAAAAGTTGAAGGACATGAAAACGCCAAGAAAACCATTCAAGAAAACTTAGACTTCTACGAAAAAAATGTGAAATAGATTTCTTTGCTTAATATAAAAAACGCCAAAAGGTGTTTTTTTTACCCATTCGACAAAAATATTATTTTATTCAATAAAAATGTTAAATTTTTAATTTTTTTTTAAAATTTATGATATTTTCAGTGTAATTTGTGTTATAATCAAATTCAAATAAAGGAGAAAATTTAAAATGGAAAATTTCAAGACTGTTCCAATCACTCTTGTGACTGGTTATTTAGGAAGCGGAAAAACAACATTGCTTAATCACATTTTAACAAACACAAAAGGCTACAAATGCGCTGTTATCGTGAACGACATTGGTGAAGTTAACATTGATGCTGAGTTAATTGAAAAAGGAGGAATCGTAGGTAAACGCGAAGAAAGTTTGGTTGCTCTTCAAAATGGTTGCATTTGTTGCACTTTGCGTCAAGATTTAATTGAGCAAATCCATGATATTGTTAAACAACAAAAATTTGACCACATCATCATTGAAGCAAGCGGAATTTGTGAACCTATTCCAATTGCACAAACTCTCAACTTTTTAACTGAAAGTTTCAAACAAAACAATATGCCAATTTACTGCAAGCTTGATGCAGTTGTTAGTGTTGTGGACACTCTTAGAATGGTTCAAGAATTCGGATGCGGTGACGAACTTATTAAAAAAGATATTGATGAAGAAGATATTGAAAATCTTGTTATTCAACAAATAGAATTTTGCGATATTTTAATTATGAATAAAGTTAGTGAAGTGCAAGCTAACGAACTTACTCGTGTTAAGAAAATTATCAGAAATCTTCAACCAAAAGCAAAATTAATTGAAACAGATTTCTCACGTGTTGAAATGAGTGATATTTTGGATACAAATTTGTTTGATATGGAAAATGTTTTAACATCTGCTGGCTGGTATCAAGAAATTGATAAAGATATCGACGAATTGGAATCTGACGATCATGATGACCATGAAGAACACACTCACCATGAACATAATCATCACGAGCATGAACATCATCATGATGATGAAAACGAATGTGAAGAATGCGGTTGCAATCATGAAGACTGCGATTGCAAGGAAGATGAACACGGTCACAAGCACCATGATGAACATTGTAAACACCACCATCACCACGAGCATTGTCATTGTCACAACCACGAACATGGCGAAACGGAAGAATATGGAATTGGAACTTTCGTTTATTTCAGAAGAAAACCTTTCGATAGATTAAAGTTTGAAGATTTTGTTTCACGTGATTGGGGTAAACAAATCATTAGAACAAAAGGTTTAGTATATTTTAGCGATAACAATAAAATGTCTTTCATATACGAGCAAGCCGGAAGACAAAAAATGTTAACCGAAAATGGTCCTTGGTATGCAACTTATCCAAAAGCACAAGTTGAACAATTATTAGCGCAAGATGAAAAATTTAGAAAAGATTGGGATCCTATTTATGGCGACAGAATGATTAAACTTGTTTTCATTGGTCAAAAAATTGATAAGAAAAAAATCATTGAAGAATTGGATAAAATTTAATTTATTCATTAAAAATTAAATATTAACTCAAACAAAAAAATCTCTAAAATTTTAGAGATTTTTTATTTTTTTATTATAAATGATGATTTTTTATTAATTTTTTAATATTTTTTTAATTTGATTTTAAATTTTAAAATAATTATATTGTTTTAAATTCTTGTTTACACAAAAATTCATAATATGTTGTTGGCTCATCATTTTCTTCAACTTTCTTACCCACTGTGAAACTATTTAAAATTTCAGTTAATCCTTTTTTCATATTTTCACACAATATCTTAATTTCATTTGCTTCAATTTTAAATTTTCGAAGTTCTTTTTCTTCTCCTGAGCAATGATAATCCAACTTCATTCGATAGTCAATTTCATCCAGTCTTTTTTCAATTAAACGTTTGAAATTAATGTCGTTTAAAATGATTTGGTTTTCTTTTTCCATTTCGCAATATTCAATAATTGTGTTTATATCTTCCAAAGTATAAACATTTTCATTAAGGTAAATCGCCTTTAAAAAGTTTAACCTAAAATCTTTTCTTGCCTTCAAATAAGGATTCACATAATCATAAAAATAAATTTCACACTTTGCAGGATTTATTGAAGTTTTTGCAATACTTAAAATGAATTCTTCATCATTCATCAACTCTTGAAAGTTTTTAAAAGACTTATGGTTGTTAAATTGATTTGCAATCAACTCACCTTTTAGCCTGCTTTCTTTCCCACAAGGCTTAATGGCCATTTTTCTAACTAAACGCAGAAAAATTCGCTTATCAGTATATCTTTCAACGTAGTCTTCATAACTAAATCTTTCTAATTTCCTTTGATATCTTTCTTCAAGATGACTAATTTTCATTGCTTGACGGTTTGCTTTAGCACCCTTTTGATAAAAATATTTTGCTTTTTCCAAAACCTCAAACTGATCTTTATTTAATCTCTTCTCTTTAAATAACTTCTTAACTCTGTCAAATGTAAGCCACAAAAATTCAACATCGGAAACCGTCTTAAATTCTTCTTTTTCTAAATCTTTTTCACAAGATAAAATTAGATATTCTCCATCCTCATCAATGCCAGACATCAAAGGAACTTGTTCTAAACTTTCTGAAAAATCTAAACCAGTTTCGCTTAACAATAAGTTTTTAACACCTAAAGCAACTTCATCCTCATTCAATTCACCAGAAATCAAGCTTAAATCAATTTTTTCTCCAACCTTCCTTTTCAAAATCAAAAAACGATCTTTTGAATTCTTAACAACAATTCCAACCAACATATGAATTCTCCTTCTATGCTTAATTTAATATACGAAGTCACCTTTGTCAATATCTAAATTTAAAATTGTTCCAGATTTAAATAACTAAAGAAGCTTCTTTAACCTCTTCTGATTCTTCACTATATTCTATTTTATCAAAACAATCCGTCTGTTCAAAGCGCTCAACTTGCACGTTTTTCTTTGAATCTTCAACAATTTCTTCAATCAAAATATCCTTTCTAACACCATCAACAAAGTTGTTCTTACAAGAATCAAGAACAAATTCTTCAATTTTTTCAAAGCAATGAGGATATTTTTCAGCATAATTAATCATGCTTGAATGAAATAGTTTATATCCAGAATATAATTCATAATGTTTAACACTTAAGCCTAATTCTTCAGCCATTTTTAAGAAAATTCTTTTATGAACACCAACCACCAAATCAGTTTTTACAGATATCATCAATGTAGGCGGAAAACCCTCAGTTAAAATATCCAAATTATGAGTGTATCCACAAAGTGGATTCCTTATTTTTTTATTACCAAAAATAACGTCGTGATATTGTTTTTTAGGAAATAAACCTTTAAAATTATAAACACCAAAGCAAGGACTCATAAGAATTAATCCTTTAACTTTCGGTCCACCACATAAATTAAATTCCATTTTTAATTCTTGATTTGTTTGAATGTTTGCAACCAATGCTGCAATATGCGCACCTGCACTATCTCCTGATAAAAAAATGTTGTCATAGTCAATTAAATCTGAAAAAACGGAACACTCTGAAATGTGTTTATAAAAGTTATAAAATTCATAAATTGGCGTTGGAAAAAACTTTTTTTCTTCTTTCCCGCATTTTGTATATTCCACATTAAAAACAAGAAAGCCCTTTTCACCCATCAACTTACAAAAATTTCTTGTTCCCTCTTTTTGTCCAGAGATATATCCTCCACCATGAAAAAAAATTATGGTTGGCATTTTTTCTTGTTTTACTTTTGGATAAAAAACATCAAACGAATTGTTTTTTTCGTCTTCACCATAAAAAAGATTGGTTGTTGCAATAAGATTTTCATCCCCTAATTCAACACCCTCTTTGAAAAATTTCCCAGCTATTTCCCATATTTTATGATATAATTTCTTAAGCATACTTTATATATATCACTCCAGAAAAAATTTGTCAATACTTAAACCGATTAGTTTTTTAAATAATTAGTTTTTTATTAAACTATTGATAAATTAATTAATATATGATATAATCATTAATATGAAATTATTTATGGTTTTGGCAACCCTAAATTCAAAAATAAACACATTGTATGGATAAATAAATTTCCCTACAAGTTGTAATTTATATATCTTATTTTTAAAAGGAGTTTTTATGAAATTAATTGTTGGTCTTGGTAATCCAGAGGGTAAATATACAAACACATAGCTCGGCTCTATAAATTTCGCTCGAGGGTTGTGTTTTATCTTATTTTGTTTTTTAAAAGGAGTTTTTATGAAATTAATTGTTGGTCTTGGTAATCCAGAGGGTAAATATACAAACACATAACTCGACTAAATAAATTTAGTTCGAGGGTTGTGTTCACAATCTTTTTATTTAAGGAGTTTTTATGAAATTAATTGTTGGTCTGGGCAATCCAGAAGGTAAATACAAAAACACATACCACAACACAGGTTTTAACGCAGTGGATTTTTTTGCACATAATCAAGGTTTGAAATTTTCAACAAACAAATGTCGTGCTGAAATTGCAAAAGGAGATGGATTTATCATTGCAAAACCACAAACATATATGAACCTTAGTGGCGACAGTGTTTATGAACTTAAAAAATATTTCAAAATTACACTTAACGATATTTTAATTGTTTTTGACGACATTGATTTACCAAAAGGGAAAATTCGTTTTAGATTAGCAGGGTCTGCTGGAACTCACAATGGTTTGAGAGATATTGTAAATAAGGTTGGAATAACACCAAGACTTCGAATTGGAATCGGAAGAGATTCTTCAATGGATTTGAAAGATTATGTTTTATCCAACGTTGACCAAGCAAGCAAACCAATAATGAACGAAGCTTACATCAAAGCAAATGATTTGATTGAACAATTTATTGCAGGTGATTTATGTCAAGATACAACTGTTTAACTGAAAGTTTAGGCAAATCACCAATATTTTGTAATAACTTGGGATTTGGCGAACAAGGTGCTGTTTTAAATAAAATTGGCAATTCAATATACATTTGTCCAAACATTGAGAAGGCTCGTCAAATGAAGTCACAGCTGGATGCACTAAATCAGGAAAACGTGCTTATTGATGAGTTTGCTCGTCCTTTCACCCTGTTTAAATTTCAAAGCAATGAAAGCAAAATCGACTTAATTAAAACAATATACAAATTATGTTTTTGTTCGCCTGTTATCATCAGCACAACAAACATTCTTTTTTCATTTTTACCCAACCTTGAAACATTCAAGGAAAACATAGTATCTATAACAAAAAATTCAGATTATAATATTCAGGACATTGAAAAAAAGTTAATTTCAATTGGATATAAAAAGGTTGAAAGTGTTACATCACGTGGTGAATTTTCCAAACGTGGCGATATACTTGATGTGTTTAATGTTATTGACGACAATCCAACCCGTTTGGACTTTTTTGACACAAACTTAGATCAAATCTATTCATTTGACTTTTTAACATTTGAAAAACAAAAAACTTTAAGTTCTATCAACATTGTTCCAAATAAAATTACAATCTTAAACGAAGAAAACAAAAATCATGTTTTAGAAGAACTCAATAATTTAAAACTTGAAAACAACTTGATTTTCGATTTAATTGGTGCAATCGAACGTGATGATGATATCCCTCTTGAATTTTTGTATCCTTTCTTAAACGACATCAAATCTTTTTCTGAAATTAATTTACCAATTGTTATTTCAAACCCAATTCAGTTTGAAACAATTTACAAAAACACATATAATGATTTTTTTAACAAAATCGAAATATTTAAAAGTGAAAAAATTAAAAAATATTATAAAAATACACAAAAAATATTTAATATTGATGAATTTTTTAATAATTTTTCAAATAATTTATTATTTTTTGATAATTCAAATCTGAATAATACTGATTTGAATTTGAGATTTAATTCCGACTTGAATAATACCGATTTAAAAATAAAATTTGAAAATAAAAATGTTATTAATATTGATTTTAAAACTATAAATTTACCATCTTTTTTATACAACCTTCAATCACTTCAAATTGAATTAAACAAATATAAATCAAAACGTATATATTTGTGTTTATCTTCAATGGAAACATATTCAGCAATTAAGAAAATTTTTCTTGAAACGAACATATCGTTCAGTGAAAATAAAAATGCTTCTGGCATTATTTTAACAACTCTTAACATTCCTTATAACATTTGTTTTAATTCTGAAGATTGCTTTTATATTGGCTCAACAAATTTTGCCCACAAAAAAGAAATCAAGCAAGAAAAAAAGCAAACAATTAAATATCTTCCAAAAGCAGGTGAATATGTTGTTCACTCAACTCACGGAATTGGCAAATGCGAAGGAATTGTAACCCTCAAAACCAACGGAATTGAAAAAGAATTCTTTAAAATAATTTATCGTGGTGGAGATTCTTTATATGTCCCATACGAAAACGCCGACTGCTTATCTCTTTATATGTCCAATGGAATTGCAACAAATTTAAATAAATTAGGTGGAAAAGAATTTCAAACACAAAAACTTAAAGTTCAAAAATCTATTGAAGACATGAGCGCAGAACTCATCACTCTTTATGCAAAACGAAAAGCGGTTAAAGGTTTTAAATATCCAGAAGATGATTATCTTTACACCGAATTTGAGCAGGCATTTAATCACACTGAAACAAACGACCAATTGCAAGCAATTCAAGACATCAAACACGACATGATTTCAGGAAAAGTTATGGACCGACTCATTTGTGGTGATGTTGGATTTGGAAAAACTGAAGTTGCAATGCGTGCCATGTTTAAAGCAGTCATGGCAGGGAAACAAGTTGCAATTCTTGCTCCAACAACAATTTTGAGTTTACAACACTGCATGACCGCCACCAACAGAACTAAAGATTTTGGAATCAACGTTCAGATGTTGAATAGATTTGTTTCATCAAAAGAACAAAAACAAATTTTAGAAGATTTGCGCGCTGGGCGCGTGAATGTTATTTGCGGAACTCATCGTTTACTTTCAAAAGATGTCAAGTTTAACGATTTAGGACTTTTGATCCTTGATGAAGAACAACGTTTTGGTGTTAAAGCAAAAGAACAAATTAAAGAAATGAAAAACAATGTCAATGTTTTAACCTTATCTGCAACTCCAATTCCAAGGACCTTGAGTATGTCGCTTATGGCAATTCGAGATATTAGCATAATTAACACTCCTCCTGTGAATCGTCTTCCTGTGAAAACTTATGTTCTAGGATATAACGAAGATATTATAATCAACGCCATAAATGATGAAATCAACCGCGGTGGTCAGGTTTTGATTGTATATAACAACATTGAACAAATTTACAAAACAGCAAATCACTTAAAAGAAAAATTAAATAATCCTAATGCAATCTTTGATGTTGCACATGGACAAATGAGTGAAAACGACTTAGAAAATTCAATCAAGCGATTATACGATCAAGAAACCAACGTCTTTGTTTCAACAACATTAATTGAAAACGGTGTTGACCTTCCAAAAGCAAACACATTAATTGTTATTGATAGCGATAAACTCGGACTAAGCCAAATGTATCAATTGCGTGGACGAGTTGGAAGAAATCAAGAACAAGCTTATGCATACTTCACTTACGATAAAGAAAAGTTCCTAACAGAAGAAAGCACTGCTCGACTTCAAGCAATCGCCGAAAACACCGAACTTGGAAGCGGTTTTAAAATTGCAATGAGAGACCTTCAAATTCGTGGCGCAGGTGAATTACTTGGTAAAACTCAACATGGTCATATGGTTAAAATTGGTTTTGATATGTATTCTAAACTACTTAATGAAGCCTTGCGTAAATTAAAAGGTGAAAAAGTTGAAACTGAAAGAGATATTAAGATTGATATTGCTGTTGTTTCAAAAATACCTTACTCATTCGTTTCAGACGAAGCAGAAAGACTTAAAATCATTGCAAAAATCTCAAATATTGTCAGCAAAGATACTGCTCGAAACGTCATAAACGATATGCTTAACGAATATGGTAAACTTCCACCTGAAATTTACCAACTCACGAACGTTGCGCTCATCAAAGCTATGGCAGTTAAACAAAAAGTAAAACTCATAACAATCACTAAAACTAGAATGGCAATCACGTTCTATGACGACATTGACATTAACGATTTAATGAAGAAAATTGCAAGATTTAATTACTTTAGGTTTGAAAACACCGCTCTCCCAACAATCATTCTCGATTCAAGCAACTTCTCAATTCAGGGAGCAATCAACTACTTTATTGAATTTTTGAATGCCTAAGTGCCTAAAATCCCTTGCCTTTTATTATAAAATCAATTATAATAGTCAAGAATTATATATATAAAATATATATGTATTAAAAAAATTATTACTATATCGGAGTTTAACGTGAAAAAATTTTCAGCTATATTAATTTGCTTATTAATGATTATTACATGCGGACTTGCAGGTTGCGCAACTTTTTCAATTGACAAAGTTACTTATTACAACGAAGTTCTCGCAACTGTTGACGAAACAAAAATAACAAGATTTGATTTGCTCACAGCTTATAATAGCTATGGCAACTCTTATTACGTTCAACAAATGGGTCAAAGTGAAAAAGAAGCTTTAAAAAGCACTCTAGACTTGTTGATTGACCGCGAACTTATGTATCAATATGCGCTTGATAACAATTCAACATACAAACCAACAGAATATCAAGTAAACGAAATTGTTAAAGAAATTTTCGATAGCATGGACGAACAAATGGAAACTTATCTTGAAGAAGCTAAGAAGATTTTAAACATTGAAATTGAAGAAAGTTCTGAAGATGAAGAAACTAACGAAACTGCTTACACTCTTGAATCTTACAAATATTCACCAAGAGCAGAAGTTAAATACACTGTTAAAACAAAGCCAGTTTATTACACTGATGCAACTTACACTAAAAAATCATCAACTGAAACTGAATTTGTTCGTAACGAAGAATATAACGATTACTACATTGAATATATTGTTCCTGAAGAAGATGTTAATTACGAAAAACTTATTGATGAAACTTATTTAACAGATTTCACAAACAAGGAAACAATCAATCAAATTAAAATAAAATATTTTGAACATTTGCTTGAAAACCTTACAGTTGATGAAGGCGAAAATGCAACAACTCTTTACAATAAAGTTAGAACATTGTTCGCTCAAGACTTAATTAACTATGAATATTACTTACGCGACGAAAACGGTAAGAAATATAACAAATCAAATGAAAGCTTGTTCAACAGATATTTTGAAAGAACATTTGAAAGCCAAATCCAATCTCAATATTTGGAAAACATACGAATTAAATATCTTGAAAGCGAAGAATTAAGCATTGATCTTTTAACACAAGAATATAATTATCTTGCAACAATGAGTTACAACGCTTACAATTCAAATCATGAAACTTATAAAAATAAAATGAAAAACATTTCAACTGATGGCGATTCTGTTCTTTATCATCCTGAAACAGATGTTCAATTTGGATATTTTGTTCACACATTAATTAAATTTGATAGCATTAAAGAAAATCTCACTCTTCTCGAAAACGAAAAAGATCCTGAAAAATATAAAGAACAATATAATAGCCTTGTTGCAAGTGTTAAAGTTAAAGCAAGAGATTTAGAAACAGGACTTGTTCCTGAAGATGCTGAAGACATTAGCCTTTCTCAAGTGATTAACGAATATAACGAAATTCAAAACTATTCAAATTATGATGAAAAATTATCAGCATTCTTAAACTTTATGTTTAAATATACCGGCGACACAGCAACTTTAAGTGCAGGAATGCCATATGTTGTTGGAACAAATGGTTATAGTGCAATGGTTGAAGAATTCAACAACGAAGCAATTAAACTTATGCAAGGCGCAGCTGGAAATATGAGTACTGCAAGTTTAAGTGATATTGACAATCTTTGCATAACAGAATATGGTATTCACCTTCTATTCTATGTTGGAGATGTTAACTCATATGACATTTCATATGGATCAAGAATTACAATTGAAACATCCCCTGTTGATTATATTATTAAAGAGTATGTAGATACAAACAACCAAGTTCAAACTTATGTGGAAACTAATCTATATAACAAAATAATTAATCCTTTAACAAAAGAAACTTACTTTGATATGATGTTTGATTTAGTTTACCCAGCTTCATCTGGCGAAGTTTACTCTTCTAATAATGGTTACACAGAGTTCGAAGAAAACTTAACAGCAAAAAGTCAAAAAACTCATAAGGTTACTAAGTACACAACAAAAATCAAAGCAACAAAAACAAGTTTATAAAAATTAAACCATCAGTTTAACGCTGGTGGTTTTTTTTAAATCTTAAATATTATACCCTGTTTCGATATTCAATCTCTCAAAATATGTTTCATAATTATGAATAAAAAATCCTTCTTTTCACAAAATACGAATGTGTAAAGGAGAAAATTATTATGGCAATCACAAAACAAAGAAGAAAAGTTTCTGGTTCAACAATTGCAATAATCACACTATCAGTTCTACTTATTGCAACTGTGGCAATTGGTGTAGCCCTTGCTTACTTCACTGCAAACGCAACTGTTGCTGGTAACATCACGCTTGGTGACCCTGTAACAATTTCAATCACTCAAGGTGGTGCTTCTGCAAGTTCGTTAACATTTGCTGGAGATGCTTTGCCTGGAACAGTCTACGACCAATCAATTGGTGTTCTAGCTCCAGCAGACATGACTGAAGCTTTAATGAGAGCAAAGTTAACAATTACAAATACTGATGGTGCAACAACAACCGTTGATGCAGAAACAACAGATGCTTGGGTTGAAGGTGATGACGATTATTATTACTACAATGGCAGCGTTACCGCTAATGCAAGTATTGATTTCATTACAAGCATCACTGTTCCAACAACATTAACAAATGCCGATGCAAACAAAACATTTAATATTGACGTTGTTGTTGAAACAATCCAAAAAGCAAATAATGCAGCGAACAGTGTTTGGACAACTGCTCCAAGCGAATGGCTTGAAACCTACTCTCCAGTTCCAGCAAGTTTAAGCATATAAAAAAATGGACATCTCGTCCATTTTTTTACAAAAAATTATTTGTTTCCTAAATCGAAATAATCATTAGGATTGACCTTAATTCCGTTTTTAATCATTTCAAAATGAAGATGAGCGCCCGTTTGCAATTCTTGAGCCATGCTTTCAGCAACAGTTCCAATTACACTTCCACCTGACACTTTCTCTCCAATAGACACTTGAACGTCATTGTTTAAAGATTTATAAACTGAAATCAAGCCATTGCTGTGAGAAATTTCAACCACAGTGCCTTCCAAATAGTTCGTGTAAACATTTGAAACAGTTCCATCGCTCACCGCATAAACATTTAAGTCATCTGTTGCAAGAAAATCGATAGCCTTGTGAATTTCCCATTGCTTTAATGTGTCGTTATATTGCAATTCACTGGCCGAATAATCTTTGTTAATGGTTGCATTTTTCATCGGAACAACAAACGTTGTTGTTGCAACTTCAACTGTTTCAGTTCCAACATTTGCTTCGGTTGACGTGTTTTTAGCATTAACAACAGCAATAGTGATTGCACAAGCAATCACTAATAATGCAACAATTCCAGCATAAATGTAACTTGTGATTGATTTCTTCTTTTGATTAATTTTAGTTTTGTCCATATTTCCCTCCACTGTGGAAATGATAGACCAAATTTTGTTATTTATACATAAATGAGTATTTTTATTAAACGTTTTATTTAAAACCATCTTAAAACAAAACATTTTTTTGTTAAGAAAAAACCAAGAATATCTTGGTTTTAATATACTAATTACTTTATTTTACATACTTGTTGAGAGAATTTTTTAGTTGAACTTTTATGTTCTTTATTTTTTATCATACATTTCACGAATCATTTCTTTATTTATCTCATATCTTCTTTCCAACACTATCAAATCCGTTTTTATGTCAATTTCCTGTTCTGTGCTTGATGCATTTTTTAATTTTGACAAAAGTTCCGATTTTTTTATTAAATAATCCACTTCCAATTCTTTCAATTTTTTTTGACGCTCAGCGATTACAACGTTTTGAGTTTCTTCTAAATCATTCTGTTGTTCATCATCATTAAGAATATTAACATTTGTTTGACCAAATGTCAATCTTACTTGTCCATTAACGTATTCTTCTTGAACAAGGAAAGTATCATTTTTTCGTGAAATATAAAATTTGCCCTCGTTTCTTGCTATATTGGCAACAACTGGACTAGGTTTGATTTGATAAACCATTTCTTTTGCTTGTTCTATGCTTGCACAATCAATGTTTTCACTTGAAACATTGTCATCTTTCACCGTGACTTTACACATTGAAGATGCTTTTTCTGAGTAAATGCAAATAACAAATTCTTTGTCTGTTATAATATCTATTTTATTTTTTTCAATGACATATTGTAACACTTCTTCGTTAACTTCATTAATCATAATTTCACCTCTAGCATAATTTTATCATATTGTTTAAAGTTTTGTCAACAATTATTAAAAACTGCCAAAAATCAATGGCCAACCTATTACAGAATGATCATTTTTTGTGGCAATTTGAAGATTAACTTTTTGCCCAAAAACATTTTTACTTTCATCAATCAAATTCGAAAAAGCATAAATAACAATTGTTCCGTCATCTAAAAATTCAGTTTTAATAACTCGAGCAGACAATGTTTTTAATGCTGATGAAATTTCCAAATTTTTAATTACCATACTTTCACCAATCACGTTTTTTTGTACTGGAGTTGTGTTCATGTAGCAAAAACCTAAATTAATAGAATTATCTTCATTTTGTGTTGATGTGTAAACAGTATATTCTCCTGAAAAATAATTCAACAAACTAAATTTTTTTTCAGTTTTAATGCCACTTAGTATTATTAAAAAAACAATAACAATAACTGCAATTTTCTTCATGTTTAATTATATTGCAGTTTTGCTTATTTTAAACATAAATGATTCACTTTTAAAGTTTTTTTTAATTATACATTAAAAATATTATACAAATACAAATAAGCAATAAGCCCATTATCTGCTTTTGCAAAATTTTTTATCTTTTGAATCAAAACATCAATCTTATTGCTAACATTAAAAAATCCAACAAAATCAATAATTTTTTCTTTCGTTTTAACACAATAATTATATAAGCAGTTAAAATTTAAAACAACTATGTTCGTCATTGTTTCGTTGTTGTACAGTTTATAAAACTTTTCAATCATTTCTTCTTCATCGCGAACAGCTTTATATACATCAACAA
Organism: Candidatus Onthoplasma sp.; assembly: GCA_045578345.1. Lineage (GTDB taxonomy): Bacteria > Bacillota > Clostridia > Christensenellales > UBA1242 > Onthoplasma. The sequence continues at coordinate 54,558 of JAZNKB010000003.1, forward strand.
TCATAAGATTTTGTGTTTTGATACTTGTTAAAAGCAACAAAAAAGCATCAATAAGAAGCAAATCCACCAAAATTAAATCTTCATAATTTATTTTACATTTTTTCAATATCTCAACATCAACAAACTCTGAATTTTCAGGAATCTCAATTATTTGATTCAATATGTTAAATTGATTTATTTCTCTTGAGATTTCATTAAATAAACTTATATTGTTATAACCATACATTAAGTTTTTAAAATAGTTGAAAAATTTGCAGAAATAAACACTTGAAACTGCAGAAACATCCACTCTAGACTTGTTAAGAATTAGAACATTGTCTGCTTTTTCAATTTCATTTTTATTCGATAAAAAGTATGGCAATAATGCATTATCTCTTGGAACAAACACATTAATAAATTCATCTTTTTCAAAATCACATTTTAAAAAATTATCAACCATACAAAAATAAATAATCAATCTATATCCATTGAAAATTTCTTCCTTGTTCAAATCTTTTATGTTTGATTGATTATACATACAAAGCCCCTTGATTTCATTGTAGATTTCAATGATTTCAACATTGGAAACACTATCATCAAAAAGCAACATAACCTTTTGATATTTAGCTTTTGTTTCTATTATTTTTTTTATCTCTTTAACGTGATTTTCATAACTTAATTTCATAACTTAATTTTATCACCCCGACTCAAAATTTAAAGAAACATTTGTTTTAAATAAATGCTGAAAAAAAACTAACTTTGATGAATCCAGAACAATTGTGACGATTGTTCTTTTTTTGCTTTACTTTTTATTCAAATTAATATAAAATAAAAATATAGGAGGCATTCGTGGAACAAAAAATTGTTGAACTTATTGCAGACAAACTTTGCAAAAAACCAGAACAAGTAACTCTTGCTTCTCGTCTTGTTGAAGATTTGGGAGCTGACAGTCTTGACGTTGTTGAATTAATCATGGCATTCGAAGATGAATTTAGTGTTAGTTTGCCAGATGAAGATATTGCAACTATGAAAACAGTTGGTGACGTTGTAAATTATATTAGCAACATAAAAAAATAACATCATTTTTGTTTTTAATTAAAAATTTAAATCATCAGAAATTTCTGATGATTTTTTAACACAAAAAAACACGGACAAACCGTGTTTTTTATTGTTTTGCAAATATTCTTAAATTTTGTAATTGTTATCAACAAGATAATCATACAAACTTTCAAAATCCGCCTCAAGTTCATAATAGTATGTGTATGTGCTTGCATTTGCTGAATTTGGAATTAAATAAACTTTAACAAGTTGAGTTCCTTCCATATCTTCAACTGTGAAAACCAAATCGTCATAATAAACAACATTACCGTTGTTATCTTTAACTTTTTGTGCATTTTCATAACGATATCTAACATAGAACCCTGAATTAGTTGGAAGTTTTTTACCGCTGCTGCTTGCTGCAACAAGTTTTGCTTCTTTATTTAAAGTTCCATTAAACAACGCAGTTAAAGATTTTTCTTTGCTTGCATTGTTGATGTAATCCACAACAGCATCTGCATCTTTTACTTTCATTTCTTTGCTTGAATCATTTGAGTTGTAATTCACCCAAACCGATGTTGGTGTTGCACAGTCAATACTATAATCAACATTTACATTTGCCATTATAATTGTTGCCAAAATCAAAATTCCAATGATTGACAAACTTACGATTGCTATAATTTTCTTTGCCATAATACTCTCCGTTAATTTGATTGCGTTATGCTTGCATATAAGCAAGCAGATTAATGGAGTTATTTATATCGAACTTGTGCAGATATAATTTCTCCGTTAATTTGATTGTTTATGCTTGTATAATAACAAGCGAATTAAGGGAGTTTTTTATATCGAACTTGTTTCGAATATAATTCCCTTAAATTTCTCCACCCCTATATTACACTAAAATTAAATTTAATGCAAGTAAAAATTAGTTGTTTTTGTCTGATTCATCATCTTGTTTTTCTGATTCAGACACATTTTCTTGTGTATTTTGAGTTGAAGTTGCATCGCTTACGTTTGCTTCTTCAGATTTTTTCAATTTTTCTAATTCCAATTCGGTTTCTTTTTTGATGTTCTCATAATCTTCTTTTGAAATCACACCTGCACGTGCCAATGCTTCAGCAGTTTCAACACGTTGTTTCATTTCTCTCGTTTTAAGCTCTTCAATTGCTTCTTTTTTTGCTTTTTCTTGAATAGCACGCTTTTCTTCTTCTTTCTTGTCTATTGCAAGCTTAACTTCTTCAACACTCGCTCCATTATAAAGCATTTCAAATTCTTCTTTATAGATTGTTTCTTTTTCAAGCAAGATGTTTTTAACTTTTTCAATTATATCTTTTTTCTTTAAAAGAATTTCTTTTGCTTGCTTATGAGCTGTGTCAATAATATTTTTAACTTCTTCATCAATTTTATTTGCCAAATCATCACTATATTGTACTTGTTTTTGATAATCTCTTCCAACGAAGATCTCACCACCATCTCCAAAACTGATTAATCCTAACTTATCGCTCATGCCCCATTCAGCAACCATTTTTCTTGCTGCTTTTGTTGCACGTTCAATGTCGTTTGAAGCGCCAGTTGTGATGTCGTCTAACATAATTTCTTCAGCTGTTCTTCCACCCAACATCATTGTGATTGAGTCAAGAAGTTTTTTCTTGGTCATATGTGTGCGATCTTCTTCATCAAATGTGAGAGTATAACCACCAGCATGACCACGAGGAATGATTGAAATTTCTTGAACGTTGTCGCAATTTGGAAGAGTTTGTGCAATTATTGCATGACCTGCTTCGTGAATTGCTGTGATTGTTTTATCTTCTTCTGTGATAACTCTTGATTTCTTTTTTGGTCCCATCAAAGCTTTGTTCAAACCTTCTTGAATGTCCACCATTGTAATTTTATATCTACCATCTCTTGCAGTAAGTAACGCTGCTTCGTTTAACACATTTTCAATATCAGCACCAGCAAGTCCGCTAGTTAACCTTGCAATTCTTTGGAAGTCTACATCCGAAGCAAGTTTTTTATTTTTTGCATGAACTTTAATGATTTCTTCTCTTCCTTTAACATCTGGAAGATGAACATAAATTTGACGGTCAAATCTGCCAGGACGAGTGAGCGCTGGATCAAGAACATCAGCCCTATTTGTTGCTGCAAGAACAATAATACCGCTGTTAGATTCAAACCCATCCATTTCAACTAAAAGTTGATTTAAAGTTTGTTCTCTTTCATCATTTCCGCCACCAAGACCAGCTCCACGTTGACGACCAACCGCGTCAATTTCATCAATAAACACAATACATGGTGAATTAGCTTTTGCGTTATCAAATAAGTCTCTTACACGACTTGCACCAACACCAACATATAGTTCAACGAAATCCGAACCAGATATGCTAAAGAATGGCACTTTGCTTTCACCTGCAACCGCTTTTGCAAGCAAAGTTTTACCAGTTCCTGGAGGTCCAACCAACAAAACTCCTTTTGGAATTCTTGCTCCAAGTTCAGTAAATCTTGCTGGATTTTTTAAGAATTCAACAACTTCTTGCAATTCTTGCTTTTCTTCATCTGCACCAGCAACATCTTTAAATCTTACATTGCTTGAAACAACAAGTCTTGCTTTAGATTTTCCAAAGCCGAATCCCTTGCTGTTGCCAGACATCGACTTAAACAAGAAAATTGCAATAACAACCACAATGATCACACTAACGTATGGCATTGCAGTGCTAATCCATGATTCACTTTCAAAAGAATAAGTTGCTTCAATGAGAGTGATACCTTGTTTTAATTTAATGTTACCTTCGGCATCCTTTTCCCAATATTTATCAAATTCAGCGCTATTCTCATCTTTTTTTGCTTCTAATATTTCATCATTATATTCATCAATGAAAGCTACGAGTTCGTTATAACTCATAAATGTACAATAAGCATCAACTTTTTTAGGGAAGTTCTTTTCAGAAACACCGTCAACTTTTCTTATTCTCACCGTGTACCCATACACGTCAATTTCTTCAACTTTATGATCTTCAACCATTTGTTGAAATTCAGTGTAAGAAACTTGTTTGCTCTTGTCATTGTTTGAAACCACCCAATAGATAATCAAAACAGCCACGAGCAAAATCAAGCCATAAGTGATTAATGATTTCCATGAGTTCTTTTTCTTTTTTTCCATTTTCCACCTCAGTAGTTTATATTATAACACATATCAAAAATATTAACAAATAAAATGAATAAAAAATATCTATATTTTAGAATGCATATTTTGGTTAAAAATATAAGCTAATATATTATAATTGTTTTCAAAATGTGTCAATTTTATAATTATATTTTTAACTTTAAAAATGTTTACAAATCACTTATATTATGTTAAAATAAATCAACAAGGAGTGCCTATGTTTGCAACAATTGGAATCATAATTGATGTCGCTATTATTGCTATTTTAGTGGTGTTTGCCATTATTGGCCTAAAAAAAGGCTTGTTCAAATCCGTTTTGTCAATATTTAGTTGGTTTGTTTGTTTGCTTATTGCAATCTTCACAGCAAAATATGTTGCAGGTTGGATCAATGGTCTTTACAACTTTTCAGGTTTGATTGGAAAAGGAATTTCGAAAAGTTTAATTAAAAATAATGATTTCTTTGCTCAATCAATTAATGTTTACCAAACAGGCGGAAAAGATTCGTTGATTGCGGCAATTCCAAGTGATGTAAACTCTTTAATAACACAATTAATTAAAGTTGTTTTCTCTAACACTAAAGTTGATATGACAAGTTCTGACACAATCGGTTCAGTTGTTGGTCTAGGCCTTGGCCAAATTAGCATGATTGTTATATCAGGAATTTTGGTTTTCATTGTTTTGAAAATTGCGGTTGCACTTCTAGCTAAACTTTTCGATCACATAACAAAAACTAAAATTATTGGTGGGCTCAACAGATTTTTAGGATTGACTTTAGGACTTCTTAGAGGAGCTTTAATCGTTATTGTTATCAATCTTGTTTTGGTGGGATTTTCTCTTGTCCCTGTTGTTAATAAGATATCAACACCACTCATTCAAAACAACACATATGTTGAAAAAGTTATTTACAACACAACTGATAAATTATTTGGAAAATATGTAATTGAAGGTAATACTGTTAAAAACTGGGTTGAAAACCTTTGGGAAAAAAGATAATTAAAAGGATGAATAATATATCGGCTCGTAAACTCGTTCCGATATAAAATTAAAAGGATGAATAATATATCGGCTCGTAAACTCGTTCCGATATAAAATTAAAAGGATTAATTTTATGAATTTATTTGAAACACTTAAAGATAGAAATTTAATATATCAATCAACTGATGATGAAAAACTTAAAAGTTTGCTTAACGGTGAACCAATAACTGTTTACACAGGAACAGATCCAACGGCGGACAGCTTACACATTGGTCACTGTGTTCCAGCTTGTATAATGCGCAGACTTCAAAAAGCAGGACACAAAGTTATAATTCTTGTTGGAGGTGCAACTGCTGCAATCGGAGATCCAACAGGAAAAACAGATATGCGCCCAATGTTAAGTCGCGAACAACTTAATCACAACATTGAAGGAATTAAACGCGCTTACTCTAAGTTCTTAGATTTCGAAGGTGAAAACCCTGCAATTATTGTTAATAATGCCGATTGGTTTTCTGGTTATGATTATGTTAACTTCATGCGTGATGTTGGTGTTCACTTTAATGTTAACAAAATGATAACTAATGAGATATACGCAAAACGTATGGAAGAAGGCGGGTTAACATTCTTCGAAATGGGTTATATGTTGATGCAAGCTTATGATTTCCTATATCTAAACAAAGAATTTGGTTGCCAACTCCAATGGGGAGGCGCTGACCAATGGGGAAACATTGTTGCAGGAACTGAGTTGGGAAGAAAAATGAACTTCCTTGACGGGAAAAATCGTCAAATGATTGGCGTTACTAATCCACTATTGCTCACTCCAGAAGGCAAGAAAATGGGTAAAACTGAAAAGGGTGCAATCTGGGTTGACAATGAAAAAATTTCAGCATATGATTTCTATCAAGGAATCTATCAAACTCCAGATGCTTGCGTTGAAATGATGTTTGCGTTGTTTACTGACCTTCCAATGAGTGAAGTTAGAGAAATGATTAAAACTGATATTGTTAAATCTAAAAAACGTTTAGCTTACGAAATAACAAAATTTATTCGTAGCGAAGAAGATGCGGTTGAAGCTGAGAATATGAGCAACAACTTATTTGCTTCAAATCAAATAAATAAAGACAATGCTCCAACTTTTGAAATTGAACTTGAGAGCGACACTATTGGAGTTCTTGATTTGCTTGTTAATGCAAAGTTTGTTCAATCAAAAGGCGAAGCAAGAAGATTAATTGACCAAAACGGATTGTCTGTTGATGGTAAAACAATTCTTGATGCAACAATTCAAATTTCAAAGGAACAATTAAACGATGGATTACTTTTCAAAAAAGGCAAGAAAAATTATTTGTTAATTAAATTAAGATAAAAACCTTGCCTTTTCCCAGACAGTTTCCTAAACTGGATGTAAATGGCAAGAAAAATTATTTTTTGATTAAATTAAAATAAAAATTTTACACAAAAAAACAAGTGTATCATTCACTTGTTTTTTTTCTTTGCTTTTCATATCTATCAATTAAAATGGTTATTTCTTGTTTCAATTGAACTGCATTTTCTTCAATAAAATGAATTGTGAATTTATGTCTTCTGCGATTCATTATTTTAACTTCCAAACTTTTGGTGTTGATTTTGAAAATTTTATCAAGAACTGATTCTTTTACATTCATTTCATAAATATCTTTAAATTCAACTTTAAAATTAAACCAAATTGAATTCATTGCAATTGCATTGTCATATAACTCACATTTATGGAATGTTTTAGTGTTTAAATATATTCTAAAACTTAAAGCAAACACAACACAAATCAACGCAATACACACAACCCAGTTATACCATCTATTTAAATAAATTAACACAAACCAAACAGATGCAAGCAGCAAAAGATTAAAGAAAATAATCATTGAAACAAAAAGTAAGAAATGTTGCCTTTCATTAATTTTAACATCTCTAATTTTCTTTCCCAAAACAACTTCCATTTCTTGTTGTTTTTCTTTCTTTTGTTTTTTCACTTTTTCTCCTAAACGTTAAATTTAAACACAATAATGTCACCATCTTGAACAACGTAATCTTTTCCAACACTTGCAACTTTTCCTTTTTCTCTGCAAAGGTTATAGTCTCTTAATGTTATTAAATCATCATATTTCACAACATCCGCACGTATGAATCCTCGTTCAAAATCTGTGTGAATTTTTCCTGCAGCTTGCGGTGCCAGTGTTCCTTTTTTAATTGTCCAAGCCCTAACTTCTTTTTCACCAGCCGTGATATAAGAAATTAATCCCAACAAATGATAACTTGCAACAACAAGTTTTTCAAGGCCAGAAAAATCAATTCCTAGTTCTTGCTTAAACATTTCCCTATCTTCTGCCGGCATATTCACCAATTCTTCTTCTGTTTTTGCGCAAAGTGAAATAACTTCAGCGTTTTCTAGTTTTGCAATTTCTCTTATGCGTTCAATATTTTGTTTTTGAAAATCATCAAGTTCATCTGCTGTGTTTGCAACATAAATGATTGGTTTTGTTGTGATAAGGAAAAAACTATCCACAATTTTCTTTTCTTCAGCATCAACCGTTAACAATCTTGCTGGTTTTTGATTTTTTAAAAGTTCTAAAATTCTATTAAGCAATTCAAACTCTTTTTGTGTTTGAATATCTGCCGCACCACCATGAACCTGCTTTCTAATTTTTTCAATACGTTTTGTTACACTATCAATGTCCGCTAAAATTAATTCAAGGTTGATTGTTTCAATATCACGGATTGCATCAACGTTTCCTTCCACATGAATAATCTTATCATTTTGGAAACATCTAACAACATGCACAATTGCATCAACTTCCTTAATATGACTTAAAAACTTATTTCCAAGTCCAGCTCCTTCGCTTGCACCTTTAACAAGACCTGCAATATCAACAAATTCAATTTGGGCTGGAATAACTTTGTTTGTGTGGTAAAGTTCAGCAAGTTCAGTCAATCTGTTATCTGCAACATCAACAACACCAACATTTGGTTCAATTGTGCAGAACGGATAGTTTGCACTTTCTGCTCCCGCTTTTGTGATTGCATTAAATAATGTACTTTTGCCAACGTTTGGCAATCCAACAACTCCTAATTTCATGTAAAAATCCTTTTAATCGTCAAAATTTGTTATGTAATAATCATATTTACTTACGATAATTATAATATAATAAAATAGGAAAAATTTCAAGTGAAAAACGTAATTAAGTATATATTCATTGGATTTATTCAAGGCATAACCGAATTTTTGCCAGTGTCAAGCAGTGGTCATATTGTTTTGTTTGGAAGTATTTTTGAATTGGACAATCTTCTTTTGATTAGCATTGTTGCCCACATTGGAACGCTTTTTGCTGTTTTATTTTGTTATCGAAAACGTATCGTTGAACTGATTAGACATCCAATAAATAAAACTAATTTAAATCTCATCATTGCAACAATTCCAACAATTGTTATTGTTTTACTTTTTAATACTTTCATTGAAGACCACTTCAGCACAAGCTCTCTTGTTTGGGGATTCTTAATATCTGCAATTTTACTTGTTGTTGCAGACTTAAAAAAAGACAGTTTCAAACCAATAACAAAAAAATCAGCACTCTATATGGGCTTATCTCAAGGTTTTGCTCTTCTTCCAGGAATTTCACGAAGCGGTTCCACTTTAGTTTGCGGATTGCTTGTGGGCGTTGAAAAACAATCTGCACTAGACTTTTCTTTCTTGATGAGTATTCCAGTTATTTTGGCAAGCGCTGTTTATGAAAGTTTTAAGTTAATTAATTCACAAATCACTGTTAATTGGCTTGGAATATTTATTGTAATGCTATCGTCATTTATTTTTGGCATATTATCAATAAAAATTATGTTGAAAGTGGTTAAGAAAAACAAATTATATTATTTCAGTATCTACCTGATTGTTCTAAGTTTGTTGATCTTACTTTTCATTTAAACAAACTTTATTAATCAAACAAAAAACTCCTAAAATTTTAGGAGTTTTATTTTATTTATTTTTGTGTTGAATCATAACTTCCATTAGCAGCAATTGAAATTTTAATTTTCTTATCAAACATTTCACTTTCTTGTGTTTGATCATCAACTTTAAATACATTATAAACTGTAACGCCATCAATGTTTTCGTCAACGAGAATATTAAAGTTTCCTGTTGAAGTATTTGCCGCTGTGCTGTTTCCTTGAGGAAGTGTTCCAATTTCAATTACACTATTATTTTCATTGAAATCATTTCCACAAATTTCAACAACGCCATTAATAAATCCTGCAACTTGATCTTGCGCCCAATCTTCTGTTGAGTAGTCAGTTCCACCTAATCTTGTTTTAACTGCAATTGCACCTTTTGTATCAGTGCTTGTTGTGTTAAACACATTGTTTGTAATAATAACATCATCACAGGAAGATGAATATAAGTTAACATCAATTGCATAACCACCAGTTGTGTTTCCATTGAATGTGCAGTTGTTCACAATCAAGTAATCAGCCAAACCAACATAAAGACTTGTTTCTGTATTTGAAGTAAATGTACAATTATTAAACACAATTCCAACTTTGTTTTTCACATTGAATGGAACATTGAATGTACAACCTTCAAAAATATAATTTAATCCACTAACAAGGTTAAGACCGGCATCTTCATCAAACTCAGCGTTTGCAAAAGTTGTTTCTGTGATTGTGTAAACAAGTTTTCCGCCAAGATATTTTGTGTTCTTTTCCGCTGTCATTTCGTGGTAAACACCGTCATAATCACCATTATCATTTTTCAATGCAACATATAGATGTTCAACTTCTCCAGAAATATACTCAAAATTTCCCCATGTTTCATCTTCATATTCAACATAGACATTTGAAATTTTTCCACCATCAAGTGTCAATTCCCCAAAATTGTCTGAGGATTTAACAAATACATTTCCAACTTGCCCACCTTTAATAGAAATGGTGTCACTATAGTCATCTGAGTCAACCCAAAGGTCAGCACCATATTTGGTATATTCGAGATCATTAGCATCATTTCCTGAAATTGAACCAGATGTCATTTCAAAACCACATCCATTGCCAACGTACACACCGCCTGAACAGAAGTCATCTAACTTTTTACCATTAATAACAGATGCACCATCAACAACAAGATTTCCGTTAAGAACAGTCACCCCACGTGCAACTTGTCCTCCGTTAACAATGACATTTTTTAATGTTAATTCAGCAGAATCGATTATCGTAAATATTGATGAAAGTTCATCATCTTCATAACTAGACTTTGCAAAATTTGCATTCGCAGTAATTCCATATTTACCTTGACCATCAATTGCAATTGATTTATCAATAGTTACACCTTCTGCGATTATTGAATCTTTGTTTAAAACAATAGTTTCACCAGCTTGAACATTGTCAATCGCATCTTGCAAATTTGAATAATATGCTTTAACGTTTCCTTGTGAATCATTCACTTGGAAATAATCTTTTATATGAGCTTTTACATTTGGAGCGTTTAAAATATAGTTTGAGTTTGTGATACTCCAAACAATATCATAAACATCACCATACTCAGCTGTGGTAGGATCATAACTGTTATCAAATGAATACTCTAAACCAACATCATCTCCTTCAATAATTCCTTCAGTTGAATATGCTATTGAGAAAACATTGTTAAGTTCACTTTTCATTAATGTTTGATCTTGCACACGAACAGTTAGTGTTCTTGGAACAATAGTAAGTTCAAGAGTTCCACTTGAGGTGAATGAGTTATATCCTTTTGCTGAGATTTTATAATAGATGTTGTATGTTCCAACATCAACAAGACCTAAATCATCAATAGATTTAAAATTGTTTTTGTCATTTGCTAATGCATATGTAACATTAACTTTCTTTCCGCTATATGAAACAGTTACAGCATGAGGATTACCGTCATATACATATTGAGAAAATTCATTAACATTAATTTTGCTAATGTCGAAATCTTTGTTTATGTTGCCACAGCCAACAAAAAGCAAACCACCACAAACAACAAACAATGCACACACTATTATTTTAAGTGTTTTCATAAATCCCCCTTAAACACTAATTTTTATATAAAAATTATATCAAACTTGCAAACAAAAAGCAAATAAATATTTTTAATTATTTAAATTATTCATAAATTATTTTCCTTGTTAAAAATACCAATAAATTAAAAATATAAATAAAAATTTCAAAAATATTTTACGAAAAAAATTAAAATTTATTATTTTTTTAACCATTTTTTATTGTTTTTTTATATTCCTTTTAAAATATTTTCATATTTTTATTATTTCAACTCTACTAGCTAAAACTAAAAAAATTTTAAACATTTGACAAGTTTGAAAAAATGTGGTAATATAATAATACACGAAGGCGCAGTATTCTAGTCAACTATGCTATTTGAGGATGCTGAAACAAGCATTGCTGGCATAACTATGAAGTTCGTGGTGCTGGCTTTGGTTGCCCAAACTGGGGCTGGTGCTGGGAGTTAAGATTTTTGGGTGGTGTGTAACGGCATACACGCATAAGCCCAATTATCGCGGAGACCTAAGTGGGTAAAAACGGACCTAAATGATATGCTCATGTTCGATTTTTATCGCTTAGGAGAGGAACCTATATGTGACGAAAGTTATGTATAGTGTAGCCTGCTTTGAGTGGATTGCTCGGGATAAAGCGTGAACTTGTGATTCAAACGAAGTACAAGTTTAATTTCAAGTTGTTTTTGAAATTGCGTTCGCAAAATAAAGATAAGACTAGCAGATGTTGTTAAGGAAAACTTCTAGACTGTTCGCATAGTGAGACATTTTGGGGATTATAGTGTGGTCTCAGTGGTGATTCGGTGCAAGTTTTGCGTAAAGGGAAACCGCTTTGCTGGTAACGGGAAAGTGCAAAATTGGGAAATCCAACCGAACCTTATGCCGCAAGGTTTACTCAAGATGTTGCCTTCGTAATTCGAAATTTCAGCTAAAAGCTTATATATATGAAACAAAAATCAAACAAATCTAAAAACAAAAAAACTTGGATATGGCCATTAATTGTATTTATATTAGCCATATCTCTTTCTTTATCATTCAGCATTTTAAGTGAACTAGTTCTTGACGGCTCGGCAATAATTATTGCAATTGTTGTAATCTTTGTGTTTATTGCTCTTGCAATCGCAACAGACATGATTGGTCTTGCCGTTGCTTCTAGCAACATTGAACACTTCACTGCAATGGCGGCAAGAAAAGTTAAAGGTAGCAAACAGGCAATAAGTTTAGCAAAAAATGCAGACAAAGTAAGTTCAGTTTTAAACGACGTTATTGGTGACGTTTGTGGAATTTTATCCGGTGCCGCTGGAGCAAGCATAATTGCAAAAATTGCAATTGATAATGCTGGGAATTTCATGGCAATCTTGATTCCATCTTTAATTGCAGCAATTATTGCAGGTCTTACAATTGGCGGTAAAGCAATGTTTAAACGTGTTGCAATTCGCCATGCAAACTCAATTACCTTAGCATTTGCAAAATTCTTAAACTTCTTCACAAGAAAAGGATAGTTCGCTTTATTAGAATTCTCATTAAGAAATGTATTCCAATTTAAATCAAATTCAACACACATTAAAAACACACTAAAATATAATTTGTTGTTAAATGTTAAAATGAAAAAAGACTGAAATCTCAGTCTTTTTTCATTGTCTGTTTCGGATAAAATTTTTCAAGAAACAAAAATGTGTCAGATGTTATGCGCAAAACATCAACAATCTTAACCGATGTGAAAACATCAATATCTTCATGATTGTAAATTCTATCTAACTCTTTCATGCTAACTCCACATCTTTTAGTGAACTCATTTTTATCAATATTGTTTCTCTGTATTTAAACATCAATATATTGGGTGTTGAACCTTAGACATTTCTCCATTTCAAACCTCCTTTTGATTTGTTTTTTTGTAACCACAATTAATTAAAAACCATATCTAGAATTAATTTTTTATATAATTTCTGATTACTATAGTAATTATGATTTACATAAAAAATGAAAACTTATTTATTTTTTTAACCTACAATTACTATTGTAATTAAAATATCAAAAAATATTATCATTGTCAATTATTTAATTACAAAAAGAATTAAATATTAATTTTAATTACTTTTGTAATATTATTAAATTAGAGGTGATATATGAAAATTTTTGCAAAAAGATTAAAAGAATTAAGGTTGGAAAAGAAATTATCACAAAACGAATTGTCCATAAAGTTAAAAAACAAAATACCACAACCATCAATTGCAATGTGGGAGTTAGACAAACGAGAACCCAGTTTTGAATCAGTGATAATTTTGGCGCAATTTTTTAATGTTAGTTTAGACTATCTTGCTGGTTTGGTTGATTTTAAATAAACCACTTAAAAAAGAACTGGAGTTCAGTTCTTTTTTTATTATGATATTTGCCATTCTGTTGGCATTGTTCGATTCGCTTCAAACCAATCAGTGTCTTTTAAAATCGTTTCATTGTTAGAACAATCAACATTAACAACTTGAATTGATGATTTTGTCCAGAACACAATATTTCCATTGAAGGATGTATATTCACTTTTCTCCCAATCAACACAAAGGGTTGTTACAAAAACTTTGTTAGTGTACTTTGCAATTCTGTTGATAAAAGTTTGTGTTGGGAAAGTGTTTTGAGGCTCTGCTCTATATTCATCACTTCCAGCACAACAACAAATTCCAACGTGTTTTGGACGAATTGCATCTAATAACGTTGTTCCAGAAGAGGTCTTACTTCCATGGTGTCCTGCCTTATAAACTTCCACTCCATGGTCAGCCCCATTATCTCTTAATGAAATCAAACTTTGATTGTTTTTAACAAGTTTTTCTTCTCCACCTTCAGCAATTTCACCATCTCTTTCACCACTTTCAAGATCTCCAGTGAAAATAAATTTCTTTTCGCCAAAACTAAACAATGTGCAAACTGAATAGTCGTTTTCGCTGTGTGCTTTATTGCTGCTTGTTTCTTGATTTGTGTAATCATATTCATTATATTCATTATACAAAACTTCAAACTTAACACCATTTGCAGAATCAATAATAAATTCTCTGTTTGTACCATCTTGATTTCTACATTCAATTGCAGGAATATGTTCAGCACCATTATTTATTTCATCAGTTCTTTCTCTTACATAATTCTTATAGGTTGTTGAATTTGGGTCTTGATTTGTTGCATTTCCAAAATCTATTATTGTTTCGCAATCATATAAATCAAAAATGCCAACCGCTTTAACACCAGTTGCAAAACCTGCATAATGGTCTCTATGAGCATGGGTTACAATTACATATTCTAAAGTGTTGTCTGTAACATATTTATTCAAATAACTTGAAACAGCGCTAACACTGTTCGACCTTGATCCGCAGTCTATTAAAATATCAGTGTTACCATATTTTATGTACGTACAATCACCTGTATATTTATTTCCTAATTCTAAAAAGTGAACGGAAAATACTTCTGCTCCATTTTCAAAGTCTGCAGTTGAAACTTCAACGTCTCCATATGAATAGAAAACCTCTGTTCCAGAAATTAGTTCTTCTGTTTCAGGAAGAGTTTGATACCAAACATAGCCAACTCCACCAGCAACACCTAGAACAAATGCTAAAATGCAAAAAATAAATTTAATAAATTTATTCATTTATCCCTCCTTCACTTTGTTGCATTTCTCCAGGTTCAGTTGCGTCAACAAATGTTATTAATCTGATTTTTTGAACTTTAAAAATTGTTCCATACTTAAAGTTTTTTGATTTGTAAATCATGTAATATGTGCCTTCACTTTCTGCAAAATATTTTCCATTTGAGTCTATTTCCAAATTGGTTTCAACTTCAATATTATCGCTAACATCTTTTCCAAAAGACACAACGTTTGCTCCTTCATCTGTGTATATTTCACCAAGTTGCAAAGTTATTTCATCCTTTCCCACCAACTCAAAACAATCTGTTTTTGTTAAAAACTTAACTCCAAAATATCCGCCAGCCGCTCCAATTGCTAACAAGAAAAGAGCCATCATAACTGCACCGAATCCAAGTTTTTTAAGTTGTTTCTTTGCTTTTTTTGAATTCTTTTTGCTTGGTTTTGAATTATTATCCCAATCAAAACTAATGCTTGCTTTTTTGCTTGTTTTGCTTGCAGTTTTTCTCGTTGCCATTAATCCCCCTTTTTTAATGTATATTAAAATTATAACATATTAGATTTTTATTTTCCAAACAATATGAAAAGAAATCTAGCATATGCTAGATTTCTTTTTCTTATTTTAAAATATTTTTTAGAGTGATTGTTTTAAGTTTTGTTACATTGTCAAATGTTGTCATAACACCTTCAGTTCCAACACCTGAATGTTTGTAGCCACCGAATGGCATTTCAAAACTTCTGTGGAAACTTGCGCCATTAATAACAGTTCCACCACATTCTAACCTAGAACAAACATTAAACGCGGTTTTCATATCACTTGTGAACACACAACCAGATAAACCATATGATGATTGATTTGCAATACGAATTGCTTCTTCAACACCATTGCAAGGAATAATGCTCACAACAGGTCCAAAGATTTCATCATCAATGGCAACGTCTGCAGTTGCAGGAATGTTTGTGATAATTGTTGGTTCAATTTGTGCACCTGTTGCCTTTCCTCCGTAAATAATTTTACCGCCTTGAGCAACAGCATTTTTTATTTGTGCTTGAACTTTTTCACAAGCCGCTTTTGTTATTAATGCACCGATATCTGTCTTCCTATTTTGCGGATTGCCAACAACAAGTTTTTTAAGGCGAGCAATTGCTTTAGTTTCAAACTTCTTCAAAACTGATTGGTCTACAATGAAACGTTTACTTGCACAACAAACTTGTCCTGTGTTATACATACGACCCCAAACCATTTCTTCAACAGCAAGGTCAATATCTGCATCTTTCAAAACAATAAATGCGTCATTTCCGCCAAGTTCAAGAGCAACGTGTGCAAGATGTTCAGCACCTTGAATGTAAACTGAAGTTCCAGCTTTAGTTGAACCTGTGAAAGTTATTCCATGAACATCAGGATGACTTGAAAGCGGTTCACCTGTTTTCTTTCCTTCACCTGTGATAACTTGAACAACACCATGTGGAACACCTGCTTCATGTATTAATTTAACAAGTTTAATTAATGTTAAAGGATTTTGATGAGGTGGTTTCACAATGATTGTGTTACCAGCCAAAATTGCAGGAGCCACTTTTTGATCAAACAAATCACAAGGGAAATTAAATGGAATAATTGCAACCATAACACCCAATGGTTCACGCACTGTAATTTGAAGAGTTTTATCTTGTCCTGCTTCAGTTCCAGCTGGAATAACAGAACCATATAAATGCTTTGCCTTTTCCATGAAAGCTTCAAAACCAATTCTGATGTTTCCAATTTCAGCTTCCGCTTGAGTGATTGGTTTTCCTGTTTCTTTACTTAAAGTTAAAGCTAAATCTTCACTATTTAAATCAACCTTGTTTAAGAAAATCTTTAACAACTCAACCTTTTTTGAAATTGGAACTTGTTTCCAGTTAATTTGTGCTTTTTTTGCAGCTTCAACCGCTTTTTTTACATCTTTTGCAGTTGAGTTTGGAACAGTGTCAATTTTTCTTCCAGTGAATGGATTGATTATGTTTAATTTGGATTTATCGCTTGCTTCAACTTCTTTTCCGTTAATTATATTAAGCATTCATTCCTCCTATTTTGTAAAAGCTGTGAATGACAACATCAAACCACCAGTTGTGTTTCTGCCGTCATCAACATAACCATATTCACCAAAAGTGAATTCCATGATGAAAGGAACACCGTCAACAACTTTTTTAATTTCTCTATGTACTTCATTAATTCTATCACCAATTCCAGCACGTCTTCCACCGCAGTGAACTAAGTGGAATGCCACAATTTCTTTCTTCCCGCATTGTTTTTTCAATGCTTTAA
The DNA here is from genome assembly GCA_045578345.1 of Candidatus Onthoplasma sp. Lineage (GTDB taxonomy): Bacteria > Bacillota > Clostridia > Christensenellales > UBA1242 > Onthoplasma. The sequence goes on from JAZNKB010000003.1 coordinate 71,673, forward strand.
TTGTATTACCAACTGATTTAATCAATTCGTCCACACTTGCTTCCATACGAATTACTGTTGTGCCAACACTAAGATTTGCACCTATATTCATTGAAAAGTCTTCATTTGCAAACATTGGATGACGAATTGCAGTTAAATCACCAAGTCTATCTTTAACACCTAATGGACTTAATATTGTTTCAGATAACAATTTATCTCCCATTAAATCAGCAGTGTCCATTTTACGCCACTTTGCATATTTCTTAACAGCAAGAACACCGTCAATTTCTTGCAAGCAACGAGTTCCTTCAATTTTTGTGATAATACCCATATCAGCTGTTTCACGATATGCTCCAGTGAATTCGTTTTTGAATCCTGCTTTTGTGTAAATCAACGCAACTGCAACACCTTCACCAGTAACTTTATCATCAAGATATAAACTCCATTGTCCAGCAATTGAGTTATCTGCAGCAGAACCACCAAAAGTTGGAACACGACCAACCACGCGATTTGCACCTTTTAAGAAGAATTCTTCTTCTGTTGGACTTGCCGTCATATACATCAAATCTGGTTCATCACCAACTGGCATTTTTGTCATAATACGAGCTTTCTTAGCAGCTGCTTCACCAGCATCTCTCGCGCTTTGATAGTTTGCTCTTGCAGCAAAACCAACACCAACAACCATATTAGGATCGCTTAATACCATAACTCCAACAAATGGTTTATCTCCACCGATATAACCTTCAGGAACAATCACACCTGTAAAACTTGTGTTACCAATAACTGGGCAAGAATAAACTTCTTTAATACCCCTTAAAACTTCTTTAACGTTGTAATCACAACTCATGTATGCAAAAACTAATTTTGCATCTTTTGCTTTTCCAGCCATTTTTGCAGCTTCTTTACCTGCTTTGTATGCGTTTTCGTTAACGCTATAACCTGTTAATGCTTTCATAATTTTACCCCTCCTTTATTAAAGCACTGATTTATATAAAGACTTAATGTCCTTAACACTTGTTTCTCTTGGATTTCCTCCAGTACAAACATCCGCATATGCATCATTACTTAAATCATCCAAATGTTTTTGTTTAATACCAAGTTCTGTTAATGTTTGCGGAATTTTAAGAGTTTTTGACAACTTCTTCACTGCATTAACTGCAAGCGCAACACATTTGTCATCACTCTTTCCGAATGTTTTAATTCCAAAACATTCAGCAATCAAACGATATTTTGGTTTTGCTGGCGATTCAGCATTATATTCCATAACTGTTGGCAACAACAATGCATTTGCAACACCGTGAGCAATGTCATGACGACCACCAAGTGGATGCGCCATTGAGTGAACAATTCCAAGTCCCACATTAGAAAATCCCATACCAGCAACATATTGTGCATACGCCATTTTTTCACGAGCAACAATGTCATCACCGTTTTTAAATGCTTTTGGCAACCATTCAGCAATTGTTCTGATTGCTTCGAGATGGAACATATCACTAAATTGTGTTGCACCTTTTGTGATAAGTCCTTCAATTGCGTGAGTTAATGCGTCCATACCTGTACTAGCAGTGAGACCTTGTGGCATAGTTGTCATAAGTTCTGCATCCACAACTGACATAATTGGAATGTCATGCGGATCAACGCAAACCATTTTCTTTTGCGATTTAGTGTCTGTTATCACGTAGTTAATTGTAACTTCAGCAGCAGTTCCAGCAGTTGTTGGCAATGCAATAAGTGGGAAGCACTTGTTTGGTGTGTTTACTGCTCCTTCAAGACTAACAACATCTCTAAACTCTTTGTTTGTTGTAATGATTGCAATTCCTTTTGCAGTGTCAATAACACTTCCGCCACCAACAGCAACTATGACATCCGCCTTTGATTTTTTCAAAGCAATAAAACCATTTTGAACATTTTCAACAGTTGGATTTGGTTTTATATCTGAATAAATCTCATATTTAATTTTTGAGGCATCTAAAATATCAGAAACTTTATGAAGAACGCCAGTTTTTATAATCACATCATCTGTAACCAAAAGGACACGTTTAAACTTACGTTTTTTGATTTCATCTGGCAAGCAAGCGCGTGCATTTGCCCCTAAATACACACACTCATTAAAAATATATCTTTCCATTACCCCTCCATTTAATATAATTATAATAATTAATTTAAAGTCAAAAGTCATCTATTTTAAGAAAAAAGTTGAAATTTGTTGAAAATTTGATAAATGAAATACCGCTTTTCTTTCAAGGAGACTTATGTCGTTTTGGAAATTTTATGTTTTCCTTGAACGATTATGCTTGCTTCTTTGTGATAGGGAAATATAAAATTCCCATCTTTAAGAAAACAATTTTCTAGCGAAAATATGTTTTGTTTTTAGCACAAGAAAAAGTCTAGCGTTTAACTAGACTTTTAAATAATCAATTAAATTATTAATACGTTTAACACATTCGTTTGCACCCAAAATTTTCATAATACTGAAAAGTTCTGGGCTGTTTTCTCTTCCTGTGATTGCAATGCGAACGAACTTAGATGTGTCTGAAATACTTCCTGCATATTCACTTGGATTTTGCTTGTACGTTTTATTGTCAACAAAGTTGAATCTAAGAGACTTCTCTTTAAGGTCTTCAAACCAAGAAGAGTTATCCACACTTTCAGAATAATTTTGTGCATAACTTGTTAAGAATTCAACAAGTTTTTCTTTATTAACAGCTCCTAATTCAATGTTAAATTCAGGATTGAAGTTTGGCAAAACGTAATTATACAATTCCAAAATTTCACTCATGAAAGTTATGTCTTTTCTTGGTCTAGGTGTGCCCCTATCAATTGAGAAAACTTTAATTAAAATATCTTTATTTTCTTCAATCAATTTAACATCTTCCATACTCCATTCTTTTGCCCAAGCAAGAAGACTATCATAAACTTTTTCTGCTGTGTATTTTGAAATAATTGTCTTACTAATATCGTTTAATTTATTGAAATCAAACATTGGATTTGTAACACCAATTTTATTAACAGCAAATGAAAATTCTTGATAATTTAAATCTGGATTATTTCTTCTCCAAATTTCAAAATCTGAATTTAATAAATTTAATAAATATTCCACAACCGCAACAGTTGGATAACCAACACGCAAATAGTGCCTTACATCAGCAAACGAATCTTTACGTTTGCTAATTTTTCTTTTGTTTCCTGTTTGTTCATCAACAACACAAATGTTTGGAGTATGCGCATATTTAAATGGTGCATAACCAAACGCATGAGACAACTCAATGTGAACAGGAAGTGATTGATACCATTCTTGTCCTCGAGTAACTGTTGTTGTTCCCATTAACATATCATCAACAACGTGAGCAAAAGCATAAACAGGAATTCCATTAGACTTAATTAACACATCATCTTTGGTGTTTTCTCTAACTTCCTTTTCGCCTTTAATTGCATCAATAAATTTATAAGTTTTTTCTGCATTACCAATTGAAAGCAATCTTAAAGCAAACGGTTTACCTTGATTTAACTTTTCTTTAATTTCATTTAAAGATAAATCTCTGCACGGATCTTTAACTTCCAAATCATCAGATTGTTCCAATTCTTCTTCACGTCGCTTTAAAATTTCTTCTTTTCCATTTGCCATTTCACAGAAACAAGGGAAAGCTCTGCCACGCTTCACAAGTTCATGAGCAAATGCTCGATAAATTTCAACACGCTTAGATTGAACATATGGTCCATATTCACCTAATTCTTCAAGATTATCACCACGATAACCTTCATCTGGTTTTAATCCAAAACGGCAAAGCATTTCATAAGCAATTTGACCAGCATTTTGAACTTCACGTTTCCCGTCAGTATCTTCAAGCCTACAATAAAACACTCCACCGGTTTTATCTGCCAACATCCTATGCACCACACCTTGATAAAGTTGACCAATATGCAAATATCCTGTTGGACTTGGTGCAATTCTTGTCACTTCTCCTTTAACATTTCTTGGTTTATATTTGTCAAAGTAAAAAGTCGTATCCAAAACATTTGGATACAACAATTCTGCTAATTCTAAGTATTCTTTTTCTGTCATTTTTCTAGTTTCCTTTTTGTTAATTTACGCTTGAAATAATGTTAAGCATTTGTGCCAAAACTGAATTATAAGTTGAAATCAAAGCATTACTTGATTCAATTATGCTAACACACATAAGTTGATTAGGTGTTGCAGTTTCACTTGTTTTAACAACAGGATATTCAACCTCTTTGCAAGCATAAACAAACTTGCTATGATCTTGCTTCAAAATTGTTTGTAAGTTTTGAGCTCTAACAGCAAGTTCGTAAAAATTAGATTTGTTAATTGAATTGTTTGCAACTTCAACAGCTTTAGTTTCTTCAAAAGACTTATTGATTGCACTTATATTTGCTGAGTAATTATATTTACTTAAATCAAAAGTTGTTTCATTATTTGCAACTTTTTGTGCAAGATCTCCACCAACATACATTTCAACGAAACATTGACTTAAACTACTTTTTTGATAATATAATCTACTTCTTAATTTATTAACAACAATTGTTGCATCAAAGCTTTCAATCCCTTTTGAATAAACATCAGGGTTTCCATCACGCAAAATGTTGTTAAAATATAAGTTTGCTAAAGAGTTGCTAAAATCAATTGCGCTTGCAAACAAATTTTCATATTCTTTAAGCAAATGTTCATATCTCAATAAACAAGTTGGAGCTGTAACATCCACACCTTCAGAAACATTAATAATTTCCGCAAAAACATTAACACATTCATTAACGTTATTTATTGATTTTTTCAAACTTTTCAAATCTTCATTTACTCGATTTTTCGCTTCAGAATTATCTGTTATTGAATTCTTTGCACATTCGTCAATATACTCACAAGCAAATGCCATTATGTTATAAAACACTTCGTTATACTTTGGTAATTGGTTATATGGTGAAGTTTCATTAATAACACGATTGAGTTTTGCATTATATTCAAAAACAATTGAACCATTTCCTGAAATAGAAATATTGTTATTCTCTTCAGCAATTGTATTAAAATCATTCTTTAAGTTGTTCAAATTATAACTTTTATCCTTTCCGCACGCACTAAACAAAGATGCAATTGGCAAAAGCATCAACACTAATATTAAACTTAAAATTTTTCTTTTCATATTTATAATCCCATAATCACTTTAAAATAGTAAGTTGCAATTTTTTCATTGCTATCTTGTTCTGCATTTTTTACCACGCCAATATTTTCTGCCAATTTCGAAGCAAATTCAGCTTTGTTACATTTTTCATAATATTTGTTGAATTCATTGTTGTTCTTTGAATACAATTCAGAAGATGTTTGAACTATTGAGTTAACGATAACCAAACGACTATTTAAAATCACAATATTGCTTATGTTGCCAACAACAACCTTTTTAGTTGTTGAATCTTCTGAATTTATGTAACTAAATGTTTCAATAACAACATTTGAATAAACTTCATACAAATTAAATTTCACATCTGCGTTTTTGTCAGCTGAAACATCATTGTTGATTAATTTAACTAATTTTGCATATTGAGTTAAATAACTGCTTGCTTTCATATAGAAATCATTTGCACCAAGATGTCTATCAAAATACTTTGAAGTTGATTTAATTTCATATTCTTTCATCATGCTTGACAATGTCGATTTGGAAGATTTAACAATGCTTACAGCTCTTGAAATTTCTTCATCATAAATTTTTGTGTCAGCTTCAATATAGTATGAAATTAAATCATTGTTTATTGTGTCTAATTTGTTGTTAGTTTCAATAATCAAACTAAGCCTATTGTCAGTTCCATCACTGTTTACAATCTGAGACATCTTGTTGATGTTTTCCCTAAATTTAATGCTACTTTCAGAATTGAAATAATTAACCAATGATTCGGTTGTATTTTTTTTCACTTCATGTTTTCTAAAAAAGAAAAAGCACGTGCCAACAATGACACCGATAACCAAAACTACAATAACAAACACTTTAAAGAACTTTTTCATATTTTAATTATAATATTTAACTTTGTTAAAGTCAATGTTTTCAACATATTTTATTTTTTAATAAAATTCCATTTATATCATAATATAACAAAAATATCCTTTAATTTGTTTTGATTAAGTTAAAAAATATTATATAATATGAAATATGAAAACAATATTAATAACAGGTGCAAGCGGCGGAATTGGAAATGAAATTGCAAAAAAATTTGCAAAAAACAATAACAATATAATTTTGGTTTATAACAAGAACAAACTCAACATTGAAAAAATGAAACAAAAATTTGGAAATTGTAGTTTGGAAATTTTTCAATGCGATTTAACAGATTCAGAACAAATACAAAAAATGGTCAACAAAATCATTAAAACTTATAAAAAAATTGATTATCTTATCAACTGTGCAGGAATTAGCAAATTCCAACTCATTCAAGACACAACCGAGCAAGATTATTATGAAGTCATTGACACAAACTTAAAATCTGTTGTTCTTTTAACTTCCGCAATTTCAAAACACATGATTAGTGAAAAATATGGAAAAATAATCAATATCTCTTCAATTTGGGGTGTGGTTGGAGCAAGCATGGAAAGTTTATATTCTGCAAGCAAAGGTGCTATCAACACATTAACATTATCTCTTGCAAAAGAACTCGGACCAAGCAACATAACTGTCAATGCAATTTGTCCTGGACTTATTGATACAAAAATGAACAATAATTTAAATCGTGAAACAATTAACGATATAATTGAAAACACCCCACTTGGAAGAATTGGCAAAACTGAAGACGTTGCAAATTTGGCTGAATTTTTATGCTCAGAAAAAGCAGATTTTATAACTGGTCAAATTATAACTGTTGATGGTGGTTTAACCTTATAATCAAATTAAAAACATTAAAAAAAATTAAAAAACACAAAAAAACATTAAAAAAGAGTGATTTTTGATTAATTTTCACTCTTTTTTATTTTTAATTAATTTTTTTCTTGTGCATTAATTTCTTTTGCGCTAGTTCTGTGAGTAACAATTTTTTCACCAACACACCAAGTTGCAATTAAGAAACCAGTTGTGATGAGTGACAAAAGAGAAACAGACAAGAACAAATTAAAGAAATTAAGAACTAATCCAGTTTTTGTTACGTTCATAAAGTATAAAATAGCAGCCATGATAACAGCTAAAATACTCAACACATAAACAACCAAACCTACCATTGTTTTACCTTCGTTGTTGCTTGTGCAAATAATATCAAAAATCACCGCACCAATCACAACAGCAATCCAAATGAAGTAAACAACTTTTGCCCACATTGCAACATCTCGAACAATTAATGCATATCCGAAAAATCCAGCAAATATAACGGTCATAACAGCCAAAGTGTAATATACAATTGTGGATAATTTTCTTTTATTTTCAACGCTCATACGCCCTCCTAACCTTATTTTTAACAAAACAAAGAAATTTATACACAAAACTATATTGACAAACACACATTATTTATTTACAATGATCTCAGGAGAAAATATGGAACTTTCGGAAATAAGAAAATTAATAAAAGAATATCATTCTCTTGAAAATGCAGAAAACGACAACTTCTTTTCAGAAATGCAAAAACAAACAATTATTAAAACATTAAATTCATCAATCGATTCATTTTCAACAATAGCAAAAGATTTTGAATATGCGTTAAGAGAAATTTTCGTTCAAAACCGAAAAGTTCCTTTCACTGCAATAACTTTGCGAACTCAAATCAAAAACATTCAAATTGACAACTCATCTTTTTGTTATCACTTAAAATTAATCATGTCAACTGATTTAAAGGAATCACATCTTAATCAGACTTTGGCAAACTTGGTTGTACTATCTAAAAATGAAATTGATGATAGTGAATTTTTAAAAAATCAATACACAATAAACTTGCTTCCAATTCTTTTGGAAACAAAAATAAATAATTGCAATTTAATTCACCGCGCTTGCTGGAATATTGTTGCAAATAATTTAAATCCAAAATTTGAACAAAAATACATTTTTTGATTTATTTAAATGAAAAATATAGCACATCATTTTGTACTATATTTTTATTTTTAACAATTTTTTATTTTATTTTTATATTTTTATTGAATTTTTACTTTTTTTCTAATTATTTTTAATTATTTTGTATTTTTTATTTAATTTTTTATCAAATAATAAAATTGCTTTAATTAATTCGCAAGCAGGAATAATTAGAATTGAAGCAATAATAACAACAATCCATTGCGACAAATTTAAGAACTCCAAGTTGAAAATTTCATACATAAAAGGAACACATGCAACAACTAGACCTAAAATCAAAGTAAGAACAAAACATATATTGAAAGTTTTATTATCAACTAAATTTTTTTCGAAAATACTGTTATTTGTTTTACAATTCACACTGTGTAAAAGTTGCATAAATATCATTGTAAAGAAAACCATTGTACTGGCAACCATTGGTGAATAACAGAAAACTCCAACAACAAACACAATCATAACAATCACCGTTTGCAAGATTGATTGATAAATTATTGCAACTCCCACACGCCCTGAAAATAATCCAGCTTTAGGATTTCGCGGAGGAGAATTCATAACATCTTGTTCAACTTTTTCCATACCAAGAGCAAATGCAGGCAAACTATCACCAACAAGATTTATAAACAACATTTGTGATGGCAACAAAAAAGTGTATTGAGGAAAAAACAACAATGAAATCAACATCCCAAACACTTCAACACAATTTGTTGAAATCAAAAATTGCAATGCTTTTTGAATGTTTGAATAAACCTTTCTTCCTTCTTCAACAGCAACAACAATTGAAGAAAAGTTGTCATCAGTCACCACCATATCTGCAACGCTTTTAACAACATCTGTTCCCGACTTTCCCATTCCAACACCAATATCGGCAATCTTTAAACTTGGCGCATCATTAACCCCATCTCCAGTCATGGCAACAATTTTATTTAAGTTTTTAAAGGCTTTAACAATTCTAACTTTATGTTCTGGACTAACTCGAGCGTAAACTCGGAATAAATTGCATTTCTTTTTAAGCTCCTTATCGCTTAATTTATCCAATTCTTCCCCAGTTATAACTTCAGATAAATCGCTTGCAATCCCAAGTTTTTTTGCAATGGCAAATGCAGTTCTCTTATGATCGCCAGTAATCATAATTGGAGTAAGTCCAGCATTAAAACAATTTTGAATGCTTGCTCCCACTTCAGGCCTTGGGTTATCCATCAACCCAACAAAACCCAAAAAAACCATATCACTTTCAATTTCATCGTTAGGATTAAATTTATCCAACCTTTTACAAGCAAATCCAATCACTCTATACGCATTATCAGCCATTTCATTGTTAATTTTTTCAATATTTTCACGTAAATTTGTGGAAAATTCAACAATTTCACCATTAATTTTAATAAATTTACATTTTTTTAACAAAATTTCAGGCGCACCCTTTGTATAACTTTTAATACCATCATCATTGATTAAAATAGTCATCATTTTTCTTGTGCTGTCAAATGGAATTTCATGAACAATTTTTTGTGATTTTATATTTTTATCTACAATAAATTCCATTAGTGCTTTTTCAGTTGGTTCACCATTCACTACACCGTTTTCAACTTTTGAACCATTACAATGTTTTAAACACACCAAAAAATCTTCATCCAAACAATTAAATCCATATCTATTATTGCTAAAAACCTCAATAACTTGCATTTTATTTTGTGTTAAAGTTCCAGTTTTATCTGTGCAAATTATTTCACAACTACCCAAAGTTTCAACTGCATGCAAATGTTTTATAATACATTTTCGTTTTGCAAGTTGCTGAACACCAAGTGCCATAATAATTGTTATCACAGCAGGCAAACTTTCCGGAATTGCTGCAACTGCCAAAGCAACAGCAGTCATCATTGCATCAACCACAGAATTACCACAAATAATTTCCGTGATTAATATTAAGATCGACACAGCAACCACTGTCCAAGTTATAATCTTTCCAATCTTATTAATTGATTTTTGAAGTGGTGTTGTCTCTTTTTTTGTTGAAAACAATAATTTTGCAATCTTTCCAATTTCTGTATTCTTCCCGGTTGCAATCACAACCCCCATTGCCTTGCCACTTGTTATCAAACTACCTGAATATGCCATGTTGGTTCTTTCTTGAAGTGGAGCACTTTTCTTCACAATATTATCAGCATTCTTTTCAACCGGCTCACTTTCTCCTGAAAGCGAACTTTCATCACAAGCAAAGTTATTCGTTGAAATCAACCTAATGTCTGCCATAACAACGTTTCCTGCCTCCATTTCAACAATGTCGCCACAAACCAATTCGCTACTATCAACAATTAAATTCAACCCACCACGAATTACCTTCACATTGATTTTGTTGTATTTTTGCAGTTCTGCTATACACGCATCAGCCTTATATTCTTGAAAAACACCAATTAACGCATTCATAATAACAATGAAAAGAATAACAAAACCTTCAAACATGTCTGAATATTCTTTTCTAACAATCGCAATCGCAAGTGACACAAACGCTGAAATTAGTAAAATTGCAACCATGATGTTTAAAAATTGTTTGAAAAAACTTTTAAAAAATGAAAACTTTTTAGCCTTTTCAATTTCATTTTTTCCATCTTGTTTAAGCCTGTTGTTTGCCTCTATCTCAGAAAGCCCATTCATTCCACTTTGTAGTTTGTCCAAACATTCTTCAACACTTAGATTATACATATAATAACTTATTAACCGAATATTATAAATATAACCAAATTTATCCTATATCAAATTAAAGAAAATTTATAAAAATTGAAAAATTATAACATTTTAGATTTGAAAATAAAAATATAATATGTTATTATGTTATTGTTATGAAAAATAAAATTATTGAAGTCAAAAAATTAATTACAGAAGAAGATTTATCAAAAGTTGAAGAATTTTTAGATATATTATCAAACATGAAATTGGGTGATAACAAAAAACTCGAGGGTGTTTTATATTTCGCTCTTAAAACAAATAAAATTTCATTAGAAGATATCAAATCCAACTATGATGAACAAATTTTTAACACAATTTCCATTTTGGAAAAACTCGATAAAATTAATTACTCTCAACAGGATATTGAAGCTGAAAATATCAGAAAAATGTTTTTCGCAATCACTAAAGACATTAGAATTATAATGCTTAAAATTGCATCCGTTGTTGTTGATTTAAGAAACATTTTCACAAAATCAGATGAAGAAAAATCCTTGCTTGCATCATCAATATTCTCATTATTTGCTCCGCTTGCTGCACGTCTTGGATTATCCACTTACAAAACAGAACTAGAAAATGGAGCATTCTTATTAAGCAATCCGGATTTATATAACGACATACAGAAACAGGTTGACAGCAGATTTAACAAGCGCCAACCTATTGTTGAAAGGCTGAAAACACTTGTTCAAAACTGTATGAACGACTTGAAAATTCAAGGTAAAGTTTATGGTCGAAAAAAACATATTTATAGTATCTATAAAAAACTACAAGATCATCCTCTAGACAATATATACGACCTTGTTGCAGTGCGCGCTTTAGTTCAAACGGTTCCGGACTGCTACGCCCTTCTTGGCAGGCTTCACTCTCTTGTTGAACCTTATAAAAACAGATTTAAAGATTACATTTCAACGCCAAAGCCGAATGGATATCAATCATTACACACCACTGTTTTATTTGAAGGTTTTCCAGTTGAAATCCAAATAAGAACAGAAGAAATGCATCAATATGCTGAATATGGTATTGCTGCCCACTGGTTATATAAAGAAAAGAAAACCAAACAAGACAACTTAGATATTCAACTTGCTTGGCTAAGACAAATGATGGAAAATGAAAATGTTTCAATTGACGAATTGGCGTCAAGTTTGGGTCAGGATATTTACAATAACGACATTTTTGTTCAAACGCCAAAAGGTAAAGTTGTTTATCTCCCAACAGGCTCAACACCAATTGACTTTGCTTACAGCATCCATAGCGAAGTTGGAAACAAATGTGTTGGCGCAAAAGTTAATGGCAAAATGATTCCAACTCACTCAGAACTTCATAATGGTGATGTTGTTGAGATTATCACAAATCCGAATTCTAAAGGCCCTTCTAGGGATTGGCTTAAAATATGCAAAACAAGTGAAGCACGAAGCAAAATAAATAGTTTCTTTAAGAAAAACATGAAGGAAGAAACTATCAAACTCGGAAAGACCATGCTTGAAGCAGCAATAAAAGAACAAGGTTATTCCGTAAGCAAACTTATGCAAAACGGAATTAATGATATTTTAAGTCAATATAACTATACTGAAGAAAACGAACTGTTTGCAAATATAGGAACAAATGCAATTCCATCAAGAGCAATCGCAAACAAACTTGCAAGTTTATATCAAAAACAAATTAAAGCAACAATTGAAAGCCCTGCAAGAAACACAACAGTAACACTCGCTGAACCTATTGAAAAACAAATAGACTTGAAAGGTTTAAATAACATTTTAATGAAATTTGCAAATTGTTGCCATCCTATGTATGGCGATGAAATTGTAGGTTTCATATCGGCAGGGCGCGGAATTATAATTCATAGACGTGTTTGCCCAAACATTTCTTATTTTAGAGAATCTCGTTTAATTGAAGCTTTTTGGAAACCAGTTGATGAAACAAACAAAAAGAAAAAGTAGCGACTAAATCGCTATTTTTCGTGTTCGAAAACAAAAAAACTGGCAGTTTTGCCAGTTTTTTAGTGTGCTTATTAAGCCCAAATTGGATGTTTCTTGATAATAATAGAAACAATGTCGATAACCCAAAGTGCAATCCAACCTAAAAGTATCCATAAGATACCAATGATAACAAGGCCTATATTACCTTTGACTGCGCCCTTCACAACACGGAAGAATGCCCAAATGATGTCCAAACCTGGCAAAGCGAAAATAATTTTAAGCCAAACTGGAGCATCTTCAAACCATTTAACCAAACCCTTCATTATTCACCTCTCCTTTTATATGATATAAGTATTATATCTTTTTTATTCCGATTAATCAAGAAAATTTAATTTGTTTTCAAAATTTTAATCGGTATTTTTGATTTATTTTTCTAGAAATTTATCTTATTTTATCATGATTTTGCATTGAAACATGCAAAAAGGAAAATATAAACATATGAAAAAAAACTTAAAAATATATTACTCGTCTGAAGATGATGAAGTTGTGAATTTTAAAAATAAATCAATTAAAATTGATGAAAATTATAAATACATTCATACAAATATTTTCTATCGACTTTGGTCTTGGATTAGTTATAGACTGTTTGCAACAACATATGCCTTTATAAAATTTAAATGTATTGACAGAGTAAAATTTCACAACACAAAAATTTTAAAACAACACAAAAAAGGCGGTTGTTTTATTTATTCAAATCACACAAATCAATTTTGTGACGGATTTTGTCCTGCAATTATATGTTTTCCTAAAAAACCGCATATAATAGTTGACTCATCAAATGTTTCCATTCCATTTTGGGGAAAGTTTACGTGTAGGTGGGGAGCATTGCCAATTCCAAACACTTTAGCAGCCACCAAAAATTTTAATAAAGCAATTGAACACGTTCTCAATCAAAACAATCCAATAGTAATATATCCAGAAGCTCATTTGTGGCCATATTATACAAAAATAAGAGATTTTCCAGCAGTTTCATTTCGTTATCCAATCAAATTTAACAAACCAGTTTTCACATTCACAACCGTTTACACAAAACAAAAAAATAAAACAAAACCAAAAATTGAGATTTTCATAGACGGCCCTTTTTATGCAAACCCCAACTTGCCTGAAAAATTGGCACAAACTGCTCTTAGAAATGTCGTTTATGAAAAACTAAAAGAGCGTGCAAGTTTAAGCAACTATGAATATGTTCAATATATTAAAAGGAGCAAACATGATTAACATTCTTTTTGGTGGAAACTATAAAGTTTTTGACGGAATTCTTTTATGTCTGCTCTCAATGACAAAATATTGCGAAGATGAACTCAACATCTTTATTCTCACAGCGGATGTGAGAGAATTAAAAGAAGAATATGTTCCTATATCCGAAAATCAAATCTCAATTTTAACTCAAGTTGTTAAACAAAAAAATCCAAAAAGTAGAGTAACATTAATTAAATTAGGTAAAGATTTCAATTCATGGATAACCGCTTCTTCTAATAAACTTAATATATACACTCCTTTTGCTTTTTTAAGATTGTTTGCTGACACTATTGAAAATCTTCCAAACAAAATAATTTATCTTGACACGGACATTATGCTAAACGGCAACATCAAAGACCTTTTCGACACTGACATTATAAATTATGAATTAGGTGTTGTTAATGATAGATATGGTTGTATTTTCATACGTCCAAAATATTTCAATTCAGGAATGCTTCTTATGAATATGAAAAACATTAAAGAAAGTAAACTTCTTGAAAAAGTTAGGAATTTGTGTTTTAAGAAAAAAATGGCATTCCCAGACCAAAGCGCACTTAATAAATTTTGCAAAAAAAGATTATATTTACCAAGAAAATTTAATGAACAAGGAAAACTAAAAAACGATACAATCGTTCATCACTTTTCTAAAAAAATAAAATGGTTCCCATTGTTTCACACAATCAATATTAAACCATGGCAAATTGAAGATGTTCAAAATAAATACAAATGCTATGCTTATGACAATATTTATGAAGAATATAAAAAAATTAAATCCTTAAATTTAAAATAGTTTGATATTTAAAATAATCATCTTAGGAAACAAAAAAGAACACTATTCAGTGTTCTTTTTTATATCTATTAAAACAAAATGTTTGATTATTAATAACTTTCATATGATAATGTAATTGTTTGTTTTTCGCTATCTGATAAAACCGACTTTAATCTAACGCTTAAATCATCAACTGAAGTTGCAAAATATGGTATATCCCCATAAATTAAATCTAAGCCTTCATCACTATTTACTATTAAATTATATGCAAAATTATACATTCTCATTGCTTCTGCTAATGTATTGTTTAGTGCCACGATATACACAACATCTGTCTCAGCATCATAAGCAACTTTATTGTAGCGGTAATAAATATCTCCTATTTCAGTTGTATATCCAATTGAATGGATTCTTAAAGCTTTTGATTCAATTGTCATATCTTCCAATTTTAAAGTATATTTATTCCAAATATAAACGTAATCAGCATCATTTGCAGGAATAGCAGGTTTTGTGATAGACATATTTTCAACATTAAATTCAAGTTTTGCTACTTCTTCACCTTTATGCATAAATGTTGCATAATATGTGATTATTTCTTTTTTCAAATTAACAGTTAAATCTTTTAAAGAATTCAAGTCATATTCTTCCCATGAACAATTATATCCTTCAACACTTGGAACTTCAGGTTCTGTGATTGAAATATTTAAACAGTTATAAGTTCTTATTTCAACAACAGCATCTCCATTTTTGAATGTTACAACATAATCAATTGGAGTTACCGTTGAACCAATCGAAACCGGTGTATCATTATATGTTAAAGTGTAATCTTGCCATGAAACTGTGTAATGCTCAGGAGCAATAACTTCAGGCAATTCAAGACTTTCATCTTCAATTGTGTATTTCACAGACAAATTTAATCCTTCATGTCCAACAAATGAACATCCTTCTGGAATAGTAAGATTTGCTGTATACTCAACTGGAGTTTCAATTGCATTAATTGTTATTGTTCCTAAATTTTCAGATGTCACTTCAGTTTCCCAATCAAGAGTGTAATGTTCGTTTGCTGTTGGCAGAGCAGGGGCTTGAGTTGAATTTACGTTTTCGATTGTATATTTAACTTCTTTTGTTTGTAAATCTGTTCCATCAAATGTATATCCTTCTGGAAGAGCATAAGTTACAACATATTCAATTGCACTGAATTGTGGTTTAATTTCATCAGGTTCTGAAACATCATATCCAAGAGTGTAATTTTCTGGCCATGCATAGTTATAGTGCGCAGGCACAACAACTTCTGGGAATTGAATGTTTGAATCTTCAATTGTGTAATTAACAACAATTTCTTTTTCTTCACGTCCAACAAATGAACAAAAGTCAGGAATTATAAGTTTTGCAGTGTATTCAATTGGAGTTTTAATTAAATTAACAACGATTTCTGTTGAACTAAACAATGAATATTCACTCCAAGTTAAAACATAATGTTGACTATTTTCAAATTCAGGATAATTAGGTGCAATAACATTTTGACTTTCAACAGTGTAACTTTTGCTTTCAACAACTTCATTACCATTTTTAAATGTTATTGTATAATTAATTAAATTTTTAGTTCTTGTTATTTTTGCATCATCATAAATAATTGTGCTTTCAGTGATATCTTCACCATTACATTGATATGTGTAATAATATCCATTCGGTGCTGAATATTGTGAATTTAAATAATCCAACAAATTATTAGATGCTGAGAACACTTTTGTTTCCGAGAAACTTGAATCGGAACTATCTAAAATTGTTAAATTATGGTTTGCAACTTCAAAATTTGCTTTAATTATTGTATCAGTTTTAATTGTTACAACAACAGATTCGCTTGTGCTATAAGATATATTGTTAACTGTCCAATCTATAAAATCAAAATTTGCATTTGGTTGAGCAGTTAATTTTATTTTAGATTTTTCTTCAACAGTGTAAGTTCCAGGAACAGTATAAGTCTTACTATCAATGATGAAAGAAACATCACCACCAGTTGTTGTTACCACAACAACTTCATACTTTTCTGGTTTTTTTGTGTTTCTAACAAAAACAATAACACCAACAGCAACACCAACAGCAGTAACTATTGCTATTGCAATTAATAATAATTTTCTCATGAGAAACCTCCTTATGATTGAAGCGAGTCTTCAGATTCATAATTAAGTTTTGCATCGACATTGTTATTTATGCAAGTCCAAGCAGATTTTGCATAAACACTTATTGTGTCAACTTTAATCACAATTTTATCAACATTTTCACCTGTTGTAAGGAATTTGTGAACAAATTCTTGCGCTTGTTTTTTCATTTCATCTGTTTTGGTTGAAGACAAAGCTTGAGAAATATCCATAGTCATAATGAAACTTGTTCCTAAAACATCTGTTGAAACTGTTGCAGTTGCGTTGTTGAAATCATATGAAACATAGTTTTCAAATTTATAATCTTCATTTTTATAGAAATCTTCAATTTTTGCAAAATAAGTATCAGCTTCTTCTTTTTTAGCCAAACCTTGACCAGCCAAGAACTCATAAGAACGATAGAAAACACCATTTCCAGTGTATTCAACAGCAACTTCTTCTCCGTTTTCATTTGTTATTGTTGATGTTATTTTTTCTTTTTTAGCTGTTTCACTTTTATAAGCACAAGTGTCTTCATATTCTTCAACGAAATCTGCAATTTCTTCAATGTAAGCAAGCAGTTCTCTCATAACTTTGCTTCCTTCAAGATCTTCGCCTGTTTTTGTTAATTGCTCTGCTCTTTTTTGGTATATTTCACTTGCTTTAGTGTCAATTGATTCAACTTTTTCAACGTCACCAGTAAAAGAGAATGAACAATCATATTCATTACCTCTTGAAGTTTCAGCAGTTGCATAAACCTTAACAACACCTTCAGTTTCTGAAACAAATTCTGTTTCAACATTTTCAATTCCTGTAACTTTTTCTCTATGTTTTCTGTTAAGAGTTTTCAAAACAAGACCATATGATGATTCAATTTTTTCAGTTGTTTTGCTTCTTTTTTCAAGTTTTGCGCCAACGGTCATAGAACCGACAACAACTGTTCCAAGAGCCACAGTAGTTATCAAAATACCTGAAACAACTCTAACTATTTTACCTTTTAAACTCATATAAAAACCTCCCCATAGTTTAAAACTTTGATAATCATATCATACACATCCTATTTTGTCAATACCTCATTTATATGTTTAATTTCGATCGAATTTAATTATTTATAATCTATAACTAATAAACATTTATCTAATTTGCCTTTAGATTGTACTTATTAATTAAACTCAATAAACTTGACATTATGTTTCAACTTTTTTATAATTAACTTTAGGAGATTACAAATGAAATTAAGTATTAATATTTTGAAAGAACCCGCAGATTTTGTGTCCGTTTGCAAAAAAAAGGAAGAAGAATTAGAATTAAACGGTTTGTTTAACACAGAAGAAAATGAAAATTCAATGGACAATGCAGAACCAGTTACATCTGATTACCCTTACATAAAAAAAGGTTTTAAAAACGCAGTTAAGCATTGGTTTTACTTAAATTGTGTGAGAATTTATTCACATCTTATCAACAAAAAGTTAACAAATCTTAAAGTTGTCAAAAACACAAATGCAAAAAAGGT
Source organism: Candidatus Onthoplasma sp. (assembly GCA_045578345.1). GTDB lineage: Bacteria > Bacillota > Clostridia > Christensenellales > UBA1242 > Onthoplasma. The sequence continues at coordinate 90,050 of JAZNKB010000003.1, forward strand.
TAAAGGTGCTGTTGTCACTTGTAATCACATAAGCCTTGTGGATTCTTTTGCAATAAGAAAAGCAATCGGCGCAGACTTTTATTATGTTGCTGCTGAGTTTAACAACTTTAAAGGTCACCTTGGAACTTTGGCAAGAAATTCTGGTTATATTCCTCTTCCTGAAGGGTTGGACAAAACAAAGCTTAGAAAGTTTAACGAAGCAATCACTCATTATTTAAATAAAGGCAAAAAAGTTTTAATCTTCCCTGAACAAGCAATGTGGAGAGACTACACTAAACCAAGACCAATGAAAAATGGTGCTTTCCGTTATGCTGTGCAAAACAACGTTCCAATTCTTCCACTCTTTATCACAATCAAGGAAAAAGATGTTAAAGTAGACGAAAACGGATTGCAAAACTTTGGGGATTACACAATTCATGTTCTTGACCCAATTTATCCAAAACCAGAACTCAACATGAAAGAAAATATTGAATATCTTAGAAAAGAAAACTATAGAGTATGGAAAGAGCTTTACGAAAAAACCTATGGCATTCCACTTGAATACACAACTCTTGACAAATCCAAAATTGAAATTTAAAAAGGTTGTTTTTACAACATTCTAAAAATCTTCTAACTTAAGATAAAAAAACGAAGGACACTCCTTCGTTTTTTTATCTTAGTCTTGCAATTCCCATTCAAGTGCACCAACAGGCAAATTAACCATTTCAACATCTTCAAGATTATATGAAAGTGATGAACTTATACTATACTCAACTTCACCACTAGAATTTTCTTCTTTCATAGAACAACCAATAAACTTGTTATTTTCAATAATCCACTCATCTATTTGTGTTAGACCTTCATCCACACCAATTTTGAAAGTTAAAATAGTCTTAGCTCCATCAAAGTCATACAAAACTTCATCATAAAATTCTAAATCACTTTCTTCTAATCTTGAATCCATACTGATAAAATTAGTAATTGCATATTCCATAACGTTTTCACTTGAAATTTTTGAATTTATGTTATATCTTCTTTTTAAGTCTTCACCAGTCTCAGAATCTTCTTCATCTAAAAATCTAAACCATTTATCACCAACTTTTTCACACCAGTTTTCTTCAACCTCATCACCAAATTGCATTTTTCCATAAAACTTATTATCCTTAACATTGGCAAAAATTTCCATACTAACATTTTCATATGAATAAGTCATTGATCCATGAACATGCTCAGCATTTAATAAATTTTGATAAGCAGTATTATACATTGAAACAATGTCAGCTGTTGAAATAACTGAATAATCAATTTCGAGTTCAAATCCGTTCCACAAAACTTTCATTTTCTTTTCACCAGTAGTTTCTGTGTTGAAGTTAGCGATCATACTTTCTGTTAATTTAATTTCATCTGCAGTTGTATCATTCTTATCTGAAAAATATAAAATTTTTGCACCTTCTAAATTAATGTCTTCATTTTGAATGTATGTAGTATCAAAACCACTTAGTTGAATATATGGTTTATCTTCATCTTTTTTACAACCTGTCATCAACCCCATTGATGCAACACCTATCATTGTTGCAATTGCTAAATTTTTAATTCCTTTTTTCATAATTTACATTTCCTCCTCTTTTGAATTATGATACTTATATTTTACCCCTTAGCATACTAAGTGTCAAGCATATTTAAAAAAATTCTTAGTAAACTAAGTGTAATATGAATTATTTTGCTGTAAATTTAAAAACTTTAAGGAATGAAAAAAAATTAAGTCAATCACAACTTGCTAAAGAATTAGGGGTTAGCAATGGCATGATTTCCTTTTGGGAAAACAATATTTACGAACCAACCGCAACAAACATAATAACTATTGCAAGTTTTTTTAAAGTTTCCATTGATGATTTACTTTTGACTGAAATAGCAGTATAAATTTCTTCGCTTTAGTTCAAAATATAGTTTGTAGTTAACATAAAAAAATCCACAATTTGTGGATTTTTTTAATTAAATTCTGTCCGCTTTATTCTATGCGAAAAATGTTTGTGAATAATTCCGCTTTATCTTAAAATAAGAGTTGATTGTCCGAGCAATTTAGCATGATTTTTGGTCACTTTGCAACAAAGTGTGCCAAAATGAATGCATTAAGCGAGTGACAACAACTCGAACATCCTTAATATTGAATACTTCCAACAGTGCGCGGATAAAGTTCAACGTCACGGATATTTGTGATGCCTGTTAAATACATAACAAGACGTTCAAAGCCAAGACCATAACCAGCATGAACATTTGTTCCGTAACGGCGAGTGTTAACATACCATGCATAGTCCTCTTCACGTAAACCAAGTTCTTTAATGCGGTTTGTGAGCACTTCTAATCTTTCTTCTCTTTGACTTCCTCCACAAAGTTCCCCAATTCCAGGAACTAGCATATCAACTGCAGCAACAGTTTTTCCGTCATCATTTTGGCGCATATAGAAAGCTTTAATATCTTTTGGATAATTTTTCAAGAATACTGGTTTTTTGAAAACTTCTTCCGTAATATATCTTTCATGTTCGCTTTGAAGGTCGGTTCCCCAACTTACAGGGAATGTGAAACGGTCCTTTACCTTTTCCAAAATTGAAATTGCTTCAGTATAGTCAAGACGGACAAATTCATTGTTAACTATGTTGTTAAGTCTATCAATCAATCCTTTATCAACAAATTTATTCAAGAATTCCATTTCATCCTTACATTCTTTCAAAACATAAGAAATAACATATTTAACCATTTCTTCTTCATTGTCCATAAGTCCATCAAGGTCACAGAAACAAATTTCAGGTTCCATCATCCAGAATTCTGCAGCATGACGAGTTGTGTTGCTGTTTTCCGCCCTGAATGTTGGGCCAAATGTGTAAGTCTTACCAAATGCATGTGTGATACATTCTTCGTGAAGTTGGCCAGAAACTGTCAAACTTACTTTCTTTCCAAAGAAATCTCTATCGTAACTTACTTTTCCACTGCTTGCAACTCTATCTAAATCTAATGTGGTCACTTGGAACATTTCACCCGCACCTTCACAGTCGTTTGCTGTGATAATTGGAGTATTTAAGTAAACAAAGTTTCTTTCGTTAAAGAATTTGTGAATTGCAAAAGCCGCAACTGAACGAACTCTAAACACGGCATTAAATAAATTTGTTCTAGGTCTAAGAGTTGGCATTGTACGCAAGAATTCAATTGAATGACCTTTCTTTTGAAGTGGATAATCCGCTTCGCTTTCACCCAAAACAACAACACTTTCAGCACTTATTTCAAAAGGTTGTTTGGCGTTAGGTGTGAGAACCAACTTTCCATGAACTTCAAAAGATGAACCAACATTTTGTTTAACAATTTCGTCATAGTTGTTAACTTTTTCTCTTTCAACAACAACTTGAACAGACTTAAAAGCTCCATCATTGATTTCAACAAAGGCAATGTTTTTGCTGTCTCTAATTGTTCTTGCCCAACCACAAATTGTGATTGTTTTGTCTGCATATTCAGTATATATTTTGTGTAAATCTCTAATTTCAACTCTTTGCACTTTAATTTTCTCCTTTAAATTAAATTTTCCTTTTTTAATACATTTTCAAGGAATTCGCCACTTTTTAAATATAAAATTTTTATTGGTTTGTAATCATTTAATTTTTCATTCCAAAGTTTAATATTTTTAATCATCTTTTCGGTAAAGATTTTGTTATTTCCTCGATTATAACATCGTTGAGCATACTCTTGTTCTAAATTTTGTTCTGGAAATGCTATATAATATGGGATTTTGTTATCTTCATAGAATTTAAGTAAATCCCAGTGCATACTTGTTAAAACTATATCATAATATTTTCTAGCATTAACAATTGCATTATAATAATTTTGTGGCCACTCAGGATTTGCTGGTCGAATGGTTGTGCCTTTGCGTTTTTCAACATCTATATTTTCAAAACCTTCATTGATATGCTTATAATAACCGCTTTCCATATCTATTATGTTTTGATAGTGTTCTCCAAGCCAAGATTTTCCGATCGCACCAAATCCTGCAACAACAATTCCCTTTGATTTTATGTTTTTGTGATAATTTTCAATAATGTTTAAAGTTTCAATAACTTGTTTTCGATCAGAAACTTTTTCTTGTTCAGATAAGTTTTCGTAATCAGTTTTTATTTGCCTGTTCCATCTCTCAACTTTATCTTTTGGAATAGTAAGCGATCCATCTTCGTTTTGAATACAACAAGAATGTAGATATTTTTGCCATTTGGCCCACCTTTGATGTTCTTTAGATGATAGCAATTCAACAAGTTCATCTTTCATATTTAAACCTTATGGTGTGAGCCTATCTGGACCACGGAATAAGAACATTGATTCTTTAATGTTAGCAAGTTCTAACAAATTCATGGTTATTCTGTCTACTCCCAAACCAAATCCACCATGTGGAGGACAACCATATTTGAAGAATTGAAGATAGAATTCAACATCTTTATCAAGACCTTTTTCTTTTGCTTGTTCTAACAAAATTTCATATCTATGTTCACGTTGCGCACCTGTTGTGATTTCAACACCTTTCCATATAAGGTCGTAACCTTGTGGAACTCCATCTTTTCTCATGTGATAGAACGCACGTTTTCTTGCACCAAAATCAGTAATGAAAATGAATTCATGACCATATTTTTCTTTTGCAAATTGTTCACACATCTTTTCTGCTTCAGTTGTTAAGTCATCTTGTTCTTCTTTTGGGCATGTGTATCCATATCTTGCTTCTAATTCAGCATATAAATCCGCAAGTTTAACTCTTGGGAATGGGATTGTTGGAACAATAACCTCAACCCCGAACACTTCTTTAATTTGTTCACCATATTTTTCACTAACAACTTTAAGTGCGTATGTCAAAAGTTCTTCTTCCATCACCATTACATCTTCAACACTTTCAATATTTGAAAATTCAAGATCAAAACCTGTGAATTCTGTTGCATGTTTTCTTGAATGAGATTTTTCCGCCCTAAACACTGGACCACATTCAAAAATTCTTCCAAGTCCGCCTGCCATTGCCATTTGTTTATAGAATTGTGGGCTTTGAGCAAGATATGCTTTTGTGTCAAAATATTTAACTTCAAAAACTTCACTTCCGCTTTCACTTGCTGCACCTATAAGTTTTGGTGAGTGGATTTCAACAAATTCTTTTTCAACCAAAAACTCTCTCATTGCATTGACGAATGCTGTTTGAACTTTAAAGAGCAAAAGATTTCGTTCAGTTCTAAGGTCAATCCAACGATAATTTAATCTATAATCAATTGTGCTGTCATCAGCAATTGGATTAGGTTCAGCATGGCTTGTGAGTTCTGCAAAATCAACCAAAACTTCTTGACCGCCCATTTTAACATATTCACTTTTAACCAATTCCCCTTGTACTCTAACTGTTGCACCAGGAACTAAGCGCAAAAACAATTCTCCAATTTCAGGATATTTAACTTTATCAATAAATAATTGGATTTTACTTGAAAAATCTTTAACAACAATGAATTGCATATTCTTTTTGTCACGTACTGTGTCAACCATTGCATAAAAATCAACTCTTCCAACTTCTAATTTTGAAATTTGTGTAATCATAAAAATCTCCTTTATTTTTATTTAATAATTTTTTGCTTATGAGCAATGCAGTAACTCAACCATATCTACAGATATAATTTCGCAATTTTTTGCGTTAGTAAAATAAAAAATGCCCTAACGCCAAACGCATTAGGACGATGAACTCTCACCGCGGTGCCACCTAATTTGTTGAGACAACTCAACCACTTTAAAAACTGCAACCTAAATGGCTGTTTTTAAGACTAGGAAGTGTCTTTCACTAAGAGCGTGTTGATAAGTTCACACTATCCTTATCTCACTTTGAATCGTTTTCTTAATTACTCTTTTCCGTTATCATCTTAATGCCTTAATATTATCACGACAAAACAAATAAGTCAAGTCTTAGAAAATAAAATTTTCAAAAACAATAAAATTTTATCAACGCATAACAAATGTAATTATGTTTACAAATGTTAGTAAATATGATAAAATTGAATTATGGAAAAATTAAACACTTCATCCGATATAATTAAGTTCTTAAAATTCGGAAATTTAACTCAACCCTTTTTAGCTGACGATTATCTATTAGATAAAGTTATGCATGATTATAATGCTAAACTTAATTTAAATGGAAAAGCAAATAAACTTGAAAGTTTGTATCTTTGGATTAATAAAAATATTATATATTCACAAGATTCAAATTTTCGCAATGAACATAAATTCCAAAGAACTGCAAAAGAAATTTGGGAAAGTGGATTGGCTACAGGTTGCACGGATTTTTGCATTCTTTTTGCAACATTTGCTCGCCAAATTGGAATACCAACAACTTTTCTTCACACCGCTGAAAAAAATTGGTTAAATAGGCTTAACAATAATAAAGATTATAAGTCTCATTATGGTCATAGTTTTTGTGAATGTTTTTATGGAGACAAGTGGATTTTGGTTGATCCAACTAAAGAAAAAATTCAAGAAGAATATGACGAAAAACTTATCAAGTTGAATTACTCAGTTGGTGGAAATTTTGAGTTTGTTCCATATTTAAGAGACTTAGACTTAAAAGAAAAACAAACAGTGAATCAACATAATAAAATAATGGACGAAGTTTGTTATAATTTATAAAAGGAAATAAAAAATGTTTGAAAAATTAAAAATCAAAACACCTGAAGATTTACTGAAATATTTCAAAGATAATATGAAATATGGATTTGTATATAGAAACAAAGTCTTTTCGGATTTAGAATCAAATTTTCAATAAAATATGAATAAATTATATAAAATAAGATTAGGTGAAGATTTTATTAAAAACAAATATGGGGTATGCTGGGATTTTGTGAGTTAGAAAGGTTGTTTTTTGAAACAAACAATATCGAACATGATTGTTATTTTATTGAAAGTTACTTAAACCAAAATGAAGGTGGTCCAACTCACACTTTTTCGTTATATAAAGAAAATAATAAGTGGTGTTGGTTTGAATTTAGTTGGTTCTATTATCGTGGAATTTGGAAATTCAATTCAAAAGAAGAAGCTTTAAAAAACATTGTTGAAAATTTTAAAAACTTTTATAATAACAAATTAATCAATATTAATTTATATAAAACATCCAAAGTTACTAAACGTTTAAATCCTTTTAAATTCGTTGACCATTGTTTAAATGTGGAAAAAATTAAATTAATCTAAACAATAAAGTTATTGACAAAAATAAAATTTTTAACTATAATGTAAAAATAAAAAAGGGTGCATGCTCAATAGCTGATGTGGCACAGTCGGTAGAGCACCGCCTTGGTAAAATTAAAATGAGCAAATTTTAAACTTAAAAAATTATCTAAAAAAATCACTATGCTGGCATAGCTCAGTAGGTAGAGCACTTGCTTGGTAAGCAAGAGGTTCGGCGGTTCGAGTCCGCTTGTCAGCTCCATAAAAATTAACCCTTAAAACCATCTATAAAATAGGCGATTTTAGGGGTTTTTTATTTTTTTATTTTTTCACAAATTTTTCACACAAAAAAATATTTACTGTCAAAAATAGATGCAAATGCTGTCAAAAAATCGATTAAAAAAGACCGAAAATCGCTCTACTCAACTTTCAGTCTAAAACGGCTAAAAACTCCCTAAAATCACCCTAAATGGTATCAACTGGTGTCAAACTACTGTCAATTACTGTCAGCGGTTTTTTATTGTAACCAGTTGGCATTTTCAACTTCATTCCAAATATCTTTCACGAGTTTTCCGTCAATTTGTGCTTTTTGCTCAAACTCTTCTATATCTTTAAATGTTTCATATTTGTCTGTATTCATTCCCCAAAATTCTACACCTTTATTTTCTGAACGCACTAATCCATATGTTACGCCATTATAAGTAAATTCCATTTCTCCGTAAAAATTATATCCATCAATGAAATCGTCAAAGTCAGGTGTAAATGGTTTTCCCTCTTTATACAATATTCTTGCTTTGTTTAAAGATATTAAGTTAGGACACATTACTCTATCTGGGAATTCTTCATGCATTCCACTATGGTCCCATCCACAATTTGTACATTTATCTCCATTGCCAACATTATCTAAATATATAGTATTTCCACAAACTGGACAATTTGATTGAATCTTTTGATTATCCATTATATCTCCTTTTGCTTTTAACGATAGTCTTTGTTTATCTCTCTATTAAATTTGATATGTTCACATGTCCTCAAATTTAATTTTAATAAAAAACTCCTTCCATATTTTTGACTATTGCAACCAATATCTATCAGTCGTTTTCTCCCAAATGTCTTTTATATATTCATTTCCGATTTTAGCATTATTTTTAAAATCTTCATCATTATTAAACTTTGTTATTTCCTTTGTTTGCGAATTATATAACGATATTTGTAGTTCTTTCTTTTTATCACAAATCAATTCAACTGCATAATAAACACCATCGTATTCAAATTGCATTTCACTATACATGTGCAATGCTTCAATGAATTCATCTAAATTAGGCTCAAATGGTTTTCCCTCACTAAAAAGTTGCTTAGCTTTATTTAGTGATATTAAATTTGGCATTGAAATAATGTCGGGATTTTCTTCACTTAAGAAACAGTTCCACCATCCACAGAATGGGCATTCCCCTTGTTTGTAGATATCAACATCTATTTCTTTATTACAAACTTCGCAATTCTTTCTATATCTTTGTTCGTTTTTCATTGTATTCTCCTTTTAACAAAAATTTGGATTTGTCTTCTCTCCATTCGGACCTATATAAGGGGGTCTTGGATTCTTATCATTTTCCCAATCAACATAATGGTCGTGAGGCCATTCATGCTCTCCTCCGCCGTGCGCCCAGTCTCGATACCACTTTATTCTACCATCCGGACCATACCATCCTTGTTGTAAAAGCTTTTTGTTTTCATTGTATAAATCAATTCTGCTATTGGGTTTCCATATTCTCGGCAATGATCCAACTCTTCCTATTTTTGGTTCAATTCCGCCACTTGGTTTACACATTCCCATTATAGCACCTCCTGTGGTAAAATTTCAAATGTTTTAGAAATGGTTTCTCCACCAATCCCCAACAATTTAAAATTTAAACTTTTTCCGTTTAAATTCTCCACTTTCAATGTCGTAAAAAATGGACCTATAACATTATACTTAGTCTTGATTTTCACATTATCTAAATACCATTCAATTTTATCTGTAAATAATGATTCAATAGCGATAATTCCTTGATAATTGTCAACTAATATAGATACAACTTTAGGAGCACCTAATATATTATCGTTTCTATTTATTTTAAACACTCTTTTCGCATCAGAATAAGATATTCTTTCCCAATCTACATTCTCATAAGGATTATTTATAAATGGAATATTTCGTTGCTTAATTTCAATATTTTTTAGTCCAAACTTATCTAAATTTGCAACCACTTTCCATCTATAAATTCGATTCCTTTGTTCAAAATCTAGTTGTGCCTTTGTTATACGCGAAGCAAACTGTAATTCATCACAATTGTTAACATTCATAAAATGCTTTTTAGCATTGTCTCCATAACCTAATCTTTCAGAATTCCTAATGTGTTTAACTCCATGACATTTACTACACAACGCAATAATGTCAACTAGAGTTTGAGTTTTTGTATTTATATCAAATTCCCAAACTTCATGAGCATCTAATTCTTCTGTTGCGAATCCGCAAATTTCACATTTATAATTTGCTTTTTTATAGCATTCTTTTCGCAAGACATCCCAATCTTTTTTAGACAAAAGAGTTCTTAGGTTGTTACCCCATGCTCCTTTAGGAATTAGTTCTATATCTAGTTTTAGTTTATTCATACACATTCTCCTAAATTTCAGGGTATAATTCACCAGCAAGATATTTTTTAGTAAATTCAGTAATACCTATCTTTTTGATAAGTTCTTCTTTATTAAAAGGATCGATTCCTTTGATATTTCCTTTCATTTCAGGAAATGGCGTTCCGTAACATATAATAGCGGAGGGTTGTATTATTTCCATCATTTTGTTGTAACCAAGCATAAAACCATCTTTATTGTCCTCTCTAGTATAAGTTGAAACAGCAACAACAGACCCTTTTTCAACCCCATCAAAACAAAATTCCATACACGGAATAGAACCCCATGATATTGTTGGAATTACTTTCATTCCTTGTTTTTGCCAATATGCTCCACACCAACGATTTTTAAATACGCTATCTATTTGCCTTGCTAGCGGCATGTCTTTATATGTGCTAAATTCTGGTGTTAGCAACGCATAATATTGATCCAATTTTTCCATGGCTACTTCAGGCTTATCATATACTGAATTAAAATTCCAATCATATGTAAAAAAGTGAATAGTTTTATGTTTATTTTCTTCATCATTGAATTTTGTTTTTGAATAGTTTAACAACTCAATTTTGTCTAAATCAATATCTTGTTTTTTTATTAGAGGGATGCCGTATTTCCCGCATTTCTCAAATTCGTTTCGAACTAATCTTTGTTTTTTTTCTCGTTTTTCATCTTCATATTTTTTATCAACTGAATTTTCATCATGTTGGTATATTGTTTGTTTATTCATATTTTTTCTCCTTAAAATTACAAAAGGTTGAAGATATTGCTCCAACCTTTTTTGTTTGCATATTAACACACTAACTTTTTAATTGATCTTAAATATGACAATATTTAATATTTTTACATCTCCATATCATCTTGTTTTTGTTTTCTTCGTTTTCGTTCTTCTAGTAAGTCAAAAAACATATCATCAAACTCTTCATCGGACATTTCAGCTAACACACTTTTCTTTTTAGAGCAATTTTATTTAATTTGTAATTAAACGAAAAAATTTTAATTGACTTATTCAACTAAATTTGTTATCATTTTTTTATGAAAGAAATTAGTAAAGATATAAAAGCAATCCAACAACATGCTTTACAAATATTAAAGTATGTTCATAAAATCTGCATTGAAAATAACATTAGATACTCTCTAGATGGTGGCACTCTTTTAGGCGCAATAAGACACAAAGGATTTATTCCATGGGATGATGACATTGATATTTTCATGCCAAGGCCAGACTACGACAAGTTTATATACGTTATGGACCAACAAAACAATCCCGATTTCAAATGTTTACATTTTGGAAAAACTGAAAATTATTATTATCGATTTGCAAAAGTTGTGGACTTAAACACAAAGGTAAGCGAAGCTGACAACATTGATATACCAGAATTGGGAATTTATGTTGATGTGTTTCCGTTTGATGGTATTGATGTTGAAAATGCTGACAAAACAATCAAAAAGGTTAAAAAGATTCACAAATATGCAGGTTATTCAGCTTTGAAAAGCCTTCAAAATGTTAGTGGCAATAAATTAACAAAAGCAATAAAATACTTAACTTATCCGATTTTTAAATTAATTGGCTGGAAACACTGGTGTAAGAAATTTGAAAAATTCGTTGGAAAAATTGATTACGATAAGCATTCTCACTTAATGGCATATTCAGGAATTAATTTCAAAAAAAATATCATTCCTAAAGCTTTTTTTGATGATTTAATAGATGTCGAATTTGAAGGAATGAATTTCAAAGCAATCAAAGAATATCACACATATTTAACTCAATTGTATGGTGATTATATGGTTTTGCCACCAAAAGAAAAACAAGTATGTCATCATGATTTAGTCATCTTTGAAAATAATTAATGATTCAGCTCAAAAAAGCACATTAAATTAATGTGCTTTTTTAATTTAGATTAATAAATATTTTTTAAATTTTTCAATTTCTTCTGCTGAGAATGCAAAATTAATTTCTTTATTAGATAATTTATTTTTAAGATTTTCAATTTCATTAGAATGATCTGTTGAGTCGGCTAGCAACTTAATCATTTCTGCGATATAATCTAAATCGTTATCGTTCCAATTATATCTAGCCAACTCTTGTGTTCCGAGTCTGATTCCATAGCCATTAAACAAATCTTTATGTTTTTTATTTAAGGTTATTTCATATTTATAAGCATTATTATAAATAGTATCCATTGTTTCCTTTGAACATCTAATAAACACTTGATGAGTGTAAGAATATTCATCACCAGCAACAGCAATGTCAAAATTCATAGCTTTTAATTTGCTTGCTAAATATCTAGAACAATGAACCATATGTTGCATATATGCTTTTCCGTGTTTTTCAAATTCAATTAACGCAAACAAAAGAGAAATTTTTTGATGCATTTGTGAGTGTCTTAACAATAAAGGATTAATCGTTTTCTCCATCATATCGTGCAAATACTTATCATTTGTTAATATTAATCCAGATGCTGGACCAGGGAAAGTTTTATGAGTTCCACCGAACATTATAATGTTGCTCATTGTTTTTAATGGGTTCCCCATTAATCCTGCAGCAATTAATCCCAACAACTGACTACAGTCATAAAGTAACACGCAGTTCCTTGTGTCAATTTTTGTAATATCCATTGGTTTAATGATATCTGAAGGAGCTAATAAAATAAATTTAATACCTTCTTCTTTAACTTGTTTGTTTAAAGCTTCGTAATCCACATCAAAATTTTGCAAATCATATGGCGCTTCAAAAACTTTAATTCCTAACTTTTCTGCAACTGGTCTGACAGAAGCATGACCACCGTGTTGACTACTTAAAATCATAAGTTTATCATCCGGGTGAGTGATACTTTTCAACACCATATCAATACAATTCATTCCAGTAAATGGACGAGCATCAGAATATTTTGCGCCAAAAACTCTTTCACAAACTTCTGACAATTTTTGATAGAAAGGATATAATTTTTCACAACCAATGAAATTATCTTCCATACTGAAAGAATATGTGTTGTTCATGATATATCTTTCTTGAAATCCCATAACCAAAGGCAAGTTTGCAAAATGAGAAATAACATTTTCTGCAGCACATAGTGGAACTGTTCTTTTGTGATAATCAACAAAATCATGTGTTAAATTGTAGAGTTCTGCAATTTCTTTTTCTGAATCATATTTTCCAACATTTTTTGCGATATGCTTTGATTCATATATTGCAATGCTATTAATTTTTGCAATAACAACAAATTCTTTACCTCGAACATTAATGATTTTTTCTTCTGTTGGATTAACGTCAACAACATAACTTTCGTCATTGCATTTAAATGCAAACATTGTTTTCTTAACTGAACTTAATGTTTCAACTTCTTGCAAATTTGATTCTTTAACATTCAATTGCTTTGCAATAAGTTTTAAAATTGATGACCTTGAATCGTAAACATAACTTTTATCAAAACTCTTAAGTTCTTCAAAAGAGTCGAATTCGTTTATGTCTTCTTCGTTGCATCTTTTAGAATACATATATAAATCTTTCAAATTATCATCTTGAATATCTGCCCAAAACTTATTTTTTGTTTCTGGCAAATCATATATTTTTGAAACAATTTCTATATACTTCTCTGAAAATCTTTTAGAGAAATAAGCATGACCTAATGTCACCCAAACATCATAACATTTATCCCCATAAAATGTGTTTATAATCTTGTCGTCATCATCTGTTTCTATTCCTCTTTCAGCAGTTTTACCAGATTGATAAATACAAGTATAATATGAATCGAATGCATAAGGTTGGAAAAGGTTGGTGTTAAAATAAAGGTCAGAAGAAGTTATAATTGTGTTTTTTAAATAATCTTTTGCAGCATAAACACTTGAATAATTGTTTCTTATGGCGTAATCTTTTGATTCAACCAAAATAACATTATATTTGTCAACCAAATATTCAAAAGCTTCTTTCATATATCCAACAACAACTATAATTTCTTGAATTCCAACTTCTCTTAATTGTCTTATTTGACGCTCAATTAAAACTTCACCATTAACTTCTAATAAACCTTTTGGTTTCTCATAGTTCAATGGTACAAACCTAGAACACATACCCGCTGCTAAAATAATAGCATTGTCCACTTTGTGAGATTTAAGTTCCAACAATCCTTTTTCTGTTAATTTTTCATCACCATTCAAATATCCATCACGAATAAGTTCATTAATTGAATTTGAAATCAAATCTCTTTCTTTTTTTAATTTTTGACACAATTCTTCATGATTTACCGAATCGTCTTTAAATTTAGCCAATAATATATTAAATTTTAAATTTGTCATTTTTCCTCCACGTATACGACATTATAACACATTTTTCTCATTTTGTACAAACTCTTTAAGTATGTTTGTTTATTTTTCAGTTTCAGAATTTGACTCAACAAACGCTAACTCTTTATTAAACAATGCTTTATTTTTATAGGTTACTACTATTCTAGAAATCGCTAAAACAGCTTCAGTTAAACAGCGAACAACACATAATGTTAACAAATTAAATTGATTAATTAAAATCAAAAATAATATTCCAACAATTTGAACAACTGATGCAGCAATTGTGGAAAAAGTTGCTGCTTTCTGTTTATTAATTGCCCCCAAACATGGCCAACCGTAAAGCATTGCAGGAAAAGAAAGAATAAATAGCGGTATCAAATATTTTATTAGCGTTGCAGATTTCAGATAATCCGCAGAAAATACTAATGTCACACCCCAATCTCCAAGGAATAAAATCATAACGCAACCAACTAAAATCAAAGGCATATATATAGCCATAATTCTATGTATAATATTTAAGTTCTTTTCTTTAACCATGGTTGGGAACACGCTGTTCGTTATAGGAGAATAAAATGCTTGTATTGCATTAACAATTTGCATTGCTACTGTCCAATAAGCAACATCAGCCTTTGTTAAGAATAAACCTATCAAAAGAGTGTTTAAAGCCGAGAACGCTGTTGTTGCAAAATTTGACATGAAGTATATGAAAGAACTCCTTAAACTTTGTAATGCGTTTTTTATACGCTTAAAATTAAAGTTAATTTTAATGTCCATTTTCTTTAATTGCATAAACACTAACACAATTGCAATCAAAGATGCAACAATATCGAAAATAGGCATTAAATAAACATCACCGTCATTTTTTACAAATATAAACGTCAGTATTAACGCAATCACTCTCATTATCACATAACGAATGGTGATTTTTTCCATTTGTTCATATGCTTTAAAAACAAACTCAAACAAAAATATGGATAGTATAGACGTTCCTAATGATAAGAGTGTGAATATTTCATATCCTTTTAAAATATCAAAACCAAAACAACAAACCAAAGTTATAACAACAGAAAGTCCACATAAAAGTAGTTGAGCATACAACGTGTTTCCTATTGTTTTGTTCACCTGCTCTTTATTTTTAATTACGGAAATAATATCTTTAGTTCCTGACAATAAAAAACCAAAGTCAATTAAAATTTGCATGTATGCAACTATGCTTTTTGCAAAAGAGATCCCACCATAACAGTCAACAGATAAAACACGAGTTAAATATGGTAATGAAATAAGAGGTATAATCATTTTTGATATACTTAACAAATATAACATTACCGTGTTCTTTATTAGAACTTTATTTTTTTTCTTATCCATTAATCTCTTCTAAACTTTCAATTATATTTTTAAAATTTTCGTAATAATCCTTACCCACCGATACATTATCATCTTCATAAGACAAATTCAAATATTCACCATTATAAAAATTATCAATTTCTTTTGCAAGCATTTTTTCTAAATTATCGCTTTTGTCCAAAATTATCGCGTTTTTACTTACGTTTTCTGGCAAACCACCAGAATTAGTTACAATTTGAGGAAGTTTAACCGCTCTTCCTTCTAATGCAACAATTCCTGCTGCTTCTTCACAGACCGATGGTATAACCTGCAAATTTGCAATGGAATAATATTTATATAACTCTTTGTTATGAATGAATCCCGTGAAAAATATATTGTCTTTATTAGATTCTGCCAAAGATCTTAAATATTTAACAAAAGGAGTCACATTAGAATTTTTAAACGCAGATTCTCCAACAATCATAAGTTTTATATTTTTGTTGTGTAACGAATTTATTGCTTTAATTAAAATATCAATACCTTTAGCTTGCACAAGTCTACCACAATAAATTATCACGTAATCATCTTTGTTGATATTAAACCTTGTTTTTAATTCATTTCTTTCTTCCTCGGTTATTGTGTTAAAAAAGGTTGTTGAAGTTAAACAATTTGGCAACACCTGATATTTAATTTCGCTAAGAACTTTTGATTCCTGCCAATCTTTTTTTATGAATTCACTAACACACACCATATGCCCGAAAAATTTATCTATTTTGTGTTTAGGAATAATTTGACTATGAACATGCAATGCTAATTTTTCTTTTCCAAACAGTTTCTTTAATTTTCTTACAGCATTATTAAAAGACCCTTCGTAGATTATAAATTCAGGATTAATGCTTTTTATTGTTTTAACAATGTAGTTTTCATAAGAAGAGTAAACAGGAACAATATAGTTTAATCTTTTGTTAACCCCATTAACAATTCTATCAAACTTAAACCTAAAATCACTTTGATAAAAATCGTAAAATTTAGTGTTTTTATAATTTGTATAATCATAAATAGTATTATCATTTTTGTGTTTGCACATTATGATATGGTATCTAAATTTCTGACTAACTTCATTTTCATCAATTAAAGCAGTTATTAAGGACTCAACAGCGCCACCATTGATTGCCGGAACAGGAAAACATCCCGCAGGAAATACAAAAACAATATCTTTCATTTTTTACCTTTTAAATTAATTTTTCTCTTATTTTTAATATACAACTCAAAATTTTTGGATACTTATAAAACAATTTTGTCAATTTATTATCATAACCTTTGTCTGCATAAAAATCTATTTCCTGTCTTATTTTTTCCAAAATATCATTATCGAGTTTCGCCCATTTAACATAATGATAATACAAAATCGAAATACGCAAATAATGATTTATTGCTTTATTTGTAAAATTAGGACAATTATTTGTAACAAAATCAATCCTTTCTTTTAAGATGTCCAAAATTTGTAATCTTTTTTTGTTAAAAGTACTTGCAGTGATACTATCATTTCTTTGAGTGTTGTTATACATTTTCAAATCAACAAATCCCAATTTTTTACATTTATATAAGATTTTATGGATCACAGCCTCATCTTCATGAAGTTTTCCAACAGGATATTCAATATCTTTAAAGATGTCTTTCTTATATAGTTTTGCCCATGCCGCCATAATTAATGGAACTTTTTTGTTGTATATCAAGTCAAAAACTTCTTCTTTTTCAAAAATATCAAATTTCAACTTCTTCTTATTTATTTTTTTATTATATGGTTTATTAATGTCATAAACTTTCTTCCACGAACACATTGAAATTTCACATGAAGTTTTGTTCATTAAACCCATCAAAATCTCAATCATTTCAGGATGAATTGTATCATCTGAATCAACAAAACTTATAAAATTTCCAGTTGCAACACGCATTCCAACATTTCTGGCATCTGACAAACCGCCATTTTCTTTATGAATCACTTTGATTCTTTCGTCTTTATTTGCCCAATCATCACAAATTTTAGGACAATTATCAGGACTTCCATCATCAACTAAAATGATTTCTAAATTTTTGTAAGTTTGATTAACAATGCTTTCAACGCACGCGTTAATATATTTTTCAACTTTATAAACTGGAACTATTATACTTACCTTCATTTATACCTCTTTAGATTATTTTCAACAACACTGAATACAACTTATATTTTTGATGCTTAATCATGAAATAGGCGATTTTATGATTAAATCCAATGGCATTTTTTAATGCTAACTTGTAGTTATTTTCTGAGTATAAAGAATTCATAAACTCTGTGTTGATTATCTTTTCCACCAAATCTGGTTTTTGATTTCTAATCAATTCATTTATTAAACTTGCATACACATGATATTTATAAGCATTATGTTGATCTTCAGAAACTTTATTTTTGGATTTTAACAAAACCATTTCAAAAGATTTCATTTTCTCCTTAATTTTGTCTTCATTAAAATTGTGCATTGCGCTTGTTGCTCTTTGGAAATATCCATATAATGGTTCATTAACCACTGCAACTTTTGGATTTTTATTAAACACATCCATCATGAAAACCAAATCTTCAGATAATTTTAAATCAGGGAAAGTCACGTCAGCAATTATATCTCTTGAAAACAAAACTCGCCACACGCAACCCATAACATTTTCTGTATGAATGTTCCCATCTTTTTCAGTTGTTCCAATCTTCAATAAATAAGGATATATGCTTTCTTTTTCAAGTTTTGTTAAATTATTTTCAACGACTCGCTTTTCAACATTGTCTTTTTCAAATATGTGTTTAAATCCACACATTACCAAATCTGTTTTCTTCTCGGTGATTTCTTTATACAACAACTCATACATTCTCTCATGAATAACATCATCAGGATCCATAAATGTTACAAAATCACCGGTGGCGATTTGCAAACCAGCATTTCTTGCTTTAGAAACGCCCTCATTTTGTTTATGAACAACTTTAATTCTTTTATCTTTTAAAGAATATTCGTCGCAAATTTTTGAAGAATTGTCTTTGCTTCCATCATCAATTATAATTATTTCCAAATTAGAATAAGTTTGATTTATTACACTGTCCAACCCTCTTCTTAAATAGTTTTCCACATTATACACAG
Source organism: Candidatus Onthoplasma sp. (assembly GCA_045578345.1). Classification (GTDB taxonomy): domain Bacteria; phylum Bacillota; class Clostridia; order Christensenellales; family UBA1242; genus Onthoplasma. Next base: position 108,670 of record JAZNKB010000003.1, read on the forward strand.
GAATAATCACACTTATTTTTTTATTTTCAATTACTGGTTCGTTTGATTTTTTGTATTCACCTTCCAAAATAATTCTTTCGCTTTTAAATAACGTCATTGATATCAACACAACAAATAATAAAGTTGAACCCCACAAATCCTCTGATAAAGAAATTAAAAGCAAAGTTGTTAATGGTATTAGGTTTACAAATTTAAACTTTTTTAATTTATTTTTAACCAACATAAAATAAGATGCACACAATGCAATTAAAAGTGTAAAACCTGCCAAACCTAATTTATATATCAACATAATAAGCAAGTTATGCCCACCATGCCCGTCCTCTCCTGCTGAAGTTATACCGCATCCGAAAATTATGTTAAATACCGAAGATTTCCATTTATTTATATAATCCAACCAAATAGACAACCTTCCAGTAAGCAATGAATCAACAACATTTGAGTATTCATATTTTGTAAATCTATCGATAATCGATAAAATTTCTTCGTTAAATATTGTGAAAACAATTGTTCCTAAAAAGACAACGCCAAAAAAAGTTACAACACCAAGTTTTTTATTTTTAATAAACAAAATCACTAAAAAAACTAGCAACAAAACTAAAGATATTATTAAGAACGATTTTGATTGTGATGTGAGTCCAACAATCGATATAATTGTATAATAAATTAAAAAAGGAATATATTTTATTCTTGTTCTAAAGAACATCCAAACTAGTAATGATAATCCAACCAAACACATTATCTGGAAACTATTCGGATGACCAACTAAAGATTTAAATCTTGTTTCCGGAACATACACTGAAATATGTTTCATTTCTGGGATAAAAGCTAAAACATAACCTATTGTTGCGGATATTAAAATCCCCATAATAAAATATCTAATAACTCTATAAACATTGATACTTTTTGAGTTAACAAAAATCAAGTAAGCAATAACTAATATTATATTAAAAACCAAAGCACTCTCAATATTTGAAATATTGAATTTTATAAATGAGTAAAGCACCAAACAAGATGTTAATAAAAACGGAATTAATTTTAATTTTTGTTCCATTTTAATGATTCCAATCAAATGTTTTATTGAAAATATTATAGCAAATATTCCCATAAACAGGTTGAAAAAACTTCCAACGCCTCTAAAATTAATTAAAAAAATTAACACACAAAAGCATTTTTCAATATTAAAAATACAACACGCAAATAAAAACAATATGGAAATTACAACCAATAATGCAATTTTACTTGCAGGTAACAATGTTGCTAAAAGACTGCACAAAACAACCACACACAATAAAATGTGTGTATAAAATTCTTTTTGTTTTAAGTTGTTTATAATCTTATTCATAAATTAAAACTTTTTCTTTTATAAAGTCATTCGTTGTATAAATTTCTATATTTAAAAACCATCTTATCAAGCTGTAAAATTATTTAATATTTTCAACAAATCACAATTCTTATGCACAACAATGCTTAGTTTATTAGCGATAATGATTTTACAGCTTTCACTCAAATTATATTATCAAAATTTGTTATTACTGTCAATAAAAAAGAATATAAACAAACTCATCGACCAACAAATATATAAAAAAGTCACCATAAGGTGACTTTAGTTTGCAATTCAAAATAAAATCTCAAATAAAATCTATTTTTTTCTTAATGTTTTAAAATATAACTTAGTTGTTTTATCCAACAATTCTTTTTTCACAGATCCACCATTTTGTTTTATCCATTTTCTAAGTTTAAAGAATTTTGGCAAACTTAATTTTCTACTATTTAAGAAATATGTAATTGTAATCATTTGTTGTGTTAACAACCATTCAGGATTTGTTGTGTTAAATTGTTTACAAACAAGTTCATAAATATTATTCTTTTCATCTAAATTTTCTATTATAAAATCAAAAGGTAAACATTTACTTATGTTTGTTTCGTGTACCCAATACACACCCACCCAATCTTTCATCATACAAACATCTCCAAAACAAGCAGCTCTCATATATATTGATGTATCATTCATCATCTTCATATTAACAAAATCTGCTTGATCCAAAACGGTTTTTTTGAAGACTGTTGGGAATGTTGAATTTGGTTTTCTATATTTTTCTCCAAACCCAAAGAGAAACTTTTCTTTGTTCATTACATTACAAAATGTCAAAGGGTGAAAATCAAATTGATTTAAAATATCATTAAATATTATGCTATTTGCACAAACCATTGACAAATTACTATAATCATGGAACAATGCAACTGCTTTTGAGAAGAATGTTGGTTCAAAATAAAAATCATCATCATCCGCAAAGATTATATATTCACCCTTAGACACTAAATACGCTTTTTGACGATTTCCTCCAGGTCCAAGATTGGTTTCATTCTCAATATATATAACTTTGTTATTAGAACCATATTTGGATTTTACCACTTCTGAGGTGTTATCAGTTGAACAATCATTAATTATAATTATTTCTAAATTTTGATAATCTTGCTCTAGTATGCTATCAACACACCTACACAAAAAATCCGATCTATTATATGTTGGAACTATAACACTTATTTTAGGTTGTTTTTCCTTTACTACTGATAAACTTTTTTCAGAAGGTCCATTAAAAACAAGATTTGGTTGTTCAATCTTATTATATGGAAATGCAAAAAACGTTTCATTAATTTCATATTTCTTGCATAAATCATTAATTGCTTCAATTACACTTATTGAAACCTCTTCTTTTTGATATGCAATATTTAATATTTTTTTAAAATCTTCTATTTTCATATTAATCACCGTCTTCTTTTAAGATTTTGTCCAAAGCCAAAAATTGTTGTTCTGAATCAATGATACATTTTTCTATCGTTGTTCTTACACTACTATAAGAGTTAAACGTATCAGCATTTAGTAAACAATCTAAAACTTCTTTTGAATCAACCTCACCAACATTCTCAATCAAACAACTTTTACCATAAAAATTCAAATCTTGAAGAACATATTTTTGTTTTTCGTCATAAATTATTGGATATACAGCTTTCCCAAATAAAAATCCTAAAATCATAGCATGGAATCTTGTTGCTATGATAGCTTTAGACTTTGATATTTCATCCAAAATTGGTTTAACATCACCTGAATATGAACAAATTTCAATATTTGTTATGCCGTTATTTAGACATTTACTCTCTATTCTCTTTGCTACATTCAAATCTCCCTGTCTTTCACTAAAGGATAATAATACAATCTTTTCATTTCTTCTTGCAGCCTCTGAACAAATTTCAACAATTTTTTCAATGTATTCTTGTGCACATTTTTTTAATCGTTTTAGTTGTATACTTGGTCGTCCTTCCCATGATGGATTAATAACAGAAATTGCAATTTGTTTTTCTTCAACCTGTGACTCATGCTTATAAGAGAACAAAATGTCAGGAGCGTATCTTATCTTCGCAGAATCTGGGAAATAAGATGCTGATGTGCTATCACGAAAACATAAATCTTTTAATTTAGTAAAGGCCCAAGTGAATTCTGTTAAAAATCTAGGGTCATTAAATGGTCCAAAATTTGCTCCAATAACATATGAGTTTTGATTTAATGTTGCTCTATTTCTAAAACTTCTTAATTTCCCTCTCCAGTATTGGTTATCTTGCATAAAAATTGATCCGCCGATCATAACACAAGCATCAAATTGATCATAAAACTTTTTTGCTTTTTTTGAAATATTTTCTAATCCGTATAATTTAAAATATTTTTTCATTTCTTTTGAAAAATGTAAATTCTGTAAGGTTTCTAAAGTTTTGTTGTGATGAGCCATTTCCATCACATAAAAATCCACGTCAGGATAACGTAAACATAAATGTTGAACAAATAAATCATCACCTAAATTATTTTGTAAATACGCCAAGGTTATTGCGACTTTTTTTCTTGTAGTTTTCATATTTTACATCCTTAAATTATTTTTTTCTTTTAAATTTATTACTAAGCCAAGCCTTAAAATATAAAATAATATATCTTAATCCAACTTTTCCATTTTTAAATTCATTTAACGTTTGGTCTTTACAATCTTCTGTAATAACCCTTTTTGCAGTATTAGAAACCAATTTGTTTTTCTCGTTCATTTTATATAAAATGCTTTTATATACCTTATAAGGAATTGATAATGCCAAATCAATACTTACACCTAAAATTAATTCGATAAATTTTTCATATCTTATATTGCCTTTATATAAAACTAAAATTTCCTTAAATTGCTCAAACAATTCTTCTTGCAATTGTTCATCCTGAACAGAATTTAGTCCAAGTAAAAAATATTCAAAATTTGTGTTTAAAAACACTAATTCTGCATAAACTTCATTATTCTTATCAAAGTATGTTGAATATGTTTTTATAGCTCTTATATGTGAAGATGAATTTCTTAAATTCCATGAAGTTGAAACAGAATTTTTATCTGCAGATTTCTTATAATAGCAATAAACCATCGACTTTGTTGTATATATTCGTTGAGCATACTTAACAGCATCTAAATTAAACACAACATCTTCACCATGCATCTCAGGTAAAAATCTTATATTATTATTATTCAAGAACTCTCTTCTGAAAAGTCTATTCCATAGCGACGGACTCTTTATCGCAACAATATAATCACCAGCGCAATTTTTTCCATCATTTTTTTCACAATATGATTTTATATAATCATAAACATACCATGGATTGTTGTCGATCTTTCTAAAATATTCTCCTATAACAACATCACTTTCATATTTCTCTGCTGTGTAATATAGCGCATTATAGGCTCCAGCTGGTATTTTATCATCAGAATCAAGAAATGCTATATATTTTCCATGAGCATTATCTAAAGCTGTGTTTCTTGCAACACCAGGACCAGCATTTTCTTGATAATAATAGAAGACATCCAACTTATCATTTTTAGCTTTGAATTCTTCAATTTTTTGTCTTGTTAAATCTGTTGAACCGTCATCAACAATAATAACTTCCAGATCTTCAAATTTTTGTTTAACCAAAGATGTTAAACAAGATTCAATATATTTTTCTTGATTATAACAAGGAATAACTACTGAAATTTTATAATTTTTTTGTTTTGCGTTATCATACTTGTGATTTTCCATTTTTACCTCATTTATATTTTTTTCTTAAAGTGTTAAGTTTATGTATTATAACATTATTGTAGTTTCTTGTCAATAAAAAGAGGTCAAAATTTCAACCAAAGAACAATCCACCACTTTAAAAAAACTAACAAATAATATGAAAACACAAATTATACAAAAAATTTGATATTTTATAATCATCGCGAAACAAATCGCAATAAGATAAATTAAAGTTCTTGACTTTATTCATGAATTTATATTATAATTTACCCATATGGATAAAATACTTAAGCAAAAACAAAACCAAGTATTTGATAAAATGCGTAAGAATAGCAATATTTTAAAAGCATTGGTGGCAAAAAACTTCAAGTCTCAATACAGAAACTCAATTTTGGGTGTGTTGTGGACTGTTTTAAACCCTCTTTTAAATATGATTGTTATGTCGCTTGTTTTTTCGCAACTCTTTGGAAACAGGTCGGGTGTAGGAATTTATCCAATCTATTTATTCTGCGGAAATTTGATGTTTAACATGATGCGCCAAATAACATCCCAATCATTAACTAGTATGGTTTCAAATTCTGGACTAATTAAAAAGGTTAAAATTTCATATTCTGTTTTTCCAATATCAAGCATGTTTACAGCCTTAGTTAACTTCGGCGTTTCGTTTATAGCATTAATAATAATAATGTTTATAGTAAAACAACAATTCTATTGGACAACTTTATTAACGGTTACCATTGTTCCAGCTGTTTTACTATTCTCACTTGGCATTGGCCTAATTGTTGCTAGTTTATATGTGTTTTTTAGAGATATTAAACACATATATGAGGTTTTCTTAACATTGTGGATGTATTTAACTCCTCTTTTCTATACCGCCGATTCTTTAAAAAGCAACACAATTGCAAACATAATTAATTTAAACCCTATGACTCATTTTGTAACAGCTTTTAGAAATGTAATTCAATGGGGAGCGGTTCCAAGTGGTATTGAATTCTTAATTTGTTATGGTTGGGCTTTTGCAATGTTGATTATTGGATATTCAATTTATAGATTAACTAGAAAGCGCTTTATTCTATATATTTAAGGAGACTTATGAAGGAAAAAAAACAAATCAAAGAAGATAATGTTATTGAAATCGAGAACTTGAGTTTGAAATTCAATAAACCCACTGAAAAACTTACCACTTTGAAAGAGTTTTTTGTAAAATTAATTAAAGGCAAGCTAAGATATGATTCTTTTTGGGTTTTAAACGACATCAATCTTGAGGTTAAACGAGGCGAATCTCTCGCTTTAATCGGTTTGAATGGAAGCGGAAAAACAACATTGTTAAAAGTGATAGCCGGAATTCTTCAACCAACCAAAGGAGAAATTAGAATTAATGGAACAATTGCTCCATTAATTAGTATGGGTGCCGGATTTGACATGGAGTCAACCGCAAGAGAAAACATATTTTTGAATGGTGCAATTTTAGGATTTTCAAAAAAGGAAATGTTGAAAAAATATGATTCAATTGTCAAATTTGCTGAACTTGAAGGTTTTATGAATGTTCCACTTAAGAATTTTTCATCTGGAATGCTTTCAAGATTAGGTTTTGCCATTGCTGTTGATGTTCAGCCAGATATATTGTTGGTTGACGAAGTGTTATCAGTTGGAGACATTAATTTTAGACTAAAATGTCAAAAGAAAATTGAAGAAATTTTAAAACAAGGAACAACTTTAATCTATGTTTCTCATTCCATGAACGAAGTAACTCGTCTTTGCAAAAACGCATTATGGATTAAAGATAATCGCGCTCATATGTATGGTTCAAGCCAAGAAGTTGTTCAAAAGTATGTTGAATTTTGCCAAAGCACTCAAAACAAATAAAGGATAAAATTTACAATACTTTAAAATTAAAAAAAGTCCTATAATATAGGGCTTTTTTATAATTTGCTTTTCAAAACAGATCTTATTTTACTTCCCTTTGGAAATAATAAAACTCCAATTTTAAACACAAACGTGTTGTGCAATATCTTTTGTTTTAACGAAATAATTTCTTTTGGAAAAATTATATCCGATTCTTTTCCTTTTGCGAAAACAAATCTCGTTTTAAAAACTTTTTGCATTTTAATAAGTTCTTTATATGCATAGGAATTTTTTCTCACACAAATCTTTAAACATTTATTTGAGTAATAAACCCTTTTTAACAATTCATCAATTTCATCTATATTCTTCGGCAAAAGTTTTTGATTTAAATAAGGATAATCACTCATAAAATCAGCTGTTTTTAATTCACAATTCACATATCTTTGTTTAATAAACTCATTCAACTCTTTGGATTTGTATTTTTTCGCAACAGAATAATTTATTGAACAAAGAAATTGCTTCCATGCTAAAAAATCTTCTCTCACAATTTCAAACATTTTTTTGCTTTTTAAATCGTTTTCAATAAAATTAAACACGTCTGTTAATGAAATTACATGACTAATATGTTTATCTTTGCTTTCAACAGCAACCTCTTGCGTGTCATGAACCCTATAAAAATAATATCCAACATGAGTGTTTGAAACCTTTGTAGCCAAACTGAATGCAAAATAGGTTATAAGAACATCTTCAGCATAAACCATTCTATCAATATTCAATTTCTCCACCTCTTCACAAGCAGATAAAATCACTTCACGCTTGAAAATTTTATTCCAAAGCACATAAGTTGAATGTTCTTTTCCTTGCTGAGCAAAAAATCTTTTTGTTGGCTCATAACAAACAAAATTTGAATTGATTGTTGAATCGTTAAAGCAATAATACATTGTGCTATGTGTGTTAAACGCCCAATCATTGATGATTATGTCAGAATCTTGAATTGATTTTAAACTTCCTTCCAAATAATTAAATGAAATTGTGTCATCAGAATCCACAAAACACACATAAGGTGAAGACGTTTGTTTAACTCCAAAAATTCTAGCATTTAAAGTTCCTTTGTTCTCTGTTTTAAAATACTTAACATCAAATTTATTCAAGATTGATGAATAATCCTTGCTTGAACCATCGTCAACAATAATAACTTCTAAATCCTTTATTGTTGAATTAAAAATTGAATTTAAACAAGCTTCAAATAAGGTTTCATCAGTGTTATATACACACACAATAACAGACAATTTTTTCATGTTTAAATTATAACATAGAAAATTCACCAAGTCAATTCTAATTATGTTTTAACTTACTTTTATTATTTTTTAATGCGAGCAACAATCACTTTGCTTTGTTGGATTCATAAACAAAAAAACCAATTAAATCAATTGGTTTTTTTCATATATTTGTTTAAGTTCTTTTCTTACATTTTTCAAAAGATATTTATCCACGTGCTTTCTATTAAACTCTCCCATTTGCTCGCAAATCTCATCATTATCTAGCAAATATTTTAAAGCATTTAATTGTGAATTTATATCTTTTGCACTTGTTAAGATTCCACCCTCTTCTTTAACAAGATTTTTGTTTCCTCTAACAGATGAGGCCACAATAGGAAGTTTGAAATACATTGCTTCCATAATGCTCATTGTTAAACCTTCATGGAACGATTGATGATAAAATATATCGCTTATTTGCATAATTTTGTTAACATCTCTTCGATACCCCAAGAAAATAACCTTGTTCTTTAAATCTAGTTTTTGAACCAATTCTTGCATTTTTGCCATAAGTTTCCCATCTCCGCAAAGGATATATTTAACATTGGCGTTTTCTTTCACAAGGCGAGCAAAAGTTTTGATCATTGTTTCATGGTTTTTACGTTTTATAAATTCTGAAACTGACAATATTATTTTTTCGTTTTCTTTAATTCCTAAACTCTTTTTAAATGAAATTTTGTCAAACTCTTGATTGTTATATTTTTCTATATCAAGACCAATTCCACTAATATTGTAACAATTTTCGCATTTAAATTTTTTACTTTCCGAAAAATCTTCATCATTCATTGTTATTAAGACATCTGTCCATCTTGCCATAACTCTTTCAGCAGATTTAAAAATGAAGTTTTTAACAGCATTGTTACCTTTAAAGAAGAAATATCCATGCGCGGTGTAGATTACTGGAATTTTAAATTTCCTTCCAAGCAATCTTCCAAGCATTCCACCAACAGGCTGTTGACAGTAAATCAAATCATATTTATTTTCATTTTGAAGAGCAACCAAAGTTTTGTAAGCACCATAATTTTTAAAAGTTAATGGTAACCTTGTCATTGGGACATTAATCATATTCAAACCAAACTTTGTTTTTAACTCATCAAACCAAAATCCAGTTCTTGAACAAACGCAATCTATTGTTGCTCCATATTTTTGTAAATCTCTAATGTGAGGAATTAAAAATTGCCAAATCATATTATCTGTTGAACATAACAATAAAACTTTTGCACCGCTTAATTTAATTTTTTTCTTCATGCAACATCCTTCATAAATGGATTTTGCTCAAAAACATTATAATATGCGTTTTTGAACAATTGAAACTTTTTAGACAAAATGCTTGAAAAATTTTTTGGCAAAAAAATGTTAAGACTATCCTTAACGGCCTTAATGTCTTTAATTTTCCTTATTTTGCCTTTTGTTATGTTCAATTTTTATTCCTTACTAAAATTAATGATAACATAACTTGTAAAATTTTTCAAGAAAAATCTCACTTTTTGGAAAAACAAATCGGATTTTTTCCTTAAAATTTACATTACTTCAGTATTGTATGCTCTAAACTTGTAAAAACAGCAACTAAATTTACGCTTAGATTATTAAAAAACGTATTAAAACCAACGATTTATTTTAGTATATTTATATGTGTTAACTTTACTTTTATACAGAATTTATTTAATGTTTTAACTTAGTAATTCTTTCAACATCTCGCTTTAAAATTATTTTCGACATTATTTTATCGAAATTCTAAAATTTGTAACTTTTTTTAATTTATTCGTTTTCTTTTATTCTTGACTCACACTTTCTGTTTATGTTAAATTAGAACCCAAAGCACTATTTTCTTATGAAAATATGTTTATACATTTAATACAAGGAGTTAAAATGGAAATTATCATAAAATCAATTTGGACACAAGAAATTCGTGAAGAAAAAATTAATGAATATGTTTATTCGTTAGGTGAAAAGATTTTTCAAAAATGCAAAATTAGCAATAACATAACAAATGAAGAATTTGAATCAATTTCATTAGATTTGTGTGTTAATTATGCAAAAAACAAAGTGTTGCCATACATATTCAATATGAGTAGTGGTTCTTTTTCAATTTTAATAACAGAAAAAGCTGTTCTTGATGTTTTAAATTTGGCAAAACTAGAAAATTCAAAATTAACTGTTTAATCCAAAAAAGAGAACATTAATGTTCTCTTTTTCCTTAAATTTCACGTAACATATTAAACACTTTAAATGAAACGATTAGACACTTTATTTTTTTATTTTACTATATTTTCTCAAACCGTTAATTCCATTAAAGAAAGTGTAGAACAATCTTTTGAAGAACCCAACACCATGTTTTTTGTATGTGTTATATGACATTTTAATTGCCTTTAATTTATTTCGTGATTTTGAACCAACAGTAAGTCTATAAACAACTGTTGGTGTTTTAATGCCATATGCAATGTTAATTTCTTTCATTATGTTTAACCAACATAAGAAATCTTCATGGACTTCGTCTGCATAGAAAGGATATTTTGTTAACAACTCTTTCTTAAACATTGATGCTGATGGCAGGATTTTGTTCTGATAGAAAAGTTTTTTGTATGTAATTGAATCATCAACAATAAACTCAGATTTAAGAGGTTCCCCTTCATTAGTCATGAAAGAATATGAAGAGTGAATAATTTGACCACCTGTTTCTTTCTGTCTTGCAATCAATAATTCCAAATGATTTTTTTTCCATATATCATCCGAATCAAGAAAAGCCACCCATTCGCTTTTTGCGTTTTTAACACCGTAATTTCTTGTTGCCGAAACTTTTGAGTTAACTTCGTTTTTCAGTAGAACAATACGAGCATCCTCTTTTTGGAGAGTTTCAACAATTTGACGTGTGTTATCAGTTGAACAGTCATCCACACAAATGATTTCAATATTCTTCACTGTTTGATTCATTACAGATCTAATTGTGTTCTCTATATACTTTTCTGCATTATACATTGGTATTACAACTGAACAGTCCAAACTTTGATTCTCCATTTCATTTTTCTCCTTAATGATTGAATTATATCAAATTTTTTATGTTCTGGTCAAGAAATTTAACTTATGCATAATAAAAATTAAAAATAATTCATAGAATAAATTATGGTGAAATATGACGAAAAATAAAATAAAATTGACACTGATTGACGATTATATCAAAATTTGTCTAATCAAAAATTTCCTAAACAACGACTTTAATCAAGCAAAATTAACACCTTTTTATTTAAATCTAATTTCCAAACTAAAACATTTAAATTCTACACTTGAACAAATATACTGCAAAATTTTTGAAAAACTTAAACTTAATAACACTTCATTAGATGTTTTAAAACGAGATTTGTTGAACAATAACATCCAGTTTGAAAAAGAGCATCTCAACAACTATCTTAATTGCGCCAAAACAATTGACAAATCCAACCTCCTGCTCAATTCAATTTTAAACAACTTAAAACAAAAATTAAAAGTTTTAAAGTTGGATGTCTCGTGTTTAACAATGTAAATATTTGGAATATCATGTGAATGTCAAATGAAAATGCGAAAAAATTAAAAAAATATTAAAAAATTATATAATCTACTTACTAACAGCATTAAATTTAATGCTGTTAGGCCATTTTCGGTTAGTTTCAGTGGAGATTTTTAAAATTTAGATATGAAAAGAAACAAGCGAGTTTTACAGCTTGTTTTTTTTAGATAGTCAATTGTTAAGCAATTAGTTTCGAATAATGATATTCAAACAAAGTTCGTGAATTATTAAAACCTAATACTTGTCGTGGATAATCATTAACCCAATCTTCAACTTGTTGCACTTGTTCACGTGTATATTTTGACAAGTCTGTTCCCTTTGGAACAAGTCGTCTGATCTCTCGATTTATTCGTTCGTTAGTTCCACGTTCACATGAACAGTAAGGATGACAATAATACAATTTTGTTCGTTGACTGTTTCTTCCATAGATACTACGTTCCAATGCAACACTATCAGAAAACTCGCTACCGTTATCAACTGTTATTGTCTTAAATAGTTTTTTGAAGTTCTTGCCATATTTTCGTTCAATCTTATTTAAGCAATCAACAACACTTCTTGATTTCTGATTTTGCATAGGCATAATAATTTCTTTACGTGTTAATCTTTCAGTTAATACCAGGAATGTACTATTTGAAGAACCACAAACACAATCCATTTCCCAATGACCGAATGTTTTTCGTTCCAGAATTTCAATCGGTCTTTTTTCAATGCTAGTTCCTTTCGGCGCACGTTTAATAACCATTTTGCGTTTCCCAAGTTTTCTTTTTTCTTTCATCGGAAGATGTTTGATTTCAAGACGTGAAAAAACACCTTTCTCAATATACTTATACAAAGTGTTTACGCAGATAGTGGTATTGAATTGCAAACCTTTATGTTTGATTTCACCCAAAACTGCGAGTGGAGAAAGTTTATCATCTACAATACGTTTTTCAATATACTCAGCATAATCATAATCTTTTCCGAGTTTAATATCTGCACCTTTATTCTTTAAGTGATTACGATATTTTTCATGTGCAAGGTCACAACTATAACGTGTTTCTTCTTCCCAAGTTACACCTATGAGATGTTTATAAGCACCACGTTTCATTTCTCGATAAATTGTACTGATATGTACGTCTAATAATTTTGCAATTTCTTTAATACTGATTTTTGCCAATAAGTAAGATTCCAATTGCACGCGTTTAGTTCTTGTCAAGTGTTTGAATGTTCGCATTTTTCAAATTCCTTTTTGTTTATTGTCAATACCAACACCTTGCAAAAGCAGATCGTGGGCAACTGCGCTAGACCGCTTGCAGATGGCCCACTGTACCTTGCTTTTGTGTTCAAGGTTTTGATATCTGGTATTGATTAGATATTTCATTTGAGTATGCAAATTATATTTCAACGATCAAGGTTTGTCAAGATGTAAAATTTAAGCCCCTACTTCTTGACTTCATCTTCGAAAGCGTGCTTTATGTTAAAGAAAAAAGGAGGTAATCATGATTATATTACAACTCGTACTTGTAATACTTCAGATTGTTGCAGCAATCTTAGATATTATTAATATCAATCACGACTAACTTCCTTTTCGCAAGAAGTTTAGCACACTTCCAAATATTTGTCAAGAGCCACACGATGCCACCCCTAGCCAATATGGACTTATTTAATAACACATCCGATTTTGAAGTAAAGTGTCGTAAAAAATTTTTGTTCCTTAATGCAGTTGCTTACCACAAAATTTTTTTACTAAAACTTACGTTTTCCACTTGACTTAAAAATCTATGGATGTGAATTTTTGTTGATAAGAAGTTGTAAGGCGAAGGCTTACAACTTTCAATTATTATTTATTTAGGAGGAATTTATTTATGTCAAACACATTTAACAGCGACACGAAGGATTTTAATTTTGTGGTTAACAAAGCATTACTAGAAGTGACACCAATCAGATTAAGAGGCAAAATTGCAGAAAACTTATTAGGATATTACAACGAACTGAGGCAGGAAATTAATAAACTTAAAAGAGACTTGGACATGTTTGAATCCGTCAACAAGTATATTAACGAACATAGTTATGAAGAATTAGAAAAATTTATTCTAACAAGTAAAAGAAAATCAAATCAAGAAAAAGTTGATTTGTTGGAAAAACTTAGAGAACGATTGTCTATTCATACAGAATCAATCCTAATTAATAATTATTACTTGGAGAGTGTTATAACTACATATGATGTTTGTGAAACAATCAATGAAATGATATTAGAAATTTTAAGGGAGAATTAATTATGAAAATTAAATATATGGTTTATTATAAAAATAAATTAAATGAAGATTGGAGACTTCATGGATTATATACAAAAACTGACGCATTAGGAACTGCGAATTTATTATTAAAAAATGATAGAATTATCAAAATTGTACCTGTAGAAATAATCAAGTCGTGAGTTTATCACGGCTTTTTTCTTCAAATATTTGCATTTTTCTTAAAGTTGTATTATAATGTTACAGTTTTAAGGAGTGGTAAATGAACTTATTACATATGTTATCACAGCAACCCGCAAATCAGACAAAGACATCAATTTCAATAAATCCCGCGATTGCTTTAACAATAGGATTTGTAGTGCTGTTCATAATAATTTTTGTTATTGCGTTTAAATTTTTAGGTAAAAATGAAGAAAATAAAAAACCAGAGAAAGAAGAAAACGAAAACAAAGATGAAGATAAAAGTGAAAAATCTTTCCCTGTTGGAATATTGTTATTAATAGTTGTAGTTATAATCTTGATTATAATTCCGTTTATAACTGTAAAATGTAGTTCTGACACATCATCAGATACACCAACTTTAATCACGAGAAACATTACAAAAAGAGACTATTCATATACCACTTCACAAGATTTAACTTCATATAGCATAACAATTGTTCCAGAACTAGACTTTAAAACGTGCACCATTGAGCTGACTTTATATAATTCAAAAGATAAGGAAATATTTTCAGATACATTAACTAAATCTAATTTAAGAAAAAACTCATCATATACATATACATTTGAATTTGGTTTTATTAACTCACTTTCCGGCAGTAGTGTTTCATTCAATGTTACGGGCAAGTGTTCAACGTTTCAATAAAAAAATCTGACTAAAATAAGTCAGATTTTTTAATCCAATAATTATTTTCGTTTTGCTTTATAACAATTAGCAGAATCTTTACGAGAATCTAAATAACCAGCACGATAAGATAACTGAGTATTTGTAAGTTTAATACCTTTGCCGTTTTCAGTTCTTTTTGTTTTTCCAGTATTAGTTTTTGCATAACCATATTTTAATTCATTTGCAAATTTTTTTCCTTTTTCTGCTGGATTTAATAAGGTAATCGTTTTACCTTTTCTAGTAATAGTTTTCATAAATTTTTATTCTCCTTTATCAATTAAATTTTTATTTTCATCAATTTGATGTTTATTCATTAAGTCATTAATAAAATAACTGTTTTGTTGTTGTAGTTCTGCAAACGTTGCTTTTTCAGTTGCATATTCTTCAAGGTCATTAATTCCTATTGGCGAACGTAATGCTTTTTCAGTGAAGAAATCGCTGAAACAGTCAGTTGAGAATCTACGTGAATAAATTTTTTTAGACATTATATAATATTTGCGTTCCAATATCTTGCCATCCATTGTGCCATTTTCGACTTGTGTTCCAGCACACTTATAACCGAAAGTGTTATAAATTCTTTCATGGAAATGGTGAAACCAAGCCACAAACTTTTTGACAAAATACATAAACAGTGTGTTATCTGATCTTGTAAATCTATATCTGTAATACAAATCAATGAATTTATTAAACACCCAATCATGTATTAAGTCAGTTAATGCAAAGAATGGCATAGCTAGTTTTTTATCACTAACTTCATCAATTGTCACAACTTCCAATAAATCACGCGCGTCAGCACCCCAAGATTCAGGACGCTGTTCGTCAGTGATAATTTTAACAAAAGGAAAATTATCAATAGTAGCCCTATGTCTAATCATTTTTAATGCATCGTTAAAACCATCATTTTTTTGATTGGCAAGCAATTCTTTAATTTTTACTTCTTGCAAAGTTAAATTATTCTTACGTTCCTTTCCAACTTCAGTTATGTTAACAACACCAATTTCTAAAACATCGCTTTTAATATTGTTTTCAATCATTTTCTTTCCAAGACGCAAACTATCAAAATCCAAGATATGAGCATGACGACTCTGAACTTCCATAAGTTCAGGATTGCGTCTGAAGAAATTGGTATCCCACATTGGAAAGTTTCCAATATCGTTTAATATGTTATCAGTTCTTATTGAATAATTAGAAACGATAAGTGAACATTGTAAAATATAAACAAAATATAGTTGAGCATAATTTTCAATAACTTTCCAAATATTTGTAATCGTGAGACTGTCATTATAAGTCAATCCATAACGCATATAATCATAGTCATAAATATTTGCTTTTGAATTATCAAATTCCCAGTTCTTACGTTTGTTATAAACATAAGTTTTTATTGTTGCAAGATTATATATTTCATGCCTTCGCATTGCGCATTTCAAATCGTTTTCTAAGTTCACCCAGGGGAAATAAGGAAACTTCATATCATTTTTCAAAATCAATTCAAATGCTTTATCTCTCAACATTACTTCTTGCGAAAGTGCCATATCTGTAATAATTGTAGTTTTATGTTTACCCATAGTTCCACACAACATTAACAAAATAGGTCGTTCATTGATCATTCCACAATTCTTGTTTTCAAAATGTTGCAATCTACTATAACCGATTTTCTTACGCAACCAACATATAAATAGATATGTAAGTATAACCCAAGCAAAAGGTGGAATAAAAGCAAGTGATACACTTATATCTATAAACAACTTATAGAATTGAGAATATAAAGTCCCAATATCAAAAGCAACGACAAAGAACAAATAGTAAGCAATAAATTCAATAATGATTGTGACCAAGTTGAAATTAAATGCCCATATAAACAACCATATTTTGATATATCTATTGTTTTCTTTTAGAAAATCAACAAAACTTTTAAGCCAATTTTTTACTGGAATATAAGTTTTTGTTGCTAACAATTTAACAAATCTCAAAGGTTTACTATCTATGTTATAATCATTATTTTCAGAACGTAAATATCTTTGAAACAATAGATATAAAATCAAGAACATTGGAAGAATAATCAACAGCAAAATTCTGCTGAAATTAAACAATAATGTTCCAAGATAAGAAATATACGCTTGAAAATTATCAGCAGTAGTCCAAACATCCCAATATTCGTTCCACTTTACAACAAATTCTTCCCAAGTTGCAGGAAGATTAAAGAATGGAGTGAATGGAACGTTGGAAGTGGATGTGACTGTTGGATTGACATCCCAATCAAAATAGAATATCTCTTGTATATAATAGCGGATTGAATTCCATAAATCCCTAAAAGCTTCGCCAATTCTGACAAAAGCATTAGGAAAAACAAATATTGTAAAACATAAGAAGATAATTGTGATTCCAAACGCTATATAATGTCTATAATTCAAATTTTTAAGTTTTTCTTTTAATTTATTCATAACTAAATCCTAGTTGCTGTAAAAATAAAATAACCAAATACAACTAAAAGCAACGCACCTACAACAACTTTCAAAATATTTATTAATGTCTTTTTCATATTTAATACCTTGTTTTTTTCTTGTTTTTACTAAACAATTTAAATGGAAGTGAAATAACCCACCATACAATCTTGAAGACAATTTTTATAATCCAAATTATTGCTGATATTATAGTTGGCAATATTGGAGCGAAAATAACAATCAAAATAATAATAAGCAATAGCATTAAGATAATCTTAAACATATCATTAAGTTTAAATTCATAATTATGTTCAGTAGCAGAATTTTCACTACCAGTTTGCTTGTTATCAATTACAGGCAAATCATATACATTTCCATTTGTTTCAAATTTAAGACGTAAGACTGTTACATCACCAACGGATGTTTTAGAAATATCACGCATTGCAGATGTATAAACATCAGTATAATCAGTTTCAGTAAATCTCAACACCCATTGTTTAGATTTTAAATTTGCTTCAGCAACATCAGTTAATGTTTCTTCATCAAACACATCAAACATTGCAACACTAAAAATGTTAGTTCCTTCGGCGTCTTTTAGAAAATCATCAACACTATTAATTCTTTTCCAAGAGTATTTACGTCCACCGAAGCCATCAGTTTCATAACTTGCGTTTTGCTCATAATTCAAATATTCATAATCAGGTTCTACTGAACCATAAGAATATTCGGAACCACCGCCGACAGTGTATACAGCTGTAAATCTTTTTTCTTGTGTTGTAAAGTAGACATCTGCTTCATATAATTTATCAATTGGTTTATCAGTTGAAAATGCAACAAAATGAGAATCACAACCACCATCATAAGCATTTAAATCAAAACCATCTTTATAACGTATAAAGCCAACAAACTTATCAGTTATTTCAATTGTTTCCAATTCAGAAACAGATGTAATGACACCATCATCAGAATTAATGAATGTGTATTGTTTCGCAACCTTAAAAACAACTTCATCAATTGTATTGTCGTTTATAGGGTCCAAACCTTTATCTATGTTTTCATCCCATGGTCGATATATTGATATAACTTCGTAATATCTTGTTGTCTCATCAGAAACAGACAATCCATCAACAACATACTTATAGAAAACACCTTGTTTATTTAAGAAATTGAGCTCATAGTTTTTAATATTTTCCTTAATATGTAATGAACAAGATATATTAATACTGCTTGCACGTAGATTCATATGATCAGCACTAGGTTGATAAACATACACAAACAATTCCTTATCTGAACTTTCTGCAATTTGCATAACTTGCAAAGAATAATCATCTTCAATCATTGGGTAATCTTCTACATTAAAATTCTCGTCAGTAGATAAATCTTCCAATGCGGTTGTATAACCACCTTCAACTGAAATGTTTAACGCGCTGACTGTCATTGAATTTGTTGGAATAAAACATATCAAAATATACAAAACAACAAATATAATCGAGAGTGAAATTCTTAATGCTTTATTCATAATTTACCCCCGCTTATTAAATTGAAATGTATATTAATTGTTTCAGACATATCACTTGAAGATATAGATAAAGTAAATGCTGGAAGTTTAGTATCAACAACTGTTGGAATATCTGAAAGTGTTGAATCAGGGTAATACAATTGCAATATTTCCGGTAAATCCATATTTGCAGTTAATGTAAAATAATCTTCATAAGAAACAATAGAAAAACCTTTAGCTAAACTTTGAACATCTGAAAAGTTTGTTTCAGTTCCATCAACTTTAAACGTAAAAGTAGTTGCAGAAGTAATATTTGGTTTTATTAATATCAAATAACCCGAATCTTCACCTTCAAGAGTGTTATGTATTTCAAACTTATATTCTTTACCTAACGTTAAATTGTAGTTTTCAAACTCATGAGTGAAAACAACTTTTCCACACGTTACATAAAAATTCTTCAATGGTGTTGTGAAGTTATTAGTAAAAACAAAAAGAAAACCAAGTGATAACATCACAACTAACATTATCATGAAATTAGATATTGCTTTTGATGTCTTTTCGTTTGATTTTCTTTTCATAATTTTTATCCTTTTATTCAGCAATTATTGGTTCAACATAACCAGTAAATACTGCACCTTCTTCAAATTGAACCCAATTTATAACACCTTCAAATCCAGCATTAAAGTACATACTAACACTACATTTTCCTTTTTCAACTATAATTTTAACAGTTGATCCAAAGTTAGAAGTAACGCCCAATGTAACTGATGAAGATTCAGTAAAGTATTTTGAAACAGAATATACTACACCATTAAGAGATAAAGACAAAGTTACATCTCTATCTATATACATCTCTTTATCTTCATTTAAAATTTGTGACAAATGGAAAGTTGTATTTCCAGAGTTTTTCACATAAAGACCTTCCTCAACTTGATAAGCAGTAAAAGATACAGTTGATGTATCATTTGTAAAGTAATTCCAATTATCAACCAATGGATTATTCAAAGTTACATTAGTTTCATCAAATACAGCAACTTCACTTGAATTAATTGCAAAATTGGAATTTTTAAGTAAATTATTACTTTCTTTGGTAACATCTTGAACAAAAGCGTTTTCTACTTTATTTTTGACCCAATTAAAGTCATCTCTACCGAAGAAAGCAAGTGAAACACCGAGTGTTCCGATTGCAAGCAAAGTGACCAGAGATATTGTTAAAATTTTCTTAAATTTATTAGATTTAAATAATTTTCTCATATGTCACCACCTTATTTGTAGAATCTAACTTCAACGTCAGATTCATATTTGATAATATCAAATGTTGAGATATCATCATCATTTGTTGGAGTGATTACAATTTTAAACAATTCAGCATCTTCAGGAATAACTCCGTTATATGTAACACCAAAATTGTTTGTTGCAGAAATAAAGTTTTCTTCTGCGTCATAGAAATATAATTGATAAGACAAATCTGCGTCTTCATCAACTTTTACACTTAAACCATCAACATCATAGAATCCAGTTGATACAAAACTACCAGCATTTTTTGTAAATTTGCCAGCTTCATCCAATGCGCCAACTTCATAATTTGTAGCGCTGAGTGTTGTGTATGTTTGACTTGAACCCATACGCACGCATAGACCAATTGCAGCTACTAATACTAAAATACCTACAACCGCAATTAACCAATTTTTCTTAAAAAATTTCTTCATAAATTCTCCTTAATTATCTTCTTCGTCTTCAGAACAAAGACAATCCATAATTTTAATAAAATCTTTTACGAAAGTTTCAAAGGATTTAGTAGACGCAGACTTTGCATATTTTCTTGACATATCAAGGATGAAGTTATCATAATCTTCAAGATTGCAATCTTTACCTACGTAATAACCGATACATTCATCTCTTAATGGTAAATCATCAACGTCGATTATATTTACGGACCTTTGAAATTCTCGATAAATTTTCCAAAATCTAAACATTTTAATACCTCTTAAATTTATAATGTTATTTGTTCGTCGCCGAAGTTATCAAAGGGCAAATCAGCATTAGAACAAATTTTGTCAAAAGCAGATTGAAAATCAAATTTCTTTTTGTTTGCTTTTTTCAAATCTATTAGTTCATTTTTGAACATTCGACCAACTCCGGAAGGTTGTCCGGTAGAGTCAAGACCTGAATCATATACAATAACTTCTTTTTCTGTCACAACAACATAACAAGAAATACGTCTATAAAGTTGTTGCAGAGATTCCAGATTGCTTGTCCTCAAATGCTTATACCAATATCGAATTGGAATGGATGAGGTAATAACAATCATTTCACCAAGAAAGATTTTATTATGAAAACGACTACTAATCGAAGATTGAGTATTGTTGTCAGTAATCTTCAAAAAATCTTCAAACTTAAAAGTTTCGTCTCTTAAGTCGTCCAGAATTATTGCTTTTTGACCTAAATAGTCTTGCAAAGGGTCATTGCTTGATGAACTAATACAATAATCATATTCTAAACTTTTAAGCAATTTCTTGGCATAATACGTTTTGCCAGTTCCTGCTTTTCCAGTTATGAACATAACTTGTAAGTCCCTATCCGTATTCATACTTGAACATAAGCATTCCAACTCCCATAATTTTTTAAGCTGATTTAGCGCCTTTGTCTTTTCAACTATCGGTAATGTGTTTGCATATTGGAGCATTTGAGCATAAGTAAAGTTCTTAAAATCACCGATTATTTTTGCTTCAGCAACTTCAGTTTGCCAATCAAAATTCGCCACGACTTCACTTGGGTCATATTGATGTTTGTTTTTTTGACTATCATTGCCATGAATTAAATACAAGAGTGCGTCAGTTCCACGACCTTTAACTTTTTCAATAAAGTTTTCAGGAACACCAAACCAACTTGCAACGAGTTTAGAATCACAAGAAGACTTACCAAAATTCAAATATATATGATAATGATTTCTTGTTTCATCTTTGTCGTGCAATATGTAAGCCCATTTTTTAATGGTGGAATACTTCATACACGTTTCTTGTATATCCACTTGCAACTTGTCTTGGTCAGTTACGATTTCCATATGTCTTAATTGCATAACTCACCAACTTTTAATATCAGAAAATAATTCATATTCTTTAACCACCCACGAATTATACTTTTTATACATTTTATACGTTTGTCAACACCGGCTGGACAAGCCCCAGCCGATGTGTTATTTTTAACTATATTTAAGTTAAAGACAAACATAATGAATTTTATTGTTTTATACGTTTTATACAATTTATCAAAATTTTTAATTCTTAGAGAAAAATGCTAAACGTCCAGATATGCTATCTAAACTTTCATGTGTAAGATAATCACAACCATTGATATCGACAACTATTGTGTACTTTTTATCTTCAGTAACATAAAGAATATGATTTACATTCAATAAAACTCTTTCATTTCTAGTTGTTTTTATTTCGAAAAACATACGACACCACCTTATTGATACAAAGTATCTGCATTAAAAACGTTAGTGTCTTTTACGATGTCGAGATTAGCAACAAATGTTTTGTTGTTAAAATCGTTGATTCCGAAAGTGACATCAATCAAAGTTCCAGGTAAAATTTGTGAAAACTTCACGTAATCTTCTGGTTTCTTTGTTTTGTTGATACAAGCATTAACAACAGCTTCATTTGCTTTTGGGTGCCAAAGACCGCCATTGCTCATCTTGTTTGGTAAACGATATAATGTTAAAAACATCAATTCCTCTCCTGTTTGTTGATCCTTATTTGTTCTTGAACCTACTAAAATACATCTTTTCATTTTTAAAAATCCTCCTTTTGCGGATGAACAACCGCAACACTAAATTAAATTTGCCGAGGAAGGGATTCGAACCCAGCGTCGTCAACTCATTCATTCTTGAACTCCTAAATTTCACGATCATGACGAGTTGACTGTTCCATACTTAACTCGGCAGGTGGTGTTAGGTATTATGTCAGCGCCCAACAACCGCCCAGAAGAAGAAAAAAACTGCGAATTCAAGAAAATGGAAGTTATTTTCCTATTCGCAATTAATTATAAAATAAACAATATTTGGAATATCATTGATTTATGTTGAAAATATTTTCATTCTATGTTATAATGACTTCGCGAGGTATATAAAACATGAAAGAAAACTCAACAGAAACAAAACGTGGCCCTTATGCAAAATTTTTTAAAAGATTTATTGACTTCTTGGTTTCTCTAATTGTACTAATAATTTTATCACCAATAATGCTTATAATTACAATCATTTCTCTTATTTCAATTGGTCGCCCATTAATTTTTGCTCAATATCGTCCTGGAAAAGATGGTAAAGTTTTCAAACTTTATAAATTTAGAAGCATGTCAAATAAAAAAGATAAAAATGGTAATCTTCTTCCAGATTCAGACCGAATCACAAAGTTCGGCAAATTCTTGAGAAAAACTGGTCTTGATGAACTTCCTCAACTTTTTAACATTTTAAAAGGTGACATGAGTTTAATCGGTCCAAGACCAAGACTTGTAAAAGATATGGTTTTCTATGAAGAATCTGTGTTTCCAGCATACACCGTTCGTCCAGGAATAACTTGCTTGTCTCAAATCAGCGGTGGAAGAAGTGAATCTTCATGGGAAGACATTTTTGAAAAAGATTTGGAATATTCGAAAAAAATAACTTTCATTGGTGATGTCAAAATATTATTTAAAACTGTTTTTGCAATTTTCAAAAAGGAAGGAAAAGGCGCAAGTGCTGGAGAAAGCAAACGTGAATATTACTATCCTGACTATTTATTAAAAAGTGGAAAAATTACAAAAGATCAATATAACAAAGGAATTGAATCGGCAAATAAAATTATTGACAGCAAAGGACAAGTTGTCTATTCTGAAAAATTACATAAAAAACCTAAACAAGATAAATAAAACAATTTTCTAGCGAAAATGTGTTTTGTTGTTAACACAATAAAAAAGCACCGATTGGTGCTTTTTTTTACAAATCAATTTATTCTTCATCAATTTCAATCTTGTCGTTTTCTTTTATGTTTGGCTTTGTTATCTCACGATACAATTCACTAACATTAACGGTATCTAAATATTTTGTTTTCATTTTCTTAATTAAATCATGTTTTCCAAATGAATAATGTTCACTTTCATTTAAAATGATGTGGTCTTCAAAATCAATTCCATGAGATAATACCATATTAATGATTTTTTGAGTTGTTTGCACATCCGCAAAACTTGGTTCAACGTCTCCACATGGATGAGTGTGAAATAAAACAATGCTGTGAACTCCTTGATTGTTGATATCATTCATGATTTGTCTTAAATCAAAACTAATTTCTGTGTCATCTCTTCCTTTATATCTATAAGTCTTTAAAACTTTTTTGTTCTTTGTTAGACATGCCATAATCATAAATTCAGTATCTTTAATACTATAAAAATTTCTAAAAAATTCAATACATTTGGTTGTGTTGTTTAAAATGTATGTTTTCTTTTCGAGCTTGCTTTTATTATAGATTTCAATGAGTTCAGAAAGCGAACGAATAAAAAGTGCACTTTCAGGTCCAATTCCTTCAACTTTTAATAAATCATGATAATCAGCATCAAAAACATTCGAAAAACCGCCAAAATATTCAATTAAATTATGCCCGATTGGATTTGTGTCCTTCCTTGGAATTGAATAAGTTAACAGCAATTCTAAAATTTCATGATATTCAAGACAATCTAAACCATTCTTTCTAACTTTTGTCTTTAGTCTTTTTCTATGATCCTTATGCGTGTTTACGCTTTCTTTCTTGTTCATAATTTCCTCATTTGTTTGTTTTAGTTTATCACAATGTTGAAATTTTTTCAATAGTATATCTTAAATTTTTATTTTTACATTAACAAAATATTTTTTCAAAAGAAAAATTTATTTTATTTTACTTGTAAATGTTTATGAAAAAATATATAATAATATTTATAAAAGACATAATAAAGAATAAAAAAACAAGGAGATATATGAAAAAATTTAAGACTTTAATTTTGTTTTTATGGATTATTCCATGCATGTTTCTTCTTAATGGTTGTTCAATTATAAAAAGTGAAGAAGCACACATAACAAACATTTCAATCTTAACCGTGGAAGAAGACACAACAACTTATGTCATTCATTATTCAGATGGTTCAAAGGAAACAATCCCTGTTGAAACAACAAGTGAAAAATATGTTGTGAACATTAAAAAGACTTCAAAAATCGATAAAACCACAACTTACACTATATATTTTTCCGACAATTCAACATCAATACTCACCATCGAAGATGGAAAAGATGGGAAATCTCAAGATGTTACAATTGATGAGATCTATGAAAGATATTTAGTTGATCACCCTAACGCAACCTATGATGATTTTTTGAAAGAATATTTAACACTTGTTCAACCAGAAGCATATCCAACTGTTCAAGATGCAACAAATTTAGCATTGCAATCTGCCGTAACAATTTGGTGCGAATTTCCAACAAGCACTTACTTAGGCACAAACAAAGACACTTCTGTTGCTTGTGGTTCTGGTGTGATTTATAAAATGGAAAGCGTATATAGTTACATCATAACAAACTATCACGTGGTATATATGGCAGATTGCGACACTGAAACTGGAATTGCAAAACACATTAATATCTTCCAATATGGAACAAGTGAACTCGCATATCAAGCAACAGATGATAACGGATACAAAGTTCTTGATGATAATGGTTATCCTGAAATTGCTTATGGTGACGGTGCAATTGAAGCAATATATGTTGGTGGCGAATTGACTTATGACCTCGCTGTAATCAAAGTTCCAACTGAAAAATTGCTTGAATATAATCCACATGCTGTTGCGGTAACAGTAGCAAAAGATTATAGCATTGGCGAAACAGCAATTGCAATTGGAAATCCTGAATGTGAAGGATTCTCTGTTACAAGCGGAATAATTTCAGTTGAAAGTGAAGATATTGAAATGACTGGTGCTGATGATATTACAGAATGCAAGTTTAGAGTTATGCGAATTGATACTGCTGTTAACGGAGGAAACTCTGGTGGTGGTTTGTTCAACATTAATGGAGAATTAATCGGAATTGTTAACGCAAAAGCAGTTGCAAGCGAAATTGACAACATTGCTTATGCAATCCCTTATGATAACGTAACTGCAATTGTTGACAATCTCTTAAATTACTATGACGGAACAAACCCTGCAAAAATCAAAAAATTATATTTAGGAATTTCATACACAACCGAAAATAGTCACGCAGTGTATAACCCAGAAACAAATCGCACACAACTTAAAGACGATTTAGTTGTTGCTGAAGTTACAAACAATAGTGTTGCACACTTAATGGGCTTTGAAGTTGGTGACATTGTTAAAACAATTTCAATCAACGGAACAGTCCACACCATCACTTGCGCACATCAACTTCCAGATTTACTACTCACAATTCGAGCTGGAGACAAAATTATCATTGAAGTTGAAAGAGAAGGTAAAGCCGAACTTCAAAAATGTGGAATCACTGACGAAAATGGAATTTTGGATAGTTACTTAAAAACCGTTGCTGAACTTTCTTAATAAGTAAAAAACACCAGTTGCGCTGGTGTTTTTTTTCTTCACAAATTAAGGCAAACTCAACGATTTGAGTAATATTATCTACCTCTTCATACTAAAGCGAGAAATGATTGCTTTTTGCGACTTAGGCTTTCGCTTGCGAAATCGCCGTTAAGCAAAAGCAACATTTCGAGCCTCCTTAATACAAATATCCGCTTTCCCTTTAGGCGAGAATTGATTGGGTTTTGCGACTTTGCGTAAGCACCTAAGCAAAACACAACGATTTGAGCCTCCTTAATATAACAATTCCTCTTCATCTTAAGGCGAGAATTGATTGGGTTTTGCGACTTTGCGTAAGCACCTAAGCAAAACTCAACGATTTGAGCCTCCTTACATTTCTCGTAACGTATCAATACAAAGCAAATTAAAACCAACCGCCAAAGTATCTTTCAAAACTTTAACAAGGTTAATTTTTGCTTTAGTTGTGGTTTCAACCCCGTCTAGCACTTTTGAGGTTGTGTAGAACTTATTAAACATCTTACACAATTCCATAACCCTTTTCAAAATCAAACTTGGATCTCTTTTATCCAACCCATTTTTTATAACATTTTTAAAATCATTAACTGACTTTAAAATATCAAAAGCTTCTTGATTAAAACAAGAATAATCCGCCACCACGTCAGTTTCATTATATTTCCTTAAAATACTTTCCAAACGCGTGTACGTATATTGCATATATGGTGCAGTTTCACCTTCAAAACTAAATGCTCTTTCAATGTCGAAAATTGCATCCTTGTGTCTTTCAATATTAAGAGCGTTAAAAGCCAAAACAGCTTTGGCAACTTTTTTTGCAACATTTTCTGGCTTTTCAATGCTAAAAGTTCTATCTTTAATAACTTCATTTGCATTATTCATAACATAGTCTAACAAGTCAACAAGAATTGCTTGTTTTCCACGTCTAGAACTAATTTTCCCGTCAGGCAGACTGAATCTTCCATAAGCAATATGTTCTAATCCAGAAGCATAATCAAATCCTGCAAGTTCTAAAACTTTAAAGAATTGAGCAAAATGAAGTTTTTGTTCAACCGCAGTTAAGTATAAGCATTTATCAAAATTATAAGTTTCATGTCTATCAATAGCAGCAGCAATGTCACGAGAAGCATAGATGCTCGCACCATCACTTCTTTTAACAATGCATGGCGGCATATCAAATTGTGATAAATCAACAACTGTTGCTCCTTGACTAATCGTTATTAAGCCTTTTTCTTTTAACATATCCACAGTTTTGTCTAAATCGTCTGCATAACTTGCTTCACCTTTCCATGAATCAAAATGAATGTCCAAAATATCCAACAAACGTTCCGCTTCTTTTTTTGCAATTTCAATAACCTTTTGATAAATAGGATAAACTTCGGCATCTTTATCTTCAATCTTTTTAGAGATATCACGAGCCAATTGTTGTAAATTTTCATCTTCTGCTTCTGCAGCATTAAATTTAACATAATATTCTTGCAAAGCATCAATGCCACGAGCTTCAATATCTTGCTCATTGCCAAACATGTTTATGCCGGCAATAATTTTACCATAAGTTGTGCCATAATCACCGATATAGTTAATTCTAACAACTTTATAACCAGCATTTTCAAACAATCGCGCTAAGCTTTCACCTAAGAAAGAATTCTTGATGTGTCCAATATGCATGTATTTTGCAAGATTAACTGAGCAATAGTCAATACAAACAACTTTTTGTTCACCTTCATTATATTTAAAGTTTTCAGTTGAGAAATTTTCAATTATTTCCTTTGAAACAATCTCTTTGTTTAAAAAGAAATTTACATAACCCGCAACAACTTCACACTTTTCAATAATTCCGCCTATCATGACAGTTTCCGCAATTTTGTTTGCAATATTCATTGGATTATCTTTTAAAACTTTTGCAAACGAAAAACAAGGAAGAGAATAATCTCCTTTGTCTGCACTGATGCTTTCAATAATCAAGTTTTCAACATTTGCATTTAGTTCAGAAAAGTCAAAACCAATGCTTTTTACAATTTCACTTTTAATATTCATAGTTATATAATAACACAATAATTTTATTTTCGCAAGACTATTTTGAAAATCCCCCTTGACTATTTTAAAATTTGTGATATTCTTTCATTATGAAAAAGACAACATCATGTTTTGAGAATTTGAAAAGATTTTTTATTAACGCATTTGTTAATGCTGAAATTTCAAGAAGTGAAATTGACAATTTTTTCCAGGATTATTTAAAATATATTTTTGAACTTAATAAATTAGATATAAGTAAATATGACATTTTAATTTCAAAGGTTGAAATTAATGAGTATCATTCTAAACGTGAAAAAACATATAAGCATACTGCAAACAAAGAATGTAGGAATTTAATTAAGCGCAGAGTTTTAACAAAATCTTCTTTTAAAGCAAATAGCGGAAATCATTACTTTGATGCAATGATGAGCTGTCACCCAACAATTCCAAACAAATTTGATATTGTGATTAATAAAAACCTATGCCACGCTCATAACGATGAAGAAATCATTGAGTTAATAAATTTATTATATGTTTTCGGCCACGAAGTTCATCATATTATCCAATATATAAAAAGACCAAATGAAATGGAAAGATATGACTATTTGCAAGAATTGCATTACGCATATCTCAGAAATGCCGACCAAGTTGTGAACACTCCAAAAGAAGTTAAAAAGTTAAAACGCGCAATCAATCAACATTTACACGTAATGTATTCACATTGTAAACCAGAAAAATTTGCAAACAAAAAAGCATATGACTATCTTGACATATTATTCAATCAAATCATTGCTTCCATTTCACCAATAAACTCAATTGAAGAAGATATGTTTTACACCTTCATTCAAACATTAAAAGAAAAAAATGATCAAATGTATTTATTTTCAGATTATGACGACTTATTAACAGATTTAAAATATGGCGACTCACTTGAACGCTTAATTAATTTCCCCGTTGAAAAAGACTTATTAAATATTAATTAACTTAAAACACCAGCACTAGCCTTTGTGTATGCTCTTGTTAATCCACCAGCACCAAGTTTGATTCCGCCAAAATATCTAACCACAGCAACAAGCACGTTGGTTAGATTTTTTTTCTTAATAACATTCAAAATTGGATAACCAGCAGTTCCATTTGGCTCTCCATCATCACTACATTTTTCGTTCACTGTTTCCTTATTATACACGTATGCGTAACAAACGTGCCTTGCCTTTTTGTGTTCTTTTTTAAGTTTTTCCAAAAATGGCTTCACCATTTCCAGTGAAGTTAGTTCCAATTTGTATGCAATAAATCTCGATTTATTGATTTCCAATTCAAAAGTTTTAGTTTCCATTTTAGTATGCTAACAAAAAAAAATAAATAACACAACTTATTAACACAAAAATCATAAAATGCTAGTTTCTCTATCATATTAGGGTGAAAACCAAAACAACCATTTTCTTAACCAAGATAAAAAGTCACAAAATGTTTGACTTAATAAATCATATATTGTATTATCATGTTAGTAAAAGGAGTTTATTATGTTTTGTAAATATTGTGGAAGTAAGCTTGAAGAAGATGAAGGATCTTTCTGTAAATACTGTGGAGCAAAATTGATTGAAAACAATCAACCAACAGTTCAACCAGCAACACCTGCTGTTAAGAAAGAAGAAAACACAGCTCAAACATTTGCAATTTTAGGTTTGGTGTTTTCTTTCATTTTCTCTCTCGTTGGTTTGATTATGTCTGCAATCGCTTTGAAAAAGTATAAAACACAAACAACACAAGAAGGAAGAGGCATGGCCCTTGCAGGTTTGATTCTTTCAATCATTTCAGTTGCAATCTTTGTTTTTTATTTTCTCATTATTGTAATAGCAGTCGCAACATCAATCTAACAAAAAAGCACATTGCATGTGCTTTTTTTTATTGTACATTTTAATATTAATTAAATGAATATTATCTAAATGTTTTCATAACACCTATAATTTGTCCTACTTCAACATCGTTAAGTTCTCGAGAAATCTTTTTAACCACATATCTTCTATCTTC
This sequence comes from Candidatus Onthoplasma sp., assembly GCA_045578345.1. Classification (GTDB taxonomy): domain Bacteria; phylum Bacillota; class Clostridia; order Christensenellales; family UBA1242; genus Onthoplasma. The sequence goes on from JAZNKB010000003.1 coordinate 139,126, forward strand.
ATCAAGTGTTGTTAAATCAATAATGTCCGCATCATTTCCAATGAGAGTGTCTACGCTCACACCAAAAAGTTTTGAAAGTTTGATTAACTTTTCAATATTTGGTTCTGCTTTTCCGTTTTCATATCTTTGCATTGATTGAAGAGACACACCAATTTTTTCAGCCACTTCTCTACAAGTTAAGTTATTCAATTTTCTAAAATCTTTAATTCTCATATTAAATATATTACTATTCATATATAAAATATCAAAAAGTAATATAAAAATTGTTGACAATATTCGTTTTCTGATATATATTATTGTAATATGTATCATTTTTCAAACATTTGATTTCAATTTGATTGATTTGTGATATAAAATGGAGTAAGTATGAAAATTCAAATTTGCAAAAAATGTAAACATTTTCAACAACACTATGTTAATAGCAAGTTTTTAGGTTTTTTCACTGTTAATTGCGGGCATTGTCATAAAAAATTAATCAAAAAGGCAAATTGTGAAAGTTTTGAAGAATATGAAAACATTGAAGAAAAAGACATTTCAATTATTAATAGTTTTCTTAGTTATGAAAGAAAATTGAATAAATTAATAAACGAAATTTGTGTACTTGTTGATTCAACAAGAAATTTAAAAAAAGAAATTATTTCATTTGAATTAGAAAAAAAGCACAAGTAATTGTGCTTTTTTATTACTAAATACGAGTAGAAAATTACGCATTTTAATACATCCACTTGTTTTTTAAGAGAGGATTATTGCTTGAAGTGAGCATCTAATTATTACATCATGTCCTTAATCACGCCCATTTTGTCAACGCAGTATCCAACAGCTAATGCTCCAGGGCCAGTGTGACACACAATGAAAAGAGGCAACGGATCATGAGTGAAGAATGGATATTCTGGAAAAGCTGTTCTAACTTCTGCTTCGAAATCTTTAATTTCTTTCGCATTAATGTCAGCAAAACTGTGTGCCATTCCAATATACACCTTTCCTTGTTTTGCTTCTTCCGGAAAACGTTCTTCAATTTCCTTTCTTGTTGCAGCAATCATTTTTGCTTTTGCTTGTTTCATTGACATAACTTTTGCATAAGCATCAAGTTTTCCACCATGAATTTGAAGAATAGGTTTTATGTTTAAAAGTGTTCCAATTGCAGCAGCAGCAGGAGTTACACGTCCACCTTTTTTTAAATATTTAAGAGTGTCAACAGCAATATAAACTCCTGTGTCACTTCTTGTTTGTTCTAAATATTCTTTAATTTCTTTTCCGCTTTTTCCTGCATCAATCATTGTCCTTGCTTCAAACATTGCCATTTTGTTTAAGAAAGCAACTCTTTGGTTGTTTGGAACAAAAACTCTTCCCTCAAACTCTTCATCATGACTAGCATTTATTGCTGCATTGCACGATTCACTAAGTCCGCTTGACAAAATGATATACACAATTTCGTCATACTTTTGCAAAACTTCACGCCATTCATCCTTAACAAACTCAATGCTTGGTTGGCTGGTGCTAACATCTGTGTTTTTATCATTTAAGAAAATATAAAACTCATCATATGTCATATTTTTATCTTCATAAAATTCTTCGCCATTAACAATAAAGGAAATTGGAATTATCTTTTCAATTTTAATTTTTTCCATTTCTTCTTTAGTTAAACTTCCAGAATTGTCAATCACTAATGCAACTTTTTTTGACATACTTATTTTTCTCCTTAATCTTTCAGTTTTTCGATATTTTTCGCCTTGTTCTTTCAAAATCTTCCATTTTTTGGCAAACAAAACTGAACACTTGTTCATAATTGATTATATAGTAAACCTTAACTTTTTACAAATGAATCAAGCACTTTTTTAAAATTTTTTAATTTTTTAGAAAAAACCTGAACAACATTTGACAAAAGTGTTGAGTTTTTATATTATAAAACCATGCAAAAACAAGAATATAAGAATACAATACAAACAAAGAAAAAGATTTCATCTGCATATTTGAAACTTTTGATTGAAAACCCTGAAGCAATCAGTGTTACTGAAATTGTTAAAAGAGCAGAGATAAATCGCGGAACGTTTTACTTACATTTTGAAAACGTTAAAGCTGTTGAAAAATATATTGAAAATGAACTTGCACAAAACTTTAAAGACCTTGAACTTGACTTTAGACAAATTCAAATTGACAAAACTCCCGAAATAATTTTAAACAAATTCAATGAAATTTTGCTAAGAGATTTGGATTTTTATAGTTTATTCATTCGAGCTGCAAGCGAAACGAATTTAATGGAAACAATAAAAAAATCGCTTTTAATTTCAATTTCAAACAACTTCAAAGTTATGCAATATGTTATGAACTATGAGAGATTCAAAACTGTTGTGCAATATATTGCTGGCGGAGCAATAAATGTTTACACTGATTGGTTTAAAGGCAACATTGATTGCACAATTGAAGAACTTTCACAAAATCTTACTTTGCTTATTAAACATGGTTTAAAGGAATTTATTAAAGATGGAAACTAAGATATTTGATTATGGTATGAACGGCGAAGGTGTTGGCAAGGTTGATGGAAAAATTGTTTTAATTGATAATGCTCTTATTGATGAAGTTGTTGATTTTCAAATTGTTGAAGATAATAAAAACTATGCAACAGCTAAAGTTAACAAAATTTTACATCAAAGCCCTTATAGGGTTTCACCAACTTGCCCTTATTTTTATGAATGTGGTGGTTGTCAACTTCAACATATGAAATATGCCGAACACCTTAAGTTTAAAACTTTAAACGTTCAAAAAACAATCAAAAAAATAACTGGCTTAAACGTTAAGGTTAATGAAACGATTCCGTGTTCAAATCAGTTTAACTATCGCAACAAAATGAGTTTTTCTGTTGAAAATCTTTATTGTGGACTTGTTAAACCAAACAGCAAAGATATTGTTGAAATATCATCATGTCCTCTCGCTCAAGAAGATATAAATAAGGTATTAACTATATTTAAAGAATATATTAATATATATAAATGTGATTGCATAAAAAATTTGGTTGTTCGCTCAATTCAAAAACAAATTCTTGTTGGAGTTGTAACAACAAAACATATTGATTTAAAAGAATTGTTATCCACATTAAAAGAACATTTTTTGGATATCGGATTATTCGAAATTTTAAACACTCGTAAGGACAGTGTTGTTTTAAGTGGCAAGGTTAATCACATTGGTGGCATAAAAGAAATCAAAATCGACAATTTAGGTGTAAAATATTCTGTCGATTTATTGGGATTCCACCAAACAAACCTTGAAATTCAAAACAAATTATACTCTTCTGTGTTAAACTATATAAGTCCAAACTCTGTTGTTGTGAATGGTTTCAGTGGACAAGGATTGTTAACCGCAATTTTGGCTCAACGTGCAAAATTTGTAACAGGAATTGAAATAAACAAAAATTCACACCAAAGTGCTGAAAAATTAAAAAAAGACAACAACATTCAAAACATGAAAAACATATGTGGAGATTTCTTCAAACATATCCCGAAAGAAAAAATAAAAGCTAACACAATCATTCTCGACCCAACGAAAAAGGGTTGTGGAGTTAAAGTAATGAATGAAATATGCGGTATCGAGAATATAATATATATCTCATGCAATCCGATTGCACTAAGTAAAGACTTAAACGCAATTAAAGATTACTATAACATTGAAGAAGTTACACCATTTGATATGTTCCCAAACACCACAAGTGTTGAAACACTTGTTAAATTAAAAAGGAAAAATTAAGGAGAAATAACATGATTTTATCAACAGATTCAACAGCAAATTTACCAAAGGAATACTACGAAAAATATAATATTAGAATGATTCCATTACAAATCATCTTAAATGACAAAACATATAATGATTTAAGCGATGAACTTCCAGCGAAAGACTATTATCAAAAAATGCGTGAAGGTGCAACACCAACAACTGCACAAATTAACGAATATGCAGCAAGAACTTATTTTGAGGAACTTTTAAAATCTGGTGAAGATATTTTGCACATTAGTTTTTCGTCTGCTCTTTCAGGAACTTGTGCAACAATGAAAAGAGTTGCTGAAGAATTAAACGAAACCAATTCTAACAAAATTGTTATAATTGACTCGTTAAATGCTTCATGCGGTGAGGGTCTTCTTGTTCTTTATGCAAAAGATTTAATAAATGAAGGCAAATCTTTAGATGAAGTTAAAAGCGAAATTGAAAAGCTTGTGCCATACATATGCAGTTATTTTACAGTTGAACAATTAAAATATCTTGTTCGTGGGGGAAGGGTTGGAAAATTCTCAGGAATTGTTGGAACAATTTTAAACATTAAACCCGTACTTCGTGTTGACGAAAACGGAAAACTTGTAAGTTATAAAAAAATCATTTCAAGAAAGAAATCAATTACGGAAATGACTAATATCGTTGTAGAGAAAATAAACGAAAAACGTTATGTTATGATATCTCATGCTGAATGCAAAGAAGATGCCATAGATTTAGCAAAAACTCTTAAAGAAACATTGGGTGTTGAGGCAGTTATTACTGATTTAACCCAAGTTATAGGTTCACATACCGGTCCAGGACTTCTTGCTGTGTTCTTTGTTGGTAAAGAAAAGTAATTTAATATTGACAAATTCCCCTATTTGTGATATAATCAAAATATATAAAAGGGGAATTTTTTATGTCAAAACTTATAAACACCTACTCTAACCTTAATGAAATGCTCGATGCAGATTTTAATTCAACCATATTGAAATTAAAAGAACCTAACATGAATTTATCTTTAGATAACCATGTTGTAAATTCAGCAAAAGATAAACTTAAAAATGCGCAAAAAAATCAAAAAGCTAGCGTTAAAGCTTTTGAAAAAAATGAAAAGAAATTTAAGGTTTTAAAAAAATATGGTGAGGTTTTGGCAAAAGTTGAAAGACTTTTGGGCCTAATTCCTTCAGAACTTTCTAATCTTTCCATTGATGAGCTGTCTGCAAAATTGGAAGAACTTCTTCAAACAAGAAAAAACAATATTTTCCAATTAAATTTGATTTTCTATCAAAATATGCTTTCCGACCTTTTAACAAATTTAGTTAACATTGAAAAAGATTTTCAAGAAGGTTCAATTTCTTCAGCCGAGGCCCTTGCTCGTGTTAAAGAAGCAAAGCACGACGTTAAACACCACATTAATGATATGCCTCCAGTAATGTATGAACCATTGACTCAAGCTTCAGAATTGGTTAAGTTGTATGAAAATAGTTATGCTGGCATTCAAGAAGCAACAAGTAAAGAACAATCTTCAAGTTTAATTAAAACTGAAATTAAACCAGAACACGAATTATTATTTAATACACTTACAGATAAAACAAAAGATTTGCTTACAAAAGTCAACAACCTTTCTCAAGACTTATCTCGTTTTGAACCGCAAGTTGACCTTAGCAAATTGACAAAAGATTTAAAAAACACTGAAGATATTCTTGAATTAGAACATTGGGATGTAGACGATATGGATTCAGCGGTTGAAAAATTAAATCAAACAACCACAATTCTCACAGAACTACAAATTGAAAAGAATGAAGAATATGCAACACTTTCTGAATCAATTGAAGAAATCACAACAAAATCAAGCGAATTGAATTCAGAAACAATCAAAGAAATCAGTAAAGAGACCTTCAAACAGGCAGTTGAAAGAGCAGAAACCACAAGAGAAACCATTAAAGAAGTTGACGATATTCCACTTGAAAACAATATGTTCGCCACAGACATCAAAAAACAATTTACTGAAACTGTTTTATCTCAACTTGCAGTAGACCATGAAAACACTGATATTGTTGCGATAAATCCAGAAGCATCAGTTGCATATAAGGACAACTCAATCAATGAAGAAGTTCAGCAAGAGGCAGAAGAACTTCAATTAAGAGTTAGTCAATATGAATTGGAAAATGGAATGATGAAAGCTTTAGAAAACAATCCAGAAGATGAAGAAGACGAAAACGACAAAAGCAATAGAGAAAATCCAAACAATTAATTAAACAAAAAAGAATAGTGAATTGCTATTCTTTTTTTAACAAATGAAACTGTTTATAAACTGTTAAAGCGTTTCACTCTTTATCAGGAGAAACTGGCGTTTAACTGTTAAAGCGTTTCACTCTTTATCAGGAGAAACTGGCGTTTCTCATAATCAATCAATCCATCTTCTTTCATTTTGCTTAGTTCGGTTGACATTGCACTTCTGTCAACCGACAAATAATTTGCAAGTTCTGTTTTGTTAAATGGTATTTCAAAATAACTTGATTTTTCTTTCTTTGCAAGAGAATTGAAATAAGATAAAAGTTTATCCCTAATTGTCTTTTTAGATAAATGTGTAAGTTTGTCCAACAACTCTACATTTTTTTCTGCAACAACTTTCATTATATGTTTCACAACAATATCATGACGCCTACATTTGTTCTCGCATGGGTTAATCAATCTATGCTTATTCATAAAAAGAACAAGTGTTTTTTCTGTTGCAATCAACGTATCCTTATAAACACTTTCACCACTTAATGCACTTTCTAAGCCATAAACTTCACCCTTTTTCAATCTCATCAAAATTGTAATGTCTCCAAGGCTATCCACACTTTGAACAATTGCTCCACCCTTTACAATCATCACAACTTCATCCATGTCCATTCCTTGTTCAACAATTGATTGATGCTTGTTGAAAACCTTAAATCTAGTTTTGAAACAAAACATCATTGCCTGACATTCAAATTCAGACGCAGATGCGAAAATTTTGGTGTTTTTTAACTCTTCATAATGTTCCATAAAAATATTTCCAATTTGTTTAAATTTGTTGTAAAAACAACACTTTTTATGTATTTATTATAGTATAATGGTAGTGTAAAGTCAAATAAACGCCCAAAATTATTAAAATTTCATCCTAACACAACATGTTGACATAACAAAAATTCAACAACACAATTAGAGCAAATTTTAAGAAAAAAGCATTTGAATTTTACATTAAAATAAACATTTAGGAAGGGAGTAAATCATGAAATGTATCAAAAGAAATGGTCAAGAAGTTGAATTTAACAGCGACAAAATTCGTAAAGCTGTGACCAACGCAAACAACAATATTGACGAAATGTCAAAAAGATTGTCATTTGAACAAATTGAAAAAATTACCAATGACGTGACTGCAAAATGCGAAAACATGGGTCGTGCTGTTGGAGTTGAAGAAATTCAAGATATGGTTGAATTTGCAATTATGGGGGAAGGAAAATTTGATGTTGCAAAACATTACATAACTTATCGTTACACTCGCCAATTGGCAAGACAAAAAAACACAACCGACGATAAGGTTTTCTCATTAATTGATTGTCAAAATGAGGAAATCAAACAAGAAAATAGCAACAAAAACCCAACCATAAACAGCGTTCAACGTGACTATATGGCTGGTGAAATGAGTAAAGATTTAACAAAACGTTTCTTACTCCCTGAAGATATATGGCAAGCACATGAAGAAGGATTAATTCACTTTCATGATGCAGATTACTTTGCTCAACGTATGCACAACTGTGATTTGGTCAACCTTGAAGATATGCTCCAAAACGGAACAGTTATTTCTGGAACAAAGATTGACACACCTCATTCATTTTCAACCGCTTGTAACATTGCAACACAAATTGTTGCTCAAGTTGCATCAAGTCAATACGGCGGTCAAAGCATAAGTTTGGCTCACCTTGCTCCATTTGTTGAAGTGAGTCGTCAAAAAATTAGACGTGATGTTATTGAAGAATTGAAAGAACTTGGTGTTGAATACGATGAAGAAATTGTTCACCGCCTCACCGAAAAACGTGTTCGTCAAGAAATTAATCGTGGTGTTCAAACAATCCAATATCAAGTGATCACCCTCATGACAACAAACGGACAAGCTCCATTTGTAACTGAATTTATGTATCTTGGTGAAGCAAAGAACGAACGTGAACGTGAAGATCTTGCTCTCATCATTGAAGAAACACTCACTCAACGCTATCAAGGTGTTAAGAATGAAAAAGGTGTGTACATCACACCTGCCTTCCCAAAAATTATTTATGTTTTGGAAGAAAGCAACATTCATCCAGATAGTAAATATTACTACTTAACCGAACTTGCTGCAAAATGTACTGCAAAACGCCTTGTTCCTGATTACATCAGTGAAAAGAAAATGCTTGAACTTAAAGTTGATGAAAATGGCGAAGGTCATTGCTACACTTGCATGGGTTGCAGAAGTTTCTTAACTCCATGGGTGGACGAAAACAAAAAACCAAAATACTACGGAAGATTTAACCAAGGTGTTGTAACCGTAAACTTAATTGACATTGCTTTATCATCACATAAAGACATGAAAAAATTCTGGGAAATCTTTGATGAACGTATGGAACTTTGCCATAGAGCGCTTCAAAAACGCCATGAAAGACTTACTGGAACATTATCTGACGCATCTCCTATTCTTTGGCAACATGGCGCATTAACAAGACTCAAACCAGGTGAAACAATTGATAAATTCTTGCATGGCGGCTACTCAACAATTTCATTGGGTTACGCAGGCCTTTGGGAAACTGTATACTACTTAAATGGAAAAAAATTAACTGAACCAGAAGGTAAAGCTCTTGGTTTGGAAATTATGAAAAAACTTAACGAATACACTGCAAAATGGAAAGCAGCAGAAGATATTCACTACTCTCTTTATGGAACTCCATTGGAAAGTACTACGTACAAATTCGCAAAATGCTTGCAAAAACGTTTTGGAATCATTCCAGGTGTAACAGATAAGAGTTACATAACAAATAGTTATCACGTTCACGTAACAGAACCAATTGACGCATTTGAAAAACTTGCATTAGAGAGCGAATTCCAAGCATTGAGCCCAGGTGGAGCAATCAGTTATGTTGAAGTTCCAAATATGCAAGACAACATTGAAGCAGTTTTGCAAGTCATCAAATTTATTTACGACAACATTATGTATGCCGAACTCAACACAAAATCAGACTACTGCCAAGTTTGCTCATATGATGGTGAAATTTCTGTTGAAGAAAGCGATGGAAAATTAATTTGGAAATGTCCAAATTGTGGCAACCTTGACCAAACAAAGATGAATGTAGCTCGAAGAACTTGTGGTTACATTGGTTCTCAATTCTGGAATCAAGGTCGAACCCAAGAAATTAAAGATAGAGTTTTGCATTTATAAGAGAGAAAACATGGGTAAAAATAAAGACAAATGGGAATTTTTAAAAAAGATAACTGAAGAAGAATTAAAGAACTTTTTATCTTCATATAACCTTGATAAAAATGAAAGTTCTAAAGAAATTTTTGAAATTCAAAATTTTGAAGATGAATTCAGAATTGATCTTTATAATTTCGACATAAAAACTAATAATAAAACAAAAATAAGTTACATAGACTTTCTTTCTGATTTTTCATTTTGTATCGAATGTAATAATTATGACAGTATGTTTTTAACAAGACAATTGGTGAAATTGTTTATTAAAAAATTTGGTGTTAATTATATTGAAAAATACTTGAAAGATTATAAAGAAAGGCTAGAACAAAAAGATGAACGAATCTTTTCAGCGTTGTTAGATTTACGAACTTTATCGTCGATAAATTTATCAAACAATGAAAAATGTTATAATCAAGCCAAAAAATTACACAATAAAGTTTGTAATCAAACAAAAAAAATTTTAAATTCTTTATATAAAGAAACTGAAAAAGAAATTTATAAAATACATAAAGAAATTCTAAAAAATTAATTATACAATTGTTATATTGAGCAACGTCAAAACATCCCATAAACGAAGTGACACACTTAATCCGTGGGATCCTTCGGCTTCGCTCAGGATGACAACACAACATTAAAAGGACGATTAATAGGGCTCCCGTAGAAGCAAACAATGTGCTTCGTACGGGAAGGAGCGAGAATCGTCCAAAAATGAAGTTTGCAAACACTTTTGCAAACAATTAAAAAGGACATATTCGAGCGTGAATTTTGCAAATATTAAATTTAATGACATTGCAAATGGGGAAGGTGTTAGAACTTCCCTATTTGTCAGTGGTTGCACTCATCATTGCAAACATTGTTTTAATCCTGAAACTTGGGATTTCAATTATGGCAAACCTTTCACAAAAGAAATTGAAGATAAAATAATCTCTTCTCTTGCTCCTGCTCACATAAACGGTCTTACCCTTCTTGGTGGTGAGCCTATGGAACCGGCAAATCAAAAAGGCTTGCTTGAGTTTGTTAAACGTGTTAAAGAAACTTACCCAAACAAAACAATTTGGTGTTACTCTGGTTATTTGTTTGATGAAGAACTGCTTAAACACAGCAGAGCGCACTGCCCTTGGACAAGGGAACTCTTATCTTACATTGACATTCTTGTTGATGGCGAATTTAAAATTGACCTTAAAGATATCACACTTCGCTTCAAGGGAAGTTCAAACCAACGAGTTATTGATGTACAAGAAAGTTTAAAACAAGATAAAGTAATTTTAAGCCCTTACAACGAAAAGAAAAATAAAGAATTCCGTCAGATTATCTAACGGAATTTTTTTTATTGTGTCTAACAACAAAACATATTTTCGCAAGAAAATTGTTTTCTTTATTTAAAAATTTTATTGTTTTAAGTAAAACAAGATGTATTATAAATAAATATTTCAAATGTCATCCTTAGCTTTAGTCAGCGGTACGCAAACAGCCTACACTGTCATCCTAAGCGAAGTCGAAGGATCTCATCATATTAAACAATGTGCAATGGTTTAACTTCTGCTTTATTTGCACATTCTCTTTCATAAGCATTTAAAATCATTTCACATTTCTTATCACGTGCTTTAAATTCATCTGCCCTTGTATCAATAAGCGAGTCATATTGAAATTCAAAGATTAAGTTTTTGTAATCAGCACATTCAAAATCTGTATACGTAGACCAACCTTTAAAAGTTGATTTAACATCTAAATATTGCTTTAACCTTTCACCATTTCTTTGATAATGTAATAAATTTAAAGGAAGTTTTAAACTAATTAATCTATTAATATTTCCTTTGTCACACTTAACATTTAAATAACATTTTATTAAACCATTAAATGATTCGTTTTCACAAAGTCTAATAAATTTATTTCTGCCAATTACACCAAATCGTTCCGTATCAACAAATTTAACATCTATAAATAGATCTTTAACATCAACACCCCATTCTTTTGCAATTTCTTCAACCAATGTGTCTGCACCTAGTTTAATTTGTTTATTTCTAATTTTTAAAATTTCATCTTGATTTATTTTAACTTCTTCTTGTGCATCTTTAACTATTTCTTTAAACTTTAACTCTTCGTGAAGAATAAAATTCTCAGCTTCTTTTATCTTTTGTTTTCTTTCAATCATTTCTTCAAATAATCTTCTTGTGATTTTATTTTCCATAACTGTTCTCCTTTTCTTCACAATCTCTTTCATATGCTTTATATATAATTTCAGCATTTTTATTAATAGGAACACATTTATCAATATCAATCAAATAGGAAAATTTATAATTAAAAATTAAATTTTTATAATCAGGGCAAACAAAATCAGTTTTATAGCCTTCTTCATCATACTTTGTTTCCACAATCAAGAAATCTATCAATCTTTGGCTATTCTTTTGAATATCAAACAAATTGAATCCTACTACAGTTTCAAAGTGTTTTTGATTATTTATGTAATCAACAATGAATGTTAAATAAACCTTTTTCGAAATATCCTCTTTATAAAATCTTATAAACTTATCTTTTGTGATTTTGCCAACTTTTGCAGTGTTATAAAATCTAACTCTAACATTAACATCTTCAACTTCAACACCCCATTCATTTGCAATTACTTGGACTAAAGTTTCAGCATTTACTGAAATTTTTTCTTTTTTTATCTTTTCAATTTCTTCCATCACATTTTCAGCATTCGCTTTGTAAACACCAATAGTTTCTTCATACTTTTTCTTTTCTTCTAAAATACCACTTTCAATATCGTGAAGATTTATCCTTCTTTCTATTAATTTTTTTAACAAACTATTACTATCATTCATAAATTAGTCTCCTTAATTGACTTAACTATAACACACATTAAATCAAAAATCAATACTCAATTTAGAATTTGTTTGAGTAAAATTTAACAAACATATTGAAAAATTTTTAAAATGTGATATAATATAATTAATTATTAAATT
>JAZNKB010000004.1:0-134105 GCA_045578345.1 Candidatus Onthoplasma sp.
AGAAGATTTGGAAAATTCAGAAGTTGTTGGTAAAGCAGGCGGAGAAATGGTTAGTGTAACAATGAACGGAAAGGGCGTTATTAAGTCAATTAAGTTAGATAAAACTGCTGTTGACCCAGATGACGTTGAAATGTTGGAAGATTTAATTATTGTTGCAATTAACGATGCAAAGGCAAAAGCTGACGCTTTGGCTAACGATAAAATGCCAATGGGTGGCATGGGCGGTTTGATGTAATGAATCAAATAGACTCAATGGAAAGGCTTGTTAATGAATTTAGCAAACTACCTTCAGTTGGCAAGAAAACAGCGCAAAGGTATGCTTATTTTTTGCTGACTATAGGTGAAGAAGATGTGAGAAATTTTGCAGATGCAATGATAACAGCCAAGGAAAGAATTCATTATTGTAAAATATGCGCTAATTTCACAGATAAGGAAGTATGTGATATTTGTGCAAAACCAAAAAAAGAACCTATTGTTTGTGTTGTTAAAGAACCAAAAGATGTAACAGCTCTTGAAAAAGTGAGAGAGTTTAATGGAACTTATCATGTTTTACATGGTGTGATTAATCCGCTTGAAGGAAAAGGTCCAAATGATATCAATGTTAGATCGCTTCTAACACGTGTTGCCAATGAAAAAATTCAAGAAGTTATTGTTGCAACAAATCCAGATGTGGAAGGAGAGGCAACAGCAATGTACATTGCAAATTTACTAAAACCGCTAGGTGTGAAAGTTACTAGAATTGCGCAAGGTGTAAGCATGGGGAGCGAACTTGAATATACTGATGCTGCAACATTATCAAAAGCAATAATGTCAAGAAGAGAAATGTAATCTCTTCTTTTTTTTAAGAAAATTATGGCATTTTAATAAAACTTTGAATATATCTTTTTAGGGGGATATATTTTGAAAAGTTTATATGAAGGAACTGGTGTTGCAATTGTAACTCCGTTTAAAGGTGGTGATGTTGATTATGAGGCTTTTGAAAAAATAATCAATAAAGATATACGCCAAGGGGTTAAAGCTGTTATTGTTTTAGGAACAACTGGTGAGGGGGTTTCAGTAAGTCAAAATGAAAGAGAAAAAATAATTAAATTTGCGCGAAATGTTATAGGTAGACGAGCAAAACTAATTGTTGGAACAGGGAATAATAATTTTAAAACTTGTCAAGAAAACACAATTATGGCAAAGGATCTTGGTGCAGATGGGGTGTTGATTGTTACTCCTTATTATAACAAAACAACACAAAGTGGTTTGGTTGAATATTACTCTCAACTAAATGAAATCGGTATCCCAATAATTATGTATAATGTCCCAAGCAGAACAGGATTGAATATTGAAGTTGAAACCGTAAAAAATTTACTTGATTTAGATATGATTTATGGTTTAAAAGAAAGCACATGCGACATAAGCCGAATTGTTGAACTTTCACAAGTGTGTGATAATCGAATAGCTCTTTATAGTGGTGAAGATGCTTTAAATTTTGTTTTTTATTGCTTGGGAGCGCAAGGCTCAATAAGTGTTACTGCTAATGTTATGGCGGATAAGGTTGAAGCCGTTTATCAAGCGGTTAAGAATGGCGACATTGAAAAAGCAAGAGAGATTCAAAACCAATTGAGTGAAATTAATCATGCAATGTTTGTTGAAACAAACCCAATTCCTGTTAAAACTTTTATGCAACACATGGGGATGATTCAAGGTGATGTTAGAATGCCACTTGTGAAACCTAATGATCGAACATTATTGTTGATTGTAAGACTTACGGATAGATTAAAGGATAGTAGATCAATAATTCTTTGAAAATAATTTTGAAGTTAAATATATATTTTAAAATAAAAAGCAACAAGAAAAAATAATGTTGCTTTTTTGATTAATAAAATAAAATTGTTAAAAAATTAATGAAAACACTAAAAAATGGTATAAAAGTTAATAAAAATTGCAAAAATTTGAAAATTTATAAAAAATAATTTTATGGTGAATAATATAAATTGTTTTCTTTTTCTTTCAATTTGTGCATTGCCAAGATTGCACCACGAGCAAAAATGTCTCGAGAGTTGGCAGTGTGGGATAGAGTGATTGTTTCATCTTGCAAAAAGAATTGAATTATATGAGTTCCTTTTTCTTTACCAACACGATATGAAATAGTTTCAAAATCAACATTGTTGTTAGATAAGATTTTTTCAAGTTCTTTGGCTGTTCCGCTTGGTGTATCAATCTTTTCTTTGTGGTGATACTCTTGAATGATTGTGTCACATTTTGGTAATTTTAAGGCACAAATTTCTAACAGTTCATAAAGCAGATTTATTCCAACCGAAGCATTGTTACAATGAAGAATTGGAATATATTTACTAGATTCATTTAAGACTTTTTTTGTTTCATCATTTACTATTGTTGAAAATAATCCATATGGAATATTTCTTTCTTTTGCAAAAGTTATAAATTCAACGTGATTTTCGGTTGTGGAAAAGTCAATCACGGCATCAACCTCTTCTTCAATTTGTGAAGTGTTAGTGTAAGTTTTAAAAAATAGATTTTCATCAACTAAATCAATTCCGCAAACAATGACATCATCATATTCTTGCGCAAGTTTTATTATTGTTTTTCCCATTTTTCCGTTGCAACCTATTAATAAAAATCTCATAAATGCTCCTTTTTTATAATAAATCGAATTTATTCTCTTGTAATATATCTTTAATTGGAATGTCGTAAATTGTGTAAGCACCAAATTTGTTTTCATCTTTTAGTTTTTGGATTGCTTTTGCAAACATAATCATAACGTTTGCTGTAAAATCTGGATTTGATTCAGTTTCAAGAGAAAAACTCATTGAATTATTGTTGGTTAAGACTAATCCCTTGTGAGAGAAAGATTTCATTTCGTTAAGTTTTTCTTGAGATACAAAAGTAACATTTGTTGCGTAATCTTTAAAATAGTGTGGCATATTGATTATTTCGTTTTTTATCTTTTCTTGGTCTGATTTTTCACAAACAACATAACAATCACGAAAATGGTAGTTTGTTTTATCCACCAATTCTCCGTTTTTTATTTTTTCTATAGCATCTTTGTTTGGAATGGTAAACTGAATTGCATCAATAACACCGTTAATCTGTTTAATTGCTTGAGTGTGCCCTTGACTTGTTCCTTTTCCCCAAAAAGTGTGAGAAGAAAAACCTAAACTTGAAAACATTCCACGCATTAGACTAAATAATCCTGGGTCCCAACCAAAAGCGCAAAGTGCCACTTTGTTGTGATTAAAAGCTAGATTATCAAGGGTTTTAACATATTTTTCTAAGCGACTGTGATTGTCATAGCAATCCACAATGTTGAAATACTTAATTAGTTTTGATGCTTGAAATTCAATATCATTTTGAGAGCCCCCACATAAAAATAATATGTCTATTTTATCCTTGTAGTCAGCAATTTGATTGAGTGGAGTGGTTTCTTCAAGATTTCTGCGTGAAAATATTGCAACAAGATTGAATATCTTGTTATTAGTTAGTTGTTTTGCAACTGCTTTACCTAGGTTTCCATAACCAACAATTCCAACGTTGATTTTCATAAATAACCCCTAATATATCTATGCAAAAACTTATCTAGAGTTTCAATTTTTTATGTATGAATTGATGTTTTAAAAGAAAATTTAAAAAAAATTAAAAATTTTGCAAAAATTCATTGACAAATTGAATTTAACTTGGTAATATAAAAGAGCATTTGTGAAAAAGTGCAATGAATCCGTGGGGGATTAGCTCAGTTGGCTAGAGCGCCTGCCTTGCAAGCAGGAGGTCATCGGTTCGAGCCCGATATTCTCCACCAACAAGGTGTAGAATGGAATTATTCTCCACCAACAAGGTGTAGAATGGAATTATTCTCAACCAAATGCTATTAGCATTACAATAAGGGCTCCCATAACACAACTTGTTGGGTTTTGGGAAAGATGAGCAAACGAGCATTAAAACTATAATTGTGTATACAATTTGTTAAAAGCGAGATTTGCGACGAAGGAGTGTAGCTCAGCAGGTTAGAGCACCACCCTGATAAGGTGGGGGTCGGTGGTTCGAGTCCACTCATTCCTACCAAGTGACCAGAGATGGTCATTTTTTTATTTTGATGAGTGAACTCGAACAAGTTCGCCCTGTCGGGCCGGACCGCACTGGTGTGCTCCCGTTCGCTTGCTAAAAACTTGCCAATTGTGGCAACTTTTCTTAACGCGCTCACCCACTCATTCCTACCAAGTGACCAGAGATGGTCATTTTTTTATTTTGATGAGTGAACTCGAACGTGGTTCGCCCTAACGGGACCAGGTCGCACTGGCGTGCTTCCGAAATTACGCTAAAACAACAAGCAGATGTTGTTTTTTAACGCTATTTCCCACTCATTCCTACCAAGTGACCAGAGATGGTCATTTTTTATTTTGATGAGTGAACTCGAACGTGGTTCGCCCTAACGGGACCATGTCGCACTGATGTGCTCCCGTTCGCTTGCTAAAAACTTGCCAATTATGGCAACTTTTCTTAACGCGCTCACCCACTCATTCCTACCAAGTGGCCATAATAGTTGTTTTTTATTTAAAAATGAGGTTGTTTTAAAATTTATAAGATCTTGTGTCTTGTTTAGTGTCTTGTCTTTAATTTTCTGTGTTAGTTGTTAAAGAATATAATTATTTATATTATATTAGATTGACTTATTGTTTTATTTTTTGTTAAAATTATACAAAATAAAATTATAGGGGTTGTTATGCGAAAAAAGGGATTTGTAATTTTTATTTTCATATTTGTTGCAATTTCTTTTTCCGTGTTAAACTATGAAAATATAAACCATAAACCACACTCGAATGTTCAGGCGGTTGAGGTTTTCATAAATGAAGATAAGTTTGCTAGTCTTGGAAATGAAGTTATTAACTTTGATGAATGTGATGGAAGATTCAAACTTAAAACCCTTATCATTGAAGGTAAGTTTGATGCTAGCGCATATAAAAATGCAGTGCAAATTGATGAAACAACAATTCTTTCTTTTGAAACCGAATATGAAACAGAATTGGCGTATAAAGAATTGATTAAATTGCCAAATATTAAAGTTTTAATTGATGCTGAAGAACAAGTGTCAAGTACAGGAGATTATTCACACTTCTATGATGACTGGGGTTATGATGCAATAGAAGTTGCTCCATATATGGAATACTTGGAAGAAAATGAGGTTGCAAATGGAGAAGAAACGGTTGTTGTGGTGATTGACGGAGGAGTGAACACCTCACATAACTATTTGAAAGATAGAATTTTGAAAGATGCATCAGGAAATTATGTTGGATTTGCTGCAACCAATTTGGGAGAAAAGGTTATAACAAATTATACATATAGCGGATATGAATTTGAAGATGATAAAGGGCATGGAACTCATGTTGCCGGAATTATTTGTAATTCTACGCCATCAAATGTTAAAATTTTGCCAGTAAAGTTATCGAATTCAGTAGGTGAATTTACAATCTCAATCGAAGATGTGTTAAGAATGTTTTCAAAAATTGAGGATTACTCAAAAATATATAACATTGTTTGTGTCAACATGAGTTGGGGTGGATATTGGACTGGATCGTTTATAAATATGTTTGATTACTACATGGATAGATATTTGATTCAAAACGATATTATTCCAATTGCATCGGCAGGAAATGACCATATTAATGCGGACAGTCATTATCCTTCAGCGTTTGAAGATGTTGTTTGTGTTTCAGCACTTAAGAAGAGTGGGACAAGTGCAGTTTTTGATTCATATTACTCAAACTACGGAACGACCGTTGATATTTCAGCACCAGGAACGTCTGTTTTATCTTGTGGAATTTCTGATACAAACTCTGCAGCACCAACTGCTACAGCTTATAAAAACGGAACCAGCATGGCAACTCCATATGTTTCAGCTGTTGTTGCATTGTTAAGCATTGATCCTGCTGAAATTAATCAAACAGCCAGTAAAATAAAATCAAGATTATATTCTCTTACCATTGATTTGGGAAACACTGGTTGGGATGAGCGATATGGACATGGAATGGTAAGTTTGAAACATGTTTTCGGAAATATTACTTACACTCAAACTGATACTGTAGTAACTTATGATGGGTTGCACCATAATATTGAATTAACAGATATTGGGGCAAGTAATTACACGATTTCATATAGATTTGAAACGGAAGATGAATTTTCAACCACGATTTCTGATAATTCTAATTATAAAAATGTAACTAATGGTGAAAAAAAAGTATTCTTTAAAATTACAGCAAGTGGTTACAAAGAGACATCTAGTTATGGTTTTTTAACCATTAATAAGGCGGATTTGGGAATTGAACTTAATGATCAAGAGCATATATATGGAAATGAAATAAATTTAGACACACTCGCGTATACGGTTACGGCTGGAAATGTTTATGGTGCTGATGATCTTGGGGTTTCTTTAAGCACTACAGCTACAGCAACGAGCGAAGCAGGAACAATACATGAAATCACGGGTTTAGTTAGCAATGGAAATTACAATTGCACGATTACTGATGCTGTTTTGACTGTTGTGAAACGGCCTATTGATATTACCTTGTTGGATCAAACGTCAGAATATGGAGATTCAATAACTTTTGATAAAAATGCATATGTTGTCACATCTGATTTGAAGGTTGTAAACAATGATGATTTAGAATTACAGTTTTTAACAAGCGCAAGAAGCACAAGTCCTGTTGGTAGTTATTCGTTATTTTTGAATGGGTATAATTCAAACTATATAATAACAGAATCAGGTGGGAGATATGTGATTGAACATAAAACTGTTGTAATAACATCATCTCAATCTGGATGTTATGGAACTGTTCCGAGTTTAAATCAATCAAACTTTTCAACAGATAAAGTTGTGAATAAATCTAGTTTAAGCTTGGTTTTAACAACAAATGTAACAATTGAAAGTGATGTTGGAAATTATCCAATTGAATTTTCAACGACAAACACTAATTTTATTATTAGTGATCAATCAGTTGGAACTTATTACGTTTATGCTAAACCTATTACAATTACAGCAACTGGTCAAACTGCAACTTATGGCGATACCGATTTGTTGGATATAACAAAATTTACAGTGTCAAATGATGGGATAATAAATAATGATACTGTTAACATTGTTTTGTCAACAACAGCAACAAAAACAAGTGGTATTGGTAATTATACAATTGATATTTCTTGCTCAGGTTTAGATGTTGGAAATTACGACATTACAAAGCAATCAGGTATATTAACAATAAACAAAAGGCCAATCACAGTAACAGCACATAATCAAACAAGTATGTACGGGGAAACTGTGCGTTTGGATCAAACAAAATTTAGCATAACAAATTTAGCAAATGATGATTTGTTAACTCCAACATTATCTACAAGTGCAACGAAGTATGATCCTGTTGGTGATTATGAGATTGCGATAAATTGTAGGTCAACAAACTATGACATTACATTGGTTCCGGGAACAATGGTGGTAACACAAAGAAAAATAACCATAACTGTAGGAAATCAAAGTGCAATATTTGGAGAAAGAATTAATTTGAAAGCTAATTACATAGTTTCTTCAACGCTTAAGATTGCAAACAACGATTCTTTAAATATTAAGTTATCCACAACAGCAACAAATTCGAGCCCTGTTGGAACATATCCGATAACATTATCTTATTCTAATGATAACTATGATATTGAAGTTGTTGAAGGGGTGTTCACAATCACGTCCCAAACACTAAGAATAATACTTTTAAATCAAGAAGGATTTTATGGTGATACTGTTTCTTTAGATAATACAAAATTTACAGTTAATATTGAAAATTATGATGTTGAATCTCTTGGTGTTGTTATTACAACAACTGCAACAAGTTTAAGTCCGGTAGGAAGTTATCCTCTCACTGCAACATGTTCAAATCCGAATGTTGAATTGACTTTAAATGATGCAACATATACTGTAAAACAAAGATTGCTTACGTTGTCTATAGATCAGCAAACTTTCACTTATGGTGAAGTAGATTTTGATACAAATGCCTATTCTTTGGGAAATATTGTTAACGGTGATGATGTTTCGGTAATCTTGTCAACAACAGTATCAAATGAAAGCAAGGTTGGAAATGATTATAAAATCACAGCAACGTGTTCAAATGGAAATTATTCTTTACCTGAAAAAACAGGAAAACTTATCATTGAACCAAGAGAATTGACAATAACCTTAAATAATCAATCTGGTGGGGTTTATGGGGCAATTATTTTCAATGAAAATGATTATTCTCTTTCAGAACAACCAATTAATAATGACTTATTAAATATTAAACTTTCAACGACTGCAACCAATTTAAGTTCTATTGGTTCAAATTATGATATAACATTTACTTATAACAATGCTAATTATATTGTAACTGGTGAAAATGCGAAATTTACAATTAACCCTAGACCGGTTGAGATAGAAATAAAACAAACAAGTGTTTATGGTGATACTGTTGTGTTAGATCCAAATGACTATTCAGTAACTTCATCATATAAACTTGTTGGTGATGATGACTTAATGTTAGAACTTTCAACAACTGCAACAAATACATCTGCTCCTGGTAAATATGACATTCAATTTGAAAGTGCAAATAACAATTATTTTGTTACGGCAAATGTTAAACAACTTGAAATTGTTCAACGTGAAATAATAATATCAGCAGAAAGTTTAACAGAAGACTTTGTTTATGGAAATAAAATTGAATTGGATCAAACTAAATATACTATTTCTAATTTGATAAATGATGATGAACTTACAGTGAGTTTGTTAACAACTGCAAACAGTTCAAGCCATGTTGGAAAATATTCAATCACACCAAAATGTGTTGAGGATTCAGTTAGCATAAAATATTCAATAGTTTATGAGAGAGGATTTTTTGAAATTGTTGCTCGTAAGATTGATATAACTATGGCAAATCAGGAAACATTCTATGGTGAAGCGATTGAGTTGCAACCACTTTATACAATTACTTCTGATAATAAAATTGTTAATGGAGATGAATTAAACATTGTTTTAAAAACTGATGCAACTAGTTCAAGTCCGATTGGGAAGTATGATATTTGGTTGGAGTATGATAATGATAACTACACAATTGAAATAACGAATGGTGTGTTGGAAATCAAACAGTGCGATATGATTATAACAATTAACGAACAAAGCAGTGTTTATGGTGATGATATTGTTTTGGATCAAACTAAATTTGATGTAAATATTGAAATAGATAAATTAATATTAGGAGTTACTTTAAAAACTAGTGCAACCAACACGAGTGATGTTGGTGATAATTACGAAATTTATTTAGAATACACAAACACAAACTATGATATTGTTGTTAAAAAAGCTAAATTTATAATTACTCCAAGGCCAATTAATATAAATATATTGGATCAAACTTGTGAGTATGGAAACATTGTTTTAGATAACACAAAGTTTACATTGAGTGAACAACCAATTGGAGAACTTGAAATAACTTTAACAACAACAGCATCTTCCTTGGCTGAAAGTGGAAGTAAGCATGGAATTGACTTTAATTATCAAAATCCAAACTATTATATCACTGCTTCCCAATTGGGCTCATTAACAATAACACCAAGAACAATTAAAATTAACACATATCAATTTTCTTATTATGGTGACCAAATAAGTTTAAATAATGATGATTATACAATTAGTCTGGGTTCAATAGTAAATGATGATAATTTGTTGTTAACAATGACTTGTTCTGTTGATGAAGCATCAATTGCAGGAAAGTATAATGTGAGTTTTGTTTGTGGAAACGCGAATTATGATGTTATTGCAGATGATGCAATCTATGAAATTTTACCACGTAAAATATCGATAAGCATTATACAACAAAAGCAATATGGTGATGAGGTTGAAATTGACAATAGTGATTATGTGATTGATGCGGGTGATTTAGTTAATGGGGATAGTTTGGATTTGGTTCTTCAAACAAATGCGAAAAAATTTGATGGAATTAGTGATGAATACCACATTTCAATCTTGAGTTCAAACCCAAATTATGATATATCGCTATTGGTTGGGAAATTTGAGATAACAAAAAGAAAACTTGTGATTTCTTCAATTCAAAACGTGGTTTATGGAAATGTTGTTTTAGATGAAAATAATTACATTTTTGTTGAAGGAAGCAAAGCCTTTGAAGAAGATAATTTAAATTTAACATTTACAACAAATGCAGTGAACACAAGCAATGTTGGTGAATATGATCTGTTTGTTTCAACAAATAATGAATATTACGAAATTTTGTTAGATTCTTTATCAAAAGTTAAAGTAACTCCACGCTTAATAAAACTTAAATTAACTCCAAGTCAAAGTGTTTATGGTGATAATTTTATAGTTAATCAAAACTATCAAATTGTGACAGGTTCACTTGTTAATAATGATATCTTAAATTTGCAATTTTCAACTTTAGCAAGTTATAAAAGTGATGTTGGAATATATGAAATTAATTGTTTTACTGAGAGTTCTAATTATGACATAACTTTAACAGATAACACGCACACAATAACACCAAGAAAGATAACAATAAAACTTAAAAATCAAACTTCGCCGCATGGTTTATTATATGAAATTGATCAAACAAAATATGAGATTACTGAAGGAACACTTGTTGAAGGTTCAAATTTGAATATGGAAATTTATTCAGATGGAGAACAATTCTCATTTATGGGTAAATATGATTTGATGGCAAAATCAAATAATAAGAACTATGATGTTGAGGTGATTGATGCAAAGTTAACACTAACACCGTCAGTTGAAGATTTTGGAATTGTTTTGGTTGTTGCGTTTGTGATGATTTTCGGTGTTGTTGCAATTGTAAAACGCAAAAAGGAAAAACAAAAAAACAAAGAACTTTTTGATAAATATATTAAATGGTAAATCGCTCCAAAATTGTTTTGAACAAATTTTAAGTAAAAAAATCCACGGATTAGTCCATGGATTTTTTTGTTGTTTTTATGTTCCAGTGCTTTGATAATGTTTTAATGCCCACTTGAAGAAAAGTAGACAAGGAATTGCAAAAGCAATACCAAACAATGGAGATAATGCGTAGACAATTTGCGGTAAACTTCCGTAACCCATAAGATAAGAAATTGGAAGATAATTAAAGCAAGCAACGGGAACAATGAAAGTGAAAAGTCTAGACATCCATTTGTTATAGATATTAATTGGGTAATAGGCAACTTCTTTTGCTCCGTCAGTGAAGATATTGATGAATTCAAGTTTTTCAACAGTGAAAACACTAATACCTGCTCCAATAGTCATAACACCCCAAATAACAAAACAACCGCAAACAAAAGTTAATAGCAATACCACAACTTTTGTAAAACTCCACGCAATGTTTAGATTAAATAAAGCAATGACTGCAATCACAACACCTAAAAGTGATTTCAAAAGTTTTGACAATTCAATTTTTGAACAAAAAATTTGAAATATCAAGTTTGTTGGTCTTACCATAATTCTATCTAAACTTCCGCCTTTAATTAAACTCGGGAAATAGTCAAATCCGCGAGCAAAACATTCTGTAAAAGCATAAACGGAAGTGATTATTCCAAACATTAAAGCAGTTTCATAAAATCCCCAATTGCCAACGGCTTTAAAACTTTTGAACAGCACAAAAATTGCAAGAAGTTCTCCAAGTGTGATTAGGCAAGAAGAAAACGACAACATCATCATATTTGTTCTATATTGCATGGATGAGCGCATGTGCATTTTAACATATTTTCCGTATAACATTTTAACCTCCTTGAATTATGGCGTTCTTGCCAGCGTGTTTTATAAGAAGTTTTCCAATTCCAATTAAAGCAATCAGCCATATCATTGCAATGCCAATAAACTTAATTGCTTCGAGCGCTGGAATGTTTCCAATATAAATTCTTGCTGGTAAATCCATAATAAATCTAAAAGGTAAATAGTTTAGAACATTTTGAACGCTTTGTGGCATAAACACAAGCGGAACGTACATTCCGCCAAGCACTCCGCAAACAGTGTTGCAAATTGCTAAAGTTCCTTTTGCTGACAATGTTTTGAAAGTTAAAAACACAGCAATCATTGAAATGGCGGAAGTTGTTAGCGCTCCAATTAAAAGCGCAACAATAAACAGCAAGAATGCATTGATGTTTGCTGGAAGAGTTAATCTCATGCTTTTAGGTAAAACGAAAGCAACTATTGATAGTGGAATGCAACGTATTAATGCAGCTGAAAGCTTGAAGCCAAAATGTTCAGCAAACCATTGACTGTATAAGTCAACAGGGCGAACAAATTTATAACACACATTGCCATTTTCGATTTCCTTTGCGCAGTTTTTTGGCAAATCTGAAAAACGAAATACGAAGAATGCTTGTCCAACCCAAACATAACTTATCATTTGAGAGAGAGAAAATCCATCAATTAAATTTCCGCCCATAAAAGCGGTGTAAAGATATATGTAAATCAATCCCCAAAACACCTGAGTTACAACACCGGAAATTGCTTTTGCTCTATATTGCAACTCACCTTTAAAGGTCATTTTAAACAGTCCAAAATAAGAACTCATAAATGCCTCCTATAAGTTAAGCTCAGTGTAGAGCTTGGCAAGGATTTCATCTACACTTATTGAGTTGACTTGAAAATCAACAACTTCATATTTTTTTGAAATTTCGTTAAAGAAGTCTTTAACGTGGAAGCTTATATTTTCGTCATTTTTAAGCGTCGCCATGTTTCGCTCATGGGAAATGACGCTGTAACCTTCAAGTTCAATTTTGTCATATTCACGAGCAAATTCTATCTCAATTTCTTTAATGTGGCCATATTTTTCTTTGATTGAGCTAAAGCTTCCGTTATATAGAATTTGACCACGACCAATCAAGATGATTTTGTTTGTGAGTGCATCAATATCACTCATGTCGTGAGTGGTGAGGATTATTGTTGTTCCCCATTTTTTGTTTATAGTTTTAACAAAATCACGAACAGCAAGTTTTGTTACCGCATCTAGCCCAATTGTTGGCTCGTCCAAGAATAGAACTTTTGGGCGGTGGAGTAGAGATCCTGCTAACTCACATTTCATTTTCTGACCAAGAGATAGTTGTCTTAACGGGCGGTTTAATAATTCTTTCAAGTTAAGAGCACTGGTTAGGTCAGATAATGTTTCATTATATTCGGCAGTTGGAATTTTGTAGATATCTTTCAGCAGTTCGAAACTATCAATTACGGGCACGTCCCACCAAAGTTGAGAACGTTGACCAAACACAACTCCAATGTTTTTAACATATTTTTTTCTGTCTTTCCACGGAGTGTGACCCATAATACTGCATTCGCCAGAGGTTGGGGTGAGAATTCCACTCATGATTTTGATCGTAGTGCTTTTTCCTGCACCATTTGGACCAATGTACCCAACAATGTCGCCTTCTTCGATTTCAAAGCTAACCTGAGATAATGCTTTGATTATCTTTTTCTCACGTTTAAACAAGTTTATTAAAGGTTTTTTCTTGTCTTTATTTTTAACGGAGATTTTGAAATCTTTTGAAATTTCTTTAAATTCAATAATTTTTGACATTTTTTCTCCTTTATTAAGATGATTGTAAGGCAAATGTAACCTTACGTTTGCTACAAATGCGCTGGTGTTGCGCACTAACTTCTTTTGCTGATGTTAACCTCCTTTTTACAGCAAAAAAATACCAAAAGGACTCTCTTGGTATGCCTTCTATTTAAATTTGTTTTAAAATGTCTAACATAAAAACCGCCTTTTTGTGTTAGAGCAAAACATAGAAGTGAAATAAATATTAGCATATTCTTATAATATAATCAAGCATTTTAAAAAACATTTTTAACAAAATTTAACAATTTTTTGCATTTATGGGCTTTATTATTTGAATTTTTGTATAAAGAGCGATTTTGTTGACAAGAACTTTTGTTTTGTTTATAATATTTTTATAGGTGGTGTTATGCTAAAATATTCAAAATTAAAACAAGAAAATTTAGATAAACTTGTGCTTAAGGCTCAATTAGGTGAAAAAGTTGAAGTTGTTGATATGACGGTTGGTGAAGCGACTGATTTTGTTTTAAAATATCTGAAAGACGGCGATATTAGTTGCTTGGAATTGATTCCAGAAGACATTAGAAATAATGCCGAATTTATGGAATTTGTTTTAGAACTCGCAATCAAAAGAAAAATTTACACAGAAACAATGGAGAAATACTTTGGTTTAGAGTTGAAGAATAATGCTGAATTTTGCAGTCGTTACATAGAGCTTCATGTTTCAAGATGGAGCGCATATGAAAGCACTTTTATAAGGAATTTTGATAAGAAGATTTTAACAGATAAAAAATTCCTTATTGGCGAAATTGAAAAGCCTAGATTTTCTGCTCCTAAACAAAATGATGATGGTATATATTATCAAGATGAAGATTTTTCTAAAAAGGCAAATATTATTTGTGCGTTGTTTATGAATGCACGTAAAGCAGGCGTTCCAGTTTCTGATGTGAATGTGATAAAATCTGCTCAAGCTCAAGCATTGAAATGTCTTGAAAATTGCATGGAAAATAATTCAATTGCTTATGATCTTTCAGGGATTATCATGAATGAAGTTGACGATAAGGTTTGTAAAGACAAAGAGATTATGACTGAACTTGTTAAAGTTAATCCATATGTTGTGCGTTTTGTTAATGAAGAAAATTTGGATGAAAATCTTCTTTTGGAATCATTAAGGAGCATTGTTGACAGCAAAAAGTTTTCAATTTTAGATAGTTGGGCATTTGTTGAAGATGGAACATATAAAGAATTGCAAGATGAAAACTTAATTAACCTTATTGATGATATGTTAAAATTAAGTGAATTGAGAAAAATGGAACAAAAGAAATCAACAATAAAAAAGATGGAAAAATTGTCTGATAGAATTGAAATGGCTTTTCAACAATTGAGTCAAGTTGAAGTTGCAGAAGTGTAAAAAATGACCGTATAGGTCATTTTTTTGTGTTAAAGTATTTTTTAATTACTTTTGGAAAAAATAAGTTCGAGGTGAAATTATGAATTTTCAAGAGAGTAAAACAAAAGAAAATTTGGCAAGAAGTTTTGCGGCTGAATGTCAGGAAGGGGCAAGATATCAATTCTTGGCAAAAATGGCTCAGCAAGAAGGTTATCAATATATGAGTATGTTAATTAGAACGCTTGCACACAATGAAATGGCGCATGCTCAACAATTTTTCAATAAGATTGTTGAACTTGGCGGAAATCAAACTCAAAACATTGAAATCACTGCAGGTTATCCTTTCAAAAGCGGAAAGTTATTAGACGTTTTAAGTCAAGAAGCAGAGAATGAAAGAATGAGTGCTGAAAGCATTTATCCAAAATTTGCTGACATTGCAAGAGATGAAGGGTTTGATGATGTGGCGGAACTTTTTGATATGGTGAGTAAGGTTGAACGAACGCATGAAAGGACACTAAAAAAACTTCATGAAAGTTTAAGCTCAGATTGTTTGTATAAGTGCTCAGATGAACATGCATTCAAGTGTGATGAATGTGGTACAATAATTTTGAACAAATGCGCACCAAAAACTTGCCCACTTTGCCATATGGGACAAGGATATTATCGCATAGATTTTAGTATTAATTAATGAATTTTAATGTCCTGCTTAAAAATTTAATTAATGAAAAAAAGATGACTTTTACAGCCATCTTTTTATATTCAATTATTCATAACGAGAATTTCTTACTTAAAGGTCTTCAACTCCCAAAAGAAAACCAACCGTGACATTAAAATATTCTGCAATTTTGATTAGTGTGTCATAATCGGGTTCATTTGTGCCTGTTTCCCAAGAACTTACAGTTTGATTGGAAACGTTAAATTCTTTCCCCAAATTTCTTTGGGAAATTTCCTTTTCCAATCTTAATTTTCGTAGCATGACACTAAACTTATTTATCTTCATATTATATATGATATGAAAATTTTATCATAATTATTGACTTCCCAGAGTTGCTGTGATATAATTAGGTGAAGGAAAAATGAAATGAAAGAAGTTATAAGAAACGCTGTAAGAGAATATAAAGATGCAAGATTTGATAAACTTGAAGAAATTTTTAACATTGATGAAGAAGTTGAATTTCAAAAACTTCATTCGAAGATATTTTGTAAATTGAATAATGGAGTTAAAGCGGATTTCAGAAGATTGATTCATTTGATTCATGAATATGAAAAGAAAAAATTTGAACTAGAAAAAGAAGACTTGTTATGTTTAGGTATAAAAATAGGAGCAAGTTTGAATGATTATGCTCCTAAAAATTAAGTTGCTTTTTTACTGCTTGGTGTTATTTTAAAAATTGTGCCTCTTTGTTCGTGGTGTGCGGCGTCAAAACTCTCGTTTAAACTAAATTGCTCAAAATCGCAATTGTAAGTCTTTTGCTCGGTTTTTCCTTTTCCCCATTCGAAGCGCTTTGCTTGCTTCTTTGGGGACCCCGAAGACATCGCCCATTCAAACAAAATAGTTTTACTTTTTACTACTAGGTGTTATTTTAAAAATTGTGCCTCTTTGTTCGTGGTGGGCGGCGTCGCAAATCTCATTTTAGTCAATTTGTGTGTAAACTCACAAATATAGACCTTAATTCGGTTGCTCCTTTTCCCTTCCGAAAGCGAGTTTCGGTGGGAACCCTGAGAGATATTGCGCATTTTGAAAAATTTAAGATGTTTTCTTGCTGGTAGGAGTTAGGCGGAAAATCGTACCCCTATTTTCGTGATGTGCAATATCGAGGCGGACGTTTACGTTTGGAATGATGTTTTTGCTTTCTAGGTAGTTTGCAATGGTTGAAACTGCAAGATTGACAGTGTTACTGTGTTCGCTGATGTGACTTAGAACAACGAGTCTTGTTCCGCTGTGGACAAGTTTTTCAATTGCTTTGGCGCAATTTAGGTTGGATAAATGGCCGTTTGGACCATTTATTCTTTTTTTCAAAAATGGTGGATAGCCCGGGTAACTCATAAGCATTTCAGGGTCATAGTTTGCTTCTAAATAGACTAAAGCGCTTGATTTGATTATTTCAAACGTTTCATCGCTGAAACTTCCTAAGTCTGTGCATATGCTCATAACCGCATCTTCTTCTTGAACACGGTAGCCAACACAATATCTGCTGTCGTGTGGAAGGTGGAAAGGTGTGATATGTAAAACACCGATATCAAAATCAGTATCAAAAAAATTAAACAATTCCTGTGGAACGTGAATTTGGTTTTTAACGACTTCACTTAAATATGTGTGAGCATAAATTTTTGTGTTGTAAGTTTTAGCAAATTGTTGAACTCCTTTTATATGGTCGCTATGTTCGTGAGTGATTAAAATTGCGTCAATTGTTTGCGGATCAACTTTGATTTCGTTTAATGCGTTGAATACATATGAAAAAGGTTTTCCACAGTCAATGAGAATTTTTGTGGATTCAGTTTCAATGTAAGTGCAATTTCCACTACTTCCGCTTGCCAAATTACAAATTCGCATATGTGCATATTAGCAAATTTCTTCATTTTTGGCAATAAAAATTGGGCATTTCTCATAAGGAAAATATTGACAATAAAATTAAACTTTGATAATATAAAATTTAAGAGGTGAACATGAGCTATATTCAACAGTTGTATTTGCAAAAGAAAAAAGAAATGGAAGATGAAGCTATGAAAAACAGACATATTGATGGAATTCAAGCTCGTTTTGTTGCAAATAAAATAATTAAGATGTATTTTCAAGAGTTTAATAAAAATGACTTAAGTTTAACTTTGAACAGATTAAATCGTTTGGTTGAGTTGGTTGACTTAAATTATAGAAAAAATCATCAAGGGAAGGCTTTATATAATGATGGTTATATTGTTTCTGTAAATGGATTAGCGGTTCCATATCTTTTATATCATTATGAATTTTTATTGAAGGACGAAGATCAAGCAAAAAATTATTTCGAAAGAAAAGAAAAAGAGTATCAAGTAAATAGTGAATCAGTTATTGATGAAAAATTAAATAAGGAAATTGATTATCTTGTGGGTTTGGTTTTACATGGAACAAGATATCTTGATACTGTTGATTTAAGAGATATGTTAAATAGTGAGAAGTTGCAACAATTTAAGTTTGACTGTGTGGAATATGAATTTGAAAAAATTCCGCAAGAGATTGTGACTGAACTCTTTTATGATTTTAATTTTGAAGAATTTCTTTGTCTTAATGAAAAAGAAAAGGAAAGATTAGGAGTTTAAAAATGAGATTAATTCAAAAAATAATTAACAAATTTAAAAAGAAAAAATATCAATCAGTTGTTTTGTGTAAAGATTTGCCAAAACATATGCAAGAAACAAGAACAATTCGAGTTCCAAATTACAATAATAAAAATTGTAAAGATCCAGATATTTCAATGTTTCATTAGTTTTTAGGGATGGAGGTGATCAAAATGGATATTTTAAGGATTTTGAAATAACACCTTAGAAGAAAATTCTTCTTTGATTGTTATTAAATTGAAACAAAAAATAAAACATTAAAGGAGAAATATATGAAAAATTTTAAAGAAGAAATAAAATTAGAAAAAGCGTATTTGGTGTGTCCATATGTTAGTATGGAAGACAGTGAATATCGTGCAAAAGAATTGGAGCAACTTGCAGAAAGTGCCTTGCTTGAAATTGTTAAAATCAATGTGTTCCAACCAAAAGAAATTAATGCCAGAACTTATATGGGAATTGGAAAAGTTGAACAAATTCGTGATGAGGTGGAGCAACTTCAGGCTGATGTTGTGATTTTCGATTGTCCGCTTACTGGCTCTCAACTTAGAAACCTTGGTGAAATTGTTGGTGTTAAAACCATTGACAGAACAATGCTAATTCTTGATATTTTTGCAGGACGTGCAAAATCTGGTGAGGGTAAACTTCAAGTTGAATTGGCTCAACTTAAATATACCTTACCACGTCTTGCAACACTTAACATGAACAGCGAAAAGTCTGCTCGTGGAGTTGGAACAAAAGGTCCTGGGGAAACAAAATTAGAACTTGATAGACGTAAAGTGCAAGAAGATATCATTCGACTTGAAAAAGAAATTAAAGATATTCAACGTCACAGACAAACAACAAGAAAGCAAAGACTCAGCAGAATGAATTCAGTTGCACTTGTTGGTTACACAAATGCTGGAAAATCAACCCTTATGAACACAATCGCAAAAGCAGAAACTTATGCGGATGATAGGTTGTTTGCAACGCTTGATGTTTTAACCAAAAAAGTTTGGGATGATGGTGTTGAATATGTTGTGGTTGACACTGTTGGATTTGTTTCTAATCTTCCACATGAACTTATGTATGCTTTTAGTGCCACATTGGAAGAAACTTTGGATGCAAATGTGTTATTGTTGGTGGTGGATGCTAATGACAAACATAAGTATGAACAAATTGAAGTTGTTCAAAGGGAATTTGATCGCTTAGGAGTTGACCCTAATCGTGTTATTTTGGTTTATAACAAAGTTGACAAAATGACAGATGAAGAAATAAAAGAACTTGTGTCTTATCCATATGACACTTGCTATATCTCAGCAAAGAAAGGACAAAACATTGTTCAACTTAAACAGATGATAAAACAAAAAATTGACCAATTTCCAGTTTATAGATAATTTTTGTTGACAAAAAATTATAAGATTTATACTAAATATGATTTCAAAAAGGAGAGAAAAAATGAAAATTGATTTTGAGATAGAAAGTTATGATGAATTTGTGGATATAATGAGTGATGTTAATATTGTTGTAATGTTCTGCGGTGAACAACCAAATGTTATAACAAAACAAGAAGCAGTCAATAAAAAATTTGATATAAATTTGGAAATTTCAAACAAAGAAATATGTTACAAATTAATTTTATGTATTATGAAAAAATTAAATAAACAAACTTTATCAATGGAAGATTTAGAACAATTGAACAAACATGAATTCTATGAGGAATATTTTCAAACAAATATTAAGAATCAAGAAATATAAGATAAAATATGAAAAAACGGCTACGAAAATGTAGTCGTTTTTTCTTTATCTTGTGTAAGTTCTTTTTGAAAAGATTTTTCTTTGAATAAAAATGTGTCGCACGTGATTTGTAATAATTCAACAATTTTAACCATGAGAATTATATCTATGTTTTTTGATTATAAATATCATGTAATTCTTTTAAGGTGATGTTGCATTGTTTCGCAAAGTCTTCTTTTGATATTTCATTTCTTTGCAAATAAAAATCTATATATTGCGTGTTCATTCTTAATTTATTTTTCATTTTAAACTCCTTTAGACGTAATGACAAATGTCATTGTTGTAATAGACAAATTGAAAAATATTGTCAAGCAAAATATAACAAATGTCATAGTGTTTTTAAAATCAATTGTAATAGTTGGTGTGGTAAAATAATAATGTTCAAAGACAAAGGTTTTTTATAAATAGTATTTATATTTGTTGATAGGTTAGACGAATAATAGTATGTTTCTATTTTTTTTACATTATGACATTTGGTATAACATTAACATTATAATGACTTTTGTCATATTATATAGGTATGAGTATATTTAGTAAAAGATTAAAAGAGTTAAGGAAAGAGAAGGGGTTATCTCAACAAGAATTATCTATTGCGTTAAAATTTAAAATAACTCAACCAGCAATTGCTAGATGGGAAAACGAAGAAAGAGTTCCAAATTTAGACGCAGTTATTTTGCTTGCCAAGTTTTTTAATGTTAGTTTAGATTATTTGGCAGGACTGACTGAATTTAAATAAGAATAAAAAAACGGCTACAAATTGTAGTCGTTTTTTGATTGTTATGTTGAGCTTGCCGAAACATTACATGAAGGAAGCGACAACTCTTTTGTCGTTCTGAGTAAACGTAGTGCGTCGAAGAATCTATGTAATTGTCCTTATGTTTTTTATTTTATAGATCCTTCGACTTTGCTCAGGATGACAATATAATTACTATTGTAATCACGGTATTATAAATCATTTATAATTCTTCACATTTCATTTTTCACTCTTCATCCTTTTTGGAGGATCTTTCGACTTTGCTCAGGATGACATGATAAACTAAGAATAAGGATATTAACTTGGGTTGACTAGCGAAGGATGTTGTTTAGTATGATCAGTGAATCTTTATAATTTGTAACCGTTGAGTTCGAGAAGGGCTTGGGCGGATTCAACTGAGTCAACGCCTGTTTTGTTTTTGATTGGAGCGAATTCTTTAACTCTCTCAACTTCAAATGGAAGGCAAGTTGAAGAAAATTCCATCATATCTAGCCAAAGCATTTCAAATTTGTGAGCATTTGGTGTTTCAGGTTTGATTATATTTCCATTATCATCAATATGTTCAACCTTTTTTGTAACCACATGGACTGGAAGTTTTTTGTTTTTAATTTCATGAAGAAGTTTAACGCTTAACAAATTGTTTAGAATTGTTCCAAAGTTGTAAACTCGTTCACCTTGGCTATTTGTTTCAAGTGCCATTTCTTCACTTAAGTCAATATATTCAACAATGCCAGGATGGCCATTTTTCGTGCACATAACGCCAACTTTTTCATAAGGGTCATTCTTTTTAATAACCTTGCAGCCAATTTCATAGTTTCCATCAACAATTGCACCAATAAAAATTGGGTCTGCAATTCGTTGTAAAACGTTATCAACGGCAAAAACGTTTAGATATTCAATGTTATAATCTTCAAGCATCTTTTTTGCTTCTGCATTTTTGAGTAAAGAAGTGAACCAACCACCATTTCCATTTGGACTGGTTGCAACTCTGTTTTTTCTTTCCAGCAATATCTTTCCATTAAAATCACAACAAGGTGCCATTTCTTGAACAAAGAAGCGAATGAAATCTTTATTGTAACCAAAATAGTTTTTTTCTTGCAAGAACTTTCTTGTTGCTTCGTCATTCTTTTCGCTTGTCATTATGAACAATGGGACATAAGTTCCTGACATATGAACAACATCCATAAGGTTCTCAATAAGACGCTCAAAAATATAAACATCTTTAGTTTTTCCAATGTTATACATTCCTTTTGGGTTATCTGAACCTAAACGTGTTCCCATTCCGCCAGCAAGGAGCAATGCGCCTACTTTATAATTTTTAAGTGCTTCAATTCCAATTGCTTTGAATTCGTTTTCTCTTTCTTCGATTTCTGGGATTGTCATTGCTTTAATTGGAGTAATTTCAGTTTCCTGCTGAGAATTTTCTTTTTTGTTTAATTCTTCTAGATAGGAAAAATCTAAAGAATTAATTTGATTATGTAACTCTTGTTTTTCCGTTTCACTTAATTCGTTTTCGAATTTTAATAAATGATTTTGATTATATTTAATTAATTTTTCAATATGTTTCATACTAGAATTGTATGTGATTTTTTCTTTTTTTGCAAATGATTTTAAATGATTGAGCAAATTTTATTTTTATTGTATCTAACAGTAAAACATATTTTCGCTAGAAATTATTTTCTTGACAAAACTTGAAATTATAGTATAATCAAGCTAAATGGAGAACAAATGACAAGTTTGATTTATAAATTGCAATTGAAATTGGTTAAAATGGGCTTGAAAAGTTTGGGTAACGCTAATGACAAGTTCAGAGATTCTGAACAATTTGTTGAAACTTGCATAGATGAGTATGGAATTCAAGAATTTAAATATGCAAGCAAAAGATTGAGAAGCGATGCTGAATTTATTTTAAAATATGTTAAAGAATATCCATATATCTTAGAGTTTTGTGAAGAAGATATTATTGATTTTTATGTCGATGACAATTTCATTGTTGTTGAAAAACCTATGGATAAATTGCTTTTTGCGATAAAATGTTGTGATGAAAATATTGAAGCATTTAGATATTTGTCAGAAACTGATGCATTTAAATATTACAGTGCGGCAAAGAATGGTGCTGAAATTGTTGGAAAGTATCATGGAAGGGAAGAGCGTCATCTTTTTAATGGTGGTGAGGAGTTTCTTAGAGATATTGAGTTTGTTCGCTTCGGTGTGATTCAAACAGATTTTAGTTTTCTGTTCTAATATTTTAATTCAAACAATATAATAAAAGTTGTGGATTTTTAAAAATTCCGTAACTTTTTTTTATTTCTTACGTAATATGTACTATACAAAAGAAACTTTAAGGCGCCAAAGATAAAACTTTTGTAGATACATATATTTTACTTTAGGAGGAACTATGTTCAATAAATTCTTTGGAGGAAACGACTGCGGTTGTGGCATGAACACTGGTTGCGGAGATTGCACTTGGATTATCATCTTGATTTTAATCTTATGCAACTGTGGTTGCAAAATTGACCCATGCTTACTTATAATCATCTTGCTTTTACTCTGTGGATGTGGTTGTGGTCATGACAGAAAAGACGGTTGTTGCTAAAAATTTGATGTAATTCATCTTTGTGGTTTAATGAAAAAAGTCCTGCAAATGCGGGACTTTTTGTTGATATGTTAAAATATTAGGTCTTGACAATTTGGTAAAGTGTGGTAATATGCTTTTTAAGGTAGGTTGATATGGATTTAATTTTGACATTAATGGAAAAATTTGTGGCTTGTCCAAAACCAAGAGATTTGGATTTAGAGAATTATCACAACAACACAAAGAATGTGGACAAGTTGGCAAGAAAAGTGATTAAAAGCATTAACGATGACGTTAACAGCAAATTCTGTGGATATTACACAGCTAATTACAAAAGGCAAGAAGAAGTGGTTGAGAAGGATTCAATTGCCAATTTTGGTATGTTAACAGAGTCGGACGATTTTGCGTGTGTTATCGCTTCAATGATTAAGGCGGTGAGGGTATACTCATTGTATTACGATTATGAAGACAGGGATTTAAATGAAGATGGTATTTCAGATAAGGAAAAAGAATATATTTGCAAAAATTTATCTGAAATTGATCAAATTTTGATTTATTCTGTTTTGAAATATTTTGCAGATCAACAAATTGTTGTTGAATGGAAAAACAACGCTTTTGCAATAAACGGTAAAATTAGTGAAAACGATTTAGAAATTATAAATTGCGTTTGCCAAGTTATGAGACAATGCAGATTGCTTAGAGATTATATAAGGCAAGAATGTTACTGCGATGCTCTTGAAATTTGTAAATCTTTAAATTTTGAAAATATTTTTGAAAATAAGAGCACTCATTTGTTTTATTATTAAAAATTTCAGGTTTGCAATTTGTTTTTTTGGACAAAATTGTTAAAAATCTTGCTTAAAATCTATTGACATAACTAGATTGTTATGTTAAAATTGGACAGTATGAATAATAGTCGCCAAGTCTACCCTCAAGGGTTTATACTATAAGTATAACTTTGGCGAGCGTACAACTTAATAAGGAGTTAATGAATGGTTTCAAACACACTCAACATCAAAAAATTGAAAAGAGGCAAGGCAGAAAGATATAGCTTTGCCAAAACAGAAGTTCCTTTTGCAATGCCAGACTTATTGAGCGTTCAAAAAGAATCTTACAAAAAATTCTTGGAAGAAGATATTGGGGAGATTTTGAATGAATTTAATCCAATTATAGACTACTCAAACAAAGCTGAGTTGTCTTTTTTGGGTTATTCAATAGACAAAACACCTAAATATTCTTGGTCAGAATGTAAAGTTAAACAAACAAGCTATACTGTTCCACTTAAGGTGAATGTTCGTTTGCTTGTTAAGGAAACTGGTCAAATTATGGATCAAGAAGTTTTCTTGGGCGACATTCCTTATATGTCAAAAGATGGTGGATTCATCTGTAACGGAGTTGAAAGAGTTGTTCTCAACCAATTAATTAAATCACCAGGTGCAATCTTTGGTGGTGAAATTAACAAGTATGGTAGAATGGATTATAACGGCGCAATTCAACCAAGTTATGGTATGTGGATTCAAACCGAACAAGTAACTGGAGATACTCTTAGAGCAATTGTTGAAAGAAAGTTCAAAATGAGCTTAGGTGTTCTTCTTAAATGTTTTGGATACACAAACGAAGAATTGTTACAAATCTACAATAATCACCCATACATTGTTAACACTTTGGAAAAAGAACCACAAATCACTCAAGAAGATGCGTTAATTGAATTCGGAAGACGTACTCGTCCGGGTGAAATTCCAAACCCTGAAAACACATTGAGCTACATCAATGACCGTTTCTTCAACCCACAACATTATAATCTTGAAAAGGTTGGTCGTTTCAAGTTGAACAAAAAATTGTCTTTGGCAAATCGTATAACTGATCAAATTGCTGCAGTAGATGTTAAATCTGGAAAGAAAGTTTTTGTTTCAGCTGGCGAATATATTGACAAACAAACTGCTTGGGCAATCCAAAATGCTGGTATTAACTCAGTTGATATTGTTGTTGATGACAAAACAATTAGAGTTGTTGGTAACAATCGTGTTGACCTCAAAGCTTATGCAAAACTCAATCCTGAAGAATTTGGAATTACAGAACTTGTGTATCTTCCACTTCTTGATGAAATTTTGAAAGAAAACAAAGGTAATGATGAAGCAATTAAAGCTGCAATTCAAGACAATGTTAGAAAACTTGAAGATAGACAAATTACTTTAGATGATATCATTGCAACAGTAAGTTATCACTTGAACTTGATTGACGGAATTGGCGAAACAGATGAAATCGATAACTTGTCAATGAGAAGAGTTGCAACTTGTGGAGAATTGTTAAAAGATGAATTCCGCAGAGGAATGACAAAACTTCAAACTCAAGTTAGAGAAAGTTTGCAATCTCGTGATTTAACAGATATTACACCAAGTCAAATCGTTAATGCTCGTCATATAAACAAAGTTTTCAAAGAATTCATGGCAACAAGCCAATTGTCAGCATTGATGGACCAAATTAACCCAGCTGCAAGCTTAAGACATAAACGTCGTTTAAGTTCATTCGGTCCAGGTGGTGTTAAGAAAGAACGTGCAACAGTTGAAGTTCGTGATATTAACCCATCACATTATGGACGTATTTGTTTGGTTGAAACTCCAGAAGGTCAACCAATCGGTTTGATGACATCTCTTGCGCAATACGCACGTGTTAATAAATATGGTTTTATTGAAACTCCATATAGAAAATTGGACAGCAAAGGAAGAGTTACTGATGAAGTGGATTTCTTTATGGCAGATGAAGAACGTGGTCACTACATTGGACAAGCAACAATCGAATTGAACGATGATAAAACAATTAAAGCTGGTCTTGTTGAATGTCGTCACAATGGTCTTGCTGAACGTGTTGATGCAAGTCAAATCGACTATGTTGAACTTAGCCCACGTCAAGAATTATCAATCGGTGCAAGCTTAATTCCATTTGTTAACCACAGTCCAGGTAACCGTGCGCTCATGGGTTCAAACATGCAATGTCAAGCAGTTCCAGTTCTTAAGGCTGACAGCCCAATCGTTGGAACAGGTGTTGAACATAAAATTGCTGTTGACTCTGGTGCAATGGTGCTTG
Source organism: Candidatus Onthoplasma sp. (assembly GCA_045578345.1). Taxonomy (GTDB): domain Bacteria; phylum Bacillota; class Clostridia; order Christensenellales; family UBA1242; genus Onthoplasma. The sequence goes on from JAZNKB010000004.1 coordinate 26,451, forward strand.
CTGAACAAGACGGTGTTGTTAAATATGTTTCTGCAGATTATATCACAATGGAATATGCTGACGGAAGCATTGTAAATCATAATCTTAGAAAGTTCGAAAGAACAAATGAAAAAGCTTGCTTCAACCAAAAACCAATCGTTAAGAAAGGTGAAAAGGTTAAAGCTGGTGATGTTCTTGCTGACGGTCCTTCAACAGATAAAGGTGAAGTTGCTCTTGGTAAGAATATGACAGTTGCATTCATCAACTGGGAAGGTTTCAACTTTGAAGACGCGATTTTGGTTAACCAAAGAGTTGTTAACGAAGATGCTTATACATCAATCTCAATTCAACAAGTTAAAACTGAAGCAAGAACAACAAAACTTGGTGATGAAGAAATCACTCGTGATATTCCAGGTGTTGGTGAAGAAGCTCTTAAAAACCTTGACGAAGATGGTATTGTAAGAATCGGTACTGAAGTTAAAGTTGGAGATATCCTTGTTGGTAAGGTAACACCAAAGGGTGAAACAGACTTAACTCCAGAAGAAAGACTTCTTAAAGCAATCTTCGGTGAAAAAACAAAAGAAGTTAAAAACACATCTTTGAAAGTTAAACATGGAGAAGAAGGTGTGGTTGTTGGCATTGAAATTCTTAGCCGTAAGAACAAAGATGAACTTGACGCTGGTGTTAACATGATGGTTAAAGTGCTTATTGCTCAAAAGCGTGTGCTTCAAGTGGGTGATAAACTTGCTGGTCGTTATGGTAACAAAGGTGTTATCTCTGTTGTTCTTCCAGAAGCAGATATGCCATATATGGCAAATGGTGAAACAGTTGACATTTGTTTGAACCCATTGGGTGTTCCATCACGTATGAACTTGAGTCAGTTGATGGAAATTCACTTAGGTTGGGCTGCTAAACACTTAGATTGGAAAGTTGCTAGCCCAGGATTCGACGGTGCAACTCGTGAAGAAATTGCTGAATTGTTAAAACAAAATGGTCTTCCAGAAGATGGTAAAATGCAACTTTATGATGGAAGAACTGGTTTACCATTCGAAAATAAAACATCAGTTGGTGTGATGTATATGTTAAAACTTGACCACATGGTTGAAGACAAAATTCACGCTCGTGGAATTGGAACATATGCACTCATCACTCAACAACCTCTTGGTGGACGTAGTCAACTCGGTGGTCAACGTTTCGGTGAAATGGAAGTTTGGGCACTCGAAGCATATGGTGCATCAAGATTGTTGCAAGAAATGCTTACAATTAAGTCGGATGACGTTCAAGGACGTATTAAAACTTATGAAGCAATTGTTAAAGGCGAACCAATTCCAGAACCAGGAATGCCAGAATCATTTAAAGTTTTGGTTAAGGAAATGCAAGGTTTGTGCTTAGACGTTAAGATATTAACAGCAGACAACCACGAACTTACAATCAATGAAGTCAGTGAAGAAGGCGAAGAAGTGAGTGCAGTTGAACCTGTTAATAAACAATCTCTTGAAGATGTCACTCTTGAATTTGAAGACATTGCAAAAGAATTTGAAAATGATGTAAATATTACAGCATTTGATGAGTCTGAGTTGTTTGACGACCTAGACGATTAATTTGAAATAAAATAGGAGAAAAAAGAATGTTTGAATTAAACAATTTCGACTCAATCCGTGTGGGTATCGCTTCACCAGAGATGATTAGATCTTGGTCACGTGGTGAAGTGACAAAACCTGAAACAATCAACTATCGTACGCAAAAACCAGAAAAAGATGGTCTTTTCTGTGAAAGAATTTTTGGACCTAAAAAAGACTGGGAATGTCACTGCGGTAAGTATAAAAGAGTTAGATATAAAGGCGTGGTTTGTGATAAATGTGGCGTTGAAGTAACTCGAAGTAAAGTTAGACGTGAAAGAATGGGTCACATTGAACTTGCTTGTCCAGTAAGCCATATTTGGTTCTTTAAGGGTGTGCCATCTCGTATTGGTATCGCTCTTGATATGTCTCCAAAACTTTTGGATGAAGTTTTGTATTATGTAAGTTACGTGGTTTTAGACCCTAAAAACACTGAATTTACTTACAAACAAGTAATCCGTGATAGAGAATATCGTGAAGCAATTGAAAAATATGGTCCTAACGGTTTCAGAGCCGGCATGGGTGCAGAAGCTGTTAAAGAATTATTAAATGATATAGACCTTGAAAGAGAACGTGATGAATTAACTCAAATCATGCACAACAGTAAAGGTCAAAAGAAATTAAAAGCTACTAAAAAATTGGAAGTTATCGAAGCTTTCATCAAGTCTGGAAATAAACCAAGCTGGATGATTCTCGATGCTGTTCCAGTTATCCCACCAGATTTGCGTCCATTGGTGCAAATTGATGGTGGTAAGTTTGCGGCAAGTGACTTGAACGATTTGTATCGTAGAGTTATCAACCGTAACAACCGTTTGAAGAAATTGATGGAACTTGGTGCTCCAGAAATTATCGTTCGTAACGAAAAACGTATGCTCCAAGAAGCGGTTGACGCATTGTTTGACAATGGTAAACGTGGCCGTGCTGTTCAAGGAAGCCGTCAACGTGATTTAAAATCACTCACAGCATCTTTAAAAGGTAAACATGGTCGATTCAGACAAAACTTGTTGGGTAAACGTGTGGACTATTCAGGACGAAGCGTTATCGTTGTTGGTCCAGAACTTAAAATTTATCAATGTGGTTTGCCAAAAATGATGGCTCTTGAATTGTTCCGTCCGTTTATCATCAAGAGATTGTTGGAAATGAACGCAACAAACAACTTGAAGAAAGCAACAAGAATGATTGATCAAGAAAGACCTATTGTTTACGACGTGTTGCAAGAAGTGGTTGAAGGTCACCCAGTGCTCTTAAACCGTGCTCCAACACTTCATAAACTTTCAGTGCAAGCATTTGAACCTATTTTGGTTGAAGGTAAAGCAATCAGACTCCCACCTTTGGCATGTTCTGGATTTAACGCAGACTTCGACGGTGACCAGATGAGTATGCACGTTCCATTGTCTGTAGAAGCAAGAACTGAAGCAAGAATGTTGTTGCTTGCATCAAACAACGTTTTGAAACCAAGTGATGGTGCTCCAAACATGGTTCCATCTCAAGATATGATTTTAGGTAACTACTATATCACAGCTGATCGAGAAGGTTCAAAAGGTGAAGGAATGACTTTCGGTTCTGTTGACGAAGCACATCTTGCTTATGAAAATGGAATGTTAAGTTTACAAGCAAAAATAAATGTTAGAAGAACTGTTGAATTTGAAGGAACCTTGATTACTGGAAGAACAACAACAACTCTTGGTAGAATCATTTTCAATAGCATCATTCCTCAAGACTTGGGTTTTGTTGATAGATCAAAGAAAGAAAATGCTTTTGAATTCGAAATTAATGAAGAAGTTAAGAAAGGTCTTTATAAGAAACTTATTGAAACTTGTTATCGTAAGCATGGAACAAACACAACTGTAACTATGATTGATGACCTTAAAAATATGGGTTATAAGTATAGTACTCTTGCAAGTGTATCTTTCTCAATATTTGACCTTACTGAAGCAAAAGAAAGAGAAGATATTATTAATGCAACAGATGATATTGTTAAACAAAACGACGAATTATATATGCAAGGTTTGGTGAACTATGATGATAAAAAGTCAAAGAACATGACCTTGTGGGGTAAAACAGCAGATGATTTGGTTAAAGTTACTTCATCTCAAATGGATAAATTTAATCCATTGAAAGTTATCCTCGTTTCAGGTGCGCGTGGTAGTGAATCTCAATTGAAGCAACTTTCAGGTATGTTGGGTAACATGGACGCAGCGTCTGGTGGTGTGAGTGATGTTCCTATTAAATCTAACTTTGGTAGGGGATTATCTCCATTGGAATACTATAGTGCTGCACGTGGTTCAAGAAAACAATTGATGGATACAGCTCTTAAAACTGCTGACTCTGGATATTTGACAAGAAGATTGGTGGATATCGCTCAAGATACAACAATCACAGAACACGATTGTTTCGGTGAACTTGGCGAAGGTGTTAAGGGTATCGAAGTAACTGCTATTGTTCAAAACGGCAGTGAAATTGAAAGTTTGGAAAACAGAATTGTTGGAAGATTTACATCTGAAGCAATTATCAATCCAAAAACTAAAGAACAAATTATTGGTGCAGACGAATTCATCACTAATGAACTTGCAAAAACTATTGTTAATGCTGGAATTGAAAAAGTTCAAATCAGAAGCTTGCTTACTTGTAAAGCAAAAACTGGTGTTTGTGCTAAATGTTATGGTAGAGATATGTCAACAAATGACATTGTTCATCTTGGTGAAGCAGTTGGTGTTATCGCTGCTCAATCAATTGGTGAACCAGGTACACAGCTCGTGTTGCGTACATTCCACAGCGGTGGTGCGGCTTCTGCCGACATTACAACAGGTTTGCCAAGAGTTGAAGAAATCTTCGAAGCAAGAAATCCAAAAGGTGCTGCTGTTATTTCTGAAATTGGTGGTAAAGTATCGATTAACCAAATTGATAAACGTTTCGAAGTTGTTGTTAAAGGAACAACTGAAGAAAGTTACATTTTACCATTCGGTTCTACAATGAAAGTTAAAAATGGAGATGTTGTAACTCCAGGAACAGCTCTCACTGAAGGTCCTTTAAATCCAAGAGATGTATTGCGTACTCGTGGTGTTAAATCTGTTCAAGAGTATTTGTTGAACGAAGTTCTTCAAGTGTATAAATCACAAGCCGTTTCAATCAATGCTAAACACTTGGAAATCATCATTAAGCAAATGCTTAGAAAAGTTAAAATTGAAAATTCTGGAGATACAGATCTTCTTCCAGGAGATATTGTTGACATTAGAACTTATGAAGAAGCAAACTTAAAAGCTCTTCAAGAAGGTGGTGTTCCAGCAACTGCTAAACGTGAACTTCAAGGTATCACGAAAGCATCTCTTACAACTGAAAGTTTCTTGTCAGCTGCTTCATTCCAAGAATCAAGCAATGTGTTAACAGAAGCTGCGTTGAAGGGTAAAGTTGATAAACTTCAAGGACTTAAAGAAAATATCATCATTGGTAAAATGATTCCAGCAGGTACTGGCGCTCCAATGTATCGCAACCTTCTTCCAAAACAAGTTAAAGATGATGCAGGTATGTTCAGTGATGAAAATATCAACATTAAGTTTGACGACGTTGATGATGGTGAAGACGAAGAATTTTAAAAAAATTGGAGACACAATTTAGTGTCTTCTTTTTTTCGTTTTTATGAAAATATGCGATTAAAATAAATTAATTTAAAATGTTGTTAAAAAATAAATAAAAATTCGTTAAAATACTATTTTATAGTAGTTTATAAATAATTAAATATTTTTATAAATATTTATAAAATTGACTTAAAAACTATTTACAAATAAAAAAATATGTGTTAATATGTAGTCATAAAGAAAATAAGTTTTCATAAGAAAATTTATTTAAATAGAGGAGGCAAATTATGAGTGCTAACAATTCTAAAAGACTATTAGAGGCTAAAATTGAATATAAAAAAGGTCTTCTTGAAACTGAAAATAAAACAACAGTTGAAAGTATTAAACCAGTTGAAAAGAAGTCTGTTTCATCTAGAATTTTGAAACAAGGCAGAAGTTTGTTTCAAAAACTTGTTGCTGCAACTAGAACAGATTTAGAACGAGATTATGCTCATGAATTGGCTAACAGAAAAGCAATTGCATCTTTTATGAAAATTGATACAAGAAACCAAAAAGCTACAGAAACAACATTATAAGATTAAAAAACTCCCTATTGCGGAGTTTTTTTGTTTCGAAATTTATGCTTAAATTTATTTTACATTAATTCTTTTTTGTGATATAATGGCAATATCATATAGATTGGAAAAAGAGGGTTTTATGAAAGATTTAGTTTATCCAGCAGTTATTTATAAAGATGAAAATAATCAAGGTTTCACAATTGCAATTCATGATTTGGGAATTGTTACAGATGGCGAAACTATTGTAGATGCATACATCAAAGCAAAAGAATATCTTTGTGCGATGGTGGATTGTGCAATCAAATTCGATTGCGATATTGAAGCACCAAGTGATTTCGAAGAAATTTATGCTAAGAACAATAAAGGAAAGGAAAAAAACATTGTTCTTTTAGTTGATGCTTTGGCTTAAAAGCGAGTGCCTATGACAAAAGTTAACATTCAACAATGGAGCCAACTTGACTTTTTGATTAACAATTTTTATGAGATTGTTGAATATAAAAGAGGACGAGGAATTTATGGTGACCGCGTTATTTTAAAGCGCTCAAAGGAAAGTTTTTCTGTTTTTGGTGAACCTAGTAGACTTTATGAATTCTATTATTTAGACGCAAATGCTGTTAAGGAATTGCCGAGAACGGTTTATGAGAAAATCAAAATCATCACAAGGTTTGTGACATCACCTGAAGATATGAACGTTCTTTGTGATTTTGAGAAAAATGGTGATGTTGAGCCAAGTGAGTGGGCAATGGATACAGAAAAAGAATTGTTGAGTAATAAATCAATAGATTTTTCTGAACTCAATAATAAACTTCTTTCAAGATATAAACTGTTAGGTGCAAATTTCTTGAGCAAGCTCAACAAGCATAGAGAAAAACAATATTTTTTGTGTGCGAGTGAAGGATTCAATTTTATTGAAAAAGATTATGCTGACGAGCAAATGAACGTTTTATAGTATAAAAAAATTAGTTTTGTCTGTTTCTTCGACAAGACTAGTTTTTTTTCTTATGATATTAATTAAGGTACTTCAAATACTAATTATGTAGAGTTTATAAAGAGTTTTTTGGTTTAACAAGTTTGGAGATTGCGTAAAATGTAAAATTTTATACATTTTGCCTATAAAACTTTACAAAACGACAATGATTTTGTTTGACAATTTTCTCGATTTTTATTAGAATAATCAAGACTTATATTAATAGGAGACAGAAATGAAAGTTTTAAGTAAGTATTTCAAAGTTGCGTTATGCTTCATGGCATTTGCTTTATGCAGTTTCATGTTTGCATTCACGCCAACTTTAACAGCTGTTCAAGCTGCAGAATTAGCTAGCATAAGCTACGAAAAAGCGTTAAATGCTCTCAAAATGCCAATTGAGAATGTTGACTACAGCAAGGAAGGACAAGACGAATTTAAAGTTCCTTTATTAAATTCAGTTTTGGGTTCACAAACTTCTTATACAGTTCGTGTAATTGACCCAGCTGGTTATAATCATGACTTTGTTGTTGGTGTTAGTGAAGAGGATGATAAAAATGATAAAAATTACTTCACTCTTGATAAAACAAACAACATCTTAACAGTCAATGCTCGTAATAACGGCGAATATAAAGTTGTTTATATCGTAACTAATGGCAATAGAATATATTATTCAAACTCTTATTCAGTGAATGTTTCAAACGTTTCTTATGAGTTAGATTTTTCAACTCCAATTTTGAAATCTGGAACTGATGAAATTGTTGGTTACACAAAGAATTTAATCAAAACTAAAATGGCTGTAAGCACTGAATCATATGAACTTCCAGTTGCATACGCTAAAGTGGTTGGAAAAGATTTAACAGTTAAAAATGGTGTTGTAACAAACACTAAAGCAACAATCAAAGTAACAAAAGATGGTGCTCCACAAGACGTTGCAGATAGCGATTTCTTCTCAAAGAATGGTGATAAATATTACATCACTCCAAGTGAAGCAGGCGTTTACACTGTTGAATATTCATTTGAAAATAGTGAAAATCGTCCAACAAAAACTTACACAATAAGTGTTGAAGATAACTATACTGCAAGTGAACTTAAACTTGCATCAAAACCAACAATGCCTACCATTGAATTAGGTAAAAAAGTAATATTGCCAAAAATTTCAGTTAATGCTGGTGATGAAACAAACGTAGACGTTAATGTTGAATCAATTAGAATTGAAAAAGAAGGTAGTGACGGTGCAATTTACCATGAATTAACTGGTAACAATTTCGAATTTGTTATGTCACCTGAAAACTTTGAAGGTGTTGACACTTATGCGGATATGGTTGGAAATTATTTCATCACCTACAATGTTAAAGATGCTAATGGCAAAACTTTAACTGAAACATTCAAAGTTGATGGAGTAACAGCTTCAAGTAAACCAACAATTAAGTTGGCATACAATTTTGATACAACAAAAACATATGAAGAAGATAGTTCAATTTTTGGTGCTGAAACAGATTTAAAAGCTGAATATGAAGCAGATGCAGGATTTGTTCTTCCAGCTGTTTATGTTGAAGATTCTGTAACATCAAATCACTCTGATTTCACAGTTATCCGTATGATCAGAAAGGGTAGTTCATATTACTATGTTGATAACAAAAAATATGATGAAGATTCTGGTGAATTGGTTGCAGTTACTGCAGATGAAAAAGGTTTCAATGCTTCAGCAGATGCAAACATTGGTAAAACCAACAAAGCTGTAACATTTAAGTTTAATTCAAATGCTCAAAACATTGAAGGATCTTACACTCTTGAATATAGGGTAATCACTAATCAAGTTAAGAAAAGAGAAAGTTATCTTTATGTTGATGGAACAACTGAAAAATATTCTTTCAAAGTTGTTGCATCAGGCAGTCACAAAGAATCAACTCCAACAATTCAAATTACAAATTTGAAAGATAGTGCAGTGAAGAATTCTGACAATGTAACAGTTAAAGTTTCATCATCAGACGAACTTGACACAAGACTTAAAAATGTTGTGTTCACATATGCTGCAACTCCTGCAAATTTAGAAGCTGATGACACATTCACAACTATTCTTCAAAAGGAAATTGACAACCTTCTTAATGCAATCGGAACAAACAAAGAAACTCATGTTTTAAATGATGCAAGATTGATTAATGGTTGGACAATTGGTAACCTTTCAAGTAAGGGTCTTAAACATTATTATTCTGACATCGCTCTTGTTGAAGAAAGCGAAACAAAAAATTCATTTGATTTAGATTTAACAGAAAAAACATCAGGAAATGTTAACGTTGTTGCAGTTGTAATTAATGATGACGGTAACGTTGCTGTTGATACAAAAGTTTTAACAATTAAAGACACAACAACTGACAATACTGCGCCAACTATGAATATTTATGTTCAACACTTAACAGGAACTCAATGGTTGAATTCTTCAAATGAAATTCAAGAATTTACAGTTGGACAAGGTGTTGAGGTTAAGTTGCCAACAGTTTATGTTGACGATGCTGATAAAACTTTGATGTTAAATGTAATGTATTACATTGACTCTCCAGAAAATTCTTATGGTGGAATTAAATATCTTTCACCTTCAAACAAAAATTTCTACTATGATAGTGAAACATTTGCAAACGAAGTTCAAGCAATTGATGGTGGTGTGATTACAACTAGTGAAACTGGTGTTTACTATGTTGCTTACACTGCAACAGACGTTGCTGGTAACACAAGTGTTATGTACTTCACTTTTGAAGTTGAAGATACTTCAAATCCAATCCTTTCAGTTCAACCAGTTAGTGGAGATGAAATCACAATTTCAGGTAACACTGTAACAGGTGGAAAAGGAACAGTTATCGATTTCGAAGCAACATTGAAATCAGCTGACGGAAAATTAGATTATACAAGCGATAAAAATATAACAGTCTCTGTTGATGACAATGGTAAAGGTCTTGATTATCAACCAAGTGGAAATAGCAGAACATCTTATGAATTCAATAGTTATGGAACTTACTACATCACTGTTGGTGGTTCATATGAAGGAAGAGATGCTGACACAAAATCTTTAAAAGTTGTAATTGAAAAGAAACCTATTGAATGGATGGGAGAATTTGATGTTGCTCAATATGCAACAACAAAGGAAGATGTTAAACTTCCAGACGTTGCAGCAAGCAATGGTGCAGTTGTTAAAGTAACATACCTTCTTCCTGGTGCTTCAGAAGATGAAGCTCTTGATGCTGAAAAAGTTACAGATGAATCTGGTTACACTTACTGGACATTCACAACAAACGAAACATCAAAAGGAACTTATAAAGTAACTTACACTGCAACTAATGATGAAGATGTTTTAACAAAAACAATCAGCATCAAAGTTGGTGATAATGTTCCTCCAACAATCAATATTGGAAACAAATCTAAAGTTCAAGAAGAACTCATCTATGATGGTGAAAATGACATTGAATATCTTGTTGAAGTTAACAAAACAAAAACATCAACAACAAATAGATATTTCAAGGTTACAGTAACAAACAATGGTGAAGTTGTATACTCTGAAGATTTAAATTTAACAATTTCAGATAAGGATGATATTGGAAGCATAAATAGTAGTTTGTCTTGGACAAATTTAACTTATGAACTTACTGGTCCAAGTGTGACAACTGGTGAATCTTCAACAAACAAAACTCAATATTTAATCAGTGGAACAGGTAAATATACTTTAAAATTATCAATTAAAGATAGTTACGATAACGTTAGAACTGAAACAATTGAATTTAATGTTTCATCAAAATCAAGCGCAAAAGAAAACAAAGACAATGTTGTTGGTGCTGTGTTGATTGTTGTTGCTTTGGTTATGGTTGCAGCTGCTATCTTGTTCTTCACTTTCACAGGTAAAAAAGGTGGAAGCACTAAAACTCAAACAAAAAAAGTTAAAGTTGCTAAAACAAATAAATCTGAAAAAGTTGAACAAGGAAAAGTTGAATTCGTTGAAGAAGTAAAAGAAGAAAAGGTTGAAGAAGAAACTGAAAATTCTGAAGAAGTTCAAGAAATTGAAGCTCAAGAGGAAGATGAAGTTGTTGAATCAACTGAAGAATCTGAAGACGAAGAACCAAAATCCGGTGAAGTTGAATAAAAATTAAAAAAATCTCACTGTTAGTGAGATTTTTTTATATGTATTTTAGTTTAAAGACATCATCTTAGTTTGCGTTTGAGTTTTGCAATTTCTTCACGAAGTGTAATTGCTGTTTCGAAGTCAAGTTGACTTGCTGCAGTGTTCATCATGGCTTTTAATTGTTCGATTTTCTTTGTTATATCTTGTTTTGAAAGGTTTTCTTGTTTTTCTTCCATTCGTATTTTCAAACTATCTGTTATGCCTTTTTTAATTGTCATTGGTTGAACATTGTGTTCAATGTTATATGCCATTTGTTTTTCTCTACGACGATTAGTTTCATCAATGGCGATTTTCATGCTATCTGTGATTCTGTCGGCATACATAATAACTTTGCTTTCGCTGTTTCTCGCAGCACGGCCTATTGTTTGAATGAGAGATGTTGCAGATCTTAAGAATCCTTCTTTATCTGCATCTAGAATTGCAACCAAGGTTACTTCAGGCAAATCCAAACCTTCACGGAGTAGATTAATTCCAACAAGAACATCAAATTCATCAGATCGAAGTTCGTTTATTATTTTAACACGTTCTAAAGTGTCAATATCACTGTGAAGATATTTAACACGAATTCCGTTTTCACCAAGGTATTTAGTTAAATCTTCTGCCATTTTCTTTGTTAAAGTTGTGACTAAAACTTTACCTTGTTTTTCAACATTCTTTTTTATTTCATCATATAAATTGTCCACTTGTCCATCGCTTGGTCTAACTTCAATAACTGGGTCGAGAAGATATGTTGGACGAATTACTTGCTCAACAACTTGGCCCGATAGAGAAATTTCGTAATCATTAGGTGTTGCTGAAACATAGATTGTTTGTCCAATTCTATTGTTAAACTCTTCAAAGTTAAGAGGACGATTATCATAAGCACTTGGTAACCTGAAACCATAGTCAACAAGACTTGTTTTTCGTGCACGATCTCCGTTAAACATTCCACGAACTTGTGGAAGAGTTATATGACTTTCATCAACAAAAAGCAAAAAACCATTTGGGAAATAATCAAGTAGAGTATATGGTGGTTCTCCTGGATTTCTGCCATCAAAATATCTTGAATAGTTTTCAATTCCGGAACAATAGCCCATTTCTTGCATCATTTCCAAATCATAGTTAGTACGTTCTCTAATTCTTTGTGCTTCAATATATTTGTTTTCACGAGTAAAGAACTCTTCTTGCTTAATTGCGTCCATTCGAATTTGTTCAAGTGCAGAATGAAGTTTTTCGCTTCCAACAGCATAGTGGCTGGCAGGGAAGATTGGGCAATGTTTAAGTCTGTTTAAAACTTTGCCAGTTACAACATCAAATTCACTTATATTTTCAATTTCATCATCAAAAAATTCAACTCTTACTGCGTGCTCACTGCTGTCTGCTGGGAATATATCAACAACATCACCACGTGCTCTGAAAGTTGAACGGGTAAAATCAATTTCATTACGAGTATATTGAATGTTAATTAATCTATGAATTAAATCTTCACGTGAAAGTTTGTCGCCAACACGAAGTGAAATATGTAAGTCGTAATATTCTTTTGGTGCGCCTAAACCATAAATGCATGAAACTGATGCAACAACAATTGTGTCACTACGTTCGAGCAAACTGCTGGTTGCACTATGACGAAGTTTATCGATTTCATCATTAACGCTCATGTCTTTTTCAATATAGGTGTCACTCGAAACAATGTAGGCTTCGGGTTGATAATAATCATAATATGAAACAAAAAACTCCACTCTGTTATTTGGGAAAAATTCTCTAAACTCGTTGCAAAGTTGAGCAGCAAGAGTTTTATTGTGGGCAAGCACAAGAGTGGGACGATTTGTTTGTGCAATGATGTTTGCCATTGTGAACGTTTTTCCGCTTCCAGTAACACCTTTTAGAACTTGAGCAGACAATCCATCATTGATACCTTCAACAAGAGACTTTATTGCTTGAGGTTGGTCACCTGTTGGTTGATATTTAGATACTAATTCAAATTTTCGAAATTCCATAATTAAATCCTAGAAGAAAATGATTTTGATTAATCCACCGATTAATGCACTCATTACTGCCAAAATGCAAGTTCTTCCAACAGTCCACCAAATATTACGTTTGTTGTTAGTGAGTTCTCTGTGGAAACCTTCTCCCTTAAGTTTAAGCGAAACACAGAAAACTGGGTTACCTTTTTTATCCGACTTGAAAAGTTCAATGTAATTATCATAGCTTAAATTTGTCATGATTTTTTCAAGTTCTTCAGGGAAAATAACATATTTATCAGCAGTGAAAGAGATTATTTCGCGTGGTGAAATAAGACAAGACTTTTTGCCTTGACACTTTTGATATACATATTCCATAACATATTTTTCTTTAAATGTTAACATATCTTTCCTTAAAACGTTAGATAAAAGAAAATCATCAAGGCAAGCATTGAACCAATGAATGATGCAATCATTATATAAACATATGTCATAATGTGTTGATTATTTTTTTTGGTTTTAACTTTAGATTGCTCTTGCTCAAGAAAAATTCTTGCTTTTGGAAGAAGAGTGTAGCAATATGTGTTCTCTTCGCTAAATTTGATATTTAAATATTGCTGTTTTTCCAAAAAGTCAATTATCTGTTTTATAATTTCTAAATCAAACTGTGATCGTTGGTTTAAACTAGATAGAATTTCATCACCTGTTACAACCTTATATGCATTACCTTCTGCCAGTCTGAACAACACTTTTAAAACAGATGTTGTGTTTTTATCTAACATGACTAACTCCTATATTATATCATCTGAAAATATTTTTTGCAATTATTTTAATAATATTTGTGAGTAAGGTGTTTAATCAGCAAAAAACTGCAAATTGTTATTTTGCAGTTTTTGTTTTCGAATAACTTATAAATTTATATTAACATAGTTTTTTGTATTCTTCTAATTGTTCGCGAATGAATTTGAAAGCAGTTTCAAATGGTTCATCAGTTGTTAGGTCAATTCCGATTTCTTTTAACATTTCAACTGCAGGTTTATTGATTCCATTTTTCAAAAATTCAATATATTTTTGGTTAAATCCTTGCTCGTGTAACAACTTATAAGCAATTGTTATTGACGTTATCATTCCTGTTGAGTAAGAATAAACATAATAGGCATTGTAAAAGTGAGGAATTCGTTCCCATTCATATTGCAAACATTTAGGAAGAATGCAAGAATCACCGTAGTATTTTTCGTTAAGTTCAAAATATTTGTTGTTTAAATCTTCATAAGTTGTTGGAATTTCTTTGTCTATATTTTCGTGCGCAAATAATTCAAATTCGCTGAATAATGTTTGACGGAAAATTGTGCTTCTCACGTCATCAAGCAGTGCGCGAATGTAGTAAGCTTTGTCTTGATTTGATGAATTTTTTTGCATATGAAGATTGAGAAGGATTTCATTGGTTGTGCTTGCAATTTCGGCTGCAAAAATTGAAATTTCTGCTTTTTCTCTAGGTTGAGTGGAGTTGAAATATTCTGCATTAATGCAATGTCCCATTTCGTGAATTAAAGTTGAAACTGAGTTAAAGTCGTGGTTGTAATTCATCAAAATCAACGTTTTTGCGTCATAACAATTTGAGCAATACGCACCAGAATTTTTATTTGCATTAGGCATATAGTCAATTGATTTGTCAGATAATTTATTTTTAACAAGACTAACATATTCTTCACCGATTGGTTTTACTGCTTGGAGAATTAATTCATGAGCTTCTTCTAGTGAAATCTTTTGATTATTTTTTGAATCTTCAAATAAATCATAATAAGCAAATTCCGGGTCATTTTTAGTTTGTTTAAATGTGCTGATGTATTCTTGCAAAATCGGTATGTTTTTATTAACATTTTTAATGTTGTTTTCATACACTTTTGTTGGAACATCTTCGCTTAACAAAACCTCTTCAAGCAAAGAATTATAATTTCTTAATTTATAATTAAATTTATCTAGTTCAATGTCTTTTAAATATAATTCAGCAAAAGTTTTATTAAGCTTTCTGAACGCTTCCATTCGTGATTCAAAAGTTGTTTTTCTTAACATTTTGTCGTTGCTTCTTAAGTAAACAGGAGATGTTGCATTATCGACTTTATATTTTTTTCCAGAACTGTCTGTTGCATCATCAAAATACATTTCGCTATCAGTCAAAATGCTGTGAAGATTTGAATTATTGCCTAAAAATCCACCCATTTTAGCAAGTAAAACACTTGTTTTTTCATCAAGTTTATGTGGTTTTAACTTGATGATATCTTTTATCATATTGTCATAATTTTTAAAGCGAGAATCAAGAAGTAATGAATTAAGATAATTGTTATCAAGTTCGTACATTTGAGGCATAAAATAAGCGTTTGCTTCGCTCATTTTTGTATATAGATTGTCAAACTTTTGAGACAATCCTAGCATCTTAGTGTCGGTTGAATCAACATTTAAAGAGTGGCTGATGTAGTGAGCAAGTTTGTAAATTTGGATATAATCGCTTTCATGTTCGTTAAGCGCTGAGTATAATGTTTCTTTATCTGATAATTTTCCGCTGTAAGTTGGTAAAACTTTAATTAAGTTTTCCATAAGTTGAAAGGTTTTTTCAATGTCATCTTCATTTGAAATGTAAGAAGATAAATCCCATTTGTATTGTTCTTCAATTTCTGATCTAAGTTTCATGTTTTTCTCCTTAATAATAGTTTAAAATAATTGAAGTTTTTGTCAAGCAAAATTTAAAACTAAAGTATATTTAACAAATTTGTTTATTTTTCTCCAATCTACACTTGAAATTTGCAAGTTTATTTGCTAAAATAAAAGTTAAGATTAAGTTTTATAACTTTGGAAATCATTAAGTGGTGGTAATATGCTTGAAAATATTGTAATTAAAGGTGCAAAAGAAAATAATTTAAAAAATGTCAGTTTAACATTACCAAAAAATAAACTGATTGTTTTTTCTGGCGTGAGTGGGTGTGGAAAATCAACTCTTGCTTTCGATACAATTTTTGCGGAAGGGCAAAGAAGATATATGGAAAGTTTATCTTCATATGCACGTCAATTTTTAGGGCAAATGAACAAACCTGATGTGGAAAGCATTGATGGACTTAGTCCAGCAATTTCAATTGATCAAAAATCAACAAACAATAATCCACGTTCAACTGTTGGAACAATAACTGAGATATACGATTATTTAAGATTATTGTTTGCAAGAATTGGAAAACCGTATTGTCCAAAATGTGGAAAACCAATCACAGTTCAAACTATTGACCAAATTGTTGACAAAGTATTAGAGTGTGAAGAAGGAACCAAAATGCTTGTTATGGCACCAATTGTTCGAAGTCAAAAAGGCACACACGAGAAAACTCTTGATGCATTGAGAAAAGATGGTTTTGTTAGAGTTATGGTTGATGGCGACGTGTTCTCGCTTGATGACAATATTGTTTTAGAGAAAAACAAGCGTCATGACATCTATGTTGTTGTGGACAGAATTGTTAAAAAAGATGGAATAATTTCGAGATTAACTGAATCTGTGGATAAATGTTTGCAAATGGCAGATGGTTTGGTGATAATAAACACCAATGATGAAAATAAATTGTATAGTGTTAAATATAGTTGTGTGGATTGTGGGATTTCAATTCCTGATATTGAACCAACATTATTTAGTTTTAATAACCATGCTGGTGCGTGTCCTAAGTGTGGTGGGCTTGGATATGTTATTAAAATTGGAGAGAATGCAATTGTTAAAAACGACAGATTGTCAATCAATGAAGGCGCATTGTCTGTGATGGGATTTAATATTGATGCAACTGGAATCACAAAAAAAGCTCTTAATAAGCTAGCACGTGAACAGGGATTCACTCTTGACACACCATATTATCAAATTCCAAAAGAGGCAAGGAATATTTTAATTAATGGTGAAATTGGTAATCCTGAAAAAATTGCTCCAAATTTGCATCAGTATTTAACGCAAAAAGACATGCTTTTCATGGGAATAATTCCCGATTTGTTAAGACGTTTCCAAGAAAGTCAAAGCGAATATGTTAAGGAAGAAATATATAAACTTATGAGTGAGGACACTTGCCCTGAGTGCTTGGGAAAACGTTTAAATCCTAGTGCTTTATCAATCAAAATTGAAGGAAAGAGCATTTCAGATGTGTGTGATATGTCAATTAGCAAGATTTATTCGTTCATAAAAGATTTGAAACTAACAAAAACAGAAAAGATGATTGCAGAAAGCATTATAAATGAAATCAGTTCAAGACTTTCATTCCTTATTAATGTTGGTCTAACATATTTAACACTTGCAAGAAGAGCTGGGACTTTGTCTGGTGGTGAAGCACAAAGAATACGTCTTGCAACACAAATTGGAAGCGGTCTTAGTGGGGTTCTTTATATCTTGGATGAACCAAGCATTGGTTTGCATCAACGTGATAATGATAAACTTATAGACACACTTAAAAATTTAAGAGATTTGGGTAACACATTGATTGTTGTTGAACATGATGAAGATACAATTCGTCAAGCTGATTTCTTGGTTGATATTGGGCCAAAAGCAGGTGTTCATGGTGGTGAAATTGTAGCCCTTGGTTCTGTGGAAGATTTAATAAATTCACCGAATTCTATGACTGGAAAATTTTTGTCTGGTGAAATGAAAATTGAAGTGCCGGCAATTCGTAGAGAAGTTAAAACAGAGTTTATACGTTTGCTTGGTTGCAGAGAACATAACATCGATAATCTTGATGTGGCAATTCCAAAAGGTGTTTTAACGTGTGTGACTGGTGTGAGCGGAAGTGGTAAATCAACTCTTGTTAATGACATATTTTATCAAGCATTGTTTAATAAGATTAATCGTAGAGATAAAGAAAGAAATCTTGATGAAATTTTGGGTATTGAAGAAATTGACAAGGTAATTCAAATTGACCAAACTCCAATTGGAAGAACTCCTCGAAGCAATCCTGCAACGTATTCAGGAGTGTTTACAAAAATTAGAGAATTATTTGCATCAACTCCAACGGCCAAAGAAAAAGGTTTCGACCTTGGTAAATTTAGTTTTAATGTTGAAGGTGGAAGGTGTGAAGCCTGCGCTGGTGATGGTGTGAAAAGACTCAGAATGTATTTTATGGCGGATGTGTTCGTTCCATGTGAAGTGTGTGGAGGGAAACGCTATTCTCGTGAAGTTTTGGATGTTAAATATAAAGGTAAGTCAATTTATGATGTTTTGGAAATGACAATTGATGAAGCATACACTTTCTTTGATGCCATTCCGCAAATTAAATCTAAACTTCAAACTTTAGTTGATGTTGGCTTGGGTTATATTAAACTTGGTCAAAGTGCAACAACACTTTCCGGTGGTGAAGCTCAAAGATTAAAACTCGCAACAGAGTTGACAAGAAGAGATACAGGAAACACAGTTTATATTTTGGATGAGCCAACAACTGGTCTTCATTCTTATGATGTAAAAAAGTTAGTTGATATTTTGCAAAGATTGGTGGGAAACGGGAATACAGTTGTTGTGATTGAACACAATCTTGACATTATTAAAACTGCTGACTACATCATTGATATGGGACCTGAAGGTGGTGAAGGTGGCGGAAAAATTGTGGCATTAGGAACTCCTGAGGAAATTTGCAAAATAAAAAATAGTTATACTGGAATGTATTTAAAAAAGATGTTAAAGAAGGGGTAAATGGAAAAGAAATTAAAAAACTGCTATCACTGTCTGGATTTGCCATACAGTGCAACAAGCGAACAAGTTGAAATCCGTGAAAAGGCAATGATTAAAATCATCACTGCGAAAGCACAGGAGAAACACATTCCTTGTGAAAACGAGGTTGAAGAAGTGAAAACTTCGGCTAGTTTGATTTTGGAAAACATAAAAAAGAATGGTATTCCTAATGAAGAATACCATCGTTTTGAAACAAGCAATGAATCAGTTTGGGGACTTTTGATTGTGTTTGTTTTTGTTGCTATTATTTGCTTTTTCAGTTTTTACATTTTAAATTAATTACAACAAATTGACAATTGAAAAACCAGTTATTTCTTTTAGTCCAATAATGTTATAGTTTAATAGACGAGAATATGTTACAGCGTCTTCTTGGCTTGAGTTTTTGATTGAGGCGCATAAGTATTGAAGATAATCACTGACAGGTTGTAGGTCTTTTCGAGAAATGGATATGCAAAGTGTATCCATTTTTTTTGTCCAAAATGCATTAAGAGAAAAAATTTCTTTTTGGACTTCTTCATTAGTGATGTCGCCTTCCTGAAGATATTCGTAAATATAATTACTTTGATGTTCTAATTTTTCAAAAACTTGATTTGTATGTATTGTGTCCCAGATGCAAAGAGCTGAGACAAGAACTGTTAAAATAAGCATGGGAATCCAAAGTTTCATAGCTGTATCTCCTTATAAATATTTTGAATTGTTTTTGCTTTTTGGTTTTTTGTTTGGAAATATATTTTCCCATCGTTATCAAGAGAGAGGATAATTAAGTCTTTAACAGAATTAACTTGCAGATGATTGAGAATTTTATTAAGTTTTTTAGCATCAATTTTAACTTCCTTCATTTGAGATTTCATCATTTTTCCGTCACTAACAATGATTGAAGGAATCTTTGCTTGTGGATTTATTACACCAACATCTTGAGCTGTTGCTGGAGCATTCGAACTTTGTGGCACAACACTCATTTTCCCGTTTGTTTCAATGATTGCATAAAGAATTTGGTCGAATGTGTAATAACCGGCTTGTCTTAACATTTCGCTAACGTCATCAATGGTCATATTGAGACTTTTTAATGCTTTATATTCAATTCCGTTTGGGCTAATAACAACAATGGGTTGTCCGCTGATTATTCGTCTTATTTTGGCATTTTTTCTTGTTAAAACTGTAATCAAATAGTGCAACAAAACAAGAATTGCTAAAGGTAAAAGCCCATGCAAAAGAGGGATGTTGCTGTCGCTCATTGGAAGAGTTGCAAGGTCTGCAATGATTAATGTTATAACAACTTCATAAGGTTGCATTTCACCAATTTGTCGTTTCCCCATAAGACGTAAAAACACCAAAACAGTTATATAAATTATTAAAACTCTTAAAAATACTATTAACATACAATAATTATGCTCTAGTTAACAATTTTTATGCGGTGGCGCTCAACAAAAAAGTCCAATTAAGGACTTTGTTTTTGTTTCTTTTTAATAATCAATTGAAAAAGGTCTTTGAAATTGAAAATGTTAAATAATTTGCTTAGAAGAACAACTGAGAAAATTGCAATACTTCCACCTACAACTGCTGAGAAGAAATTGTTAAACACATGCAAGCAAATGTTAGAAATTAGATGCCCAAATAAACTGCAAGGAGCAACAATTAAAGAATATTTAAAGGTTGTTGAAATTAAGTTTATGTTTATGTCTGGAACTGATTTTTTAATTTTTTTCAAGTTTAACAAGGTTATTAAACTCATTGACACAAAGAATGAAACAATAATGCTGTTAATTCCAATAAGTGGAGTGAAAAGAATTAAACAAGCAAACAAGACTAAAGAACCAACTATATAATTGAAGAATGATTTAACTTCCAGGTTTAGTGCGTTTAAAATGCTTCCAGTTAAGTTGCAAAGCGTGATTGGTAAAACACAAACGGCAGAAAGTTGAAGCAAAATTCCAGACATTACATTATTATATAATACAATTCCAATCAGATTTCCAACAGCGAGATAGAGTGGAACAAAAATCATGCTTAAAAAGATAGAAACATTAATTGAATTCGAGATGTTTTTTCTAATTGAAGAATAGTCATTTTTGCTCATCATTGCGCTTATTGATGGAATTAAAACCATACTAATGCTTCCAACAACAGACATTGGAACAAAAAGCATTGGGAAAGTCATGCCCATAATAACACCAAAGCTTGAAACCGCTTCAATTTGGGAATAACCGCAAAATATAAGCATTGTTGGAATTATTAGTGTTGTTAGAGGTTGAACAAGAGAGTTTGCAAGTCTAATTCCAGTGATTGGAACAGCACTTTTTATGACGTTGCGATATTCTCCAAATTTGAAGTTTAGTTTACCTTTTCTAAGATATATGGACATTGTAATTATTGCAGAAAGCAAGCAGGTTATATTGAAAGCAATAGCAACGTTTTTTGTTGCAATAAAATAGTCGGAAATATTATTTAGCATGATTAGAGTGAGAGCAAAACGAATGATTTGTTCAAGTAATTCGGTTAGTCCGCAATTAAAATAATCACTTTCACCCCAAAGTGCGCCATGAAAGATTGCATAAACTGCACTAAATATTATAGAAGGTATTAAAATAAGCATGATTTGAGATGCTCGATTGTCTGTTAAAACAATGTTCCAAACGTTTTTTAGAATCAAAATTAAAGCAGAACATAAGCAGGCAACACTAAGAGCAATAACAAGAGATGTTGTCACAACTTTATTGCGCTTTATTAAATCATTATTTGTTTCATGTTTTGAAACGAGTTTTGCAGTGGTTAAAGGAAGTCCGCTTGAAATCAATGTCATGAAAATTCCTAGAACTGAAGTTGCCATTTGATAAAGCCCCAAGCCCATTGGACCTAACTTTCTTGATAAAAAAATACGGAAAAAGAAACCCAACAACCTTGTGATGACAGAAAATATTGTTACAACAGCAACAGCTTTAAAAATTGATTTCATGGTTTGTCCTTTTAAAAATATAGTTTGAGTTTATTTAATATATAAAAAGACAAAAAATATTATGCATAACGCAAATTAAATCGCTAAATTGACTATGTTTGCATATATTTAAATATGAAGATTGAAATGTGTGATGAATTTTTTTATCGAGTTACTGATCTGAATTTGGATTTATTTAAAGAGTTTAATACAAGCAAAGAAAATATTTTAAGAAATAACAATAATATTAAACTTTATAACGGAGAATGGGTGAAAATTAAGGAGAATGATTTCATAACTCATCTTGTAAAACCTATGCAAACCCTAAGTGATATCGCTAAAGATTATTGTGTTGAAATCAACAAAATTAAAGTTGACAACAATTTGCTTTGCGACAAACTTTTTATTGGTCAGATTTTAAAAATTTATAAGTAATCTACTTTGTATATTTGAGAAATGAATATGTTGTGAATATGAAAAAACCCACTGTTTAAGTGGGTTTAAATTTATTTTGTTTCTTCGTTATCAGCTTTTTCTGAAGGTTCTCTCATTAACTTTTTGATTAATGAATTCAAATAAGTTGAAGTTTGAACATAACTCAATTCTTCAGAGATTCTGTTTGCTGTGATTCCAAGACTAGAAGACATCTTTTGATTCTTCTTCAAATCCTTTTCAAGTTTTGCAATATCTTGAGGGTTTGCTCGCTTAATTTTCATTTCACGAAGGCGAGTTAAGTCTTGCTTATAAACATCTTCATATTGTTTACGTTCAGCATTAACTTTGTTCAAGTCAGCTGTTAATTCACGAATTTTTTCTTCACGTAAAGTTGTTGCCTTTCTTGAATAGTATTGAACTGAAACTGTTTTGCTTCGATCATATGCTGTTTTAGATTTCTTAGTTGGTTTTTTCCATTTGATTTTTCTAACTGCGAATCCAACAATTGCAATTAAGATTGCAAGAGCGGTGAGTAAACTTGGAATCAAATAAATTAAATTAATTTTTGAAATCTTATTGCCTTTCTTTGAAGAATCATCATTTTCTTCATCATCTTCAGTTTCAGTTACTTCAGCCTTTAAGATGTTAACTGTTTTGTTTTCTTTTGCTAAGTCAAATTCTGATTTTGTGATGTCATCAGCAAAAGTAACATTTCCAAAGAAAACTGCACCTTTAGTTTTGTTTTCTTCGCTTCCTAATGACAATTCAAGATATGTTGTAGTGTCTGATTCACCGTGAATATAGAAAGTGTAAGTTGTCCAAGCATTATCAGATTTAACACTTGTGAAAGGATTATCAAATCCTGTTAATTTAATACCAGCACCGATAAGTTCAGCATCGGCATCTACATTATTTGAACCAATGTTTTGAGTGAACACATCAACTGTAATTTTATAATATTTATCAGTTCCGCTTGTGATTTTGAAACCAACATTTGAAGTCATTGTGTAAGCAACATCTTCAGTTGTCCAAATTCCCATAACTTTTTTATCTGTTGTCTTTTCAGTAATGGAATTAAATAAATCTAAATTATTATCAACACCTGGTTCTGTTTCAACGTAGTCGATAACTTCATCTAAATAACTAGCATTTAAAGCAATTGTTCCACTTTGAACTCCAGAAACATTTGAAGATGTGAACATCTCTGGTTTTGCAAATTTATCGTTATTTGCGCTTGAGAAAATGTTAGACAAGTCAGTTACATTAACGAATGTTGAGTTATTAGCAGATTTAAATTCGCTTTCAAGTTGAGCTGAAGTTAAAAGGTAGTCGAATTTAGCATTATCAACATAAGCATAACCATAATTAGTTGTGTTTAATGTTAATTTTAAAGACACGTTTAAATCTTGATATCCAGTGTAAACATATAGTGTAACTGTTTCCCAAGAGCTGTTTGTGTTAACAGTTTTTGTTGCAAGAGTGATTTCAGAGTCATCTTTTGTTGATACTAAAGATAGAGTAAGAGGAGCATTTTGAGTTTGAACATCAATTTCGAACTTATGATATGTCTTAGCACTTAAATTTTTACTTGAACTTTTGTATGATAATTTATCAGCTGTTGCATTGTACATCATTAAAATATTATTGTTTTTATCTAATGAAGGATTGCGTAAGTTAGATAAATTTAAGTGACTTAAATCGCCATCAAAAGTTTGAGTGTTAACAACGCCATATTGTTGAGCGTTTATTCCTGTTGAAACTTCCCAATCAATTGGAGTTGCTGGCATAGAATTTTTATAATCTGCAATTTTGAAAGCATTGAAATCACCATTGTTGAGCATAATTGAACTATCAGAGTATGCGTCAACCAAGTTGATTTTCTCAGTTCCGCTTCCAGTTGTTGCTGAATTGTATGTTTCATAATCAATTGTGCTAACTTCAACTTCAGAAAGATACATTTCACCAGTCGTTAAACTTTCACTTGTTCCTAAACCAAATTTCAATTTATAAGTTAAAGTTTTTGATGGGTGAGAATTGATTAAGAATGAATAAGTTTTATAATCATTTGTTACACTTTCAGTTGAACTAACAGAATTTGAAGTGATTGAAATTGTTTTATTATGATTTTCAGCATTATAATTTTCATCATCTTCATTAATATCAGTTCTAATCATTTGCAAAGTTGCAGTTCCATTTAAATTTTTTGTTTTAACGTTTACTGAAACTTTATATATTTTGTTTTGTTTGAAAGAGAAAATGTCTTCTGTTTCATATTGAGAATAAGTTTTATCTTCATTTTTAACCAACATTGCAAAATCATTTTGACCATCGCTGTTTGAAACCTTTGTTAAAGTTGAAGCTTTTCCAAACTCATATTCAACGTTTGAGAAATCTGAAGATGTTGATGTTATTGAATCTTGAAGATCTCCAGAATTGCTAACATAGAATCTATTTGTAATGTTATCAATGTGATTTGTTTCAGAATATTTATTAGAATCTGAAGAGTTAAGATTGTGAGCATACTCATTATCACTAAGTTTACATCCTGAAATATTGTCAAACAAAACTGTTCCGGCGCCTTCTAAATACATTCCAAGTTTAAGTTCCAAACCTTGAACGTTGTTTGTTGCAACGAAGAAAGTGTAGGTTGTCCAGTTATTGTAAGAATTGATGTTGTTAATTGAAGAATAAACGTCACCAGCACTGTCAAACAAATAAAGATTTGCGATTTTTGCATTTGTTGCTGTGAAAACGTCAACAGTGAACATGTATTTTGAATTTGCATCCAAAGTAAAACTTGAAGATGTTTGAAAACCATAGTTTGCAACATGCATTGTTTCTGCATTGTCCTTATCGGTTGAATCAATCATCAAAACATAGTCGTCAAGAGATGATCTTTTTGCAAGAGCAAATCTTGTTTCGTATTTTTCATTTGATAAATTGATAACACCAGCATTTACGTTAGCTTTGTTATCATTGCTTGAATCTACCTTAACGCCATGATTATATGCAGTGTAACTGCTGGGTGAATAAGGATAACTTGAGCTTGTGTTGCTGTTAAAGTTAGAGTTGCTGATGCTTACAGGGATTGAGTCAACACCAACAGCGTAAGCTGTGTAATCCTTTTGATTTAAATTAAGGGCACCAACTCCTGTCATAAGCAATGCAGAGCATGCTGTGGTGCAACCTAAGATTGATTTTATAGTTTTTTTCTTTGTAATCATTGTAACCTCTTATCTAATTATTGCTATAAACTAACTTATTATAATACAAAGTTGAAAAAAATGCAAATAAAATTGCGCCAAACGAACACAATATCTTTATGAAAAAAATTAAAAAATGGCAAATTATACTATTTGGGGCGCTCATTGGCATAATCAATGGCTTTTTTGGAGGTGGTGGAGGTATGGTTGTTGTGCCTCTGCTTAACAAATTATTTGGTTTAGAACAAAAAAAAGCACAGGCAACAGCACTTTTTGTTGTCTTGCCAATCAGTTTGGTTAGTACAATTGTTTATATGTGTAATAAATCAATAGCATTTATGTCTGGTTGGCCCGTAATTTTAGGAATTGTGGGCGGAGGAATCATTGGGGCAAAACTTTTAAACAAGCTAAATAATAGAGTTGTTAAATATATTTTTATCTTTTTTATGTTGCTTGGCGGAGTTGGAATGTTGATATGGTAGGTGAGTTATGATATTTTGGGAAATTGTTGCTGGTGTTATTGGAGGAATTGTTGCAGGAATGGGAATGGGTGGCGGAACACTCACAATTCCGATTTTAACAATCTTTTTAAAGTATGAACAATTAAGAGCTCAGGGGATTAATCTTGTTGCTTTTTTGCCAATGGCAGTTGTGGCTTTGTTTATTCATATAAAAAATAAACTTATCGATTTTAAAAATACATGGTTGCTTGCCGCCATTGGAAGCGTGTTTAGTCTTTGTGGGGCGCTCGTTGCAAACAATATCTCTAATTCAATATTAAAAAAGTTTTTTGCTTTGTTTTTAATAGGACTTGGAATTTGGCAATTTATAGAACTTAAAAGAAATCAAAAACAAGATAAAAATTGACAACGATTTATAACAATATTTAAGATTTCATATCTCAAAAAAGAAGAGAGATTTTGTTCATCAAATGTTGAAATGTTTGAAATTGATTTGGAAATTTGATTAGCATATTCTTTCATTAGGTTGTATTTTGAGTTGGTTTTGAATGCAATATAAAGATTGTCAATATGCGCATCAAAATCTTTTTTTATGTCTTTAAAAAGTAATGAGAGATTATTTAATTGAATTTCACCTTTTTCAAACTTAACAAGAGAACTTTCCAATTGAAGAATAATTTTTTCAGTGCTTTCCAAGAAGTTTTTTATTGAGTTGTTTTGAGATTTTTCAAGATCTTTTTTGTTTGAAAAACGATTAGTTGAAATTGTGAAAACTGAAGAGTTTGGGTAGTCTTTATTAATGTTATCACAAACCTTTTCTGCGTCATCATAACTTGAATAGAAACTTACTAAAACATGATACACTCCGTCGAAATAAACATATCCACAAACTCCGTTTGAGTTGAGTTCATTGCAAAGATTAATGGCGTTTTGATAAATTGGAAAATTGTCAACTTCAACAAAATAAAATTCCAAAAGAGTTGATTTTCTTGGTTTAATAAAAACACATAACCCAAGAAGAATTATTATAACAAAAAATAAAGATAAAAAACTTAAATAACTTTTTTTGTGTATTGAGTTTTTATATTGGGAATAATTAAATACATAATCGCTCATACATTAATTTATTAAACAAAATTTATAATTATGAAAAATTAAAAAATTACAAAAAAACAATTAAAAATTAATATTTTTGCAATATTTTTTAGTTATTTTTACAAATTTTGACATATTTGGGAAATATTTATGACAAATGGTTGTATGATTGCGCTGGGAGGAAATATGAATTTTAAACCATTGTATGACAGAGTTGTTGTTGATGTGCAGACTCAAGAAAACGTTTCTAAATCTGGAATTGTGCTTCCAGAAACATCAAGAGAAAAACCGCAAATTGGAGTTGTTGTTGCAGTTGGTGATGGCGAAAATTTTGATGGTGTTGAAACAAAAATTAAAGTTGAAATTGGAAACAAAATTTTGTTTGAAAAGTATGCTGGAACGGAGTTGAAACTTGATAATAAAACTTATATTGTTTTGCGTCAAATTGATATTATAGGAGTGTTTAATGATTGAGAAAATTATTGTTAATGGTGAAGAAGCAAGGAAGAAACTTTTGCGTGGAGTTGAAACACTTGCAGGTGCTGTAAAAATTACACTAGGACCAAAGGGTAGAAACGTAATTGTGGATCATGTGAGAGATGTGCCAATTGTTACAAACGACGGTGTTACAATTGCAAAAGAAATTGTTATTCCAGATGAGATTGAAGATACGGGTGCACAAATCTTAAAGGGTGCTTGCACAAAAACAAATGATATTGCTGGAGACGGAACAACAACGGCAACAGTTCTTGCTGAAAAAATTTTTAGCGAAGGTTTGAAGTGTTTCACAACTGGAGCAAATCCAATTCTTTTAAGAAATGGAATCAAAAAAGCGGTTGGACAAGTTGTTGATTACATTCACAGCACAAGTAAAGAAGTTAAAGATAATAATGCAATTTGTCAGGTTGCAACAATATCGTCTGGAAGCAAAGAAACTGGTGAAATTATTGCCAAAGCGTTTGAATGTGTTGGGCTTGATGGAGTGATTACAATTGAAGATGGAAACAATATGCTTACCACTCTTAAAATTGTTGAAGGTTTAAGAATTAATCGCGGATATATAAGCCCTTATATGTGTCAAGACCAAAATAAAATGATTGCAGAATTAACTAATCCATACATATTAATTACGGATAAAAAAATTTCTTCAATTCAAGAAATTTTGCCAGTTATTGAAAAGGTGAATAGTGTTGGCGGAAGTTTATTTATTATTGCGGAAGACATTGAAGGGGATGCTCTCACAACTTTGGTTATCAATAATATGAGAAAAACTTTTAATTGTTTGGCAATCAAAACTCCACATTTTGGAGATAGAAGAAAAAGGGTTTTGGATGATATTGCCTTAGCTGTTGGTGGAAAATTTATAAGCGGAGATGTTTTCTCAAATTTTAAAGAAGTTAGTTTAGAAGATTTGGGTAGAGCGGAAAAAGTTAAAAGTGATAAAGACAACACAACAATTATTGGTTCAATGGGTGACAAGGAAAAGGTTAAAGAACGCGTTAATGAACTTAAAGAAAAAATGAAAAGTATTGCAACAGACTTTGATAGAAATTCAACGCAACAAAGAATTTCAAATTTAAGTGGCGGAGTTGCAATTATAAAAGTTGGGGCGGTGAGTGAACTTGAAATGCGTGAAAAGAAGTTAAGGATGGAAGATGCTTTAAATGCAACAATTGCAGCCATTGATGAAGGAATAATTGTTGGTGGAGGGGTTGCTCTTCTTAAAGCAAAAAAAGGTTTAGATTCTTATATCGAAAAGGAACTTGAGGGTGATGAAAAATTGGGTGCAATGATTTTGTCAAAAGCACTTGAGGCTCCAATTCGTCAGATTGCAAAAAATGCTGGTGTTGATGATGGTGTTATTGTGCAAACTGTTATAAAAAATGAAAGCGAAAGTTTTGGATATGATGCACTCACTGATGAGTTTTGTGACATGTTTGAACGTGGAATTATTGATCCGTTAAAAGTGACTCGAACTGCGCTTGAAACAGCAGCAAGTGTTGCATCAACTTTGCTTACAACAGAGTGTGTTGTTGTTCAAGATAAATCCAAACAATTTGTTGGAGAACCAGTTCATCAAATGTAAAAATAAGAAAAAATTATTAAAATTGCAAAAATATTATTAAAAAACAATAAAAATTAATTAATTTTTTGATAAAAAATAAAATTTTAATAACAAAAACAATAAAAAATTATTTTTGTTATATATTTTTCCCAATAAAAAAATGTGCAAAAGCATGCACATTTTTTTTATTTAAATTTTTTTAAAATTTTTTATTCTTATTATTGCAAGAACAAAGCTTCCATATCAATGTTTTTCAAACTGTTGCTTTTTGCTTTCATTTGAACATTGTGACCTTCCATTCTTTCAATTTTTACAAGAGAACGATTTACGATTTCAAGAATTGATTTTCTGTAAACCAAACCTAATGATTTTTTTTCTTTTTCAGACAAGAAACAATATGTGTCAACAAGTCTTTTTGTTACTTTAACAAGATTGTCATGTGGTTCCATTAATTTGTCAGAGTGTTCTAAAATTTTTTCCAAATGTGAAACGTGTGATTTTAAAAAAGTTATTTTGTCCATAAGTGCTCCTTTGATGTCCGCATAATATCATGAAATAAAAATTTTGTCAATATGAAAACAAATCAAAAATATAAAAATTTTTAAAGGGGATTTTATAAAAAAGACACACCTTAGATGATGTGCTTTTTAATCTTTTGAAAACTATTGTTCAATAATGTTTCCAATATTTACATTAAATTCGCCAACAGAATATTTAATTTCTTTTACGCTTGTAACGGCTTTAATGTCGTATTCACAATCTTTAATGAAATCAAGTTCAGGGTTGATTATTTCAATTGATTCAATTTCAGTTTTCATGCTAAGTTGATTCAAACTTTTGAATTGTCTAACTCGTCCAACAATGTCAACAACAATGTCACCATTAGATAAAATGTTTTCTTCGTTGTTCAGGTCAAGTTTCTTTAATTCGCACAAATGAATGCTTTCAGTTTTTTCAAATTGTTTAAAATATTCTTGATAGATTTCTTCAGTTATGTGTGGCATTGTGATAGAAAGAAGTTGAAGAGAGTGAAGAAGAACATTGTAACAAGCCCATTGGGCTGAGCGTTTTGCATCTTCGCCATAAACTTCAGGTTTGTATAATCTATTCTTTGCAATTTCAATGTAGTTGTCACAGAAATACCAGAAGAATTTTTCAATTTCGTCTTTTGCGTAACCCATTTCAACTTTTTCATAGAAACTGTAAGTTTTTTCAAAACATTCATTGAATTTGTGCATAATGTGTCTATCCATTGGAAGAATGTTGACAGGTTTTTCTGGTGTGTAGTCGTAAAGGAAACTTAAAACGAATTTTGATGCGTTCCAAACTTTGTTGAGAAGTTTATAACCATCTTTAAGACCTGTGTCACTAAAGAACACGTCACGACCATAAGCACCGTTTGCGCACCAATAACGGATTACGTCAGCTCCGTAGTCACGAAGAGCATCGGTTAAACTGATTTTAGTGTTTGATTTTGATTTGCTAAGTTTCACGCCTTTATCAGCCATAACCCAACCATTAACAAGAAGTTCTTTCCAAGGCAAACAACCTTGATGATAATATGATTTAATAATTGTTCTAAGGTCCCAAGTTGTGATAATATCTCTTCCGCAGAAACGCATACTCATTGGCATATTGCGTTTGCTTTCTTCTTCATCTTCAGCCCAATTTGTGTTGATTTGAGGTGTTACTGAGCTTGTTGCCCAAGTGTCCATAACGTCTTGTTCTGGAGTGAATTCATTGCAACCACAATCACAAGGTGAACTTGGGGTTGTGGTTAGTGGGTTTACTGGTAATTCATTAATTTCAGCAAGTTTAACTTTTCCACAATTGTTACAATACCAAACTGGGAATGGAACTCCGAAATAACGTTGACGACTTATTGACCAATCTTGATTAAGGTTACTTACCCAAGCGATATATCTTGCTTTCATGCTTTCTGGGTGCCAAACTAGTTCGTTTCCAAGATCAATCCATTTTTGTTTAAGTTCAGGAGATGAAGTTTGAATAAACCATTGTTTTTTACTTAAAAATTCAATTGGTTCATCACAACGTTCGTGAACTTTAACTGCGTGAGTGATAGGGTCTTGTTTATAAAGATATCCTTGCTCTTTAAGGTCTTCAATGATTGCTTTTCGCGCGTCAATTGACTTCATACCTGCATATTTACCAGCGATTTCAGTCATTTTACCGCCGTCGTCAATTGCACGCTTTAATTCAAGGTGGTATTCTTTCCACCATTCGGCGTCTGTTTGGTCTCCGAATGTGCAGCACATAACAATTCCTGTACCTTTGTCGATTCCAACTTTTTGATCAGCACGAACAATAACTTCATTTTCTTCAAAGAGAGGAACTTTAACTTTTTTACCTATTAGGTTTTTGTATCGTTCATCATCAGGGTTTACAAAGATTCCAACACAAGCAGGTAAGAATTCAGGACGAGTTGTTGCAATTGGAATTGTGCCACTGCCATCTGCAAGGCGGAAGTTTAAATAGTTGAAAATACTATCTAATTCTTTATCTTCAAGTTCTGCTGTTGCAACACTTGTTCTACATTTACAACACCAAGGACCTGGTTTATCTTCACGGTAAGCAATTCCACGACGTGCTAAATCAATAAATGATTTTTGACTTGTTTTTTGACTTTTATCATCAATTGTGTTGTAACCCAAACTTAAATCGCAACTCATTCCAGCTTTAACCATCATGTCACGATAGTTTTGATTGTATGTTGAAACCAAGTCAAGTGCAATCTTAGTGAATTCTTCACGTGGAAGAGTGTGAGCGCGAATGTTTTTCTTCTTTTCAACTAAAAGTTCTGTTGGAAGACCGTTGTTGTCAAATCCAAGGGGATAAAACATATTGTAACCTTGAAGTCTTCTAAAACGCGCCATCATGTCTGCTTGAGTGAAACCTGAAATGTGACCCAAATGAAGTTCTCCACTAACTGTTGGTGGTGGAGTGTCTATTGAATAGGTTGGTTTGCTTGAATTTTTATCAAACTTGTAAATTCCTTTTTCTTGCCAAAAGTTTTGCCATTTTTGTTCTTTTTCATTAATGTTATATTTGTTGTCTAACATTTTTTCTTTCTCCTTTTTAATGTCTAAAACTGCATTATTGTTAGTTTGTTTACACAAACATAAGTCTAAGTTTGTTTTTTCTTGAAAATAAAAAACCTTATGTTTGCAATAAACATAAGGACGATTTTAGATCGTGGTACCACCTTAATTCAAAGAATAAAAATTCTTCCTTATTTTAAAACTAACGTATTTTTCACTACGCAAGCGGTCTACTATTCTTCTTCGCTTGAACTTGTTTGCTACCTTCTGTCAACTCAATTTTAGGTCACTTTCAGCCGGTGATGACCAGTCTCTACAAAACGAACTTTGACATACTCCTCAAACTTATATATCGTTTCTCTATAATAATATAATACCTTATTTAAAACGAATTGTCAATTGTTTTTTCAAATTTTAATATTGACAACTTAATGGATGTGTGTTATTATTTGATTGTGATTAAATTTGAAGATTATAGATCGGACAAAGATTTCAAATTAGATTCGTTGTCGTTTGAAGAAATCTATGAAGAAATCAAAGGTTCTATTGAAAAGGTTGTGAGAAATCTTGAAAAAGAAAATTTTAAAGATGAAATGGTTAAGTTGAATCTTAATAGGTGTGGTTTCAGAATGGCCTATGGAAAGGATAAGGATTTATATCCAAGGATTCAACTTGATTTAAGATCAAATTACATTATTGTTTTGACAACTTATGAAATTAAGATATTGGTTGTTGGGAGAGAAATTGAAGAAGTTCAATTTGAAGAGTTGGATGATGCATTAATTCAGATGATGAACAAGAAATTTCCAAATAGTGATTATTCTTCAAAAAGAGAAAAGTATTTTGAAGACGCTGAATTGGCAAGAAAAATCTCATATTTGTGGTAGTTAAATAAAGGTAGGGTGTTATGGAAGAAATTGAAAATGTGTCGAGTTTAATCGAACAACGTGCGCACAAAAATGCTGAAGGGTTTGATCATTCAGAATTATGTTACAATAGTATTTTTCATCTTTTAAATGATAATGGTGTTTTCATTCAGGTAATTCATGAAATGACGCATGATGAAGTGGATGACGAAGATGTTGAATTACATACTTTCAAACATGGATACATCAAAGAAAAAGATGGTAAAGTTTATCCTAAGGTTGATTTGATTATATCAGTTACTTGTTGCAATGTTAAATGCGCAAATTATTGCTTAACATTAACGCCGTTTTCAGCTTATATGGAAAGCATGAATTGGGATGATATTGTTTGGATAAATTGTGAAAAGAAACTTACAAAAATATGGCGAACAATCATGAAAGGAATTTTTAAAGATAAATGGATTGTTGCTTGCCAAACATATTTAGCAGAAGTTAAAAATTTGAAAGATTCAAAAATTGCAACTCAGGCTGAGTTTGAATATTTAAAAAACGAACAAGAATTTAATGAAGATATTAACTCGATTTTATAATGGTGATGAGTATGATTTATGATAAAAATGTTATTGGTTTAGTTGTTGAAATTTTTAGAAAAGATTCGGAGATTTATAAAGCATTAATGAATGGGGATAAGATTAGTCCTCTTGTTAAAAAATCATTTAGTAAAAAAGGTTTTGGGGTGACGCGTATTAAAGATAAGAAGAAACTGTTCAATATGTGTAAAGAACAAGAATGTGCTTGCGAAAAGAATGTTTCAGTTGATGCGAACATTTAAATCGGTATTATGCCGATTTTTTTGTTAAAATCCTTAACAATTTTTTAAAAGTGTGTTACAATAAAAATGAATTAAAAAAATTAAAAAGTGGTGAAAAAGTGGGTAAATTTCAAGAAAAAACATTAAAAACGGAAGAAAATTTAAAAAATTCAATAAATTTTAAAAAAAGTTTAGGTCAAAATTTTTTGTTTGATACTAATCTTTTGAAAGCAATTGCAAGTGATGGGATGGTAACAAAAGACGGTGTTGTTTTGGAGATTGGTGCAGGTGCTGGAACATTAACAGGTGTGCTTGCTGAGAATTCTAAAAAAGTTATATCTTTTGAAATTGACAATTCGTTAATTCCGATTTTAAATGAAGTGAAAAATAAACATAATAACATTGATTTTCATTTTCAGGATTTTATGGAAGCGGATGTGGAAATTTTGTTTGAGGGTAAAGCGAGAGTTGTTGCAAATATTCCATATTACATCACAACACCAATTATATTTAAACTTGTTGAACATCTTGAAAAATTCTCTTCAATTTTGGTGTTAATTCAAAAAGAAGTTGCTGAACGTTTTGCGTCCAAGCATGGAACAAAAGATTATGGAATTACAAGTGTGATTTTGCAATCAATTTTTGATGTGAGTATTCCGCGAATTGTTAGAAAGGAATGTTTTACTCCAATGCCAAAAATTGATTCTGCTTTGTGTTTACTTGTTCCGCATGATAAATATCAGATTTCAGATTTTGAGGGTTTTAAAGATTTTGTTCATCTTGCGTTTTCAATGAGAAGAAAAACTCTGGTCAATAATTTAAAATTAAAATATGATAAAGAAAAGGTTGTTGAAGTTTTGAAGCGATTTAATTATCTTGAAACTGTTCGCCCAGAAGAAATTAGCGTTAAAAACTTTATTAATCTATACAATGATTTAAATAAATAAAAATTTAAAAACATCAAAAATATATAAAATTTGGTGTTTTTTTATTTGTTTTTCTAAAATTTTAATTAATTTTTTAATAATTTTATAATTTTTTTCCAAAAAAATATTTAACACTAAAAAATAGTATTTTGTGAAATTATTTCTAATTAACGCCAAGACTTTTTTGTTTATTTGTAAAAAATATTTTATTTTAAAAACATGTAAAAACAATTTGAAATTAAAATGCTTTTTCTTGGGGTTTTATTTGACTTTAATTTTTTAAAATTATATAATTATTTTGTAATGTTTTGTAGATAATAAAAATATATTGACGAATTCATGTTTGCTGTTTTTGTTATCGAAAATTAATTTCAAGCATTTAAGTGGGGATTTATGAAAGGGGTAATGGTAAAAAAAGTTTTTAAAATTTTGGGCATAGTGCTGGTTTCAGTGCTAGGTTTTGTTGGTGCAGTTTTTGGCGTTATGGCGGCAATGGGTAAATTTAAAACGCCTGTTGTTTATCCAACAGTTTTGGGATTTGAAGTTCCGGAACAAATGATTGTTGAAAGGATTCCTTATAATCATGAAACGGATTATTCGGAATTTGAAGAGAAAGATCTTCCAACATTATATTCATTTGTTTTAAAAGGTTCAAATCCGGATAAAGATCATGCGGTTAACAAAACAAAATGTTATTTGTGGTTTGGAGATGTTGCAAGTTCAATTCTCATAACTCTTTGTGACGAAAATCGTGTTCCATTAATTCCTGATAGTAGTAATTATTACTTGGTGGATTGTAACGAAGATATTTATTACATGGTTAACGTTGTTGAAGATGATGCTGAGATTGATGGTAAAGTAACCCTTATGGCAAGAAGCACAAATGACACATTGCAAACACCGCAAGAACCAATGGTTATCTGGATTGATAGAGTTGCAGGAAATGTTTTTGTTAAGGATAGAGGCAACGTTGACGCTGAAAGAAAAACTCAAGATATCACAGTTGGTGTTGATATTGGTTTTGATTTTAAGTATGTTGCGGGTGTTGGTAGTGATAAGATTAATGAAGAAGATGTTTTAGCTTTAAAACCTGTTAGTAAGGAAAGTGCAAAAGAAGTTGAACTTTACTATAATGTTGAAGGTATGGATTATGGAACAGACTATATTCGCGTTACAAAAGAAGAAGTTGACAATCCTCTTTCACCATTGCATTCAATTTTAACTTATGATGATGCTGGAGTGTTTACATTTAAAGCTGGTTCAGCAAATCCGAAAACTCACACATTCTATTTGGCAGTTTTTGCAACTTATGAAGATAAGCATAAATATGAAGAAATTGTTGCGTCTTCAACAATGACCAATTATGATAAACTTACAAAAGTTAATGACTCTGATCCTGTTAGCATGGTTGTTACAACTTTGGTAATCACGGTTGAAAATATTGAAATTAGCGAAGTTGGTTTCACTGGAACAGGTGTTGTTCTTGACTTGTATGCTGAAGATAATTTCATCACACTTAACACAAATACTGATCATATAACAGAAGAAAACGCAAAAGCTTATCCACTTGGTCTTTACATGAAGAAAATCTTAAATGATGATCAAGTTGAGGATTTTACTCGTTTTGATGAAGTTAGCATGGAATCTTTAAATTCAGATGTTTGGTCTGATAATTTGGCATCATTTGTTTCAATTGGTGGAGAGACGTGGAACTATGAAGGCGTAAATTCATTGAATGGTGTAACAGTTGAAATGTCTAATGTTGTGGTTGATGTTGTTTATTACACTGATTCTAGTTATTCAGAAGTTTCTGAGGAAAAGACAGATTACTACGAAGAGTTTAAAGTTGTAAATAGCATCAGTTATACAGAGGGCGGAAGTTTGCTTAAGTTTTATTGCTCAAACGGGGCTGCTGTTATTGGTGTTAGAAATGTAACAAATTCTTATAGTGGAATTAAACTTTTAAAATCAGGTAGTTATTTAAATTTCTATGTTCAAGTTAAAGACGGAGAAGGTATTACAATAAAGAATAGATATATAGATTTCGACTTTGAAGCAAAAGCAGAAGGAAGTGGAAAAGAAAAAACATGGCAAATTATCACAAAAGAAATTCCATTCTTGCAAGAAAATGAAAGTTTAAGACTTGGAATTCTGTTGGTTAACAGCAGTGGAATGTTCTCAATTAGTAATTACTTCGACACCGTTCCAGTGACAATGAGTCCAATTGATTTGGATTATGAAATTCTTAATAATGACTTAGATTTTGATATCACATTCACGGAAAACGAAACTAAATATCCTGAAATACCTTTCAGTGAATTGGTGAGTTTAAGCGAATCAGCAAGTTACAAGGCTTGCGTTCTTGTTGCAGAAGAAAAAGATAAATATATTGTTGAAACCGTTAAAAATGGTGGCGAAGAAATTAAGTTTACTGTTGGGGAAGCACCAAACCAAAAGACTTATGTTCTTGTAGGATATGTGAACACAGACGCAGTTACAGGAAGAAAAACTTTTGTTAATGCAGTGAAAGTTTGTGATTTCTTTGAAGAGACACCAGATGCTAGAGTCTTCTTTGAGGGTGGAAAGGAGTTAAGCTTACTTCAATTTAAAAATGACTATAAGGAAACCGCTCAAGATATAATTGATGGCATACTTAATGGTGAAAGAGAAATTGAATCGGCAGAAGTTCTTAATGTATATACAAACCAAGAAGATTTGATCAATGTCTCTGCAGAATATATTTTAAATGAAGACCTGCTTTCAATTGAATATTTCCACACTGAGATTAATCCAGATCCAAATGTATGGTTCGTTAAAGGTGACAAGATTAATCCAAACGCTGATGGGTATGTGAGAATTTATGAAGACTCTTATTTATACGTAAGCGTTAAGACAGAGAATGAAACAATGTTGGAAAAAGTGATTAAGCAATCAATATATGATTTCACCGCTAATTATGATGATAAGGTTGAGATTGATGAATTTGGTTTTAGGCTTGGCGGAGTTGACTTTGTGTATAGAGTTGAAGATTGCTTAAGCACTCCAAACACTCCAGTGCTTATTTCGTTAGTTTGTAGGGGTGGAACAATTGAATTGGGTGGAGTTGTTATTGTAAGCACAAGTCCAAGCCAAATCGTGTTTAGTTTGGGAGACGGAAATTACGTTCCATTATCGGAATCTGTTGCGGCTGCTAATGAGTCTAACCACTACATTGAGGTTGAAGTTTCTTACAATTCTGATGAAGAGAAGTTCTCTTATAGTTATAAACTCAATCAGTTACCAATACCTTATAATGTAGAGGAAATTTTCAATTCCGAAATTTCTGAACACAATAATATACTTTTCCCATTAGGTTTCCAAGACGAAACCTATAAAGGAAAAACATTAGAGGTTAGTTACACCTCTAGTGATCCTTCTATTTTTAGTATAAGATATAGAATGGAGGGAGATGATAAAGTTTGGGATAATGTGTCAGTTTCAAACACTGGTGAAGCAACTTTATCAGTTCAAATTGGATCAACAACTCAATATATCAGAATTGAAACAATTGCATCTGAAAAATTTGACTTAATAACAAAAGATGATATGACGAGTTTCAATATTAAAACAGCAACAGAACAATCTCCAGCATTGTTATCAAGTTATGTAACATTATCATATGAAACATCTACTTTAGATTTAACGAAAGCTAATCATGTTTATGTGACAAACGTGAGACCTTTGGAGTTTGGTGATGGAGAACTTGAAATTAATGGAAACAAAAATGATGGTTGGACATTAACTAAAGATAACGAAGGTGTTCTAACAATTTCTGATTCTGGTTCTGGTTGGGGATTTGTGAAAACACAATCATATATTCCGCTTTCAATCTATGTTGATGTTGAAACAATTGCGGGAACAAAAAAAGATATTTTGTTTATTTTTGAATCAGACCTTAGCCTTAGTGTTAACAATGTATGGACAAATAATAGAGTGTTCTATGCGGGAACAACCGTGTTGATGCAAGAAACAACAATTGATCCAGGCACAAATGAGAATGTTTATAATCTTAATGCTGTGATTAAAGAAGTTTGGAATGTTACGCCAGACGACACAATTTCTTACACAATTGTAAATATTGACAACAATGAACATCAAGAAATGGATGGAGACAATGAAATTGAAATTGAAGATAGGTTGATTGGTGATGTTATAATTGTTGCAACATTGGGAGGCTACGGGACCGGAAACGAAATTCAACGTTTTAAAGGTTTTAAAGTTCTTCCAAACGTTGTTGCAAGCGCTATAGAAAACATTGAACTGAAATCAGAAGAAAATTATGAATTGCATGATATTTACAGCTTAAGATCATATAAAGATAAAATATATTACACTGATGATACTTATACAACAGTTTCTGGTATTCAAACAGCTTTTTATAAACCTTATGGAAGTGATGAAAACAGTTTATACACTGAAACAAACTTAACAGGTACACCAACTGGTTTATCAGTTTTGCCAAATCAACATGGAAATTCAAATCCAATATTGTCTTGGGAATATAAAATTAATAACGTTTCAACAGGTGAAAGCGTTACTGGTTTATATGAAAAATCTGCTGGTTCATATTTCACAACAGCAGATTCGGTTGCACTAGAAGGTAAAACTTACTATTCTTATTATCCAGCAAAGTTAACCGTCGGTTCAATGACTGAAATACGTGATATAACAAGAAAAATTCAACTTGTTTATTCATACACACTTAATTCAGAACCAAAAACTGTAATAGTTGAACTTAACGATGGAACAACCGAACTTGAAGTGAAAGTTTCCAACAAGAATGATGCGAAAATTAAAAACAATCTTTGTAAAAACAATGTAATAACATTAAAAGCTTTGAAAGAGTATAATATTAGTAGCATTGTTGAGATTGACAGCGGATTTACCTTAACAAAAGTTGAAATTGATAATATTTTAGTTGATGTTATTGTGTCTGAGTATGAGTATAACGAATTAACATGGGATGATGATAGGGCAAACTTGTTTGAACTTGTTGATTCTGAGTATCAAAAAATTTCTCCTGATGCAACGTACGATTCAAATAAAACTTATTATAAATATGATAAATTTAGAATTATTTCAATTATTGATGAAGTTTATAAAGATGTTGTTTTAAGATTCACATTCACAAATGGTTCACAAGAATTAATATTCGAAACAGCATGGCAAGATGAATATTCTGTTTATAGTTATGTTGATGAACCAACATGGAATAATGACAGAGAGAATTTGTTTGAACTTGTTGATTCTGAGTATCAAAAAATTTCATCTGACGAAGAATATGATCAAGACAAAGACTACTATGAATATACATTAGTTCAATTTGTTCTTGAACCGTACACTCCATACGATAATAATATTGAAGAAATGTTTTCTGAAACAGAATATGATTTGTTAAATAATATCTATGATATAGAAGACAATGAAGCGTTTGATGTTAGAAATATTAAAAAATTAATTATATTATCAGTATTGGATGAAAATGGTGAAGAAGTAACAAGTCCATTCACTCCAACTGGATTTATTGATGGTAATGCAAATGCAGGTTGTACAGTTACTTTCAGTAAAATTATTGGTGAAAATAAAACAATTTTTGTCAAATATGAAATAACTTACGAAGACGACACAACTTTTGTTTATGACCTTAAATTTACACTTAATAATAGACAAACTATAACAACAAAATATCCGGAAAATGGTGTTAAGTTTAATTCGGGAACATTTAAGCTGTTAGACTCAACTTATTCTAAAGAAGTTGAAAAAGAATTTGGTGTAACTTCATATAATGAAACTACTTTGATACTTGAAAATTATAATGTTGAACCTTTGTTGATTTATGCTGATAAAACAACAAAAATCAACTTCGTTTATGAAGATAACATTAAAAAGATTAAACGTGCAGAAGTAACTACAGAGGGAGCAAATAACCAAGATGTGTTAATTAAGTTGGTTGGTTATGAAACTTTACCAAAAATGGCTGCATATGCCGAAAAAATTAATGAATCAACAAATTCAATAACGTTAAGTAAAGCTTCTGAAATCGGCTTGCGTGGTGGTTTGTTGTTCAGACTTGAAACAGAATCGGGTGATTATGCTTATTATATTGTTTATGTGTTTTGCAATGGATCAAGTGACGGAACAAACATTGCAAACAACTTAGACGTTGTGGCATACAATGATCATAATTACTATGAAGATGATGATAACTATATTTGTATTGAGATGGAAGAATCTTTGGTTGTTGGCAGTGAAACATATAACACAACAACTTATTATGGCTTAGTTGATAGTATTCCAGATGTTGATTTTAAAGATAAATTTAAAAGAACTTATGATTACACAAGTTTATACTTATATAACGGAAGTGTAACAGGCGAAGATTTAGAATTTGACTATAATTCAAAACAATGGAAAAAGTTAACTGAAACTGATGTGATTCAACAAAATGCTTACTTCAATAAAATCATAATCGGTTTGGTTTATGATGAGGGAGCGATTAAATATTGTTATGGAACAATAACAATTTATGTTCAACCTAATATTAATATTACGACAGATGATACAATAGATATAAATGATAAAATACCTTTAAGTCCAAAAGATCAAAAACCTAATGGTGAATTCACCGCAAATGTTGATGCAAATGCAGAACAAATCATTTGTCAATTCAAAGATCCAATTGAATGTCCAAGCGATGATTACTCTTGGGTGGCTAAAATTATTTCAGTTGTTGATAGTGATGGAAAAACAAAAACAGGCGTGGCAGTTGAGGATAATGATAATTTAACTATAAAACTTATCAATAGGGTTGACAAAGACACAACCATTCGTGTTGAATATTCATATACTACTACGTATGTTTACGTTGATTATCTATTTGCAAAAACATCTATTCCACAAGAAGAAAATGAAGAAATCCAAATTGGTGAGTTTGTTAATGAAGAAGAAGGATTTAACAATTCAATTGATTTAAGTTCAACAGATGAGTTTAAAGAAGGCAAAACATTTAAAGAATATTTCTTTGGAACTTATGAAGTAGTAGACTTTTCAATTAAGGTTGATGATGCTGAATTGACGGATGGAGGCACGGTAAATAATGTAAAAAGAAATTCATCAACATTAAAATTTAAACAATTAACAGAAAATAAAACAAAAACAATTGAAATAATCTACTCCAATTTTAAAGATGAGAATGGTGCTCCATATTCTCGCACATTCACATTTAATGTTGAACCAGGAATATATATAGATGATACATCAACAAGTGTTACAAGTGGCTTGCATAACGATAAGCGAGTAAAAACAACAGCAACTACTG
The DNA here is from genome assembly GCA_045578345.1 of Candidatus Onthoplasma sp. Lineage (GTDB taxonomy): Bacteria > Bacillota > Clostridia > Christensenellales > UBA1242 > Onthoplasma. The sequence continues at coordinate 68,194 of JAZNKB010000004.1, forward strand.
ATTATGGGTCAATTAATGGTTCAACTTTGGAATTAAAATATTTCGAAGATGGAGATTATTTCACTCACAAGATTGCTGGATTAACCATTTACACAACTGAAGCAAGTTATTTAAACTTAAGCTTTGATTCAGGCGATTTTGATGAGGATAATCCTCATGCATACAATTATGTTGTGGATCCAAAAGATGTTAATGATCAAAACGATGATGATGTATTAACAAGTGAAGACTATATAAATGATAGTATTGTTTATGATGATGATCAATCTTATAAAATCAATTTTGTTCACACAGTCAATCCGAAAGATATAACAATTTCAATTAAAATTTTAGACTCTACACAATTTGTTAAAAAAGAAAATATTAAGACTGGAGATTTGGTTTATAACTTATTCTTTTATGATGAAGCATCTGGAACATATATACAAATTACAGATGAAAATAAAACAGCTGAGGATGGAGTTGATTATTTTGTAAATAAAGTGTATAATAAGACTCGTAACCTGTATGTGACTGTTGTTCAAACTTACACTGATGTGATAGCAACTTATAAAACAGCTGGTGCGGACCATGAAAACGTTGCAAGTGGAAGCACAATTTCAAATTTGAGGGAAACGTTATTTACTAATGATGTAAGATATCAATTATATGATATTAATGGAAATTTACAAGAAAAAACTGATGTTGATTTTGACAATATTGGCTTCACAAAGGAAGAAAATCCAAATTACATTAAATTTGAGGTTGTTGACAATGCTAATGGAGATTTATCTGACAACTCAATCACATTTGATGAAAACAACACTGGCAAAAACTTCTTTTGTGAATTGAAAATTTCAAATAATGCAGGATTAACCAGCGAGAATAAAACTGATATAAGATATAAATATCAAGTTATGGCGGGTGATTATGTTGACGGATTAGATTATAGTGTAATAAACGACCATAAAAACGTCCATAAAGATAAATATTATACATTCACTCAAGAGATTGTTGAAGAAGGTGAAAGTGTAACTGGGTTATATGATGAAGATCATCAATTAATTACAGATGCAAATGCAGAGGCTGTAAGTGGAAAAACATATTATACTCGTACAGAAACAGAATACATTTCTTACATATTGGAAGGAATTAAAGCAGATTCAGAATATTCAAATGAAAACAAACCATTTGTGATTGGCAAGATGTTGGACGAACAGAATAAAGGCATTTTCAATTGTTCAGAAGGCGATGGTTATTATATTGACTCTGATGGAACTGTTCCAACAGGAAAAACAAGAGTTGGAGAATTTACAAATGCAAAACAATATCACTTTATAAAAGCAGGTCACAACATTTATGTAACATGCGAATTTAACACAGGTTTAATTACACTTATTGTGATTAAAGCCTCTGGAACAGCGATTACAAATATCGAATTAACAATCACGGCTGATGGTGTTAATGGAGATGGCAGTGCTGGAACTTTAATAAACAACTTAGTTATTTATTTAAGTAAAGACGATGTTGAATCAACAACTGATGATCAAAGAGAAAGTATTTATGCAAACGATATAATTAAGTTGATTGGTAATGCTGCCGATAACAAGTTTGTTGTAACAGGATCAGTAAGTTTAGAATTAATTGGTGGTTCATATACTATAGATGATAATACGTATTATGTTGATGGTGCTGAAAATGAACTATATGAATATGATTCAACAAACAATGAGATAACATTTAACTCTGTAAGTAGAGAAGTTTATGCTGAAATTAATTTCCTCGTTAAATCTGGTAAATATATTATCAAAGAGATTTCCTATAGAGTTGCGATTCACAGGAATTTACAATTTATTGTAAATAATGAAACCTTGAAAAAGGATGCTGATTTAGAAACAAGATTTGTTTTGGATGCAACTCAAGATCAATATGGAGACACTTCATCATTCCCAATCTTGATTAAATTTAGAAAAGAACAATCAGATGATATTTCAGCTAATTTCGAGGATCCATATTATAATGTTTTAGCATTTGATTTATATCATTTAAAGAAACAAGGTAATCCAGATATCACTCAATCTGGCTTGTGGGTTGGTTCCGGTGGTGTTAAAGTAACATTAATTACAGCTATAGATAGCAGTATACTGGAAGTTACAAACGACGGAATAATGTTCCATCAGGACTTCACAGGTGAGATTGAAATTGAACTTTCTCAAATTACATCTGTGGGAAGAACTGAAGCGGAAAAAACATATGCCGAAATTTGGAAAATTTCAGTGAGTGGTGTTACAACATTAACTTATGTGAAAGAAGATGATTATGAACAAGGAAGGATTGATAACAATACCTACCCATTTAACTCTGGAACATCAGTGAAGATTGTTAATAATCAAAGTAGTGATGAAAGTGGAGTTGTTATGACTCTTCCAACAGAATTTAAAACTAATGCAACAAAAACATTACACTACGATTATAAAATTATCACTCTCAATGAAACAACTCAAAGCTTAACAAATCAACAACTATTTGAAATTGATGAAGTAAGTTCGGTTTATAAGGGCGGAAAAGTTAATCAAGAAGAATCTGAAAATGCTGGTTCATTTAGCATTATATTGCCAAATGTTCCAAGCACTCCAAGAAGCCCACTTCAAGCATATTTTGTAACATATAAATTATATGTTGATTATCTGGGACTTTCTAACAACAATGCTCAAAAAATATTCTATATTACATATATTGTTCAAAACATTCAACAAGTTGATGTCTACCTAATGAATGGAACAACGGAATATAGCGGCAGTGTTAATGTTGACGAAAGAATTGATAATGAAATTGACCCAGCTAAGTATTATTTAGACCTGTTCTATTTTAAAGAAACTTTTGGAAACTATGAATTAATATATTCTGATGGTGAAGTTGTTTTGAAAGATAAAAACGATTTAACTAAGGAGTTTACATACTCAGACATTGGAACAGTGAGAGAATTTACGGATGGGCAAGATACTATTATATATGATAGGTCAACAAATAAATTAACAGAGAATGGAACAGAGAAAACTGGAAGAACAACAACAAAAAGTAATCCAGACACCTATACAAGTGTGTTCAATTCTGATTTTGCAAACATCTTTGCGTTTAAAAACTTCATTGAAACTTATGAGGGATATAGAGCAATATCAGTAAATGCTGGAGAGAATGCAAAAGGATATTATACTAAATCTGGAAATACATATACAAAAATAACGAACGACATTAATGCGGTTGCAGGAACTACATATTACATCAAAACTGGCAATGGTGTTTGCTTGGGTGATACTGAAGAATTATACACTTTAGTTGAAATTAAAAAAGGAAGCGGAAGATATGGAATTGATTTGAAAGAACATACAGATGTTAACGATGTACTTTTCAATAATGAAAAGAGAATGAAACTTGCGCTGGTTGATAATGGTGTTGAAACAATAACATTGAATTCGTACACAGCAGCTAACGAAAGAGGCTTTAGGTTATATGCTCCAAGCAAGATAACTGCAAAAACTAACAATGGTGAAGGAATTGCCTTATCTCAAATGTTCTTGGCAAGTTATGTGGACCCTACTGGCTCGGATATTACAATGAACACAACGGTAATTGGTGTTGGAACTCCAGATTTAACTTGGGTGTCAGGTGCATCAAGTATTAATGGAACATCAGATGCTCTTGCAACAATCTCTATTCCAAGCGGTAATAGCAATAACACATATTATATTTATCAGGTAACTTATAGTGGTGGAGCAGCAACGTATCCTGATCTATATTCAATTTCAGAAAGTTTCTATTATATTGGATTTGGAACTGGTGCTAGTTATCCGCAAGTTTTAGCTGTTCCAAATTATATGATTGGCACAGATTCAACATTCTTTAACATAGATGCAAGCATAATAAATGATGATGACAAAGTTGAATTTGATTTAACAACTAGTGTTATGGTTTGGACAATGCAAAAAGATACCGATGACAACAAATATTATCTGATAAGCAGTGGTGATGAAAATTATGACGAAGGTACATCTGGAACAGTTAAATATAACACTTTAAGTGAATCTGATGATTTAGTTCTTACTCTAAGTGGCAATAAAATTGTTGTTAACGCAAATTCATTGCTTGAGTATAAAATTAAAAATCCAACTAAAACGACGTATGGCACAATCAATGTTACTCTAAATGTTGTATTTGGTGGAGAATCAGTTAAATTGGCTTTCAGAATTAAATATTCATTGCCAACTCTTAATAAAACTTACACTTTAGGTAGCAGCAGTGATATTGAAATAGGAACATTAACTAACATAACTAGTGTTACTGCAAAAGATTCAACATTTACAGACTTTATTAAATTTGATGCTAGTACAAAAAATTTCTCTATCGATGGTTTGAAATTAGAAACATATTTTACCACAAATGGAGGAGCAACAGATCTAAGTGTTGATTGCATTGCAGAGGATTTGAGCGGTTATGAGTTTGAGTTTACAATTGTTGTAAACAAAAAAACAACTTAAAAAAAAGAGCGATCATTCGCTCTTTTTTTATGCTTTTTAATTCCTTTTGTTAAACGCGTTTTGTCATTCTGAGCGCAGTAAGGCGAGTGATAAACACTTCGCCTTGTCATATATGAGCGAAGAATCCCCTAACGAAGTGAAGAATTGTTGATTGTTTGAGATATCGTGATTACAATTGTAATCATAGTGTTATAATATGAAAAGGATTGCTTAATAAAAACAACTTTAAATAACATATTTTGTTGACAAAATTGATTTTTAGGATTATTATATTCATATAGGAGAGAATTATATACAAACACGTTTAATATAGTGTCTTTCCAAATTCGCTTGTTATTACACAAGCGTAAACAATCAAATTAGGAGAGAATTATATGTGAAGCAAGTTCGATATAATTACTCCAAATTCGCTTGTTATTACACAAGCGTAAACAATCAAATTAGGAGAGAATTATGACTGTTGAAGAATTTGAAGAAAAATGTATGGATGTGATTGAAAAAATTGTTGCAATCGACATTAAACAAAACCGTCAAGGAGCAATTGTTGTTTCTGAAAAAATGCTTGCAAAAGCAAAAGAAAAGGGCAATAAGAAAATCATTGAAATTTATGAAAGAGTTGTGCAAGAATTCAAACTTGCAAGTGATGAAGAATATGAACTTTTGAGAAAACAGATATTCAGTTAAAATAATTGATATTTCAACGTTCAATATGACATAGAGTGTCATCCTGAGCGGAGCAACTTGTTGTGTAGTCGAATGGATCCCCAGGATACCATACGGCATAATGAAGAAATGCAGACATGCAGAAATGAAGGAATTCCATTGCATGCAGTTTAGTGTTCTAATCATGGGATATGAAATAAAAATTATACAAAAGGGGAAATTATGGGCTTTTTTGATTGGGTTATGCATGGCCTTGGTTTTGAAAACACAGGCAAAAGTAAAAAAGACAAGCGAACAAAAACAGCAAGTCAAGATGAAAAATACGCAAATTTTAATCTACATGAAAAAATTTCAACAGATCCAAACAAACCTGCAACTCCAAACGTTAGCGCGCCAGGTTTTAACAATTTTGGAATTCAAACTGAATCAAACATAATCATGGTTGAACCCAAATCAATGAGTGAAATTCAGCAAGTGGTGGATTATTTAAAGCAAGGGCAATCGGTTGCTGTTAATCTCGAAGGGTTATCAAGTGTGGATATGGAACGCATTTTAGATTTTTTGTCGGGCGCAATTTATGGGCTTAATGGAAGTATTCATCGCTGGCATGGAGATTTGTTTTTGCTTGCCCCTGAGGGACATAAAATTCTTAAAAAGAATTAAAATACAAAGGTTGTTGCGTTTCGCTTAGGTGCTAAAGCAAAGTCGCTCAACACAATCAACCTTTGTCAAGGGGAAAGCGGAAAGATATAAAATGAAATTGGTTGAGTTGTGATAAGTATTTGAAATTATTTCAAAAGTAAATATAATGGTTCTATATGAAAAATTGGATTAAAATTATAACTGTAATAGTTTTGGTTTTGGTGGCAGACCTTGTCACCAAACATTTTTTATTCAAAGTTAATTATTTTAACCTTATTCCTAATGTTTTATCCATTGCAACAAATGGTGGAAACACGGGGGCGGCTTGGGGAATGTTTAGCGGAAAAACAATTTGGTTGATTTTCGCTAGCATTTTAATGATTGTTGCACTTTTTGTGTATAATCATTTTGTTAAAAGTAAGAACACTTTTTATTGCATATCTTTTGGGTTTATAATAGGTGGTGCAATTGGAAATTTGGTTGACAGAATTTGTTTGAATTATGTTAGAGACTTTATTTTCTTAGATTTCCTTCCAACTTTTCCAATTTTCAACATTGCAGATAGCTTTTTGTGTGTTGGAGCAGTGATGCTCGCAATTTATATTTTGTTTTTTACAGGTAAGAAAAGTGAAAAGTAAGTTTGTTTGTGAAAAAGATAACATAAGGCTTGATGTGTTTTTGACTGAAAACACTGATTTTTCACGTAGTTTTATAAAGTCTATGAATGATGAGGGTCGAATTTTTATTAATGGAAAACAAGAAAAAGCTGGCTTTAAATTAAAAGTTGGTGACATAATTGAAGTTCAGGTTAAAGAAGTTGAAACAATTGATGTAAGTCCTGAAAATATTCCTCTCAACATTGTTTATGAAGATGATGATTTGTTGGTTATCAATAAGCAAGTTGGATTGGTTGTTCATCCATGTTCAACAACAAAATCACACACTCTTGTTAATGCTCTTATGTTCCACATTAAAAATCTTAGCACAATCAACGGTGTTATGCGTCCTGGAATTGTGCATAGGTTAGATAAAGACACAGGCGGACTTATGCTTGTTGCGAAGAATGATCATTCTCACAAGCAACTTAGTGAGCAACTTAAAGATAAAACTTTAAACAGAGAATATAAAGCGTTAATTAAGGGAAGAATTAAAGAAGATTTTGTGGTTGAGGGTTTTTTAGGAAGAAATCCAAAAAATCGTGAGCAGATGGCAATGGTAAGTGAAAATCTTGGGAAATATTCAAAAACAATTTTCTCAATTGATAAAGTTTTTGACCATTTCACTTTGTTAAACTGTAAACTTACAACAGGAAGAACTCATCAAATTAGAGCGCATTTGAAATCAATTAATCATCCAATTGTTGGAGATATATTGTATGGTGGAGTTGAAAAAACAATCAAAACAAATGGTCAACTCTTGTTTGCTTACAAAATAAAGTTTGTTCATCCAACAACAAAACAAAATTTGGAATTTTCTGTGGAATTACCAGAATATTTTAAAGAAGTTATAAATAAGATAATGTAAAATCTTGGAAAATTTTGTAAATCGTTTGTAGGATTTCTAAATTATTGATATAATAAAAATGAATATCTAATTAAAAGGAGATAAAAAATGAAAGGAAAAGGTTTTGTTAATTTTATGGCATACATTGCAATCGCTTTCATTGCTGTTGCTTTAATTTTAGGTAAAATTTTAAGCGCATTCGATTTAAGTTCGGCTGTTATTGGTTCGCTTGATTTGATTGCTAAAGTTATTGCCTATGCTATAACAGCTGTGTTTGCATTCTATTATGCAAAATCAAGAAAACACATTGCTTGGATGATTTGCTATATAATTTTTGTTATTGCAATCATTGTCTTTGTTGTTTTAGGTTTATTTTAAGAATGAAAAAATTTCAATTTAACTTTAAACTCACCGCTTTCTTGGTGAGTTTATTTGTAAGTTTAATATTGGTGATTGTGGGCAGTGGAAATAAATACTGCCTATCTTTTGGTTTTATGATATTGGGAGCATCACTTTCACTTTTTGTTTGGTATAACAACGAAAAAATTCAAAAGGAACTTGAAACATTAGAAGAAGATATTGACTCTGTTGAGCAAATTGATTTTGATGAAACCAAACAAAATGAAGAAGAACAGCATGAAGATTACGATTTTCAAAATATTGAAGAAAAAGTGTACGTTTTAAAACAGCTCTACGTTAGACAGAAAATGTTAAGAAAGAATAAAAGAAAATCAATAATTCTTTTCAATCTTTGTGGTCTAGTGTTAATAGTTTTGGGTTTTATTAGTTTATTTTAATTAAAAGTGACAAATTGTTTGACTCAAATATTGCAAAAAATCTTGATTTAATTTTAAAGTTGTGATAAAATACCCAACGTTTAAGAAAAACATAAAGGAGAAAATTTTACATGAAATACAATTTGGAAAAGAAAGAAAATGGCATTTACGTAGCAAGTGTTTCGGTTGAAAAAACAGATTGGGACAATGCATTAAATGCTGCTTATGAAAAAAACAAAGGAAAATTTAATATTCCAGGTTTCAGAAAGGGTCACGCTCCAAGAAATATCATTGAAAAAACTTATGGCGCTGGCGCTTTCATGAACGAAGCATTGGATGAAGTTTATTATTTGGCATACACTCAAATTTTGAGAGAAAATGAAGAAGTTAGACCGGTTGACGCTCCAAAACTTGACATCAATAAAATTGATGAAAACGGAGTTGAAATGGTTATGACAATGCAATGTGTTCCAGAATTTGAGCTAGCTCAATATAAAGGCTTAACTTTCACTAAAGAAAAAGCAGAAGTGAAAGATGAAGATATCGAAGAAGCAATTAGACGTGAACTTCTTAGAGCTTCTCGTCTTGTTGAAACAAACAAACCTGTTAAAAAAGATGACTATGTAACTCTTGATTTTGATGGTTACGTTGATGGAAAACAATTTGATGGTGGTAAAGCTGAAAACTATCAACTTCAAATCGGTTCTCACTCATTTATTGACACTTTTGAAGATCAATTGGTTGGTCTTAACATCGGTGATAAAAAAGATGTTGAAGTGACTTTCCCAGCTGAATATCATGAAGCAAGTCTTGCTGGAAAACCTGCAACTTTCAAGTGTGAAATTAAAAACATTCGTGAAAGAATTATGCCAGAATTAAATGAAGAGTTTGTGTCTTCGTCTTCTGAATTTGAAACTGTTGAAGAATATCGTAACAGCATTAAAGAAAGACTTACAAAAGAAGCAAACGACAGAGCTGACCTTGAACTTGATAATGACATCTTAGACAAAATCATTGACGACACAGTAATTGAAATTCCAGAAGTTATGACTGAAGATGAATTTAATCGTCAACTTAAAGGTATGGAAAATCAAATGAGATACCAAGGTTTAACTTTGGAAGATTATGCTAAATATACTGGTAAATCTGTTGAAGATTTGAAAGAAGATATTAAAAAGAGTGCAACTCGCAACGTTAAAGCTCGTCTTGTTCTTGAAAAACTCATTAAGAGTGAAAACTTAGACATCACAGAAGAAGATATCGACAACAAAATCGCTGAAATGGCAAAAAACGTTGGTAAAGACGTGGAAGAATATAAGAAACAAGTTAATAATGATATGGTAAACCACATTGCTAATGAATTATTAATGAAAAAATTATTAGAATTTTTGCATACTAATAATACAATCAATTAATTTGATGAAAAATGTGGTTTCCATACCTCAAACTTGCTTTGAGTTATCTTAAACCATGTAGCAAACGAGTTATTGATGAAGAAGTTATTAAATTTCTTACATGAAAATAATGAAATTAAATAATCTTAAATATAATGCAAAGGAATCTTTAAATGAAAAAAAATGTTTGTAGTATAAATGAAAATTATATAAAGGCAAAGGTTGAAAGTGGAGTTTGTCCGCTAAATTGGTTGGCTGAATTTTACAAAGATTATAATGGTAAACTTGTTGCTTTAGACAATAAGTTGTTGTCATTTTTGCTTAATAATTCCCATTGTGATAGTATTAGAGAAACAGAACATGATGGATATAAACAAACTTTCACAATTATTTGGAACGCAACAGATAATTACCCTGAAACTAAAATTGTTATTTCTTCTTACGGAAGAGATGTAATTGAAAAAGAAAATGAGTATATTGTTGATAGTGTTGAGAATTATTATATAATTGAAGAACTTTATGCTGATGATATAATCGTTAAAGGTGAAAAGTATGCAAAAAATGCTATAGATGATGGGCAAATATTGTTCTTGGTTGCAGAAAATCTTGAGCAAAAAGATGAGTTTACTTTGTAAAAGGAGAAAATTATATTGAAACAAGTTCAATATATTAATTCTCTTTAACTGCTTGCTTGATTGCAAGCAACAATCAATCTTTTAAAGGAGAATTATTTATGATACCTATGGTTATTGACCAAGTTGGCAACAACGAGAGAAGCTATGATATTTATTCTAGATTATTAGAAGATAGAATTATTTTCTTATCTGGTGAAATTAACGACCAAATGGCTAACACAATCGTTGCTCAACTTATTTTCTTGGAAGGTAAAAATCCAGATAAAGACATTTTTATGTATATTAACAGTCCAGGTGGAAGTGTGAGTGCTGGAATGGCAATCTATGACACTATGCAATACATTAAATGTGATGTTTCAACAATTTGTATTGGTATGGCAGCAAGTATGGCAGCAGTAATCCTTTCTAGCGGAACTAAAGGTAAAAGAGTTTGCTTGCCACACTCTGAAGTTATGATTCATCAACCTTTGGGGGGAACTCAAGGTCAAGCAAGTGACATTTTGCTTCATGCTCGTCATATTGAAAAGACAAGAGAAACATTAAATAAAATTTTGGCTGAAAACACAGGCAAAGATGTTGAAACTATCACAAAAGACACAGATAGAGATAACTTTTTAGATGCTAAACAAGCAGTTAAATATGGCCTTGTAGACAAAATTTTTAGCAAACGCTAATTAAGTGCAGGGCAATTTGTCCTGCATTTTTATATGAGATTCGCTCCATGTGCTACGCTTGGCGGAAAGTCATAATGTCATGTTGAGCGTAATGTAATGTAGTCGAAACATCCCCAAATCAGAAAATGTAGCAATGTTTAGGGGATCCTTCGACTACGCTCAGGATGACAAGTGGGGAGAATATAAAATTAAAAGGGGAGAATTTTGAGAGAAATAGACACAATTTGTTCATTTTGCGGGCGTCCTGCAAGAGAATTAACAGACATCATTAGCAATCCAGAAGGTGATTGTTTCATTTGCAAGGATTGTTTAAATATTTGCCGTGATTTAATGGACTTTAACAACAAAACAAAAGAAAGTGAAAACGACAATCGAATTGAGTTGATGAAACCACAAGAAATTAAGCAAAAACTTGATGATTTTGTTGTTGGGCAAGATGAAGTTAAAAAGATTTTGGCGGTTTCAGTATATAATCATTATAAACGTATCAACTACAACATGATAAAAAAAGAAAACAACCAAGATGAAGTTGAACTTGAAAAATCAAATGTTTTGTTGGTTGGTCCAACAGGTAGCGGAAAAACATTGCTTGCAAAAACTTTAGCAAAAGTTTTGAAAGTTCCATTTGCGTCAAGTGATGCAACGGCACTTACTGAAGCGGGTTATGTTGGTGATGACGTTGAAAACATACTACTTAAACTTATTCAAAATGCGGATTATGACATTGAAAAAGCACAACGCGGAATAATATATATTGATGAAATTGATAAAATTGCAAGAAAAACTCAAAACGTTTCAATCACACGAGATGTTAGTGGCGAAGGTGTTCAACAAGCGTTGCTAAAAATCTTAGAAGGAACAATTGCGTCAGTTCCACCACAAGGCGGAAGAAAACATCCTCAACAAGAAAACATTAAGATTGACACAACAAATATTTTGTTTATTTGCGGTGGAGCATTTGTTGGGCTTGATAAAATTATAAGTGAAAGAAAAGGCGCATCAACTCTTGGCTTTGGTGCTGATGTTAAAAATAAGGTTGAACAAAACGTTGTTAATCGCTTTGAAGATATTCAGCCGCAAGATCTTATTAAATATGGAATGATTCCTGAGTTTGTTGGTCGTCTTCCAATTGTTACAACTCTTGATAACCTTGACGAAGAGGCTTTGGTTAATATCTTGGTTAAACCAAAAAATGCGATAACAAAACAATATATTCAAATGTTTAAAATGGATGGAATTGATTTAACATTTGATGAAGAAGCAGTTAAAGCAGTTGCAAAAAAGGCAATTGAACTTAAAACAGGTGCTCGAGGGCTTAGAACAATTTTGGAAGAAAGAATGCTTGATGTTATGTATTCTTGTCACTTTGAAGAAGATATTAAGAAAATCAACATCACGGCAGACTTCATAAATAAAAAAGCAAATCCAGAGATTTCAAAGTTTGAGAATAAGAAAACGAAGAAAAAAACAGCATAACAAATGCTGTTTTTTCTTTTTGTTAATTATAGTTTGTTGACATGAAATTTTATCTATGATAAAATATTTGTAGAAATAAGGGGAATTTCCTATGAAAGTTGCGCAAAATGTTTCTATTCAAAAGATTGTTTCAACGAACAATTTTTCAACAAAGATTTATCCTTCCATAATTCCAAAACTTAGGAAGGATGATGTTTCAAGCGTGATTTCAAGTGATGAATTGACTGAAATAAAGAAAGTTTATCAAGAATTAAAAGAAATTAAACAACATTATCTAAACGTTCTATTAATTAATGTTGAAGACAATTCAGATAACTTAGAGGTATATGGAACGTTGATTTATAATGTTCTTGTGATTGAACGCAAACTTATTTCAATTCACAAAAGAAGATGTTATCAAAAACTTAAATCAAAAGAAATTTTCAGAGACATTGACAAGAAATTAATAACCATGGAAAAGTTGGCTCATGAAATTGAAAAATTTCGTCAAGAAATTTATGAAAGCGAAAAGGTTTGGGAACCTTTTATTAAGAATTTAAACAGAAAAGAGAAAAAAGAAATTTTAGTTTTTTCTCAGAACAACAACGAAAAAATTGATCAATTGTTTGATGGAATTTCAATCAAATGGCAAACCTATAAAAAAGTACATAATGCAATGGATTATGTTGATAAACATGTAACATTAAAGGGTAGAAAAAGAGTTACGTTGGATGTTTTAAAAGAAATTATCAAAATGCAAAATGGGTCAAGTGAAGATAATATGTTTGTTTCTTAAAAAGGAGAAAAGATGAAGAAAGGAATATGCTTTCATTTTGGATATGTTTATGATAATCTTGAAGAGCAAGTTAAGGCAATTAAAGATGCTGGATTTGATTGTGTGATTACAAATGCTGATCCAAACATGGCAAAAAACAATGGAACAATAAAACAACAAATCAAATTATTCAAAAAATACGGTTTGGAACTATCTTCTTTACATATGCAATATAAAAGAGACGAACTGCCACATTTTTGGCATGATAATCAAACAGGAAAACGTTTGGAAAAAACATTAGTTAAAGATGTTAAAACAGCAAAGAAATATGGATTCACTTGTGTTGTTGTACATTTAAAGGGTGAACCAAATGAAATTGGTTATGAAAGAATAAAAAGAGTTTTGAAAGTTTGCGAAAAGGTTAAAATCCCGCTTGCAGTCGAAAATATTGGAAACAATCATTGTTTTATGAAAACTTTTGAAAATGTTAAAAGTGATTATTTAAAATTCTGTTACGACAGTGGGCATAATCATGCGTTTGATCCGCAAGTGGATTATTTAACTAAATATGGAAACAAACTTATTACTCTTCATTTGCACGATAATCTTGGACCAAATCCAACAGATAAAGATTTGAAAGATTTAAATTTTAAAAAGCAGTCATTGGATATGCATACGCTGAATAAATATGGAAACATCAATTGGGATGAAATTGCAAAAAAGCTTGCTAAAATTGATTATCCATTAAATCTAGATTACGAAACATTAATGGTTTACCACAACAATGAAACTCCTGAAGAAGTTTTAAGTGAAGTGTTTAAACAAGCGTGTGAACTTGAAGAATTAATTAATAAGTATAAATCTAAAAGTAAGTTATAAAAAGACTGCAAACAGTCTTTTTTATTTGCATATACTTATTAAATAATATATAATATTGTTATAAGATAATTATCAGAAAAAAAATAAAGAAATCAAATGTTTTTATATCTTAAACATTGGTAACATGAGAGTTAAAGTGTAGTGATAATAATAGATAGAAGATACTTTGTAAACTTGTAACTAGATGTCTATTGTAAATAAAATTAAAAGGAGAATTAAAATATCGAAACAAGTTCGTTATAACATCTCTTTAAATTTGCTTATATTATGCAAGCAATAAATCAAATTAAAAGGAGAATTATGCAATTAATAACAATAGACATAAGAAGCTATGCAACTTGCGTCTATTGTTCATAATATAAAAGGAGAATTAAAGTGCAATTAATAACAATAGACATAAAAAGTGAAAAGCAAACAGTTAAAGTTGCAATAGCACAATTCTTGGTTGAGGTTGAAGCTTATAAAAAGGGTGGCTTTAAAGTTATGAAAGTTATTCATGGATATGGTAGTCATGGTGTTGGTGGAGCAATCAAGCAAGAGTTCTTAAAAAAATGTCAAGATTTAAAAAATAGAAAAGTTATTGAAGACTTTACTTGTTGTGATAAATGGACTGATAAAAATGTGGTTAAGAAGATTGCAATCAATTATTGCCCTGATTTGTTGGCTGACAGTGAACTATATCATCTAAATCCTGGATGCACAATTATAATATTGTAATAAACCATATTTCTTAATAAACATATAAATTATAATAATAAAATACATTTTATTGTCATGTTTTTGTTTTCTTTTAATTTTATTTGTGTCATAATAAAAGTGTAGGAGGATTGTATGTCAAGAAGAAGTTCTAGGGGAAAAGTTGGAGCATTTTTTGGTGGTAGTTTTTTTGGATTTATGTTATGTTTGGCGTTGATTGCTGGACTTGGATGTTTCGTCTATTTTAAAGTTTCGCCAGCATGGATAAACAAAACCTTTAAAACAAATATTGATTTAGGAAGTGATGAACTTAATAAGAAAACAGTTAAAGGATTTGTATCTTCTGTTATTGATTTGAAAAATAACACCGATTCTTACACATTAAATGATTTAAACGAAGAGTTTGGTATTAAAATCAATGATGACTTCTTTGGAATCGATATAACAGATTTAAAGGAAGTCGCAATAGATGATTTATCAAATGCAGTAGAGAAAAAATTTGCAAACATTTCAGCGAATGAATTAAGAAATGTTAATGGAATGAACCTTCAAGAAAAAATGGGAGATATTTTGGATAAAGAAAATATTTACTATTTTAATTCAACTGATGGTAAATTATATAAAAAACACACAGGATCATCTTACACGGAACCTGTAAACTTTGAATATGTTGTAAACGAAGAAAAAACAACAATCACAACCAAAGGAAATGTTGAATTTATAACTGATGGAGAAGTTAGAATTCCTCTTTGGTATTTACCATTAACAAATGCTCTTTCTGATTTCACTAAGAATTTAGGAGAACAAACAACTCTTTATGATTTGGAACATTCATATGGTGTTAAACTGCCAAAGTTCTTAAATAATGTCGACAAAGCAAACACAACTGTTAATGAACTTGAATCTGTAATTAAAACTGTTAGGGTGGCGGACATTCTTGAATTAAATATTAAGTTAGATGAAACTTCACAAGAGTATTATAATGATATTGACAATGACAATGTTTACGACTCTGGAGAAGAAGTTGCTCATATTCTTAAAGCAATTTCCGACACAACCGTTGAAGGAATGGACTCTTTAATCAACAATTTAAAATTTTCTCAAATCTTCAGTGCGAAAGAAAGATCAGAAGGTGTATTGTCGCTCATTACAACTGATCCAACAATAGATGAAATGCCAAATGCGATTGAATCTGCAGTCTCAGAAACCAGCATTAACACATTAATTGAAAAAGGAATTATAACTGTTGATTCCAGCGATTTGGTTAAATTATCTGTTGAAGTTGATCATGATAGTGATTCAACAACAGAAAAAGTTGCCTTGAAGCATATGACAATCGACCAATTTATTGACTATTGTTTGGATTTGGTTCCTCACCTTTAATAAAAAATTAAAACAAAAACACATCAAATAGGTGTGTTTTTTATGCCTTAAATGGATTTAAAACCGTGTTTAGGGGTGTTTTTCGACTAAATTTTGCACAAATTTATGATTTTATAAAAAAAAATTAAAAAAAATAAAAAAAGTTTAAAAAAAGTGTTGACACAAATTTTTCTTTATGTTAATATACAAACACTTGCGGTGTGAACACCTTAAGAAAAACAATTTTAAAAAAAATTTAAAAATTTTAAAAAAAGTTTGAAAAAAGTGTTGACAATTAATTCAAGATGTGTTATATTCATAATGCACTTGATGTAATAAGCAAGTGCCGAACGTTAAGTTCGTGAGAACAATTTATATCTTAATAGGTACTATGGTAAGAATTTGAACAAGCAATTGTGAAGAATAGTTCTTATCAATTCCAAGTTTTTTGAACAACGAAAATAAGCCAAGCAATTTGAGCAAGGTTATTTACAAAGATTATTATTTATCGAAAGATATTTATAATACCATTTTTTGTAGAGTTTGATCCTGGCTCAGGACAAACGCTGGCGGCGTGCTTTAAACATGCAAGTCGAACGGAGGTTAGGTTTTCCACTGAGTATATCTATATGGTATATTCAGTGGAGAACTTACCCTTAGTGGCGGACGGGTGAGTAACGCGTGAGTAATCTACCTCTTTCTGGGGGACAACAGTTGGAAACGACTGCTAATACCGCATAGGACCACAGGAACACAAGTTCTAGGGGTGAAAGATTTATCGGATAGAGATGAGCTCGCGTATCATTAGGTAGTTGGTGAGGTAACGGCCCACCAAGCCGACGATGATTAGCCGATCTGAGAGGATGATCGGCCACACTGGAACTGAGATACGGTCCAGACTCCTACGGGAGGCAGCAGTTAGGAATATTGGGCAATGGAGGCAACTCTGACCCAGCAACGCCGCGTGAAGGATGAAGGTCCTCGGATTGTAAACTTCTGTATTAGAGGAAGAAGATAGTGACGGTACTCTAATAGAAAGCTTCGGCTAACTACGTGCCAGCAGCCGCGGTAAGACGTAGGAAGCAAGCGTTGTCCGGAATAACTGGGCGTAAAGGGTGCGTAGGCGGTTTTTTAAGTCTGATGTGAAATCCCGTGGCTTAACCATGGAACTGCATCAGATACTGGATTACTTGAGTGCGGAAGAGGTTGACGGAATTACTAGTGTAGCGGTAGAATGCGTAGATATTAGTAAGAAGACCGGTGGCGAAGGCGGTCAACTGGGACGTAACTGACGCTGAGGCACGAAAGCGTGGGGAGCAAACAGGATTAGATACCCTGGTAGTCCACGCCCTAAACGATGTATACTAGACTATGGCTTTATCGACAAAGTCAGGGTCGTAGCTAACGCGATAAGTATACCGCCTGGGGAGTACGAACGCAAGTTTAAAACTCAAAGGAATTGACGGGGACCCGCACAAGCAGCGGAGCATGTGGTTTAATTCGACGCTACGCGAAAAACCTTACCTAGGCTTGACATAGGATGCATAGCCGTGAAAGCGGTGAAGTTATAGCAATATAACATCCATACAGATGGTGCATGGTTGTCGTCAGCTCGTGTCGTGAGATGTTGGGTTAAGTCCCGCAACGAGCGCAACCCCTGCCACTAGTTACTAACATTCAGTTGAGAACTCTAGTGGGACTGCCGTAGATAATACGGAGGAAGGTGGGGATGATGTCAAATCATCATGCCTCTTACGCCTAGGGCCACACACGTGCTACAATGCCCATTACAAAGAGACGCAATATCGCAAGGTGGAGCAAATCTCAAAAAGATGGGCCCAGTTCAGACTGAGGGCTGCAACCCGCCCTCACGAAGACGGAGTTGCTAGTAATCCCGAATCAGCATGTCGGGGTGAATGCGTTCCCGGGTCTTGTACACACTGCCCGTCACGCCATGGGAGCCGGGGGTACCCGAAGTCAGTGAGCTAACCCGCAAGGGAGGCAGCTGCCGAAGGTAAAACTGGTGACTGGGGTGAAGTCGTAACAAGGTAGCCGTATCGGAAGGTGCGGCTGGATCACCTCCTTTTAAAGAGTATATCTTTAAAGTCGACTTGAATTTGTTTACAAATTCATGAAGTGTATAGAGTGAATGAACACTCTTAAATAAAATAAAAATTCACAAGAAACTCAAGTACCTTTAAGTTAGGATATAAATACAAAAAGAACACAGCTAACCCCTGTGTTCTTTTTTTGTTTTCTTGACAAAATTTTTGCTGTGTGATATATAATAGTTAAGGAGTATTTATGTTATTTAACGAAAAAATAGATTATTTAATTAAACTTGGAATGAAGCTTAATTCAAACTTTGAAAAAGATTTTAAAGAGCAAATGAGAAAGATTCCTGTTTTGGTCAAACATAAACTAAGAGAAACTCAAAATTTTGGTTTTAAATCCTTAACAAAAGGTTTATCTTTTGAAATCAACGCAGTTTGTGATGATATTGTTACAGATTTTGATTTAGATATAAAAAAGTTGTATGTATTAAATTTCAAAGAAAGTGATCTTTGTTTGCATGTTGAATTGCCAGATAAAGAAAAAATCAAAACTCTTACCATTAATAATTTAGAAGACGTGATAGGTGCAAATATTGATCCCTATCATATAATTATATTTGAATTTTCTAATCCGGCTTTAAATAAAGAATATGTTGAAAATTTTGAAGCAGAAAATGTTAATAAACTTTATATGTTTGATTTTGTTAAAACAAAAAATTCTTATTATTTAATTTGTGATGAATCTGTTGAAGATTTGGAACAAGAAATGTTTATAAGTAATACTGTATATAAATTAACTGATGAGGATATGAAAGTGTTAGTAGTTGATGAAAACAAAGAACTAATCTCGGATTAAACAACCGAGATTTTTTATTTTTAATTATTGACTTATTGAGATTTTATTGTATAATAAGAAAAAGGAATAAATTATGCAACAAGTTGAAAAATATAAATTAATATTAGAACAATTTTTAAAGTATGGAAAAGCTAAAAAGTGTTGGGATTCAATGCTTAAAAGAATGAGTGGTAAATATAAAGAAATGTTAGAAGATTTAAATCAATGCAATTTTGAAGAATTTAATTTTTCTAAAACTAAAAATGGTAATAGAAATTGGCAAGTATTAAATTATAGCACAGATTATATGCATATAACTGTAAAGAAAGATAACTTAATATTTCATTTAAAAGTTTTTGATAGGGATTTAGAAAATATTGTAACTCGACTTTACTTTGAGTTAACTGATAGAGTAGATAGTGATTGTTTGATATTCTTTGAAGTTGAAGATGTGAAAACGAAACAACGAAAAATGTATGATTATTGTATAGCAAAAACAGAAAAAGAAGGTTATTTAACTGTTTTTAGAGAATGGATACAAAAACCAAGAAGTTATGATTATGATACTGTTGAAGAGATTAGAAAAATGAGTGAAGAAGAATTTAATTCAATCTTTACACAAGATATTAATACATTATAAAATTTCAGATTAAACCTCCGAGATTTTTCATTTTTCTTGACAAAATATTGGTGTGTGTTATAATGTGAATGTAGGAGAGATTATGATTGAAGAACTTATTAAAAGATTGCAAGAAAGAAAATTAAGTGAAGCGGAAGAAGAAAAACTTCTTTTGGAAATGCAACAAGCAAAAGAAGTAATCATTAAAAATACTGTTGCAAGGCAAATTGAAGAAGCTAAACAAAAAGAACTTGCAAAAGATGAAAACAGAATGAGAATGCTTAAATTGATTGATGAAGAAATTTCAGACAGAAAAAAGAAAAATAGGCGATTGGAAAAAACTTGGAATATAATTGCTATAATATTAACATTTATTGCAGTTGGTACAGCTATGGGATTAGCAATTCTTGCTGGTTTTAGTGGTTTGCCATTTGTGGTGCAAGTTCTTATGCCTGTTTTGGGTGTTTTTGTTCCGCTTGGAATTTCATATCCACTTGCAAAAATTTTCGCTAAGAAAGCTAAAATAAACGACAATGAAATTGCCAAATTGTTAAAAGATAAAGAAGCAATTGTCAATGATGTTAAAGTGGATTTGGAAAAACTTGTGATAAATAACATAAAATTAACAAATTTAGATAGAACTTCAAAAATTGAAAATACAAACGCATATACATCTGAAGATAATTTTACAATACAATCTTAGAGTAAAATCTAAGATTTTTTTGTTGCTATTGACAAGTTGTGATTTTGTGATATAATCTTCTATGTAAAGGATTGATGATATGGAAGAAGATTTTAAAGTATTCACCAAAGGGTTTGATAAGATTTTGGATTTGATTGAGCTTGGTGATGATGAAGTTTGTGAGAAATATAAAAAATATATGTCTATGGTGCCAAGTAATGTTTTAGATGCTGTTTCAGAGTCTAAAGATTTTGAAACTGGAAATAGTCAATTCACTGTTGATTTTATGAGATATGAAAATGCTGTTAGCCTTGATTTTATAAGGAAAAACAAATATTTAAGATCTGAAGTTTATATACATAGATTGCATGATGAAGATTTATCTCCAAAGAAGATTTTTTCTTTAAAAGTTAGAAACACAAAAAACAAGAAAGAAGATTTAAAGTTCTATTATGTTGAGAAAGATGGTAAATATGATTTTATTGGAACAAATGACAAACCAAATGAAATAAATGTTGACATATCGTGGGAAGTTTATTTAAATTATAATGATTTTGGACCATATTTAGAATATATAAAATCATTTAGAGGTATGCAAATTTATTCAAGAACAACTCAGCTTACATTTGATGAACTAACTCAATATTTTGAAACTGAAGAAAAATGTGGTGACGATTGGGAAATTGAATTTGATGCAGATTTTGACGTTTAAAAGGTATAATTATGGAAGAAAAATTTAAATTTTTTGCAGACAAATATAATAAGATATTAGATTTAATTGAGATTGCAGACGTTAAACTTGCAAAGAAATATAAAGAAGTTTTGTCAATAATGCCTGATGCAGTGATAAATAAATTGAAAAATGAAGATGAATTTAAAGGTTTTGCTAAGGACTTTCAAGCAAATCTTGGTTTTGAAGATGAAATGTTAGAGTTTGATTACACGCAATATAATAAGTATTTAGATGTTGCAATACGTATGTATCCACTTTATGAGGAAGAATTTTCTGATGAATTTGATGATGAAATTGAAGAAGAATTTGATATAGATTTCGGTGATATGAATCAATGGTTTATATTTTCTTTAACCTACTCAAACGTTAAAGGTGTTGCTAAATTGAGATTTGATTATGAACTTAAAGATGGTAAACTTGAGCATGTTAAAACGGAAATGAATGGTGTTGAAATTGATTATCAGGTTTTTGTTGAGAAAAGAGATGATAAATTTTTCATAATGACAACTAAATATTTAAATGGTAATGAAATATACAAAAAAGAAACACCAATTTCATATGATGATTTATTGTTGTATTCAGCAACATGGGATGACATTGACACCGCCGATGAAGAGTATGAGGTTGATTAAGCACACTTTTAGTGTGTTTTTTTCTTATAAGATTGACAATTTGTGAAATTATGTTATTATATATTTATGACAATGTTAGATTTAGAAAGAGAATTTGGGAAAGATTATAAAGAAAAATTTAAGGAAGGGATGATTAAAGAATTTGCTTCGGATGAAGTTACAAGAGCTTTGTTTGATGAAGTTTGTGATGAGATTAAGCGTTGTCGATTGTCAGCTGAGGAATTAATTGATATGCTTAAAGTTTTACCTGCTAATATTGCTTTTGCAATTGTTAGAAATCTCGATCAAGAAAATGAAGGGCAATTAATTAGTTTGCTTAGCGCGGAATATTTAACAGACTTCAAAAATTCATCTTGTAAAGGGGCAGAGCAATCAGTTGATGATAGAATTAAATTTAAAAAAACAGATTCTAGTGAGCGTTTTTTAAGTGAAAGATTAATCACACGTCATGAAATTGATTGTGTTGTTCGTGATGAAGCAAGAAGAAGCGAAGACAAAAGTATATATTTAAATCTTTATGCGGGTAAACCTTATCATGGAGATAATGAAACAATTAAAAAATTGTTGTATTATAGAGAGAAAATTCAACGCACATTAACAAGGAAAAAGATTGATGAAATGATAGATTTAATCAAGCAACCATTGTTGAAAAATCTTTTAGATGATTTAAAAAAAGTTAATCAAAATATTGAAATTTAAAGGTGAACAATGGTTCACTTTTTTACATATTATTATTCATTTCAATTTTGAGTTTGTGTAAGATCTTTTTCTCAAGACGCGATATGTAACTTTGAGAAATATTCATGATGTCGGCAACTTCTTTTTGGGTGAGTTCATCATACCCGTTTAAGCCGTAACGCATACACATGATAATTTTTTCACGCTTGTTAAGTTTATCGATTGTTTGTATTAAAAAAGATTTTTGGTCTTTTAGTTCAACCTCATCATAGACTAGTTTTTCATCAGGAATCATTTCGCCAAGAGTTAGGCTGTTTCCTTCTTCGTCGTTAATTAGTCCATCATCAAGGCTAAGGTCGTTGATAGATTTGTTTGCTTTTCTAAGAAACATTAAAATTTCATTTTCAATACAACGGCTCGCGTAAGTTGCAAGTTTAATATTTTTATCTAACTTGTAACTATCAACCGCTTTAATTAAACCAATAGAGCCAACTGAAACTAAATCTTGCATATCGAGTTTGTTACTTTCGAATCGCTTTGCAATATACATAACAAGGCGAAGATTGTGTTCAATTAGCTTTGATTTTGCAGATAAGTTTTTATTGTCCTGAAAATCTTTAACAAGTTCTGATTCTGTTTCAATGGGTAAAGGTTCGGGAAGACTTTCGGCAGTGAACATGTAATTGACAATGCTATCTGGTGATAAAAAATCTTTTTTAAATATTTTATTAATAATTTTATTAACTATATTTTTTATTTTAATCATAATGTTTTTAGCTAATTTTTTCATTTTTTGCTCCTTTAATTTAATAGATTTTATGTAATTATTATTTTATAAAAATACCGGTGATAATTTTGTTTTTCTACAAAAACAAAGGCGGTAATTTTGTTTTTCTACAAAAACAAAGGCGGTAATTTTGTTTTTCTACAAAAACAAAGGCGATAATTTTGTTTTTCTACAAAAACAAAGGCGATAATAATGCTTGATAATTTGTATTTTTAAAACAATTATTTGAATTAATTGCAACAATTTGATTTTTTAGTTGAATTATTTTTTTATTAATTTTAAATTTAATTTCGTCAATTTCAAAGATTTTTAAAGAGTTGTTTCCGTTAATTGTTTTTGTTTGAATTAACTCGGTTTTAGAAGTGTAAAATTTGATTAGATTTGAATTAGTTAATTTTAAAAATGCTTCTAAATCTAATATCAAAACAGGTTTACCGTTATGATTAATGAAATTGCCAGTGTCCATGTATGCATTTATATTTATCGATTTTTTACCTTTAGTAAGGGTTAAGTTATAAATTAAATTATTTGTTGAAATTTTAAATTTTATATGTTTAACAACAAGTTCGAAAATGTAAGTGAAAATGATTAAAATTAAACAAATAAGTTCAAGGCTGAATTTACTCGTCATAATTGCACCAAATGAGGTGTAATAAACACTTGAACTTAAACTCGTGATTATTCCTCCAAAAGCATATGTATAAATAAATAATAAAATTATGTTAAAAGCAAACTGCTTTTTTGTTTGCTTAAATGCAATGAATATCATTGAGAAAGAAGTTAAGAGTTTGCATAAATTTATTATTATGATATTATTTAAAAACATAACAATAAAAACACTGGGAATTGTTCCTATAATGCTTGATAATAATAGAGAAAAAAATTTTGTTTTTGATTTTGTTGTTAGATAAACTAATTTGAGTAAACAAAAATTAATTAAAATATTTTGTATAATAAAACTTTCAATATAAATTTCCATGAAAAAATTATACAATATAAAAAATAATTTTTTATGGTAAATAAATTTCTGTTTTTTATTGTTTTTGTCTTAATTTAATATTTTTTTGCTAATTTATTTTTTATTGAATAAGTTTAATTTCTTAAGACACAATAATTAAGAGGTGAAAATTATGGCAAGAAGAGTTTATATTTGTGGAATAGACACAAGCAGTTTGCCAAAACTGACACATATAGAAGCAAACAATTTAATGCAAAGAATTAAGAGTGGTGACGAAGTGGCAAAGGACTATTACATTTACTGTAATATGCGTTTAGTGTTGTCTGTGGCACAACGTTTTGTTTCAAGCAAAGAAAATATGGATGACATTTTTCAAGTTGGGTGCGTTGGACTTTTAAAGGCAATTGACAATTTCGACACAACACTAAATGTTCAATTTTCAACATATGCAGTTCCAATGATTATTGGTGAAATAAAAAGATTCTTGCGAGATAGTTCAGCTTTGAGAGTTTCAAGGAGTATTAGGGACACTGCTTACATGGTTTTGAAAAGCAAGGAGAAATTACAACGAGATAGAAGTGACGAGGTGGGATTGGAAGAAGTTGCAACTGATTTAAACATAACAATTCGAGAAGTTTACGATGCGATTGATGCAATTTCAACGCCATTATCACTTGATGATTCTATAAAAACAGATGGTGACGAAGAAATGCGACTTGACGAACACATTGCCGACACAGAACATTCAGTTGATAAATGGATTGACCACACAGATTTATTAGATGCAATAAAACATTTAGACGAAAGAGAACGAGAAATTTTAAATCTTAGATATTTTGTTGGAAAAACGCAAATGGAGGTAAGTTCCCAAGTTGGAATCTCTCAAGCTCAAGTTAGTAGACTAGAAAAAAATGCATTGGAACATATTAAAAAATGTTTATAGATTTAAAATATTTTTAAACAAAATTAAGGGTTTCGACAAATAAAACAACGAAACTCTTTTTTCTTTCAATAATTGCATGTTTTATGTGTCATATTTAGTTAATTTCTTGCGTTTATTGTGATAGACTGGGGTGGTAGATATCTATGAAAGTATTCATTTTAAAAAAGACAACACTTGCATTTCTTGCGGTTTTGTTAATTTTTTTCACAGCATTTTCATTAAATTCATCTGTTGTTAATGTTGGCGCGGTTTATTTCACAACGGGTAAGAAATTGCCAATATATTCTGTGAAAACAGACGAAAATAAAGTTGCAATTTCTTTTGATGCGGCTTGGGGTGCAGACAAAACTCAAGAAATCATGACAATTTGCGAAGACTATAACGTGAAAGCAACTTTCTTTTTGGTTGGATTTTGGATAGAGAAATATCCAGACATGGTTAAAGAAATATACAATCGTGGTTTTGAGATTGGAATTCATTCTAACACTCATCCAGATATGACAAAACTAAAAAGAAATGAAGTGAGAGAAGAACTTATAACAAACATTAAGCTTATTGAAGAATTGACAAGTTTTACACCTAAACTTTTTCGTCCTCCATATGGATATTATGACAACACCTTAATCGAAGTTTGTGATGAATTGGGGTTAAGCTGTATTGAATGGGATGTTGATAGTCTTGATTGGAAAGGGTTATCTGCAGGTCAAATCGCAGGTCGTGTTACATCAAGGGCGAAAAAAGGAAGTATTGTTCTGTTTCACAATAACTCAGATAACATTATTGATGGTTTAAAAATGGTACTTGAATATTTTAAATGCAGAGAAACTAAGGTTGTTTCTATTGGTGAAATGATATATTATGAAGATTTCACAATTGATAACCTTGGAGTCCAAATAAAGAAAGGAGAAACTAATGAATAGCGAAATTGCTAACAACAAAGTATATTTACAAGGAATTGTTGAAACAGTTCCAGAATTTAACCATATCGTTAAAGACGAAGAATTTTATGGTTTTAATTTATCTGTGGCTCGTTTAAGCGGGCAAAATGACATTATTCCAATTATAATTTCAAAACGATTAATAGACTTTTATAACATTAAACAAGGCAACAACCTTGCTATGCGTGGTCAGTTTAGGAGTTTTAATAAACTTGAAAACGAAAAAAGGAAACTGATTCTATCTGTGTTTGTTAAAGAAATTTGCGAATGGGATAGTGAGGCAAATCCGAACGTGATTGAACTTAATGGTTTTGTTTGTAAACCAGTGATTTATAGAACAACACCCTTTTCAAGAGAAATATGCGACGTTCTTTTGGCTGTTAATAGAAACTTTAATAAATCAGACTATATTCCTTGCATTGCTTGGGGTAATAATGCTCAAATTGTAAGTCAAATGGGAGTTCCAACAAACCTTAAAATCATTGGAAGAATTCAAAGTAGGGAATATACAAAGATTTTGGAGAATTCATCTTTACCAATAACAAAAACTGCTTATGAAGTTTCAATTTCAAAACTTATTAACGAATAAATAAAAAATTAGACCATACAAGGTCTTTTTTTATACTTCATACAAATTTTTAAAAGATTAAAACCCTCACCAATTCTATACAAAATAGAACAAATGTTCGAGATAAAACGAAAAAACTAAAGAATTTTGGTGTATTTTGGCAGTATTTTTGTAAAAAAATGACACATATACTTGACTTTTCGACATTTCTTCATTTATACTTTTCGTGTAAATAGGGGAGAGTAATGATTGATATATATGACAGTGAAACACTGATTAGGATTTATAGGATGTTAAACAAAAAATGTGTGGCAATTGATAAATTTATTCAAAACCATGCTTTTTATTTTGGGCCATGCACAGCTGATTATGGTTCGCTTGATGTATGTAATAATATTATAGAACTAATGACTAGAAAAAATCAACTAATCAACTTAAAAATTATTCTTGATAAGGCAATTAAGACTTTGAATGAAAAAGATAAAAAGATTCTATTTATCAAGATTAACTATAACTTGCAAATGAATGAGATTTGTGGGATTTTGGAACTCAAGCAAAGAACTGCTTTCAGAAGAATCGAACGCGCTTTTGAAAATTTAGCTGATGCTTTGAACAACTCGAAATATTATAATAAGTTAGTTTCTATTATGAATAGTGAAGATTGGATTCAAGACATAAAACACGATGTTAGAGAAAGAAGATTAGCTTTTAAATGTAAAGCAGTTGAATGTTAGTAATCAACAACTTCTTTTTTGTGTGTTCGTTCACTGTTTAAAATTCGAGTTCCTTTCATTATCATGAACACGAAAATTAAGACAGGAATTGACAAAATTCCAATAACAATTCCAACGGCGTTGCTGTTTTGCGGGATTGTTTTTGTTGGTGGAACAACAACTTCGAATGTTGGATTGCTGATATATTCCAATTCTTCGATATTGTTTGAAATTGTAGTCATTTCGTCGCAAAAATCACTATATACATAACCATAATATTCTTTATCTAAAGTATACTTACAGAAATACCAAATGTTAGTTCGGTTTTCAATTAAACATTCGCCGTTGATTTTTCCAATGAATGTCAGATTGTTTGTTAAGTGTGGGATTTGCGTGATGATTGAAGAATTGTTTTGTGTTGATGCTGTTGACCACATTGTTTCGCTTAAACTTGCATAAACACGAAAGTTAATATTTGTTAAAAAAGGATTGATAGGTGCGTTTGCTACAGCTTGCACACTATCTTTTTTTACGTAACCATAAAAGTCCAAATATTTTGCTTTATAAAAATTATTTTCTTTTCCAATAAGTTCCACAAAGTAAGTTTTTGGAAGTTCAAAATGTATGTTTGAAAGACTATTGTCTTCAATGGGTGTTTTGTAAAGATAAACTTGTTCAAACAAAACACGAGCATAATAGGTGTTTGTGTCGGCAGCATACACAGGCACATTTGTTGATTGAAAAAGGATTAATAAAATTAATAAAATCATAATTAAATTTTAACACAAAAAATTTTAAAAATTTTGACAAGTTTGGGTAAAATTGAACGAGTTTTGGAGTATATTAACAGACAAAATGAGTGTGGTTGAAAATATATTAGAAATTGAAAGAATTCAAAAGGAAAGACGTGAAAAAAACAAACTTCTAACTTATAACACAGGGGAGAAAATTCATCATAAGCAAGTTGCGTTCCATAAGTGCTTAAAAAAGAACAGATGGGTGTTTGGAGGAAACAGAAGTGGTAAAACCGAGTGCGGTGCGGTTGAAGTTGTCTATATGGCACGAGGGTGTCATCCATATAGGGAAATAAAAAAAGCAACAAGTGGTTGGGTTGTTAGTTTGTCAACTCAAGTTCAGCGAGATGTTGCGCAAAGTAAAATTTTAAATTATTTAAATCCGGATTGGATTGAAGATGTTGTTATGTTAAGTGGCAGAAAAGATAACTATTCTCATGGCGTAATTGACTATATCTTGGTAAAAAATATTTTTGGTTCAACTAGCAAAATTGGTTTTAAAAGTTGCGACCAAGGGCGAGAAAAGTTTCAAGGAACGAGTCTTGATTATGTTTGGTTTGATGAGGAACCGCCATATGATATTTATTCGGAATGTCGGATGCGTGTGCTTGATAAAAATGGAGATATTTTTGCAACCATGACACCGCTTAAAGGTATGACATTTGTTTATGATGATATATACATGAACAGATTTAATGATGACAATATTTGGTATGAATTTATGCAATGGGATGATAATCCATATATTAGTGAAGAAGCAAAAAATGCAATGAAAGCAAGTATGTCGCAAGATGAATTGAGATCAAGGCAATATGGCGAATTTATGGATGCAGGTGGAAGAATCTATCCTGAATTTGATGAGCAAATAAATGTTATTGAACCATTTGAAATTCCTTACGAATGGCAAGATAAGATATCCATTGACCCAGGACTTAAAAATCCACTTTCATGTCATTGGTATGCAGTTGATTATGATGGAAATGTTTACGTTATTGCTGAACATTATGAAAGAGAAAAAGACATTGAATATCATAGTAATAAAATTCATGAAATTAGTAATGAACTTCATTGGCATAGAAATAGTAACGGAATGTTGGAGGGGCTTATTGATTCTGCAGCAAATCAAACAACATTGGCAGCAAGAAAGAGCGTAAGTGATTTATTTTATGATTATAACATTCTTGTAAATTCAAATGTTAATAAAGATGTTTTTTCAGGCATTCAAAGAGTAAAATCATATTTAAAAAATGCTTTGGGTGAAAGTAAGTTATTTATTTTCAACACGTGTAAACAAATGATAAAAGAAATGAAGAGCTATCGCTGGGGAAAAGGTGAAAGCCCTGTGAAAGTTGATGATCATAGCATGGATGAATTGAGATATTACATTATGAGTAGACCAGAAAATAAGAAACCTAAGGAAGAAAAAACGCTTGTTCAACAGCAAAAAGAAAAACTTATTCGAAATTTGAAATTTAGGAGATAAGGAGTTGATGTGAAATAAAAGAAAATGGATTAGATATTGAAACATTAAAAGCACTTAAATTGTGCATAAAAGGGATGACAACAAAAGAAATTGTCACTGAATACGCTGTTGATGAAGAAACGGGAAAACTTAAAATCACAAAACAAAAAGTTAGTGAGAAAAATTTACCTCCTAATGTGGATTTACTTAAACTGATATATCCTCAATTTGCAAATGCTAAAACAGACTATAACAGTTTAACAGATGAAGAGTTGGAAGTTGAAAAGCAAAGGTTATTAAAAGAATTAAAGGAGAGCGAAAATGCTGGTGGAAAAAAGCCAAACAAAAATTAAATGTGATGCAAGTGGTTGTGATAACACTTGCTCATACCAAATTGTTAACAAAAGATTTGTTTTTGATGGAAGTGTTTATTTATGCGAAAGATGCTTAAATGAACTATATGGAGAAATTGGAAAATACATTGTTCCAAAAGGTATTAAGCCGATTTATAAAAAGGGAGGAAAAGATGAATAAATCAGACGTTAAAATTGTGCAAGAAGTGGTGGCGGATTACGTTAAAAGAAGAGAAGAGCGAAGAAGTTTGGAATCTCAGTGGCAACTAAACATAAACTTTATGATGGGAAATCAATATAGTTATGTTGCGTCAAATGGTGGAATTCGAGAAGATGAGAAAAGATATTTTTGGCAAGAAAAAGAAGTGTTTAACCACATTGCGCCGATTGTTGAAACAAGAATCTCAAAGATTTGTTCAAACACTCCTAGCGTTACAGTTGTTCCAGCAAGCAGTGATGAGGCAGACATTGAAAGCGCGAAATTAAGCAAAGATATTTTAAATGCAGTTGCAAACAGAGTTAACTTAATTGACATAGAAAAAACGGCAACAACTTGGAGTGAAATTTGTGGAACGGTATTTTATAAGGTTGTTTGGAACACAGACACTGGAAGAATGCTTGCAACAGACGAAAATGGCAAAAAAATAAAAGAAGGTGACGTTGAAGTTCAAGTTGTTTCTCCGTTTGAAATTTTCCCAGACAATTTATCTTGCGAGCGTATGGAAGATGTTAAAAGCATAATTCACGCAAAAGCGGTTGAAGTTGATGTGATTAAATCTCAATGGGGTGTTACTGTTGATAGTGAAAAAGTTAATGCTTTTACGCTTGATAGTCATGTTGGAAATTTGGGTGGACTTGGGTATGACGCTCACATCAACAAAGTGTCTAACATTGAACTTAACAATCATTGTGTTTTGATTGAAAGATATATTCGTCCAACAAAAGAATATCCATGTGGAAGATTGACAATCGTTGCTGGTGGTAAACTTTTATATGATGGTGAGTTGCCATATATCAATGATGAATTAGATAACAGAACATTTCCATTCGTAAAGCAAATTTCAAATTATATGCCTGGAAGTTTCTTTGGAGTTAGTGTGGTGGACAGGCTTATTCCAGTTCAACGAGCATATAATGCAGTTAGAAATAGAAAACATGAATTTTACAATCGTTCAGTTATGAATGTTCTTGCGGTTGAAGATGGAAGTGTTGACACTGAAGAACTTGAAATTGAAGGTTTATCTCCAGGAAAAGTTTTGGTGTATAGACAAGGTAGCAAAATTCCTGAAATAATGCAAAACCCAAAGCAGACATTAGATTTTAATACGGAAGAAGAAAGATTGCTTTCTGAATTTAAAACTGTGTCTGGTGTGAGCGATATGATGACTGATAGTTATGCGCAATATACAAGTATGTCTGGAACAGCACTTCAACTTTTGGCAGAACAAGATAATTCTAGACTTGCAACAGCAGTTGACAGCACAAAGCTTGCAGTGAAAACTGTTGCTAAATTTATTTTAAGACTTTATAAACAATATGCAGTTGTTCCAAGACTTTTAAAAATTGCAGGGGAAAGCGGAGACATTCAAAAATATTATTGGGACCAAAATGAAATTGCGAGTGATGATGTTGTGTTTGACACAGAGAGCAATATTGCCGAAACTCTTGCGCAAAGAAGAACCATGCTTATGGATTTAATTAAAGAAGGTTTAATGTTTGATGAAGATGGAAAATTTAGTCAAAGCACAAGAAAGAAATGTTTGGACCTTTTAGGGTTCGGTTTATGGGAAGAGTCTGTTGACTTAAATGCTCTTCAAATTAACAGAGCAAAAGAGGAAAATTTGTTGGCAGAAAGTGGCGAAATTGAAACACTTTCAATTGATGATCATCAAATTCATATTGATGAGCATATTGCATTTTTGCTTGGTTCTGAAATTAAAAAGAAAAGTAATAAAAAAGCAATTCAAGAGAAATTAATAAAACACATTGATGAACACAAGATGATGTTGAGTAAACAAAAAATAGAAGAATAAGGAGAATTAATTATGGAAAATTTGGAACAACCTGAAATTCAAGAAAAGGGCTCCAATTCATTTGGTAAATTTAAGGATGCTGAAAGTTTGTTGAAGGCATATAACAATTTACAAGCTGAATTTACCAAGAAAAGTCAAAAACTTGCTAGCTTGGAAAGTGAGAATGAAAAAACTCAATTTGAGTTAAATAAACAAGCAGAGCAAGAAAAGAGAGTTGAAGAATTTGTAAGTAAATTTGAAATTGCAAAACCTTTCAGTAGCGCGCTGAAAGAAAGTTTAAAATCAGGCGAGGACGTGGATATAAAAGAAGAAGCAATTCGCATGATTGCAAAATCTTACAAAACCGCGGAGGATTATTCTCGTGATGATGAATTTTTGAACAACTATATTTTCTCTAATCAAGAAATTAAAGACAAAATCGTTAAAGATTACCTGTCTAAAATCACTCAAAGTTCACCAATCAAAGTGGAAAGTGGTGCGGGAAATATAACTCTCACTCCGCCAAAAGTGCCAACAACAATTCAAGAAGCTGGCAAATTGGCAAAATCAATTATCAAACAAAAATAAAAATTAAAAAAGGAGTGTGAAACGTGATAGATTTAAATTCTGCACAAAACGCGTTAAAAGACGCTTATTTATCTGCTGTTAGCAATGTGCTTAACACAAAAACAAATCCGTTGTTTGCCAAAATTAAACAATCATCAAGTGATGTTTATGGCAGACAAATCATCAAAGTTGCACCAATTGGAATCAATGGTGGTATTGGCGCTGGAAGTGAAACTGGTGCTCTTCCAACTGCAAATGGAAACAACTATGTTCAACTTAAAACAACTTTGAAAAACCTTTATGGTAATCTTGAAATTAGCGACAAGGCAGTTAGGGCAAGTGCAAACAATAATGGAGCATTTGTTGACTTATTATCTGCTGAAATGGAAGGGCTTTTAAACTCTTCAAAATTCAATCTTAGCCGTATGCTTTATGGTGATGGAACTGGAGCTGTTGCAACAGTTGAAAATCATTCTGGAAGTGTTGTCACTGTTGATAACGTTAAAAATTTGATTGAAGGAATGGTTGTTGATGTTTATTCTTCTGCTGGTGTGATCACAGCAAACACTGGAATCAGAATTAAATATGTTGACAGAGCAAACAAAACTGTAACATTTGTTGAAACAAAAACAACTATGAGTGATGGTGATGTGTTCTATGTTCAAGGAAGCAAAGGCAACGAAATCACTGGTCTTGGTGCAATTTTTGATACATCAGCAAACATTTATGGTTTAAGTAGAAGTGAAAATCAATGGTTAAATCCTTATATTTCAACAACTTCACAAGAAATAAGTGATAATGTTTTACAAACTGCAATTGACTTTTTGGAAGAAAACAGCAGTTCAAATGTAGATTTCATTTCTTGTGGAGCGGGAGTTAGACGTGCATATCTTCAATATCTTGCATGCTATAGACGTAATGTTGATGTTATGATGCTTGAAAGCGGGCATAAAGCAATCAGCTTTGAAGGAATTCCTATGGTGGTTGACCGTTTTGTTGCCGACGACACATTGTACTTACTTGATACAAGTAAATTTACATTACATCAATTGTGTGATTGGGAATGGATTGAAGGTGAAGGTGGAAATATTCTTCGTCAAAAACCTGGTTATCCAGCATACACTGCAACTCTTGTTAAATATGCTGATTTAATTTGTGACCAACCAAATGGTCAAGCCAAAATTACAGGCATTAAAGCAGATGTAACAAATCCATTTGCTTCATAATTTAAGGAGATGAAAAAATGAAAACAAAAGTTTTGTTAGATGTATATAACATTTCAAAAAGAATTAAAAATATTGATATAAGTTATTACATTGTTTATGATACATCAAAACAAAAATTTGAAGTTCATTCTTCATCACAACTTGGTTCGTCATATTGTTTGACGTTGCCATTTAATCAGCTGGATGAACGTACACTTAAATACGTGCGTTCAACAATGAGCACAAATATTGATGATATATTAAATAAAATTGAAAACGACAATAAAATCTTGGAAAGCGCTAATAAAACTAGCGCTTTTTCAAGTATTGCTGAAAATTTAGAGCATGATATGGAGAAATAAATGAAAATTATTGATGTTATTTCAGACAGTGCGCTTCTTTTGGGTTTAACTCAGGAAGTGGAAATTTTAAAAACTGTCACAGAAGAAACAGAATTGCAAGTTATTGAACAAAACGAGAATATTGCAAAACTGTTTAATTTAATTAAATATTCAATTAGAGAATTATGCACAAACTATGTGCCAATTATTGAAAAAAGAAAAATTATTACAACAGATAAACAATATCCAATATGTAATCTTGAAAATTTCATTCGAATTAATCATATTTGTAAGGATGAGCAATATGTGAGATATAAAATTTTAAATCGCAACATCACTGTTGAAGAAGATGGTGAGTATTTAATTGAGTATTCAATGTATCCAACAATAATGACAATTCTTGAAGATATCAACTTTTTGGAAGATTATAGCCCTGATGTAATTGTGTTTGGTCTTTGTGCTTATTATACTCTTGCACATGGAATGTTTGAAGAGTTTGAAGAATTTCACAATAAATATGTTGCTAGGGCGGAGAGTTTA
Organism: Candidatus Onthoplasma sp.; assembly: GCA_045578345.1. GTDB lineage: Bacteria > Bacillota > Clostridia > Christensenellales > UBA1242 > Onthoplasma. Next base: position 102,576 of record JAZNKB010000004.1, read on the forward strand.
AAAAGTTTAAGAAATTTTGATCTTCCTTGTAGGAGATGGGAATGAGAAATAAAAAAATTGTTAAAATTAACAGGTTTGACAATTTTACCACTGAAAATGAAATAAAAACAAAAACTTTTTATAACTATTTGCCAACAAATAAACTTAGCACAACTCATGGTGTTAAAGTGGCAACATTTCCTAAAAACACAACGAACAAAACTGAAAGCGAATTAAACATAAGTGACGTTGGAATATCAACTGTTAAAGGAATTGGATACTTTAAGCAATTCTTTTCGTACAATAAATACACAGCTCATAGATTGCTTATTTACGGTGATAATAAAAAAGTTTATATCAATCAAATGGTTGATGATAGTTATGATTTATTTTGGTTATATAATTTGGAATTTAATTCAGCACCATTAGTTTTGCCTTTTAAAAAAGATGGATTAGATGCGGTGGTTATGGTGAGTGAAGATCAAATGAAAATTTGGACAACTGGTTATTCGCCATATACTGTAAATAATGTTCCAATAATAACAAGTATGTGTTTTAATGATGGAGTTTTGTATTGCTCGATTTTCGATCCTGGTTATAAAATATGGTATGCAACCGATCTAGATGCGGAAAAGGTTGGTAAAATATCTAACACTTCTGGGTATATCACACTTGAAGACAACTTGGGGGATGCTAAAAAGGTTATTGCATTTAATGAAGGTGTTTATGCTTTTAGAGATTATGGAATTTCCAAAATTAATCATATAAAAGGAGAAAGCATTGTTAGCCAAATTTATGTTTCGAACACAAAAATTTATGCAAACACTGTTTGTGTTTGTGGGAACAACATTTTCTTCATGACTAAAGATGGATTATATTCATTCAATGGTGTTAAAGTTGCTAAAACAAGTGTAAGTCTTCTTAACGATATGCCAATTGAAAACGAAGGCGCAATTTCTGCTGCAATGGGTGAAAAATACTATTTAGCATTGAAGCTTGATTTTGCAGATGAAAAAGATATAATTTGTGAACCAGACTCAATTAATAATGTTTTAATTATAATAGACACAACTGATTTTAGTTACGAAATTATTCGGGGTGTTGATATTAAAACTTTATTACCTGTTAAACTTAATGAATTTGAAAAAATGCTGCTGTTGTTTAACACTGGGGCTGTTGATAAAATTGGTGAGGTTGTGAGTTATCCTAAGTGTTTTGATGAAATTCTTCCAAAGTTTTGGGCGAGTGAAAATCTTGTTGATAGTATGAACATGAAACTATTTACGAAAATGACGGTTGATGCTGACGAGGGTGTTAAGTTTGCATTGAAATATGATGACAAAGAAATTAATTTCACGACATTTAAATCGGGAATAAACGAATTCTTATTCAAGATTATGTGCAAGGACATTAAACTTGAAATTTCAACAGAGAATGAAAATGGTGTTGTAAATAAGGTTGAGTTGGAATATTATGAATACTAATTCTGTCGTTTATAAGAAGTTTAATATTTATTATCAAATTATGTGCTCCGAAAAACAAATCCTTATGCTTGATGCTTACAAGAGAATAAGGAAAAAAAAGGAGTAAAAATGAACTGGAAAAATCGTCTAACAAATTATAATTTTTGGATTTCAATTTTCAGTGCTGTATTGCTTATTTTACAAGCATTAAAAATTGAATTTGACATTGCTTACATCAATGAAATTTTCACTGCAGTTCTTGGTTTGTTGGTTGTTATTGGTATAATCAGTGACCCAACAAGAACAAGTGTGAAAACTGCGGGTTCAAGTTCTAATAATATGAAAGTTGAAATAGAAACTAAAGAAGAAACAAAACAAGAAAAGGTGGAAGAAGAGCAAGAAAAAGTTCCCACTGCTGAAAAAAATGAAACTGATAATTTCACTTGCGAAACTAATATCCAAACTATTTTAAACAAAATTTCTCTTGATTTGAATGAAAAAGTTGCAATTTTAACAGAAAAATTTGAAAATTTAAAAAATTTAAATCAAGAAACAAAAAAGGAAGAGAATTTTCAACAAGAAATAAACAATAAAGTTAATGATAAAATAAAAAATGAAGATGAAAATCCTGCAGTCGCAGAAATGAGCAATCCTTATATTGATGTCATTAACTAATTCCCTAAAGCCATGTTAAATACATGGCTTTTTTGTATTTATAAAACCTTTTTATAGTTCAGGGTATGAACAAATAATTTATAAATTAAACAAAAACAAGCGGTTTTCCTTAACAATTTCAAATTTTTATGATATAATACAAAAAGTGGGGTGTCGCCAAGCGGTAAGGCAACGGTCTCTGAATCCGTCATACGTTGGTTCGAACCCAACCACCCCAGCCAAAGAAATGAAGAATGAAGGAATGAGAAATGAAGAGTGAAGAATTGGTTGTAATTTTAGGTGAAAACCAAAACACGATAAATTTACTCAAAATATAAGTTTCAAACGTTTTTTTTATTTCAAGGTTAAAAATGACTCTTAATGGGTTGTTTTTTTAGTTTGGCAAGAAAACAAATTTTCATAGAAAATTGTTTGTTTCATTTTGGCAAGTTTGCTTGACAAATTCCGACATTGAATTTATAATGTTGACATGAAGAAAAATATTTTAGTAAACATAAACAAGGGTTACATTCGTCATTTTTTAACAACAATGAACTCATTAAGTCAAAACAATATGAAAAGCGAATTTGATGTGTATGTTATGCACAGCAATTTGGAAGATAGCGATAAGGAATATATCAAAACAAAACTAGCAAGCAACATCAATCCAATTTACATTTATATGGATGAAAGTCTTTTTAAGGGTGCTCCAACTGTGAAACGTTATCCATATGAGATTTATTATAGGATTTTTGCACCAATTATGCTTCCAAAAGAATTGGATAAGGTGTTATACATAGATTGTGATTTGATTGTTCACAAAAACATTGATCCGCTCTACAACATGAGTTTTCAAGGCAACTATTTTATTGCGTGCACTCAAATCCGTGGTTTTATGCAATGGTTTAATCGAATTCGTTTAACTGTTGGAAAAGATCACACATACATCAACACTGGTGTTATGATGATTAACTTGAAAGAATTGAGAGATGTTATTAACATTGATGAAATCTTCAAGTTTATTAAGAAAAACGGGTGGAGAATGTGCTTATACGATCAAGATGTGATTTTTAAATTCTTCGGAAACAAAATAAGACTTATTGATCCAAGACTATACAACCTTTCTGATAGACTCATTATGTTCCACAATAAGTTTTATCATGAAAAGTATAAGATTGATAAAGATTGGGTTGAAAACAATAATATGATTGTTCATTATCTTGGCAAAAATAAGCCATGGAAAGATAAATATAAGGGTATTTTAAAGGATTACTACACAAAATATAGAATGGATTAGGAATGAAAAGATTTTTGAAAATAATTTTTAGCCGTATGACATTGGTTGCGCTTGCAATAATTGCGCAACTTCTTATTTCTACAACACTACCTTATATTCTAAATTATTTTCATCCGGAAATTTTTGGCAAATTATATGTTCAAATTGATTTGATAATTAATGCGCTGGGACTTATTATGTTGCTGATTGTAATCAATTCAAAAATGCTTGTTGAAGGAAAACTTGCTTGGTCTGTTTTGTTCTTAATGTTTCCGCTTTTGGGACTTGTTATTTATAGGATGTTTGTTTGGAGCAAAGCACCTAAAAGACACAGAAAGTATTATGAACAAGTCAAACTTCAGGTGGCGGAAATTAACAAGAAAGATGCTGTTAAAAACGCAGAACTTAAGGAAAAACTTGGTGATTATTATGGTCAGTTTGAATACATTTACCGAAATACGAATCTAAGAACTTATGAAAACACAAAAGTTGATTTTTATAATTCTGGCGAAAATTTTCACATAGAATTATTATCCGAACTTGAGAAAGCAAAAAAATATATCTTCATGGAATATTTCATTATAGAACGTGGACAAATGTGGAATTCAATTTTGGAAATTCTAAAACGTAAAGTTAAAGAAGGTGTTGACGTTAGAGTTATGTATGACGATTTGGGAACAATTCATAAATTGCCATATAATTATCAAAAACAATTGAAAAAGCTTGGAATTAAGTGTGTGAAATTTAACTCTTTTGTTCCAATTATGTCAGCTTTGCATAACAATCGTGACCACAGAAAAATTACGATTATTGATGGCAATGTTGGTTTTGTAAGTGGACTAAACATTGCAGATGAATATATCAATACGGTTCAACTTTATGGATATTGGAAAGACACAGGAATTAAACTTCAAGGTGAAGCGGTTAAATCACTTTTAATGATGTTCTTGCAGTTATATAATGTTCAAACTCAAAAAGTTGAAGATTATAAAACATATTTAAAAGATGTTAAGCCAGTTAAGGCAAAAGGCTATGTGTGTCCTTATGGGGATGGTCCAAGGTATTTCGATGAAGACCTTGTTGCTGAAAATGTTTATCTGAACATGATAAACCAAGCACAAAACTATATTTGGGTTACAAGCCCATATCTCATTATAGATAACAAGCTAACAAATGCCCTTATTGCTGCAGCAAAGAGGGGAGTTGATGTTAGAATAATAACACCGCGTGTTCCAGATAAGAAAATTATTTTCTGGCTTACAAGATCTAGTTATAAAACTCTTCAAGAAGCAGGCGTTAAGATATTTGAGTATAGCAAAGGCTTTGTTCATTCAAAGCAAGTTATTTGTGATGACCGCCTTGCAATTGTTGGAACAATAAATTTTGATTATCGCAGTCTGTTGCATCATTATGAGTGTGGAGTGTTGATGTATAACGTTGATTGCTTGAAAGATATAAAACGAGATTTCGATTATATGTTCACAGTTTCAACAAACATGAAAGACTTCAAGCAGAACGCAGTTGCGAGACTATGTTGTGCAATCATAAAAATATTCACACCAATGTTATAAAAAAACCATCAACAAGTTTTGGTGGTTTTTCTATTGACAAAACAAAGATTTATGGTATCATTTAGCCATGGAAGTAAGAAATTTAGTAAAAAATTATGTTGATTTTTTAACATTTAAGGATTTGGATGAAATTCTTAATAATTTTTTAAATTTTATAATAAAAGACCAGATTTTGATTAATAAAATCATGAAAAATAAAACAATTTCAATCATGGGGCATTATATTGAAATAAACTTCAAAATTAATGCTAAAGATCATTATGTTGTTTTGACAGACTTTGTTATAAGTTCATCATTGTTGAACACTAAAAATCGAAATCAAGCGAATTTTGCATATCGAAGCTATATGCTAAAAAAATTAGATTTACTAAATATGAAAATTGCAAAGATGTATAGATTAGAACTTTTTGAAATCTTACATAAAGAAATGGAAAATGAAACTTTAGATAAAACACTTCAATTGGAAAAACAACTCGCAGAAATAAGTAATTTATAAAAAAACTTCAATTTGAAGTTTTTTTCTTTGCAAAAATTCATAAATTGTTCATTATTCAATGTTAAAAGATTGTTTTAATTTTTTATTTTTGATATCATTAGGTTAATAGATTTATATTATTATAAATAATAAAGGAGAGAATTATGAAAGTTTTATTAACAGGCGGACTTGGATATATAGGAAGTCACACAGCAGTTGAGTTGCTTGAAAAAGGATTTGAAATTGAAATTATGGATAATCTATACAACTCTTCAATTGAAGTGTGTGAAAAATTAAAACAAATCACAGGTAAAGAAGTTAAATTCCATAAGATCGATTTGCTTGATATTGTAGAAATGGATAATATGTTTAAAGCAGGAAATTATGATGCAGTTATTCATTTTGCAGGGCTTAAAGCGGTTGGAGAATCAACAAAAAAACCGCTTTGGTATTATGAAAACAACATAACAGGCACAATCAATCTTATTAAATGCATGGAAAAGTATGGTGTGAACAACTTGGTTTTCAGTTCATCAGCTTGTGTTTATTCAGATAAAAACATTGCACCATTTTCTGAAGATGCAATTGTTAGTCCAATCAATCCATATGGTAGAACAAAATATTTCATTGAAGAAATAATTAAGGATTATTGCAATGCAAATCCAAATTTTAAAGCTGTGATTTTAAGATATTTCAATCCAATTGGAGCGCACGAAAGTGGTTTAATTGGTGAAAATCCAAATGGAATTCCAAATAATTTAATGCCATATATCACACGTGTTGCCTTTGGAAAACTTAACGAACTTAGAATTTTTGGTGATGACTATGACACTCCGGATGGGACTGGTGTTAGAGATTATATTCATGTGGTTGACCTTGCGCGCGGACATGTTTTAGCGCTTAACAACATGGAAAAGTTTAATGGATTTAAGATTTACAATCTAGGGACTGGACATGGCTACAGTGTTTTGGAAGTGGTTAACACATTCAATAAAGTTTGTGGTGATAAGGTGAAATTTAAAATTGTTGAACGTCGCAAAGGAGATGCTGCTTGTGTGTTTGCAAATCCTGAAAAAGCATATAACGAACTTGGTTACAAAACAGAAAAAGAACTTGAAGAAATGTGCTTAAGTGCATATAACTTTGAAAAGAATAATAAATAAAAAAGGCACCAGTAAAAGCTGGTGCATTTTGGGTTTTTTAAACCTTTAATTTTAATATTGAAATAAAAAAATACAATATTGTTGACTTTATATTATTTTTGAAAAAAATATTAAGTTTATATTAAAATCTTTAAAAAAATATATTTGGAGGAAGTATGAATAAGCCCACAGTTGAAATCATTGAAGAGGAAAAATATATATCGCAAATAATAGATGAATTAAGGAAGGAATATGGAGTGAAACGTAAAGGTGACACTTATATGGACAAAAAGGTAAAAAATGGGTGCGAGCAGCACCCATCTGGTGGAGTTTCAGCCGTCTAAAAAGAACTTTTAAATCAAATTTTTAAATAAATATTGCAAAACATATTAAAATATGCTATACTTTAAATATATTAAGGAGATATTTATGTCAATATATAATGAAAAACACAGACCTCACTATGTAAAATTTCATCTTTTGACACCAAAAAGTAAAAAGATTGATTTAGAATATTTTTCTAGCACAGGATATTCAACAAGGTCATATGGTGTTTGTGGAAGAACAAAAACAACGGATATTTATATAGATAGAATGATATTATGTGGTTGCAAATCTATTATTCAAAAAATGATTTACCTATTTAAGAAAAAGAAAAAAACAAAAATTGACAATATAGACATTGAAAATACAAATTGTACAAATAATGATAATACTGAAACAAAATTAAATTTAGACCTTTCATTACTAAATGCGACTTTACCAAACGATACTGCTGAAGTCGTCTATTTTGGCGGTCAATATGATTTAAAAGTTGAAACATTATCAAAACCTTCTGACAAAAAAGAGAAAACCCCTCATATTTCTAACTTTTAAGAATGCATAAAATAACTAATTATTTTGATATAAAATAGAAATGGGATCCTCGCGTGTGCTTGTCTTGAACAAGTGGCGTCGCTAAGCGGAAATAAAAAAAGAACTCTAACTTAGAGTTCTTTTTACAATGCCAATGGTGGACGATCAGGGACTTTGAACTTCCTGGACCCACTGATAACAAATTGAGAGTAAAAGTGATTGCTTGCAAGCATTTGAGCACGAAACGAAGTTATCTCCATAGCGAAGCGGAGATTAAGAGTCAGACTCTTTTTCAGTGGAAATAAAAAAGAGCTGATATAATCGCTCCTTAAAACTTGGTGGACGATCAGGGACTCGAACCCTGGACCCACTGTAATCGAGTTGAGAGTGAGAGCGATTGCTTGCAAGCGTTTGAGCACGAAACGAAGATTTCTCTTTAGAGATTAAGAGTCAGACTCGATAAATCAGTGGCATGAAAAAAGAGTGAACTAAATCACTCCTCAAAACTTGGTGGACGATCAGGGACTCGAACCCTGGACCCACTGATTAAGAGTCAGTTGCTCTACCAACTGAGCTAATCGTCCATAAATTACAAACATGTTTATTTTAGCAAATTTGTTTTTTTATGTCAATAGTTTTGAAAAAGTTTATTCAAATTTTATTAACTTGACAAATCGAAATTGTATGATATAATTATAAAAAGGACAAATACATGAATTTATTTTTAAATTTTATACATATGATATAATTAATTTAAGTAATTTAGAAGGTGCTTATTGCAATGATGAAGGTTTTGTTTATCATGCAAATAAAATTCCTAGTCAAATTCTTAAATTGACTGATGGTGATGAAATTGAGAACATCTATATTAAACTTATAGATGAACCAGAGTTTAGAAAAAACAAATATGTTCAAAATTTTATTGATGTTGTTTGTCGTTCGCCAAAAGTAAAAATAAATGTTAGTGGACATACATACAATCCAAAACATTTAATTGTACCAAAAGAAAGTTGTTTTGATTTTAATACTTTAGAAATTAAAAAACCTATGATTTTTTTCACACCATGGAGTAATTCAATCTTTGAACCTCTTTGGATCGAAAATTCTAAAGTTCAAGGGTTGGATCAAAATTTTTATGTGGCATTGAATTTGGAAGATGATGGTTATATGAATTTCTATTGTTCAAAAAATGTAATGCAACATAAAAACTTATGGCATCTTTTATCTCAATCAGTTATTAATTGGCGAAATGATAGCGAAGCGGATATTCAACAAAATGCAAACACAAAGTTTGTTTATGGTCAACAAATTTCATATTTCTTATATAGATTAGACAGAGATTTGTGGGAAATAAAAAAAGCATATGATGAAGCTGTAAAATTAGTGAGTAATAATCAAAATTATTTTCCGCTAGATAATAAAGATGAAGGTAAAAAGACATTTGGGTCTTGGTTATAAAAGAGTAATTAAAATTGCTCTTTTTTTTATATCATTAAAGAAAGAGTTGGTTTTACATTACACATATTTATTTAGTTAAATACATACAATAAACATATGAAAAGAATTGTTTTTACAGGTGGCGGAACACTTGGACATGTTATGCCAAACCTATATCTTATGGATGAACTTAAAGATGATTTTAAGTGTTTTTATATTGGGTCGAATGGTATTGAAAAAGACACGGTTAAAAAAGTGGCAGATTACTTTGAAATACCTGCCATTAAACTTGTTCGTGGCAAAATAATTCAAAACATTAAAATACCTTTTGTTTTAATTAAATCAATTTTTAAGGCAAAGAAAATATTAAAAGAAATCAAGCCGGATGTTGTGTTCAGCAAAGGAGGTTATGTTGCGCTTCCTGTGTGCATTGCATCCCGAATGTTGAAAATCCCTGTTATTACGCATGAAAGTGATTATTCCTTAGGATTGGCAAATAAGATTATTCTTAAAGTTTGCAACAAAATGTGCGTAAATTTTAAAAATCTGGAAAGAAAAAGCAAAAAGATTGTTTACAGCGGACCAATTTTTAGTAAATCTTATGAAAGTAACAATAAAGATTTTTCAAATTTAAATCTTGACAAAACAAAACCAACCATGTTGATTGTTGGCGGTTCGCTTGGAAGTCAGAAGATTAATGATAATATATTTGCAATTTTAAAAGATCTTTTGAAAATTTTTAATATCATACATATAACAGGAAAGAGAAACAATAAAATTAAATCATATGAAAATTACAACGCATTTGAAATGGTTGATAATATGGTTAATATGTATAATATCGCCGATTTTGTTCTTGGAAGAAGTGGTGCAGGTGTCACTGCGGAAAGTTTCTTTAAACAACTTCCAATGTTGCTTATTCCACTTGGAAATAAGGCAACTCGTGGTGACCAAACTTTAAATGCGGAATATTATGTTAACATGGGTGTTGCAAAAATCGTTAAGGAAAGTGAACTTAATCCCACAATGTTGCTTAAAGAAATTATTGAGTTTTATAAAAATCTATCAACCTATAAATTGAATTATAAAAACATTAAGCAAACAAATGGAAAGAAAATTGTAATAGACCTAATCAATCAATATGTAAATAAAAAAACGGAATGATTATTCCGCTTTTTTAATGTTTAAATATATGTTTTCAGCAATTTCAAAAATCCTTTTACTTTCATCTTCACTGCAGGATTTAAGTTTGATTTTCTTAGGTTTTCCATATACTTTTAGGATTGGTGGACCAATCCATTCATGATAATCGGTGTTTTCAAAAACGCCTTTAATTAGGGGCAAACTTGCTTTTTCTTTGCTTGGACAAAATAGACCAATGAAGAATTTTACAAGCCAATTAATTGCTTTTGGATAATGATTTGTCATTTCAGTGAGAGTGAGTCCGGGGTGTACAACAGATAAACCTACATTTTCTTTTTTGCACAATTCCATTAAAGAAAAAGTTAAAAAACGTTTGGAATTTCCATAGACTTTACTATGCTTTTTGATTGACGAAAAATCTATATCATTTTCGTTGATTTTAGAATAATTATGTGCAATTGAACTAACTGCAAGAATTTTCCCATTTGCTGATTTGATATTGCGAATTAATTCTTTTGCGATATAGTAATGCGAAACGAAATTGGTTTGAAAAACATTATCATAACCTAAATCGGTTTTAAATCTAGCAATGTTGTAAACACCCGCGGAAAGGAATAAAACATCAATTTGTTTTTGTTTCAATGTGTTGGTGGCGGATTTAACGCTTTCAATGTCAGATAAATCGCAATGAATAAACTCAATTTTAATGTTTGGATAGAGTGATGATAATTGTTGAATTTGCCTTTCGGTTTTTTCTTTGTTGCGGTTTAAAAATATTAAATTTGCATCTATCTTTGCCAAAACCTTAACAACATGACCAACAATTTTCCCTGTTGAACCGGTAATTGCAATTGTTTTTCCTTTTAAAGATGTTGTGTTTTCTTCAATCCATTTTTTAATATTCATAAAAATATTTTAAACTATTTAGTTGTTTTTTGCAAGAAAAAAACTGCCGAAAGGCAGTTTGAGTTAAAAGTTAAAATTAAAATCTTTCTAATTCATATTTCTTTTGATCGACTAAACTTTTAAAAATTTCAATTTCCTTTTTTGCAGATTCCACACTGTCTGATGCGTGAACAACGTTTTCCATAACTCTTAGTTCTAATCCCATGCCTTTTGGAATGTCATGACGAATAGTCCCAGGTGCTGGATTTTTTGTTGCTCCAACAAGCTCACGAATTTCATCAATTGCGTTTTCACCTTCAACAATCATTCCATAAACGCAATCACTTGTTATATATTCTTCTAATTCTTTGAAAAATGGTTTTTCAGCTAAAGCAGAGTAGTGAAGACGAGCTTCTTCCTTTCCATAAACAACAACTGCAGAATCAACGATTTCCATTCCTGCAGATTGAAGTCTTTTCATAACTTCGCGAACCACAGCTCCGTGTTTTGCAAAACCAGGTTTAACCATAACATAAGATTGTTCTATCATAAATATTTCTCCTTATTGTTATTATACATAATTAAGATTTTTTGTCAATACTTTTCTTGACAAGGTGAAAATAAAAGTTATAATAAATGCAGGAGAAAAAGATGAAAATAAAATATGAAAAAGCAAGTTTAACTGATGTTGATTCTATTGTTTCAATGCAAAAAGAATTGAACAGTATGTTAAATTTACAAGATTTAGATGAAATAGAATTTAAAAAATATATTCAATCAGATATTTTAAACAAGGATAAAACATATTTTGTTGCAAAAGTTGACGGTGAAACAATTGGTGTGATTTGTGTTGATTTTATAGAGATGATAGGCGTAGATGATGTAGATTATTCTGCTGCTATTGATTTGATATATGTAAATGAAAAATTTAGATTGGGAACAGTAGGATATAATTTGTTTATGTTGGCGATTGAAGAAATGCGAAAAAGGGATAAAGAATCTTTTGTTATGTCGGTGGAAGATAACAATCCAAATAAATTTTTACACTTTGCATTAGCAGATGTTTTAATTGAAGAAAACGAGGAATTTACACAAGATGGCACAACAACCCAATATCTTTTAGGAGTAACAGATATAGACAAAGTTAAATCATACACTTTTAAAGAAATAATGAGAAAAAGCATTAAAATGAAAAAAGAATTCGATGAAGTTTTAAAAAACATTCCACGCGCACAAACAATTGCATATTTATTTTAAAAAAATATAACCCGGGTCGAGTCTGTGTTAATGAAGAATGAAAAATGAATATGAAGAATAAAAAAATTTACACTATTTGAAGACAGGGTTCCCAAAGAAGCAAACGAAGTGCTTCGCATGGGAAAAGGAGCATTAGATTAAAAAGCTAATTTTGCGATAAAAAAATCGCAAATAGCTAAAAAGCTAAATGCGACGTATGGGGTGGATAACAGGGAAACAGAGTTAAGAAACAACAACTGCTTGTTGTTTTAGCGTAATTTCGGGAGCACTTTAGTGCGAGCTGGTCCCGTTAGGGCGAACTTTGGTTCGAGTCCGTGATAAATAAAGAAAGAAAAATAAAAAATACCACCCATTTGGTGATATTCTTTTTATGGGGTGGATAACAGGGAAATAGAGTTAAGAAACAACAACTGCTTGTTGTTTTAGCGTAATTTCGGGAGCACTTTAGTGCGAGCTGGTCCCGTTAGGGCGAACCTTGGTTCGAGTCCGTGATAAATAAAGAAAGAAAAATAAAAAATACCACCCATTTGGTGATATTCTTTTTATGGGGTGGATAACAGGACTCGAACCTGCGACAACCAGATCCACAATCTGGCGCTCTACCAACTGAACTATATCCACCATATTGGCTGGGGTAGATAGATTCGAACTATCGCGTGCAAGAGTCAAAGTCTTGTGCCTTACCGCTTGGCGATACCCCACTATGTGGGCAATTTGCCCTTTGTTATTGTTTGTTGAAGTATCAACAAACTTCATTTATGGGCATTTGCCCACTTTTAAGAAAGGACAAACTAACTTTTTCCTTTCTTCCTTTTCTTTTGAAAAGGTAAATTTAAATATAGTTCAGTGTTTTTTGAGAATTCAATCCTCTTGGTGCGTCAAGAGGGATTCGAACCCCCGACCCCCGCCTTAGAAGGGCGATGCTCTATCCAGCTGAGCTATTGACGCATGTGGAGCGGGTGAAGGGAATCGAACCCTCGTAACTAGCTTGGAAGGCTAGCGCTCTACCATTGAGCTACACCCGCAGACAGTTTACAATAATCTCTAGCGATATTATTATTAAACTAAAAAAGCGCGATTTGAGCGCTTGGTGGCTCATCCGGGACTTGAACCCGGGACACCATGATTAAAAGTCATGTGCTCTACCAACTGAGCTAATGAACCTTATTTCTGCGTCGCTTCCAACTTGCGACTTTTGTATTATACAACATAAAAAATAAAAAAACAAGTGTTTTTATGAAAAAAATAAAAAAATTTTAAATTATTTTTTTCAAATTATCTTGACAAGCAATTTTAAAATGTGTTAATATGCCTTTGTCTTAATAAATTGCAACAGCAAAACGATTAAAAAGGCAGAAATTAATTTCTTATAATGTGATTTTATATATAATATGATTATGTAAGTAAAATCAGATGTTGGGAAAGAAGTAATGAAGGAAACACTTTTAAAGGGTGTCCTTCATAAGAGATTTGATTTGCCTAAAATATCACAAAGAAGCAAACGCAGTGTTTCGAATGTGAAGAGGAGCAAACGAACAAAAAGCAAATGTTTATGATAACAAACTTGCAATAGTGAGATTTGCGACGAGCGGATGTGGCGAAATGGCAGACGCGCTAGACTTAGGATCTAGTGGGAGACCGTGGGGGTTCAAGTCCCTTCATCCGCACCAAATAAAACTAATCCGAACCAATTTATTGGGGAGGATTTTTTTGTTTGGTATTTTTCACTTTTAACTCTTAATTCTTCACTTATCACTATTTCGGATTTGTTTTGAAGTGAAAAACTAAAAGTGAAAAGTTAAAAGCTTTTCTGTAGATTGACTTTATTTGTTGTTTTAATTATAATATAAATATGAAAGATAGTATTTTAAGAACAAAAGCAATTGATTTTGCAGCAGACATCGTAAACTTTTACGAGGATTTTTATTGCTTAAAAAAGATAACACAATTGCAAATCAACGCTAAACACCTAAAAAAAAGACCTAACCAGCAATAACTAACCATAAGAGAGAAGAAATCTAAAATCTTCTCTCTTTTTCTTTAAGTTGGTATTTACAACAGTTTGAAAATATGCTATAATGCTTACACTTGAAAGGAGTTTTATATGGAAGATTATAAAAATAGTAAAGAATATCAAATGGATTTAGAAATTGAAGACCAATATAAATCAGATGATATAAATGATACACTCGATTTAGTTAGAGAAGGTTACAAACACAATTTAAGAATTTTAAGACATGAAGTTCCTTGTTATACTTCGGAAAGATTTGAAGAAGCTAGAGAATTTGTATCAAAAGTACAAACTTTAGTAAATGCAAATCCAGATTACTACGGAGAAATATTTGGTGGTTTTAGACCTGATATAGTTAAACTAACTCAAACTGCTAAATTTGTTCAATTAACCACAACTATAACAACAGATGAAGAAAAGATTTTATAATTTAGATTTTATTTTCACTCTAACAACGAAATAACCATATCCGATAAATACTTTATGGTTCGGATTCGTTATCAACGCTCGCACCAAGTATTAATAGGTTGAACTTCTTTTCAGTTAAAAGAATGTTCGACCTATTTTTATTTGTGAACAAAAAAAGAAAGTGGGTATCCCACTTGTTGTTGGTATTGGGCCGTGATACAAAATGATACGCAAATACTTGGAATTTGCGAAAAGTGAATCAGCGAAAAATCCTTATTTTATAAGGGGGGCAAGCTGGACACGGTCATTTTGAGGCTACGCCTTATCCTGCTTCCTAAAATTTACTTCCAATCTGTATATGGATTTACATAAGTAGTTCTTAAAACTCTAAATTTTTTGTTCGTTTCAAATATACTTTTTAGATTGTTAAAATTTTCATCTGGATTTAACATTAAATTGGCAAGATTATCAATCTCTTGGAAATCCTTTTCAGTTAAATTTTTGAAATTATTGCCGTAAATAAACATTGGAGTATGTCTATATCCTAATTCATAATTCATTAATGAGAAGAAATCAAGAAATAGTTGTTTTGCAATAACTTGTAAATTTTCTTCGTTTGAGTATTTTGCATATTTATCAATATTATCTAGTTTCCCACTTCTTGCTTTTAGCCATAACTTTGCAGGATAATCGAATTCTTTTTCTAAATTGCATAAATCAACTTGTTTAAATATCTTTATACTGTCTTGAACTTGTGCATCTATAACAATCCATTTATTAAGATTACTATCAAAATACTCGTTAACCCAATGGTCAACAATATAATCTTCATAAATATAAGGAGCAAATCCAGCTCTGCAACGAGTAGGTATTCCCTTAGCTTTAAGAATAGAAGCAAATAAAATTGACATATATCTGCAAGTGGTAACAATTTTTTCTTTAAGAGGTTTGTTTAATAAAAAACCTTTAGGATTTAATTTAAAAATTTCATTAGTCATAGCGGTTGCTGTGTCCAATGAATCATCTATACAATTTAAATATTCAAAGTTGTTTTCAATATCATCTCTCGATAAGGTGCGGGCTAATTTAAACTTATGTATGTGTTGCTCTGATACCAACATTCTCAATTCTTTTACATTGTTAGGCAAAGATTTAAAATAATCATTAAAAGTCCCAGAATATGTATATTTTGAATATTTTAAATAATGATTAAGAACATTTGTTTTTGTAGTTTGCATAAAAACTCCTTTTAAATTCTTTCAATTATATTATATCATAAACTTTTCAAAATCGCATAATCTTTTTGAAATTAGTTCAACTTTGTTTTCATCTAAGGCACCAAAAAGCACTTTGAGTGCTTTTTTTTAACAATTTATGTTATAAATCTTGCCAAGATTGAAATTTTGTGGTATTGTAAGCACAATAAACTAATTTTTAATAGGAAATTTGTTTATTATTAATCTAAGGAGAAGGTATGAATAAACTTACAAAAACAAGCACGTCTAGTGATATTCAAAAAACTGCATTGAGAATGATAATGAAACAACATAACAATTTTTCAGAACAAGATATCATTGATTTGGTTTTATCTCAGTGTGAAGATGAATTAAATGAAGAGAAAGTTCAAAAAATTGTTTCTAAAACACTTGAATATTGCAGAAGAGAAATTCATTTAATAGATTTTGCTGAGGGTGGTTTTGCAATAAATAATGACAGAAAAGATGTAGTTGGTGCTTTCCTTAATCATGAAGGAATATCTATTTAGGTCGATAGGAGAGATTATGAATAAGTTAACAAAAGAAAATTCAATAATAGAACTTGAAAAACGTGTTTTACATATTATCATGACATGTAAAAACACTTTCAAATTACAAGATATTATTTTTTCTTTTAGAGAGTCTTGTGATGAAAGTATCACAGACGATGAAATTGCTGAAGTTGTGTTGAATGGACTTGATTTTTGCCTAAACACAGGAAGAGTTGACATTTATGGTGAATTCACATATATGGTTGACCCAATTGAACAAATTAAATACGTTTCACAAAACGAAGCAAACGTTGGAGTTTCAGTTTAGAAAAAGCACCTAAAAGGTGTTTTTTTAATGCAACAAATTTCAATTTTTAGTTGTAATAATGTGTGGATTTATGCTATAATTATTATAGGAGATGAATAAATGAAAATTGCAGTAACTGCGGAAAGCACAATAGATATGCCGAAAGAATTATTGGAAAAATATGATATTAAAACTCTTCCATTCACCGTGATTTTAGGTGATAAGGACTATAAAGATGGAGAGATAACATCAGCGGACATTTTCAAGTTTGTGGAAGAAAATAAGATTTTGCCAAAAACATCAGCCATAAATGAAATGCAATACACTGAATTTTTTGAAAGCGTTTTAAAGGATTATGATGCTGTTGTTCACTTTTGTTTATCAAGCGGGATTTCTTCTGCTTGCAACAATGCAAAATTGGCAGCAGGTGGGCTAAAAAATGTCTATGTGGTGGACACAAAATCACTTTCAACAGGAATTGCACTTTTGGCAATTTATGGAAGAGAACTTGCCGAAAGCGGAAAAAGCGCAGAAGAAGTTTTTGACTTGTGTAATGAGCGAACAAAAGATGTTCAAGCAAGTTTTGTTGTGAAGAAACTTGATTATCTTCACAAAGGTGGAAGATGCTCTTCAATTGCTTTGCTTGGTGCCAATCTTCTTTCAATCCGACCTGAAATTGTGCTTGAGGAAGGCAAAATGATTTCAGCAAAGAAATATCTTGGAAAAATGGAAAAAGTTATTGAAAAGTATTGCAAAGATGTTCTTGCGGAAAATAAAAATCCAGATAAAAAATATGCATTTGTTACATACACAACAGCAACAGAAGAAATGTCAAATATTGCAAAAAATGCTCTAAAAGAAGCGGGTTTTGAAACAATTTATGAAACAACTGCAGGCGCAACAATCACAAGCCATTGCGGTGAAAATACTCTTGGAATTTTATTTTTGAATAAGTAAATTAAGGACTGATTAATCAGTCTTTTTTCATGAAGAATTTTTAGAAAAATTTTCAAAAAACGCATGAAATTGTTTTAAAAAAGTGCTATAATATAGATAGTTTCAACGTGTTGTTTTTATAAACGTAAGTCCTGTTGAAATATGGGAGGATTTATGAAAACAGTTGAAAAAACAAATGTAAACATTGAAGATATTAAAAATGAAATCAGTTTAAACATTGATAAACAAATTAAAATTCAAGAGAGCAACCGTCAAGGCAAAAAGGTTAAAGAATATTCGGGAGTTATAATTAGCGCATATGATAGTGTATTTATTGTTCGCGTTCAAATTAGAGAAAACTATTTAAACAAATCATTTTCTTATGTTGATTTCCTAACAAACGAGATTACTTATTTAATTTTATAAAAAAATTATATTTAAAATTTTTGATTTTTTTATGTTCTAATGACATTAGAACATTTTTTCTTGACAATTTTTTAGTTTAGTGTATAATGATTAAACAATATACGGGTTGGAGGAAATATGAAAACAGCATTTACATTAGAAGACATTCGTAATTTTTTGAAATGTAGATTTGGTTGGGATTGGAATTACGAAGTATGGGACAAAAAATCTGGCGAAAAAAGACAGGCAACTCTTGAAGATTTCGATTATACAGGCAGATATAGCACAACAGAACTTGCATTCGTTGACAAATACGGAAATGATTGTGATTTAACAGTTTATGTGTCAGATTTTCAATTTATAACATATAGAGATGAACCAAATGTTATGGGTAGCGGTTCAACAACATATGTTAATAAAGATTTATCTTATTCTTGGATTGATTATCTTTTACATACTCATGGCGAAGAATATGCAAAAAGGTTATTTAAAAATAGCGCGAGAAACAAAAAAAGAATCAAAAAAGATATGCTTGAAAAAATAAACGCATACACACAACAAATTAAAAATGAAAATCGTGCAGAATTAGAACATTATAAAGAATTGGAAGAAAAAGCATTAACATATTTAACTGATAAAGATATTGTTGATTTAATTGAAACAATTTAAGGAGAGATTGAAATATGAAAAAATTAACAAAAAATAGTTCTGTTGGAGATTTTTATGACAAAGCACATTATTTGATGTTACAGAAAGAAGGTCGTTTTACAATTCAGCAAGTTTATGAGGATATACTAGAGGGTTGTGACGAGAATGTATCTTTTAATTTTATAAAACCTATTGTTTTAGAAGTTTTGGATGATTTATTAGACAAAGGATTGATAAAGTATATAGACGAAGGCGTTGGAGTTTATGAAAGTTCTTTAACTGAGAACATTGAACAATCAGTATAATTTAAAAGCACCTTATAGGTGTTTTTTTGTTTGTATAACGTTTAAAAATTGTATGAATGGTAAAAACTTTAATGGAGGTAAAAAGGATGAATCCATTAGAGTATCAAACAAAAGAAGTTGATGATTACTATATGTCTTTTGAAAAAATGTATCCAAAGGCATACAACAAGAAAACCACAAATCCATACACAAAAACAAGGGTGATTTTGATGAATGGAACAGAGTATGAAAGCGTGTGGTTTTTGCACCAATTTGCGCGTCATTGTGAAGTTGATGAAATAAAACTTGCAATTGCACAAGTGAGAAAGCAAGAACAAATGCAACAAAAGAGAATTGCCTGCTTAAAACCGCTAAATGAAAGCATTTTGGAAACAACAATTGCATACGAACAACTTGCGATTGACTTAACAGCAACACTTGCTCAAAACGAACCAGATGAAAACAGTAGAAAAGCGCTGGATTTTGCTTTACTTGAAGACTTTGACCACTTGTATCGTTTTTCTAATCTTATGATGATTGACGTGAAAGATGCAGACCCTAAATTCTTGGTTGGTGGGTTTACTGAAATCATGCCGGCGCGCCCAACTATTGCGCACCACAGATATCCAAAAGATGATGTTAAAAAACCAATGAATGCAAAGAAAGCGGATTTATACTCAAAATTGGTGGCGGGAATTATCACTGCGGCAGAACAACAAACAATGAACTATTATATGAACATTTCTCAATGGTATAAAAACGATTTGGGAAGAAAACTCTATGCTGAAATTGGAATGGTTGAAGAACAACACGTAACACAATACGAAAGTTTGAAAGACCCAACTTGCACTTGGCTTGAACAATGGGTTTTGCATGAATACACTGAAGCATATTTATACTATAGTGCTTATAGTGAAGAAAAGGATAAGTATATTAAAGAGCTTTGGCTAGACCATTTTGAAATGGAATGTGCGCACTTAAAACTTGCTGTGTCGCTCCTTGAAAAGTATGAAAAAAGAAATTATGTTGGTGTTATCGGAAATGGTGAATTTCCGCGTCTTCTCACACTTGGAACAAACAAAGAATATGTTCGTGATGTGTTGGAAAGAACAATTCTTTTAACAGGTGATAGACAAAGTTATATTGATGTTATGCGACTTAAAGATAATGCAGATTTCTTCTTATACCAAAACGAAATTATTCCAAATGAAAAAACCGTTCCAAGCCATATGGTAATCAACAAAGCAATTGAAAAATTGGGTGGGGATTATCGTTATCAAGATAAACAAAATCCAATTAAAGAATTGCAAAATAGAAAGAAAGATAACTATTGCATAGCAAGAAATAATAAACAAACTAGTTGTTAATGAAATAGGCAGAAATGCCTATTTTTTTCTTTATCTATTGACAACTTCCAAAATTGACATTTGAAAAGTAAGTTTTAACACTGATTTTCAATAAAATTTTCAAAATGTTACAAAAATATAATAAAAACTTAAAAAAAGTTTATAAAAATTGTTGACAAGCGGAAAAAATATGATACAATAAAAATATGGAAAGGGAGTAGTTCCCAGTGCATAGGCGACAATCGATTTTCATCCGCTTTGTGCAGTGTAATTTGTTTACATAACAAGACTTTCTAAATCAGGAAGTCTTGTTTTTTATCTTTTAACACGACTTTCTAAAAAATTAAGGAGGAAAATTTAAATGAAAAAAAGATTAATTGCATTGATGTTGGCAGGTTTGGTTGCCACAACAACTTTGGCAGGCTGTGGAGACGTTAAAGAACCGGTTGAAGAAGTACAACAATTGGATGGAATAGATATTGATAAAAAAGCTCCAAGCGGTTATTATGTATGTGAATCAGCAAGAATTACTGACAAACACATCTCTGTTGAACAAAAAGATAAATATGTGTTGCATAAAGGGGACATTATATTTTTTAACGATAGTCCTTTTAACAGTCGTTATGATACTGCCATCAATTTAACAAAAATGGAATTTGATTGCGGTAAAGAATATGTTTCAAATGCTTCATATAGTTTGTCAAACGAAATGCCAGATGAAGAAATGTATGATGAAATTTGTGAAGAATGTTTCTCAAACGATCAATAACAAAGAACGAAGCAAATAGCTTCGTTTTTTTCATTAAAAAAAGAATAAAATACTTAATATTTCTTTATTCAATTTGAAATCAATTTTTTCAAATTAGTTTAACGATAAATTTTCAAAATTAAAAATCCATTTTTCTTAAATTCATTTGACAATGAATTTTTAAAATAGAAGTCCATTTTCTTCAAATTCATTTTACAATGAATTTTAAAAATAGAAGTCCATTTTCTTCAAATTCATTTGACAATGAATTTTTAAAAATATAACATATATATTATATTGGGGTAATGTATGTTAGAAATTATTGATATAAAGAAAGATTATGTGATGAAAGACGAAACGGTTAATGCCTTAAAAGGTGTTAACATTTGTTTTCGTAAAAGCGAATTTGTGTCAATTTTAGGGCCTAGTGGATGTGGAAAAACCACATTATTAAACATAATTGGTGGACTTGATCGCTATACTTCTGGAGACCTTATTATTGACGGGAAATCAACAAAAGAATTTAAGGATAGAGATTGGGATACTTATCGAAACCATTCGATAGGTTTTGTTTTCCAAAGTTATAATTTAATTCCACATCAAACTGCTCTTAAAAATGTTGAACTTGCACTTTCAATTGGGGGTATTTCGAAAAAGGAAAGAAGAGAAAGAGCTTTAAAAGCATTGGCAGACGTTGGACTTAGTGAACAAATTAACAAAAAACCAAATCAAATGAGTGGTGGTCAATGCCAACGTGTTGCAATAGCTCGAGCTTTAGTTAACAATCCAGAAATTATTTTAGCAGACGAACCAACAGGAGCATTGGATAGTAAAACAAGCGTTCAAGTTATGGACATTTTAAAAGAAGTTGCTTTAGACCGTCTTGTTATTATGGTTACACATAATCCAGAACTTGCAGAGCAATATTCAACAAGAATAATAACAATGAAGGATGGAGAAGTTTTAAGCGACTCAAATCCTGTAAACGATAAAGAAAGAAAAAAGTTAGTTAAAGAATACGAGGAAAGAAAAGGTAAATTAACTGAAAAAGAAATTAAGCAAAAAGCAAAAAAATCTTCAATGAGTTTATGGTCAACATTCTTGCTTTCAGCAAGCAACTTGCTCACAAAGAAAAAAAGAACATTCATAACAGCTCTTGCTTGTTCAATTGGTATTATTGGAATTGCGGTAATTTTGTCAGTTTCAACAGGTATGCATACATTTGTTAAAGATATTGAGAGTGATAGTATGAGTGTGAATTATATTAGCATAAGTAAAACCTCAATAAACATGGAAACAACCGCACTTAACAAGGTTAACTTGCCAGAATATCCTGACACAATGGAAATCTATCCATATGAACAAGATTTAACTAAAGAAACAATTATAGATGGTAAATTCATTGAATACCTTGAAGAGAATATTAACGGTGATACAGATGAAACAAGTTTGGTAAAAAGCATTGGATATTCGCGTAATATTTCTTTTATTAATGCATCAATGAAGCCACTAATTTTTAGTGGTGAGATTCCAGACAAACCAGATTTTTTAACAGAACAATACACACTTATTGCAAGTGAAAATGGTAAAGCAATACCAACTGAAAAGAATGAAATTTGTTTAATTGTTGATAAATATAATAGAATTCAAACATCAACCTTAGAAGCCCTTGGAATCGCATACGTTAAAGATCAAGTTTTAAATTATGAAACAGTTGTTGGCGAAACAGTAAATTTAACTTGTGTGAATGATTTGGGTTTGTGGAAACCAATGGAGTTTAAAATTATTTCCATAATAAGACTTAATGAAGAATCTGCAACAACATGGGTTAAAACAAGCATTATGTCATCAGAGGTTGGATTCACAAAGGCATTGGCAGATGAGATTCAACAAGAATTTCCTAACTCTGTTTCAATTGAATCTTTAATGTTGTATCCAAAGGATTTTGACACTAAGGATAAAATTTTGAATGTGTTAGATCATTGGAACAACACAAAAATATATCAAGAATATGGAAATGAAATTGATGATTCAACAGGAAATTATAAGGCGGATAAATACAAAGTTGAATATACAGATATTAGTGAACTATTAACAGGATTTTTGGGAGATTTAATTGATATAACCACTTATGTGTTGGTTGCATTCTCAAGTGTTTCACTTATAGTTTCAAGCATAATGATTGCAATCATAACATATGCTTCAGTTATTGAAAGAATTAAAGAAATTGGAACAATCAGATCTCTTGGAGGAAGGAAGAAAGATGTTGCAAATATGTTCAGAATGGAAGCGTGCACAATTGGTGCAGTTTCAGCTATAATTGCATTGATTGCAACACTTATAATAAATGGCATAATTAACATAGTTTTAGGTAATCTTGTTGGTGTTACAACGATTGCTAAATTAAGTTTTTCAACAGCGTTTGGTATGACAATTTTGAGTGTTGGCTTAAATTTAATTGCAAGTTTAATCCCAGCAAATATAGCGGCAAAAAAGGATCCTGTCTTGGCTCTTCGTAGCGAATAAAAGTGAGATTTTTCTCACTTTTTTTGTAATATTTTAACAATTTTATTTTAAGTGTTGACTTTAGTACTTTATATTTATAAAATATAAGAATGAGATTTAAACAAACGAATTTGCCTCATGGCGGAAAATTATATTATGTAAAAAACACAATAAATGAAAGCACTGCAGTTGATATTAACTTTGACTGTGGTTCGCGTTATGATTGGATTCCTGGTCTTGCTCATTTTACTGAGCATATGTTTTTCACTGGAACAAAAACTTTAACAAGAGAGGATATTGCAAAGAAGTATTTTGACTTCATTGAGGTTAATGCAGGAACGAGCATTAGATATATCAATTTTAATGGACAAGTTTTCACAAAAGAGTTTGCAGATTATTTATCAACTGTTGCCATGATGATAACTGAAAGTACTTTTAGTGAAGAAAATGTTAAAAAAGAAATTCCTGTTGTTCAGCAAGAAATTGCAAGGGGGAAGGATAAATATAAATCAATTTCAATGTGGGAAAGTGATTACTTAATTTTCGGCAATAAAGAATTTAAAAACACAACTCTTGGAAGTCAAAAAAGTGTTGCATCAATCACAAGTGAAGATGTGAAAGAATATGTTAAAAAGTATTTTGTTGCAAACAATTTGGAAGTGTTTGTCTCAAGCCCATATTCGCTTAGTAAAGTTAAAAAATTAGTTATTAAAAATTTAGAAAGCAAGTTACCGGTCATAGAGAATTTTAAAAAAGATCCATATTTCTATTACAATGTTAAAAACAACAATTTCCACAAAATTCAAACAAAGGACATTCCAAAAAGCTATTTATACATTAACTTTGCATTAAATAGAAATCGTTGGGATTTTGATTTTAAACGTAAATTTGGTCTTGTTATGGATATGCTCAACGACTATTCTGAAGGAATTTTGAATGCTTTGAGACTTAAGAAAAGTTTAGTTTATGGTGCAGGAATTCAAGATTCTTATTATGAAAAAAATGGTATAGTTTCATTTTCAACAGAATGTGACAGGGAAAACATTAATGAAATCATAAAAACACTTGCAGAATATTTAAATGATTTGGTCAAAAATGGCTTTACACAAGAGCAATTAGATAAAGCAAAAAGATTGTACGAATATGGAGAGGCAACAAAGGAAATAAGACTTAAAAAATTAACAGGCAGACTTTATCAATTTAAATATTACGGCAAAATTTTAAAAATTAAAGATGCAAAGAAAGCAATCAAATCTGCAACTCTTGAAGAAGTGAACACACTTTTTAGAGAAGTGTTTGAAAATCCAACTGTAAGTATGTTTGTTTATGGCAACGCAACCAAAGATGAAATTATGAACAAAAAAGATTTTAATAAATGTTTTAAATCTTAAATAGATTAAAAAAATCACCAAACCCTTGGTGATTTTTTGTCTTTTTATGGTGGAAGAAAAATATTAAAAAATTTTACTTGACTTTTTGTTGCTTTGTGGTATAATAAAAATAAGAAATCGTTTGTTAGGGGTATTAAACAAGCGATAATCGTTTTTGTGTGTTATGTGTTTTGTGCACTTTTTATAGAAACTAAATATTTTAAAAATTCTTTTTTGCATGACTCTTTTACGGGGGATTGGGCGAATTTTTAAGATTAAACACAAATTTTTATATAAATAAGGAGATTTTATGATAGATAATTTAATGACAAGTGAAGAGTTTGATGAAAGCATTTTGCATAATAAAGATTTGAATCAAACAAGAAAAAACAATCAAATTCGAAAAAGTTTAAACAAGAAACTAAACAATCAAAAACAAAACAATAAACCAACAGCAAAAGATGCTGTTTCAAACCTTATTAATGGTTGTGCGGTTGAAAAGAAAAATCAAAACAAAAACTCTCAACAAAAAAACAAAAAGGTTGAAGTTAAAGAAGAAATTGTTGTTACTGAAAACGGAGAAATCAATCCACAAAAGAAAGGAAAGGGAAACAACTTGAAAATCAGTTTTCTTGGTGGAATTGGTGAAATTGGAAAGAATATGACTGTTCTTGAATATGGGAAAGACATTGTTGTTATCGACTGCGGTGTTATGTTCCCATCCCTTGATATGTTGGGTATTGACTTAGTTGTTCCAGACATTTCATATCTTGTTGAAAACAAAGAAAAAGTTCGTGGTTTTGTTATCACTCACGGACACGAAGACCATATTGGCTCAGTCCCATATGTTGTGAATGAAATTAAAGCTCCGATTTATGCGAGTAAAATGACTTGTGGACTCATCAAGAAAAAGATGGAAGAACACAAGAAGGTTGAATATAAAACAATTTCAGTTAAGCCAAAACAAAAAATAACTCTTGGTTGTTTTGAAATTGAATTTATTCATGTAAATCACGCAATTCCTGGAGCATATGCATTGGCCATAAGAACCCCTGTGGGAATGATCGTTCACACTGGTGACTTTAAAGTTGATTTAACTCCGGTATACGACGAAAAATTTGATCTTCACACTTTTGCAGAACTAGGGAAAAAGGGTGTGCTACTTTATATGGCAGACTCAACCAACGCAGAACGCCAAGGTTATTCTCTTTCTGAGCGCGTTGTTGCTCAAACACTTGAAAAACTTTTCATTGAAAATAAAGATAGACGTATGGTTGTGGCGGCTTTTGCTTCCAACGTTGACAGAATGCAAGAAGTTATGAATCTTGCTGAAAAATATAAAAGAAAAGTGGTTTTAACTGGTCGAAGCATGGTGAATGTTACAGACGTTGCAACTCAAATTGGCGAAATGACTGTTAATAAAAACAACATCATTGAAGTTGAAAAAATGAAGAACTATAAAGATAGCGAAATTCTTATTCTTTCAACTGGAAGTCAAGGCGAACCAAACAGCGCATTGTCTCGTATGACTGCTGGTGAATTTAAAGGCATTGAAATTGGTGAAAACGACACGATTATTTTCTCATCAAGCCCAATTCCAGGAAATGAAAAGTCTGTAAACACTGTAATTAATAAATTAATTATGCAAGGCGCAAAAGTGATTTACAACGAACTTGAACAAGTTCATGCTTCAGGTCATGCTTGCAAGGAAGAACAAAAATTAATGCTTAATCTTGTTAACCCTAAATATTTTGTTCCTGTTCATGGTGAACAAAAACACTTACTTGCTCAACGTGAGACAGCAATGAGTGTTGGAATGGATAAACACAATGTTCTTCTTCCAATGCTTGGAATGCAGGTTGAAGTTAACAAAAACTTACTTAAAGTTGGTGGAACTGTTCCATTTGGAAGTAGACTTATTGATGGTGCAGGAATTGGCGAAATGGAAAGCAATGTGCTTAAAGAAAGAAAACAACTTAGTGAAGATGGAATTTGTGTTGTTATCTTAAATGTAAATGCTCGTCAAGGAAAACTCAATTCTCGACCAGAAATTGTTTCTCGTGGTTTCACATACATGGGCGAAGCTCAAAGTTGGCTTGATGAAGCAAAAAGCGCAATTGAAAATTCAATTGATGCTGATGCTGTGAGAAGTAGAGACTATTTGAGTGTAAAAGTTGCTCTTCGTAAAGCACTTACTAACTACCTAAACAAAAAATTAAAACGCCGTCCAATGATTATTCCTATCATTATTGAAAGCAACGATTAGTTGATTGTTGTCACTCGCTTAACGCATACGCTAAGTCGCTCGGACAATCAATCAACTAATTAGTGAAAAGCGGTTTGTTATTAAAAAAGGAGTTTCTATGATAGAAAAGAAAAAAGAGGGATTGTTAACAACTTTAAGAATTAAAACAAAACCAATGCCCAAAAGAGAAGGAACAAAGTCAGTAAGAATTAAAATAACACAAAGAGATGTTGATGACCTTAATAGAAAAATTAGAAAAGACATTCAAGAAAATGAAGAAAGAAGAATAAAAGGTTATGAAATCGCCGAAAAAACTATTATGAAATAACTTTATAGCATTATGACATTTGTCATCGTGATTATAATTGTAATTATAGTGTTATCCTGAGCGTGGTCGAAGGATCCCCTAATGCGGAGCACTACGTTCTATTCATGGGATGTTTCGACTTCACGTTGTTCCGCTCAACATGACAAAAAATATAGCATATGAAAATTAATGAAGAAATAAGACAATTTGGAAAAGAAAACAGGGTGCCGATAACGCTTGACGACACCTTGTCTTTCTTGATTGAAACGATAAATGTAAATCAAAGCAAAGAAATTTTAGAGATTGGAACAGCAATTGGTTTTGGGTGTATCTCAATGGTGGAAAACACACTATGCACACATATCGACACTTTGGAAAAAGATGAAGAAAGATATAAGATTGCAAATGAAAACATTAAAAACAAAAACTTGGAGTTTAAAATTACAACACATTTGTGTGATGCAATGGAGTTTTTGATAACCTGCAAAAAGAAATATGATTTTGTTTATCTCGATGGGCCAAAAGGACAATACATTAACTATTTACCAATGATAACAAAACTTTTAAATCCCAATGGAATAATCTTTGCTGATAACCTTAACTTTCATGGAATGGTCACAGGCGAAATTGAAGTTACACGCGGATGTAGAGCAATGATTAAAGGACTACAAAACTATATCCAAGAAATCACCACAAATCCAATTTATGAAACAAAAATATATACTGAAATTGGTGATGGCGTTGGAGTAACCAAATTAAGGTTCAACAAGTAAAAACATTTAAAAAAACTAACTAGATGAGGTAAAAGTGAATTTATTAATTAAATTAAGAGAAAAAACAACTCATAATTCTTCAAGCAAGACAGTGAAATCTGAATATTTAATAAGTCAAGATATGATTAGACTTGAAAAACAAATTGAACGCATTGATCAAAGAATAACAGATGTTTCAATAATTGCGGGAGAAATATATTTAAATAATTCAAATGATTCAAGAATTGAAGGATTATATAAGAAAATTGAAAGACTATGTGAATTAAGAAATAAGCTTAGCGATCAATTAAACGGAAACATGACTAAGATATAAAATCAATTAAAACCATCAAATAGATGGTTTTTTTGTGTTTTAAAATAAAAAGGTTGAAAAAATTTGAATTTTATGTTAAAATAAAACCATGGAATTATTAGCACCCGCTGGGGATAAACAAAAATTAATTATGGCAATTCATTATGGCGCAAATGCAGTGTATTTAGCAAGCACTCGATTTGGGCTTAGAACTTTTGCCGGAAATTTTGATTTGGATGAATTAAAATGGGCAGTTGAATATGCACATTCTAACAAGGTTAAAGTGTACGTCACAGTAAACATCATTCCGCATGAAAGCGATTTGAAAGATTTGCCAGAATATATATTATATCTTGAAAAGATTGGTGTTGATGCAGTAATTTGTGCTGACCTTGGTGTTATAAGTATGGTTAGACGAATTGCTCCAAATCTTCATGTTCACGTAAGCACTCAGGCGAACATAACG
This sequence comes from Candidatus Onthoplasma sp., assembly GCA_045578345.1. Classification (GTDB taxonomy): domain Bacteria; phylum Bacillota; class Clostridia; order Christensenellales; family UBA1242; genus Onthoplasma. The sequence continues at coordinate 131,511 of JAZNKB010000004.1, forward strand.
AACAGTGAAAGTGCAATGGTGTATGTTAACATGGGTGTTAAACGTCTTATTCTTGCTCGTGAAATGACAATGGAAGAAATCAAAGAACTTAGAAGTAAAATTCCAGCTGATATTGAGCTTGAAGCGTTTGCTCATGGGGCAATGTGTATCAGTTATTCAGGAAGATGCTTATTATCAAATTTCTTCACAGGAAGAGATGCAAATCGTGGGGCGTGTGTTCAAGCGTGCAGATGGAACTATGAAATCAGAGAAATAAATAAAGAGCAATATTATCCTATCGAAGAAGACTCGCATGGAAGCTATATTTTGAACAGTAAAGATATGTGTATGATTGATCACCTTGATAAAATGCGCGATGCGGGAATAAGTTCAATCAAAATTGAAGGAAGAATGAAAACGGAATATTATGTTGCTAACGTTGTCAATGCGTATAGATTAGCATTAAATTACTTAGAAACACACGATGAATATAATCTTCCTGATGAAATAAGAAATGAAGTTTATAAATCAAGTCACAGAGATTATTCTGAAGGGTTCTACTTTGGTCGTCCTAAAGAAAGTTTAGATAGTTCTCTTCCAATCATGACCCATGATTTTATTGCTGTTGTTTTGGAAGACTCAGAAAACGGAAAAACAAAAATTGAAATGAGAAATAAATTTTCATGTGAAGAGTTAGAATTGTTGTCTAAAGATAAAAATAATGCTATAATTAAAATTGAAAAGATTGAAGATTTGGAAGGTAACGAGCTAGAATGTTGTAACGTTCCAAAGCAAGTTGTATATATTCACACAAATCAATCAATGAAAAAGTTAGATATTTTGAGAAGAAAAAAGTGAAAGAAGTTAAAAGTGTTTTAATTATATATAATCCAAACGCAATGAAAGGCAAAATTGGGGAACATTTGCCACACATTAAACAGCGTTTGTCTTTGCGTTATGAAAAAGTGGACGCAATGGCAACTCCTGTTGAAGGTGCTGAAGACATTGCGTTATCTTTTGCAAACAAATATGATATTTTGGTGTCTTGCGGTGGAGATGGAACTCTTCATGAAGTAATAAATGGTGTTATGAAAAGTGGCAGTCAACCAACAATTGCAATTCTTCCATTTGGAACTTGTAATGATGTTGCAAGAACTTTCAATATTCCTTTTGATTTAGATAAGGCTATTGATTGTATTTTAAGACTCAACACAACAAGCTATGATGTTATGTTTGACGGCAAGGATTATGTAACATATGCCTTGGCAACTGGATATTTAACAAAGGCAAGTTATTCAGCATCAAGCAAAATTAAGAAAAAAATTGGACGATTGGCATATGTGTTTTCAGGAATAAGATGCATGTTTCAGTTTGAAGCATTGCCAATAACTATCACATGTGATAATGAACGAATTCATGGAAAGTTTATTTATCTTATGGCAATGAATGGTGAAAGCACTGGTGGATTTAAACTTAATAAAGGTGAAATAATTAACAATGGAAAGGTTAAACTTGTGTTAATTAAAAAAGCAAGAGGTTGCTTGTTTACATTCTTAAAACTTTTCTTATTTGGAATTAAATCTATTATTAAAAGCAAAAATGCTATCATAAGAGAAGTTAAACATTTTGAAATTGAAAATCATGCAAACACTCCTTTCACTCTTGATGGAGAAAAAGCAAAATTTTTAAAAAAGAAAATTCAAGTTAAACAAGTTTTAAATATTGTTAAAAAATAGTTGGTATTTACTAACATGTCATCCTTAGCTTAGTTAGTGGCATGCAAGTATCCTACCCTGTCATCCTGAGCGGAGCGAATAGCGGAGTCGAAGGATCCCTTAAACAGAATGATTAAGGTTGGTGTAATATGCACCAACTTTTTTTAATATAATATTTCATGAACTTAAGTGATGTAAAACTTAACACAAATTGTGTGATAAAGTCAGTTGATATTGAAGACGAAAAAACAAGAATAAGATTGATGGAATTAGGTCTAGTTGAGGGTTGCTTTGTGCAAGTGGTGAAACGGAGTGTTTTGAAAAAAACTTTACTTATAATTTTCAACTCAACTTGTTTCACTTTAAAGGACAACCTTGCAAAAAATATTATGGTGAACTATGCGTGAGATTTTGCTTGTTGGAAATCCAAATGTTGGCAAAACTACATTATTTAATTCGCTCACTAAATCAAGTGAACGCACTGGTAATTTTCATGGTGTGACTGTTGAAGAAAAAAGTAAGATTGTTGAGTTTGAGGGCGAAAAATTTGAGTTTGTGGATTTGCCTGGACTGTACTCACTCAATTCTTTTTCATATGAAGAAGAAGTTGCAAAAAAAATTTTATTGAATGAAGATTTACAAATTTTAATGTTGGTTGATGCGAACTCAATTAGAAAAAATTTATATTTGTGCCAACAATTAAATGAAATTGGAATAAATTATAAAATTTTAATAAATAATTATGTTTTTTTCAAAAAAAATAATAACAAAATTAATTTTGATAAGTTAAAAATAAAATTAAATAAAGAAGTATTTGATATTAATGCAAAGAAATATAAGTTAAATAAAGAGATCTTAAAAAAAGATAAAAAAATTAATCAAAACGCAGCAAATAACTATA
>JAZNKB010000005.1:0-22052 GCA_045578345.1 Candidatus Onthoplasma sp.
TTATCTAAACTATATAGCCTATTTATATGTTTATTCTTTTTCTTTTCTTTTTTAATAATAACAATTATTGCATAAACAATAAAACTTAAATCTATCACAAAAATATAATAAGAATAATCTAATGGAAGACTAATTATATAATATACCCCATCTAGTTGCTTAAGATTATAATTATCACCAACAATAAATAAGATATTTCCATCACAATCTGTTCTTAAAGTTTTTGCGCTAATATCATTCAATCTATTCAAAACTTCTTCAGTTGGATGCCCATAATCATTACCCAAACCAACAGAAATCACCGCATAGTTAGGTGTTACACATTCTAAAAACTCTGCTGAACTTGCAGTTTTTGAACCATGATGTGAAATTTTCAAAACATCAACATCTAATTCATTAGGATAAGTTTCCACATATTTTTGTTCAACACTTGAGGAAATATCTCCCACAAATAAAAAGCTTTTTCCACTGCACTCTAACTTAACAACTTGAGATGAATCATTCGTGTTAGTATCATTTAGTGATTCAAAAAATGTAAATTGATATTCTTTAGTTTTAATAACAAACTCACTACCCAACGTTTTATGTTCTTTGTGTTTTTCAAGATAATTTAATATTTCAGCATACCCATTTGAATTTGATGGAAGTTTTGGCATGTAAATTGTTCCTATTTGAAAATTTTTCAAAAGTTTCATCGTTCCACCAACATGGTCCATATCAGCATGGGATAAAACCAAATAATCAATATAATTATTTCGTTTTGTGTTAGCAACATTTTCTTTTAAATAATTTATATATGTCGTGTTAACTTCTTTGCTCCCAGTGTCAATTAACATAACTTTACCATCTGGAAGATTTATCGCAACAGCATCAGCCTGATCAACATCAATAAAATGAACTAGCAAATTATCATTATTTGAAACAATATTAAATCTATTTGAAAACAAATTAATAATTTTTAAATTTAAAACATCATAAAAAACCAATGACAATGTAAAAATTATCATAAAAATTAAAATAATTATTAATTTCTTTATCTTTTGTTTTGTAAGCATTAGCGTTTTTTATATTTTCCTGAAAATAATTTTATAATCTCGGGCATCATTTCAACTGTTGCGCGATAACCCTCTTTTATCATTTCATCTTTTCCATCAAGACTTAATGATTTATATTTCTTCAAATCCGGACAGATTATAACATCACTCAACTCTGTTCCTTTAACCGAATTATTAACCATCATAATCCCAACACTTGTGGAAAACTGAGTGAACAGTTTATCACTATTTGTTCCACCACCGCGTGAACAATTACAGTCAATTGTGACAACAAAATCACACCCATTCATTTTAAGCACATCCGCTGGAATATTATTTTTAACCCCACCATCAATCAGTGTCATATTCTTATACTTAATCGGCAAGAATACTCCGGGAATTGAACAACTACCAGTTATGATACTAGCTAAATTTCCAGAATTAAAATGTTGCTCTTTACCTGTTTTAAGATCTACCGCCACAGCATAATATGGAATTTTGAGTTCTTCAATTTTCTTAACCGGCAAAACTTGATCAATTAGTGCATGAAGTTTATCCATACTTGATGGTAAAATCCCAAGTTTCGAGTGGCGAAAATCACTATTTTTCATGCCTTTAGTTACATCCTTAATTTTATTTAAATCCATCTGCGACGCATAAATTGCACCAAACAAACTACCGGCACTTGCTCCCGCAACCATATCAAATTCAATACCAAATTCTTTAAAAGCTTTGAAAGCACCTAAATATGAAAAACCTTTTGTGCCACCACCACTTAGACACAAACCAACTTTATATTTTTTCTTAAATTTCTTTTTAGCTCGATCTTCAAAGTAACTTTTCAAACTCATATTAATATATAGTATACTCTAAATTTAACTTTTTAGCAATTATATGTTGAAATTTGACAAAATTTGAAAAACAGTCTAATTATATTTATCTTTATACATTTGTCATTATGAAGTATTTTTCGTCGTCTATATAAGTTACTCTTAATATTTATTGTTGAACCATTAAAAAATTAAGGTAACACACCTTAATTTTTTATTTTCTTTAATTAGATTTGTTTTCTTTTGTCATGCAGCAATTCTTATATTTTTTTCCACTTCCGCAAGGACACATATCGTTTCTTCCAACATGATTATCGTTTCTTGCAGATTTATTTCCTTCTGACTTATTTGCAACACCCATAGCCACAGGACCTCTTGGCGCTTGTGGCATTACATTGATTTTAATTTTCATTTTGAAAAGTGTTGAAGCTGTATATTCACGAATGTCACTAATCATCTTATCAAACATATCGAAGCCTTCGTTCTTATATGCAACAATAGGATCTTTTTGACCATATGCTAAAATTGAAATTTCGTTTCTTAAGATATTCATTGCGTCGATATGGTCTGTCCAGAACTTATCAACAACACGAAGCAATGTGCTACGTTCAGCAATTGAAAAGTCGAAACCAATCTTTTTAACTTCTTCAACTTTCTTTTCGTAAATTTCAATTATTTTTTCGTAAATATTTTGACTTGCTGTGTTAAGAGTTGTATCTTCAACTAATTCTTTTGTTACCAAATTTGTGTCTTTATCAAGAAGTTTACTCTCGAGTGCATCATTCAATGGTTTTAAATCCCATTCATAACTTGGTTTTGTTTCATCCAAGTAAATTGCGCATTGTTCGAAAATATATTCTTTCATCATTTCAAGAATTTGTGGATGAATGTCAACACCATCAAGAACCTTATCTCGTTCTGCATAGATAATTTGACGTTGTTTATTTAACACATCGTCATATTCTAAAACATTCTTTCTTATACCAAAGTTCATTGATTCAACTTTCTTTTGCGCAGATTCAAAGAAACGAGTTAAAATTCTTGATTGAAGAGGCATATCTTCATTACCTTTAAACGCCAATGAAAACCAGTTTTTCATTCTATCTTCACCGAAGCGTTGAGGCAAATCATCCTCAAGAGAAATGAAGAAAATACTCGAACCTGGATCACCTTGACGTCCAGCACGACCACGCAACTGGTTATCAATACGACGAGATTCGTGGCGTTCTGTACCTAAAATATGAAGACCTCCGAGTTCGATTACTTTTTTCTTTTCTTCGTCTGTTACAGCCTTAAATTCTTTATAATATTGATTAAATTTTGCTTTTACTTCTTTTTCTTCGTCTGTTAAATCAGTTTTATATCCAACAACTTTTTCAAGCATTGCTGGTTCAACATTTTCATTCAACAACTTTTGTTTTGCTAAGAATTCAGGGTTACCACCAAGCAAGATATCCGTTCCACGACCTGCCATGTTTGTTGCAATTGTAACACTCTTAACACGACCAGATTGTGCAACAATTTGGCTTTCCAATTCGTGGTTTTTTGCATTTAACAAGTTATGCGGAATACCCAACTTCTTGATATCTTTACTAATTCTTTCAGACTTTTCAACCGAAGCCGTACCAACCAAGATTGGTTGACCTTTTTCGTATTTTTCCTTAATTTCTTCAACAATTGCATTATATTTTGCATCTTCAGTGAAGAAAATCATATCTTGCTCATCAATTCTTTGAACCGGCCTATTTGTTGGAATTGTTACAACGTCTAGACTATAGATTTTGTTAAATTCTGTTTCTTCAGTTTTTGCAGTACCTGTCATACCGCTAAGTTTGTCATACAATTTAAAATAATTTTGGAATGTGATTGTTGCCAAAGTTTTATTTTCATCTTTGATTTTAACATGCTCTTTTGCTTCGATTGCCTGATGCAAACCATCGCTATAACGTCTTCCAGACATAACACGACCTGTAAATTCGTCGACAATCAAAATTTCATCATCTTTAACAATATAGTTGATATCCTTCTTCATAATGAAATTCGCTCTAAGCGCATTGTTGATATGGTGGTTAATTTCAAGGTTTGAAATATCTGACAAGTTTTCAAGTTTAAAGTAATTTTCAGCCTTACTCACACCTGTTTCTGTTAAACGAATTTGTTTATGTTTTTGTTCAATATCAACATCTTCTTCACGTAAACGTTTAACAAAATTATCAGCAACTAAGTAAAGTTCACTTGTTTTTCCACCAGCACCTGAAATTATAAGCGGAGTTCTTGCCTCATCAATCAAAATTGAGTCAACTTCGTCCACAATCGCATAAGAATGACCACGTTGAACTTTATAACGTTTTTCAACCTGCATATTATCACGCAAATAGTCGAAACCAAATTCGTTGTTTGTTCCATAAGTAATATCACATTCATAAGCGTGTTTCTTTTCTTCTGGAGATTGTCCCGCCAAAGTTACACCGATTGTCAATCCTAAGAATTTATACAATCTACCCATGATTTCTGCTTGATATGTTGCCAAATATTCATTGACTGTGATTACGTGAACATTTTTGCCTGTGAGGGCGTTCAAATACACTGCAGTTGTTGCGGTTAATGTTTTACCTTCACCCGTTCTCATTTCAGCAATACGACCTTGATGCAAAACAACGCCACCAATAAGTTGAACATGGAAGTGGCGCATTCCTAAAACTCTTGATGCGGCTTCACGAACAACCGCAAAAGCATCCACCATGATATCTTCCATTGTTTCACCTTTAGCCAAGCGTTCTTTTAATGCAGGAGTTTGTGATTGCAATTCTTCGTCTGACATTTTTGCATAAAAATCGTTTTTGTCTTCAATTTGTTTTACAATTTTTTCAATTTTCATCAAACTACGTTTGTTGTCTGATGCAAATAAGTAAGAAAATAATCCCATAATTTTTTCCTTTTAAAGTATTTTATACTGATTTATAATATCAAATTTATATGTTTTTGTCCAGCAATTAGAGTCCAATAAAGTGTTATAATTTTGAATAATCTTGCGGATTTTAAAAATTTCTTTTCTTTTTTATTATTTACCTTTCTTATATTTTTACACAAAGCTTTAAATCGTTAGAAAATTTAAACAATTTTACACAAAAAAGCACTCAATATGAGTGCTTTTTAATATTTTATTATTCGTTTGTCCCTTCGTTTGAACCTTCGCCAGAACCATTCTTTTCGCGAATCTTTTGAAGTGTTGCTTGTGTTGAAGCAATGTCTGCTTCAATATGAGAGATTTGATCTTCCAAAATTTGATTTGTGTGTTCCAAGATTGGGAATCTATCTTTGTTTGCATTGATAACTTCTTCACAGTGGCTAACACTTAAACGAAGACCATCAAGAAGTTCTAATTCGTTTGCCAATTTTTCCGCTCTTTCTTTGTCGATATCAACATAGTTGTTAACACCATATAAGGCAACTTTCTTCTTAGCAACAACTGCTTCTTTTCTTCTAAGTTTTGTTTGATAACGCTCTAAATCGTTCATCACTTTTTTAAGTGGACGATATTCTTTTGCGTTTGTTTTATAATCTTTCTTAACGTTTTTAAGTCTTTCTTCCAATGTTTCAAGACGATTAATACATTCTTCTTCTGTCATATCAATTGAAACCACTTGAACTTTTCCGCTTCTTGCTTCTTCCAATTGTCTGTTTAAATCTGCAAGTTGAGCTTTTAATGCTGCAATTTCAGCGCTTTCAGAAGACACTTCTTCTACAACTTCTTCAGTTTCAACTTCTTCCATTTCTTCTTCAACTAAAGTTACATCAACTGAATCAACACCTTCATCTTCAGATTCTTCAACAACCTCTTCAATTGTTTCAGTTTCTTCAGCTGTTTCTTCAATAGTTTCAACTTCTGTTTGTTCAACTGTTTCAGCAACTTCTTCTTGAGTTTCTTCAGTTGCTTCTTCAGCCTCTGCTTGAGCCAACAATTCATCAATGCTGTATGACGCTAATTCATCACTCATTTTAACTTCTTCATCTTGAGTTTGAGCTTTTTCTTCGTCAATGATGTCGTTTGAGATTTCATCCAACATCCCATCCAAATCCAAATCATCAATATCATCGTCTTCAGTTGCAGCAACTTCTTCTTTTGCTTCTTCAACTGTTTCAACTTTTGCTTCTTCCACAGATTCTTCTTTTAAACGATTTTCAATATTTTCTAAATCTTCATCTTTATCTTCATTTAATTCGAAAATAGAATCTGCTTCGTTTTCAAGCATTTCTTTTTCTTTTTGAGCCTTACTTTCGTTTATTGCTTCAAAATCATATTCTTTATTTTCTGTTCCTTGATTGCCGTCAGTAAGTTGTTTATATTGAGCGTAATCAATAACATCCTTATTTTCTTGTTTTGTTCCTTGTTTGTTGTTGTCAAATACTCCAATGATCATATGACCAATAAAAGCAATCAAACCACCTGCAACCACAACAATTGCAACGATTGCCATAATGCTAACAAAAGCCATCCATGCTTCCATAAATAAATCTCCTTTTCCTAGACTTTTTTGTATTATACAGCAAGTGCGAAAATTTTTCAATACCTTTTTCAAAAATTTTTCAAAAAAATCTTAAATTTTAGCAAAATTTTTCAAAAAAATAGTGTTTTTACACTATTTTAATAAATTTCAGCTTAATTTATGACAATTTTAAAAATTTCTTAAGCCCTTTGGATAATGATTTTTAAACTTACCTTTGCTCATTTTAAACCCGCCCAACGGGCAACCATTAACAATTAGCGCTCCATACCCGTCGTTTAAATCAACATCTAAAGTTTCACCTCTAAGGTATTTCTTCACATCATCAGAATCAAAATTCAGATGTAATTTAATTTTAAAATCATTACCAAATGCTGAGAACAAGTTGTGATGCGGTTCAAACCTGTTGTCAACAACCTGACCAATTTTAACCCCAATTGAAACGTATTTTATTCGCTTTTTAATCAAATCCTTTTTCGGTGTACAATAGCTATAATTCATATATTCAACAAAGTTGCCAGATGTTACAACATTGTTTTTCATGAAATCATTTGTTATTCTACTGTTTGTTAATTTAAGACCACTTGCACATGGAAAGAAGTTTTCGTCCAACTTTTTTAAAACTGCCACAAACTGCCCTTCACCTTTCACTTTGTGCGGATATAATCTCACAGTCTCTGGCATATCAATTCCACGAGGTAAATCCGCATCAATATTAACAAGTTCATAGTTGTGAGATTTCATAAATTCTCTTATAACATCCTCATTTTCAACTGGAGAATATGTGCAAGTTGAATAGATTAATTTTCCGTTCTGCTTAAGCATTTTATCCGCTTCAATTAAAATTTTAAGTTGACGACGAGCGCACATCTCATTAATTTCAGGATACCACTCACTCACAACATCTTCACCACGCCTGAACATTCCCTCACCACTGCAAGGAGCATCAACTAAAACAACATCAAATGTGTTACCATAAGCTTCAGCAAGGTTTTCAGGAGTTTCATTTGTGATAATAACGTTTTTAAGCCCCATTCGTTCAATATTTGAATATAAAATATCCGATCTCGACTTAACAATTTCATTGCTAACCAACACACCATTAGGAATTCTGTTTGCAATTTGAATTGATTTTCCTCCAGGAGCCGCGCACAAATCAAGAACAGTTTCATCACCGTTAAAATCAACCGAATTAACCGTGAACATTGCACTTGGTTCTTGCATATAAAATGCCCCCGCATGATGAAAAACATGTCTACCCTTTTTCTCGTTATCAACATAAAAACCAGCTTTTTCATAGGGGATTTGTTGAATTGAAAAATCTATGATATTTTTAAAATCATTAATTGAAATTTTATTTTGATTCACATATATAGATTTTTGAATTGGATCACACAAACTTTCATTAAAAGAATTGAAATCCTTTCCCAAAATTGCTTTCATTCTATCTAAAAACACTTGATTGATATTCATAATGATAAAATTATAACAGAAAAATATAAAAAACACCACATTTTGTTGATTTTTTTTGTAAATTTATCTAAACTATAAGTATAAAGATTAAGGGGTTAATAAAATGCGAGCATTAGATAAAATAAGACAAAAACGCAGATTTGAAATGTTCAATGCAGATTCCAAAGATAAAGTGTTGGAACTAAACTCTTTCTTTGGAAAGTACATCATGCATTTTGAAGAAAAGATTGAAAAAATGTTCACTTATTACGACACACCAAACCACGATTTACAAAAGTCAAACATTGTGCTTTACAAAACTCAAATCGGAAATTTCACAGAACTTAACATGGCAACTGAAAAAATCAGTTCCACTTATCGTTATGCTCTTAGAACAAACTATAAGCACTTTACAAAACAAATCAAAGCTCATGATAGTATTTTGAAACATAAAGAGTTCTTGATTGATAATTTCACAAATATGTTTATGTCTTCAATCAACTTTGACCCAGAGTTTTTGATGAAAAAACTTCAAGTTGCGTACGTGATTAAAACAACAAGTATGGAATATCGCAGTATGAATATTTCAGGACTTAAAATAACTTATTCATTTGATAAAGATATATATACAAATCACTTCAACAATCAAGTTGCAAAATCAAACATTTTAACAATCTATCAACACAGCGAATCCAACACAGATGAAGATTTTGAAAATTTGATTGGAAAATTAATAAGATATTGCAAAGAACTCACTCCAACAAAAGACACAAAAATCACAATTGCAAGACGAATGACTATCACTAAAGCTGAGCCAAAAATCATGGACAAAATTAAAGAGGAAAACCTAAAGAAAAAAGAAAAGGAAAAAAAGAAAAACAAAAAGAAATAATATAATATTAAAAACAATGCTCATAGCATTGTTTTTTTTGTGTATTTTCAAAATAAGATTCACTTATGAAATATAAAAAAGAATAGGGATTATCCTATTCTTCAATTTCTTCTTCAACCTCTGGAGCATCTTCTTCTAAGTATACACCAAACATTTCTTCAGCCTCACCAAGATTGTTGTTAATTCTAATTCTGTGAAGATAATAATTTTCTCCAACTTTTTTATAGAAATACATCATGCTTTCATCTTCATCTAAATCAAAATATGCACAATCTGATTCAACAGCATCAATTGTTGTTAATGTTGCGATTTCAGCATCGTTTCCATCTAAAACATTTGAATAACTAAAGCATTTAATGTTTGAAACGTTATCATAATAGAACACACAGCCATTAGCAAAACCAATAATATTGATTGAAGTTGCTTCTTCATCAACAATTGTTTCAACAACATTTACTGATTTAATTAAAGAAATCACATTATCTTTAACCGCAACAACAGTTCCATCATTTGCAAAACTTAAATTCAATGAGTCTGAATAAGCATAAAGCAATGCAAAACCTGTGTGGTTTTCAATATTTGAAACTTTAAGGTCAGTTGTTGAACCAAATTCATGGCTCATTGTTATGAAAACTTTTCCATTTGAAACCGCTTTAACTTCAAAGGTTTTTTCAAAAGAATAATAATCTTCAACCTCATCTTCAGCAATGTCATATTGTTTTAAATAGTAATAATCATCATCATTTGAATGTTTAGAAAAGAAAATTTCATCTGAATTTTCACTAAACACAACACTTTGAACATCATTAGAAATCTTTTTGCTTGATTTGTTTGTTGCATTAACCCTAACTAAAGCATTGTTGCCTTTATTTGAATAATAGCTTTCACCTTTTTCCCAAACCAAAATGAACAACTTTCCGTTTTCTTGATAGTATTCATATTTAAGTTGGTCATATTTAACACCAGATCTATAAACTTCTTCAACCTTGCTTGATTTATCCAACTTAATTCTGTTGAAAACAACTCTTTCTTTAGCCCAAACTTTATCACCGCTTTCATTTTCAAGACAAGGAGAAACAAAATATAAATAATCACCATGAATAAACAAATTTGTTGCTTGATATCCACAAAGGCTACTACTCATTTTAATGAAATAATCATCATTTATTAATCCATCATCAGTTGTTACAACTTCACCATCTGCGCCCAATTTCATAAGCATAAGCGAACCGACAGTGTATTTTTCTTTTTTGTTTGTAGCGTCATCAATAGACTTATATCCATTAACAAAATACACATAATTTCCTTTCTTAACCGCCAAACCACCGTTGCCATAAACAATGTCAGAACCAGATGGATAAGTGAAATTCTTTTCTTCCTCATTTCTTGGATCACCGCACGCAACAAGGCCAAAGCCAAACACGCACAACATTAGACATATTAATATTCTTGTAAATTTTTTCATTTTTTAACCTCGCAAATTTATTATTGCCAAAATACTTGATGTATAATACCACAAGCAACAAATAATGTCAATCATTTTGAAAGCGTTCGTTTGTTTGCTTTTGCTTAGCGCATTCATTTAGGCATAACTTGTTGCAAATTAACCAAAATTCATGCTAAGTCGCTAAAAGTAAACAAACTCACTTAAAGAGAAAGAGGTTTTAACATTTAAGAGAAGAGCGTTCGTTAGTTGCTTTTGCTTAGCACATTCTTTCTGTCATTCTGACCGAGTAAAACGAGTGGAAGAATCCCCTAACGCGAAGCACTACGTTCTGATTATGGGATGTTTCAACTCATTGCATTCGCTCAACATGACACTATGCGCGGAGCACTAATTATTTGACAAATGATTTCAAATATAGTCTTAAAAAGTCTAATTGATTTATTTTTCTTGTCATATAATAAATTTTGCAGATATATAATTAAAATATGAAAAGTAAAACAATCATTCTTTCTTCTCAAGACAATAAAACAAGCGGAAGAGGTATTTTAACATTGTTTGAAGAAAATGGTCTTCTTCAATGCAAACTCAGACTTTATAACATAGAAAAACTGAACATTTACTGCAAAATTGGTGTTTATCACAACAATGAAGTAAGCAGTGCAAATCTGCTTGAAAAAAATGGCATTTACACAAGTTCATTGGTTGGCTCGTTTGATATGGAAAAAGATTTTTACGCAGCGATCATTGACACACTAAACAATAATCAAGTGTTAATTTCAGGCGGAACATATGCTGGTTATTTTTTCAACAACGAATCTGTTTTTAACCAAGTTGAAAAGGAAAAGCCCGAAACAAATTTGTTTTATGGTAATTCCGCTGAAGAATCACATAATCCGTATGAAGTGCTTAGCGCTATGGGATCCTTCGGCTACGCTCAGGATGACAAAAAAGACTCCGCTCAGGATGACAATTTTAGTGATGAATTGAAAACGAAAAATGAGGATTTAAAAACACCTGAAAATCCATGTGAAGACAACAACAAATGTTTAAATTGCAAGTATAAGGAATATTTCTACTCTCACGTTGAACACGAAGTTGACGATAATCTGTGTGATTCTGAGTGTTGCGCAAGCGGAAACGAAGAACCACGTAACTCTAGTGAAGCGCTTCGCGCTATGGGATCCTTCGACTCCGCTCAGGATTACAGCGAAGGATGCTTGCATACCGCTGACTCCGCTCAGGATGACAGTTATAATGAAGAATTGAAAATAAAAACACCAAACATTAAAGATTCTCTCATCCCACAATTTCAATATGTTTTTGAAAATTATGAAGCGGATGAAACTTTAAACAACTTAATCCCAAACAGCAAGTTTGTTAAAATTAACGAAAAAAAATCTCAACTTGGAGCTGAGAAATTGGAACAATATTCAATTGGGGCAATTTATGACGAGGATGAAATGAAATATATTTGCTATGCTGTTTTGTGTGATTACAACACCCCCGCCCCGCAAGAGTTGGGTGAACATTATCAGTGGTTGCCATTAGATAAGGATGACCCACTAAGCGAAGGATATTATATTGTTTTTCAAGACGCAACTGATTTGAAAATTGTTGAATTGTAGTGCTAGAGAGTGTCATTCTGAGTGTAGCGTAAGCGAAATCGAAGAATCCCATAATCAGAACGTAGTGCTTCGCGTTAGGGGATTCTTCCACTCGTTTTACTCGGTCAGAATGACATATAAATTATCTACAATTCTTCATTATTCATTATGTCGTCAGACATACAGGGGATCCTTCGACTGCGCTCAGGATGACAGAAAGTCTGCGCTCAGGATGACAGAAAGACTACGCTTAGGATGACAGGAAAAAAATCTCGCAATGCCTGATTGGTTAATCGCGAGATTTTCCATGTTCAAAAATTTAATCTTGAAGATTGCTAATATTATCTAATATTAGAATAATGTAGCAACAGCATCAGCAGCTGTTCCTGTAAGGTTAGAAGCTTGAATAGATTTAACAGTGATTACAACTTTAACATCAATATCCATGATTGCTGGAGTTGCAGCAGCTGGGCTACTAGTTGAATTCCAGTCACTTTCAACAGTTACTGGAAGTTTCAAGTCAGCAGCTTTAAGAGTTACAGATGCACCATCAGCAACTGGATTAGCTGTGTAGTAAATACCAGCAGTTGCATGAGCTGTCCAATCATCTGCATTCAACTTGATATCACCAAGTTTCAAAGCAGCTGTTTTAGTTGTGTCAACTTCTGAACCATTCATAACAGCCAATTCAACTTTAATAGCAACATAGTTACCTAATGTATCAGTTGTATCAACTTCGTAACTAATATCACCAGTAATGAGTGAATCACCTGGTAAAACGTTGTTAGCAAGAGTAATTGCTGTTTGAGTGTCTGTTGCTGTTAATTTAACATAACCAGTATGAACGTTTCCATTAAAACCTTTAGCTGTTGATGTGAAGTACGCATAAGTACCACCGAAAGCCAACATAGCAACCATTGCAAATGCCATGATAACAATTGCAAAAGCTGACTTAGTCATCTTTTTTGATTTCATTTTTGTCATAATTTTCCCCTTTTAATTTTTTTCGCACATGGGGAGGCCCCATATGCAATGTTTAACATAGTGTTAAACAAATTTGCAAATTTGTTTAGGACTTTCGCCCTTTTGGAAAAGTTTATCATTTGTTAACGTAAACCTTCCTTCCATTTGAGTTCTTGCGACTGCAGATTACAAATGGATAATTTATAAACAATCTACATCGACATCAATTGTTTACAATCAAATTGTAATATTTTTCGACACAATTAGTCAAACATTTTTCACACATTTTTAAAAAAATTTTAGCAAAAATTATTTTTTTATTTTGCCAAAATTATTTTTTATTTGTTTGTTTTAAGAGTTTAAAATATTGAATATTGTCTATTTTATAGATGTTTTAAAAAGTTGATTATGTTTTTTTATTCATTTTTTTATTAAAAAAAAATTAGCAGTATATTTTTAATTTTTTTGCTAATTTTTTTGTGTTAACAAAACATATTTTCGCTGGAAAATTGTTTTCTATATGATATTTTTAATTTTAAAGGGATCCTTCGACTGCGCTCAGGATGACAGAAAGACGTTGTGCTCGATAGTGTCATTCTGAGTGTAGCGTAAGCGAAATCGAAGAATCCCATAATCAGAACGTAGTGCTTCGCGTTAGGGGATTCTTCCACTCGTTTTACTCGGTCAGAATGACATATAAATTATCTACAATTCTTCATTTGTCATTTCTTCATTATTCATTATGTCGTCAGACATACAGGGGATCCTTCGACTGCGCTCAGGATGACAGAAAGACTGCGCTCAGGATGACAGAAGGACTGCGCTCAGGATGACAGAATTATGTCGTTATGCAAATCGTTCCGCCACCAATGCACACACCAAACTCATCATATAGAACTGCAAACTGACCAATGGTCACCGCGCGCTGTTTTTCTGTGAAGGTTAGTTTCAGCGTGTTCTCATCCAAAACTTCAACTTTTGTTTGTTGGTCTGGTTGGCGATATCTTAACTTAACACTGCAACAGAACTCATTAGACAACCTTTCAACAATCCAATTAAAGTTAGTTACAACGCAAGAAGACGAAAACATCACATCACTCTCACCACAACTAACGAAAAGAGTGTTTGCTTTTATATCTTTATTCACAACAAACCAACGATCCGCCTCATAACCGTTTTTGCCACCAATGTTTAGCCCACGACGTTGACCAATTGTATATTTGGAAATTCCAGTGTGAGTTCCAACAACTTTGTTTGTTTTAACATCCACAATGTCTCCTGGTTTTTCAGGATAGTTTTCATTCATGAAGTCTTTAAATTTTTGAGAGCCTAAGAAACAAACGTCATAACTTTCTTTTGTTTGTTTGGTGATTAGATTGTTTTCTTCCGCAATTTTTCGCACTTCTGATTTTTTTAGTCCCCCAAGCGGAAATAAAACTTTTGAAATTTGTTCACTTGATAATTGGCATAAGAAATAGGTTTGGTCTTTTTCACTGTCAACCGCTTTTTTTAAAAAATGACCTTTTTCATTATGCTCAACAATTGCATAATGCCCTGTTGCAAAATAGTCCACACCAAGTTTTTTCATATATTCCAAAAAGGGTTTAAACTTAACTTCTTTGTTGCACACAACACAAGGATTTGGTGTTCTGCCTGATAAATATTCTGAAACAAAGTAATCTTTAACTTTTTGCATATGATCTTGATAGTCCACCACAACACATTCAATGTTTAGTTCTAAGCAGAGTTCTCTAACTCGTTGCTCATCTGCAATTTTTGTTTCTGGATTTTCACCTTGCATATGAAGTCCAATAACTTTATAACCTTGCTGTTTTAACAAGAAGGCAGCAACTGAACTATCCACACCACCACTTAATCCCACAATTACTGTTTTTTGATTCATACTTTTCCTTTTAACTACGCGAAACTGGAATTTTGAATTTGTTTAAACACACTTTTGCAATATCAACAATCCAGAGCATGATAACAATTCCCCAAATCAAAACAAGCAAAGTGAAGATTTGATATAAATCACCCTTTGGCGTTACATCAAGCAAAGTTGTTATAATTGCATTAACAAACCCAACCGCACAAAAGATTGAGTAAAATGCACCCATTTTATATCTTCCGACATAATAATAATGTGCGCCGGTGAACCCCAACAAGATTGTTATCAAAAGAAGTGGCACAAACTTAACATCAATTGGTCTACCTTTACGCATTACAACCCTTTCGCCCTCGCCCATTCTTATTGCTTCTTTTGCTTCACTGTTTGTTGCACTTTCAAATTTATTAAAATTGAGTTGACAATTCGGACAAACAACAATTTCAATCGGCATTTTATGATTACACCTTGGACAACGTTTATTTTTTAATAAATTCATATTAATATAATATCATATATTTATATATTTGTAAAGAAACATATAAATTTTGCTGGATTTTTTATTTTTTTTAGGTTACAATTAATTTAAATATAAATTTTTGTATTTTAATATTGTTCAGTCAAAGGAGAAATGTTTATGATTATTTTATCTTGTGACCATGCTGGTTTTGATTATATGCAAAAGTTGATGAAATATTTCGACAAGCACAACCTAGAATATAAATATATGGGTCCAACTGAATTTAACAAAGATGATGATTATCCTGATTTCATTCAACCTGCATCAATTGAGGTTTTAAAAGATGAGGACAACTGCGGAATTTTTATGTGCGGAAGCGGTGCTGGCGCAAACATTGTTGCAAACAGAAACAAAGGAATTCGCGCAATTTGTGCAAGTGACCCAGTTGAAGCTTTCTTTGCAAGAAAAGATGAAGATGCAAACGTTTTAACAATTGGCTCAAGGTTTGTTTCTTTTAGAAAAGCAATTAAAATAATTCAAATTTTCTTAACAAGCGAGTTTGAAGGCGGACGACACGCTCGTCGTATTGCAAAATATTAATCCGATTTAAAAAGAACGATTTTGAAGTTAACATTTTATCCTCTTTATCCTAAGGCGAGGATTGATTGCATTTTACAACTTTGCGTAGCACCTTAGTAAAATACAATAAGCCGAGACTCCTTAAAATTTGGGAGTGTATTTACTATCTGCACTAGTTAAATCTTGCGTGAAGCAATTTGTCATGTTTAGTTTAAGAGCATGATTTACAACACGCTTATATTCAAGAGGTGTTATTTTACGATTGATTTCGGGGTGTTTTATGGCGTCATATCTTGGTTCATACTGACTCATGATACTCACAATGCTATCTTCTCCAATTTCATCATGAATAAAATCCAAACATTTAATACTGTCAGACGTGTGAGTTGGCAAAATAAGGTGACGAATTATCATCCCTTTTTTCATAAGACCATTCTCAATTACATCTTCTGGTTGATTTATTTTCATTTGTTTGATTGCTTTTGTTGCATTTTCCACATAGTTCGGCGCTTTGCTGTAATTAGATGCAAGGTTATTGTCCATATATTTTAAATCCACCAAATAAACATCAACAAAATCTTTTAATTTTTCAATGGTTTCTTTTGTTTCATAGCCATTGCTGTTCCAAACAATTGGTATGTTTGGTTTATAAATTTTTAATGCTTCTATGATTTGAATAGAAAAATGGCTTGGAGTTATCAAATTTATGTTTAGTGCTCCTTTTTTTTCTAACTTTTTAAAAATTCTTGCTAGTTTTTTAATTGATATAACTTTTCCAATATTTCCATGGCTGATTGGATGATTTTGACAAAATGCACACCTTAGATTACAGCCAGTGAAAAAGATTGCACCACTTCCCTTATCTTTTTCATTGCCACTAATAAGCGGTTCTTCATAGTGATGAAACATAATTTTACTGATTTTTATCTTATCATTTTGAGCGCAAAAACCTATTGCTTTTAACCTATCAATTCCACATTTTCGTGGACATATATTACAATTCATTATTTTCCTTTTTTATTTCTTTAAAAAGCGATTTTTTTCTTTGAAAAAGAATACAAAATACTTAAATATTTGTCAACAAAAAGTTCTAATTAGGCGGACAAGCAAGTAAAATAATATAAGTTATTAAGGTTACATATTTGATTGTTACCCTTAACAATAATTCAACATTTAAAGGAGATTTTATGAAAAAGAAAATTGCAATTTGCGCTTTGCTTGGTTTATCCATGTTTGGTCTTTCCGCTTGCGGAAAAAACAACATTAATTTAAACGATTATTTAATTGAACAGCGTGAACAGTTATACACAGCAAGTGATGATTTATATTCTGTAAGTTTTTCAACAGGAACACGCGAAAGTGATTATAATTTTGATGGGGTTGTTAACGAAATGGTGCCTTTTGGTGTTCTCACATTAACTCGAAACGACAATCTTCCACTTTCAAACGACTCATATGCTTACATTGTTACAATTGGCGAAGAGTCTTACAGCGGATTTTTAAGCAAAAATAATAACGACAATTCTTATTCTGCAGATTTGGAAGTGAATTCAGTCGGGGACGAAACAATTAATGCTCAAATCAGTTTCACAGGTTATACTTTTAATCAAAACCTTGAAAACACAAGTTCAAACTTTGAAGTGGATAGCGCAAGTGCACTTAAAGTTGCAGAAAACGAACTTAAAAAGGATGTTGAAAATTTACTTAGTGACAAAAATGTTAAAATTGAAGTTGTTATGAAAATCATGAAAGATTATTCTAGCGAAGAATTTAAAAACTATTATTGGTACGTTGGTATTGTTTCAACAAATGGTGACACTTTAGGAATTCTAGTTGACGCAAACACAGGCGAAATTATTGCAAAAAAAGTTTAGCACTTAGCTAAACTTTTTTAATTTTGGAATTAAATATTTGAATTTATCCACCAATTCAAAAGCATCTAAAAACGCTTCTTCAACTGTTTCTGTTTCTAAATATTCTTTTATTTTTCCAACTAAATTAATGTGTTCATATTTAACCAATCTAATTTCATCACAAGCAATATGCATTCTTATTGAAAGTTTTTCACACAAAGCCTCACCCATTATGCAAGAAAAAAATTCGAAAAAATCACTTTTATAATTATACTTCCCTGTAATTCCAACCGCTTTACACAACCTTGCAACACAAAGTTTTTTTATTATCTCTTTTGTTGACTCGTTTATATTTTCTGGTTTTTCCACATTAAGAAAAGCACAAACACTATTTATCACTTTTTCTTTATCTATTTCAAAATTTATAATTCTATTCATACAAAAAAAATACCACACTTTTGTACAAATGTCAATTATTTTGTACAAAATCGTTATATTATGGAAACATTTACAACTGATTCGTGCTCTTTTTCGTAACGAATTTTCATGGTTTTATACTTTTCACTTAGGTCAAATATGTATTTTTGTTTTGCTTCTAGCGAGAGCGTGTTGTAATATTTATAGTCAACAAGTTCCTTAATTGGATTAATCACAATTTCATCCCTATCAAGAAGTTTGCAAACTTTTTCATAAAGTTCTTGCTCTCGAACACCAAAACAAGCTTTTGCATATGGAATTTGTTCAAAAATTGATTTTTCCTTATTGTAATTTCTCATCCTTGACTTAGCATCCTTCGCCAAAAAATATAATTTACCTTTAATTTTCTTTCTCATAAATCCCCCTATTTGAGTGTGTAATTAAAGTTTATTAAATTAAACATTTTTCACCAAGTATATAAGATGAGAAAGATTGTTGAAAATTGTCTTATTTTGTTTAAATCAACCAACAGAAAACCAATTTTGCCGAAAACAAAGTTTTTTCATTATTGAACCCTTTAAATAATTTGTCGATATTGCAAATTTAAAATTATTTGCATTATAATTTTCAACAAAAAAAGACTGGCACAAACTTACCACTATGTCTAATTTATAAATTTATTATTCATTACTATACAAAATCCAACTTTACAAAATGTTGAAATTTGCAATATAAAAAGAAAACAATTTTCTGACGAAAATATGTTTTGTTGTTAGACACAATAAACCCTACTAGGATTTGTCCTAATAGGGTTATTGTTTTATTTGTCTTTATTTTTTTTTAAATATTGAACTATTATGTCTACTGTTATATGGTGCTTTACCATACAATTTCCCCTTTGAAAAGAAATATGCTATATGCTTATTATTAAAATATCCACCAGCAATATAAGACTCTCCATCAGGAAGTTTTGAATCAAAATTTTCGTATTCTAAAGTTGTATAAGCAGCTAAGAATAATTCCCATTCACAATGAGGACAACGATATTTAATTGCTGGGAATTCTTTAACCGTAGTAACATGCTGATGAGCTTGTTTAACAAGTCCTGTACTATCGGTGTTAACATAAACACCATCAATAACTTTATCTTCAGTAACTGAAATATTTGCAACATATTCTTCATCTAAAATTATTTCTGCATTACAAATTGAACACTTGTGATTATAAAATCGTTTATACATATAACTTTTTTTTAATTCTTCAATTAGATTCGCCATATCTTTTTCACTGCAAAGAATTAAACCTTCTTTTTCAATTCGTTCTTTTTCTAATTTCAACTGTGAATCTGTAATATATGTCATTTCGGTATATTTTTTAAGCTCAATCAATTCTCTCTTTTCTTGTTTTTTCAGTTCATCTTTTTTCTTATCTTCATCATTTAAAGTGAATCTGCTAAAGATAACAGCCCAAACTGCATACACACCTGCAGTAACACCAAAATGAATCCAATACCCTTCGCCGCCAAGACCAGCAAGGAACATAAGAACAGTTACTATAAGTAAAACAACATTTATACCACTCAAAATGTTATAAGCTTTTCTAGATAATTGTTTTTTATTTTTCATTTGTATTATCTCCCAACTAACAACATCATAACATACTTTTTAAAAAAGTGTATAGATTTTACATCAATTTATAAATTGAAATTTTTATCTCATTAAGATTTCTTTCTTTTTTTATTTTTCTTGAAGAATTGAGTTACAATTTCATCAATTCTGTTTTGGTATTTAACGCTTAGATAAAACAATGTTGCAACAGCCAAAATGATTACACCCCAAACAATTAATCCCCAACCACTAAATGGAATAACGCTTCCGCTTCCAAAGAAAACCGTGCAAGCAATTCCCATTGATCTAGCAATTAAATTTGTTATAAAGAAATATTTAAAACTCATTTTGGTGAGTCCCGCCACCACACACAAAATATCGTCAGGAAACAATGGGAAAACCATCATTAAGAAAAACAAATATTTGCCGTGCGACATTCTTTCAATCCACTTGTCCGATTCTTCACTTCCAGCAAGCCAATTTAAAAATTTTCTTCCCGCCTTTCTGCCTATATAGAACATAATCACACTACCTATCATAACAGCAATAAAGCTTAAGAAGAATGTTGGCCATGGACCAAAAACTAATGTTCCCGCAATTGTGATAAATATTGCAGGTATTTGAAGAATTGTTGTTTGAAGAATTTGAAGTAAAACAAACACCACAAAACTAAACATTCCACCGCTTTCAACAATTGCTTTCAACTTTTCAATCGAATTAATTTTTTCCCAAATTCCTGTTGTTTTTATGATTATGTAACAAACTATAAAAACAGCAAGCAAAACCACAACAGTTAAAAACAAGCGCAAAATATTCAACTGCGCTGTTTTCTTTAATTTCTTATCTTTGTTTTTATTTTCCATTTATTTGTATTATATTCTTAAAAGCCTAGTTTTATTTATTATATGCGTTTGTTTACTTAATTTTCTCAATTTTAATTAAGTTTGTTCCACCTGGTTTTTTAGGTTGACCACAAGTGATTACAATTGCATCATTTGCTTTTGCAATTTTATTTTTCTTTGCAATGTCTGTTGCAATGTTAAACATTTCATCAATAGTATTATATTCTTTTGTTAAAATCGGCTTAACACCCCATCTCAATTCTAATTGACGATAAACTGTTTCATTCGGAGTTGCACCAATAATGTCAACTTTTGGACGGAACCTACTAATCAAGCCTGCGCTAAGCCCTGAATGTGTGTAAGCCACAATCGCCTTAACGCTTGGTGTGTTACTCGCCGTTACTGCGCTTTGAGAAACAATATCTTCAATTGTGTTAACAGAACCGCAATCCATCAAGCTAAAAGGCATAATATTTTTTTCGGTTTCAACACAAATTTGTGCCATAGTTTTAACTGCCAATTCAGGATTTTTTCCTGATGCTGTTTCGCCAGACAACATAACACAACTTGTGCCATCATAAACTGCATTTGCAACATCTGTAACTTCTGCTCGTGTTGGACGCTTGTTTTCAATCATACTCTCAAGCATTTCTGTTGCTGTGATAACAGTTTTTCCACGAGAGACAGTTTTTTTGATGATTTGTTTTTGAAGTTCTGGAAGACGTTCCATTCTAACTTCAACACCCAAGTCTCCGCGCGCAACCATAATCGCATCACTAGACTCTATAATTTCATCAAGATTATCCATTCCGCATTGTGATTCAATTTTGGAAATGATTTGCATGTTTCCACCATTCTTTGTTATGAATCTTCTTAAAGTGTTAACATCTTCTTTTGAATTTATGAAACTTGCAGCAATTAATTCCACATTGTTTTTTATTCCCCACAAAATATCTTGCTTATCTAAATCGTTAAGATATGGCACATTAAGTTTCACTCCAGGAACAAATAAACTTTTGCGGTTTGAAAGGACGCCATCATCCATTGCTTTGGTTATAACATCAATGTCTGTCACTTCAATAACTTTAAAAGTGAGAAGTCCGTTAACTGCCAAAATTTTATCCCCAACTTTTATGTTGGCTAAAATTTGTGGATGATTAATTGAAACCCTTGAATTATCACCAACAATTTCACTTGATGTGAAAGTGAATAGTTGACCTTTCTTAATTTCAACCGAACCAGAAGAAAAAGTTTTAACTCTAAGTTCAGGACCACGAGTGTCAATCATAATTGGCAATGGAACATTTAATTCTTTTCTTAACTTTTTCACATTCTTAAGAATTGTTTCCATATCTTTAATTTTTGCGTGAGAAAGATTAATTCTCACAACATTAAGTCCAGCCAAAACCAAATTTTTCATCACGTCATAACCGATTGATGCTGGCCCAATCGTTCCAATAATTTTTGTTTTTCTCATATTACCCCTTATTTTGTTATTTTAATTATATCATAAAATTTAATAATTAAAAAACAATTTTTTATCATGAATTAATATTTTTATTTAAAGAATAAATGTTTGAGAGAATTAATAATCAAATTTATTAATCTATATTAATTTAAAACATTTAATGTTTTTTATTGAAAAAATATTTATTTTTCTATTAGAATTTGAAAAAAAATTA
>JAZNKB010000006.1:0-175492 GCA_045578345.1 Candidatus Onthoplasma sp.
TGGCATATATGTTTGCAGGATGTTCTGGATTGACAAGTTTGAATTTATCAAATTTTGGAACGGGAAATGTAACAACAATGGATTCAATGTTCTTGGGATGTGTTGGTTTAACAAGTTTAAACATTTCAAGTTTTAACACTGCACAAGTGCAAGATATGTCAAGTATGTTCCTTTCTTGCAACAACCTAACAAATTTGGATTTATCAAATTTTACAACAACAGCAGTAATCAAGATGGATTATATGTTTGGCGCTTGCACAAAATTAACAACAATTTCTGTGAGCACAAATTGGAGTGTTGGAACATCAACAACAAGTACGAGTATGTTTGCAAGTTGTGTGAGTCTGGTTGGAGGAAATGGAACAACATATTCTTCAGACAAAATTGACAAAACTTATGCTCGAATTGACAAAACTGGAACTCCAGGTTATTTAACATTAAAACAATAAAAACTTTTAATTAAAAAATTCTGTTTTGGCAGAATTTTTTATTGATTTTTAAGCATAGTGAATTTTTTATAAAATTCTTTTATTTTATAAATTAATAAAGTATTTGTTAATAAATAAAAAACTATTTTTTGTATATAATACTTATTGTTAAATATAAATAAATTATAAAAAACCTTTAATATTAATAAAAAAATTAAAATAATAAAATCAAAAATGTTGAAAAAAATATTAAAAATGTTTTGTTTTTAGAATAAAAAAGTGTATTATTAAAATAATAGAGAAAATAATTTCTCAAAAAAGGGGTGAATATATGAAACAAACAAAAGTTGTTCAAATCGGTTGTGGTAAAATGAGTTTATACACAATGCGTTATGTTATGGAAAAAGGTGGTAAAATTGTTGCAGGTTTTGACATCAATCCAGACATTATCGGAAAAGATATCAACGTAATTTTAGGTGGTGAGAAAAAATATAAAGCAAATATTTATCATGTTGATGAATTGCAAGCAAAATTAATGGAGTTAAAACCAGATGTTGCAATTGTAACAACAATGAGTTTATTCAGAGATTGTTACGATGTTCTTTTAACTTGTGCAAAATGCGGAGTTAATGCCATCACAACTTGCGAAGAAGCTTTCTATCCAATGAATTCTTCTCCAAAGATGACAAAGGAAATAGATAAAGTTGCAAAGAAAAATAATTGTACAATCACAGGAAGTGGTTATCAAGATGTTTCTTGGGGAAGCTTAATCACAGCGCTCACTGGCACAACTCAAAAAATTATTAAAATCAAAGGAAGCAGTTCTTATAACGTTGAAGACTATGGTATCGCTCTTGCAAAAGCACATGGTGCAGGTTTAACTTTGGAAGAATTTGATAAAGAGGTGGCTTCAGCAGATAGAATGAGTGAAAAGAAACGTCAACAAATCATTGATAAAGGTGAATTTAACCCTTCATACATGTGGAATGTTAATGGTTGGTTGGCTGAATATCTTGGTTTGCACGTTGTGAGTCAAACTCAAAAATGTGTTCCACATGTTGCAAAGAAAAATCTTAACTCTTCAACTCTAAATATGGTTGTTAAAAAGGGTATGGCAACAGGAATGAGCGCAGTTGTTACAACAACAACAAAAGAAGGTGTTGTAATTGAAAGCGAATGTATTGGTAAAGTTTACGCACCAGACGAATTCGATTCTAACACTTGGACAGTTGAAGGTGAACCAACAACAACTGTAACTGTAAATCGACCAGCAACAGTTGAAATGACTTGTGCTTCAATCGTAAATCGTATTCCAGATTTGATTAAAGCAGAACCAGGTTATGTTCCAACTTGCAGAATGGGTGACATCACTTACAAAGCAAAAATATAATTCGTTAGTTGCAATTATTAAAAAAGAAAATTTTGTATTTCCCTTTCACTAAGAAGCAAGCATAATCGTTCAAGGGAAACACAAAATTTCCATAAGCACATAACTCCAATCAAATTTCACTTTATGATAAAGTGGATTATGATTAAGATAATCTCTAATTGTTATCTTTGCTGAGTCGTTCGGGTAATAAAACCTCGCGAAGCGAAAAAGCGGATAATTTGCTGTCATCCTGAGAGGAGTCGAAGGATCTATCTAAATAATCCAAACAAAAAGAGCCAATTGGCTCTTTTTTTGTTGTGATATAACTAGTCTAACAATTCTTCATATGAAGCATTTAAAACTTCTTTTAATTTAATTAGCAAACAGAGGGATGGTTCGCTATAACCTAATTCCCAGTGACTTATTGTTTTAAAACTTACATTTAATTTTTCAGCCAATTGTTGCTGAGATAAATTTTTCAATTTCCGCAAACTTTTTAGATTATCCTTAAACATTATTTATATTATTCTCAAAAAATGAGAAAATTTGTTGACATTCACAAAAGGAGGAAAGAAAAGTGAAAGAAAAAAACAAAAAAATATTAAAAGGATTGGGTGTTGGAGCATTGGCTTGTTTTGGAATGTTTGCGATGACTGGTTGTTCAGTTGATTTTTCTAAAGATCAAGTCGATAAAATTATGTACACGGTTGAAAACGGCGATAAATTTATGCAAGAAACAATGGATTTGGTGCAAAAAGAACAAGCATGGGATTTATATCGTTTAACACAATCAAAAATCTTTTTAAACGATAATAATGTTCTTGATAATTTCAAAATTAAAATGCAAACAACAGATGAAGATGGAGAGATTTTAAATGCTGAAGTGTATTCATATAAAACAACAACAAATGAATATGTTGAATTTACTATTGGAAGTGATTACAAAAATTTAGTGTTTGAACAAGATGGTATTTTATATGAATATTATAAATCAGATGAATATGTGGTAAAAACTGTATTGGTTAAGGAGAGGCTAAAAATTATATTTTAACACCATTATATGCTCCTTATGCGAAATATTATGAAGTAGAAAAAGATGATATTGTTGCATGCGATTTATTATCCAGTGGAAATTATAAAATAACATTTTTAACAACATGGTCTGATTCTGAAGATGATTATTTGCTAACAGGTTTAATTGAGCTTGAAATCTCATCAGAAGCTCAATTAATTTCTGAAAAACTTACTTCTCAAATTTTTAATGAATATGGAGGACATGAATGTTTTTCATATGATAATGAGCTTAATATAACATATGAATACAACACGATTGTTGATGAAGATGTGCTTGAAATTTTGCAAGAAGCAAAACAGGCAGAAGTTGCATCAGAAGAATAATTTAAAAAAAAGAGCCGATTGGCTCTTTTTTCGTATTTATACTTATTGGACACTGTTTCAGAGTTGATTAAAAGATTAGAGAACACTTTTTTATAGCATCCAATTTATCTTAAGGCGAGATTTGATTGTGTTGAGCGATTTTGCGCTAGCACCCAAGCAAAACACAACAAATCGAGACTATCTAGTGTTTGTAGATTGAGGACTTACTGCTGTTGGGAAAAGTGGAAATATGTTTCATAAACTCAACATATTTAACTAACTTTTCCTTAGTCAGTAAATCCACTATCTCGTGTTACTCGATTGAGGACTTACTGCCGTTGGGAATAATGGAAGGTTGAACACTCCTGGGCAGATTTCGTCGCTTGTAAACGGTGTGCATGGTGGGATTGGGCAATAGCCATAACTTGGAACAAGAACATCGACCACAGCAACCACCTTTAAAATTGTTGTAATACATGCGCTGATTGTGAAACCTCCTGTTTCAGCATTATAAGTTGCACCAGCAATAACAACACTTCCAAATGCAATAACATCAATTGGTGTTAAGCTTGGTTGTGGAACGTAAAGCACAACATCTTGAGAAATTGTAACTGTTCCAGTTGCAGTTCCCGGTGTTCCACTTGCGTCAGTGTAAGTTACTGTTACTGGAACATTAATATCGGCTTGAACGCGCGCAAAGTTTGGTCTGTCATCAAAACGAGTTACAACAAGATTGCTAACAGTTGCGCTGTTTCCAGCTGAACTTCCGCTAACAAAGTTAAGTGGAGCAACAGGGTTTGCAGGTGTGAAGTTTGTTAGTGTTAAAGAATAATTTTCGATTTGAGTTTGATTTAAGCAAGCATCAAAAACTTTTGTTGCTTGAATACAAATTCTTTCGCAAAGACCATTGGTGATGTTGTTTGTTTGCCCTGGGAAAATTCCCGGACGCGCCTCAGTGTAAAAAGACATTTAAAAACCTCCTAAAAACTATACAATATTATTTTATTCATTTTTTTTGTTGTTTGTGACAAAATTGCCATGTTATAAATAGCGTAAAAATTTCAAAATATAGCATTTAATTTGACAAAATGCATTGAATTTATTATAATTTTTGTTAGGATAAAGAAAAATGTTATATATTTTAATTATTTTTGTATGCACAATAATTTCTGCACTTTTAGGTGTGTTTGTTAGCGTTCCGTTTGTTGGTGTCTCGGAAAGCCGTGTTTTTGCAATCATAATTATATCTCTTTTGGTGCTTGTTTTAATTGATGCAGTTTGCGCCTTGTTTGTAAGATATTGCTTGCCAAAAAAAGTTTTTAATCCTTTTTTGAAGTGCTATAATGTTGCAAAAGGTGAAAGAAAGTTTTATGAACGCATTGGCATTAGAGTTTGGAAAGATAGAATCCCTGAAGCAGGACAATTGTTTGCAAACTTTTCAAAAACCGAAGTGGCAGACATGACTAATAATGAATATGTTAAAAAATTTATGAGCGAAACAATATATGCGGAAATCATGCATTGGTTGAGCGCAATTTTTAGTTTTTTAATCATTTTTATTGATTTAAGATTGGCATTAACAGTCGGGTTACCTTTGGTTGTTGGAAATATGATTTTAAATATTTTGCCTGTTATGGTTCAAAGATATAACCGCCCAAAACTTTTGGTTTTATATCAAAGAAATGAAAGAATCAAAAACAAACAAATAAAACAAGATAATTAAAAGGAAAATAATGAAAATTTTTTTAATTTCAGATTTGCATTTGGACATCTTGTTTGGCAACAAGGAATCTGCGATGGTGCGTCCTGAATTTGAATACAAGGAAGAAAACAAATGAAAATATATTCAATTAGTGACTTACATCTTGATATTAACAACACTAAACCGATGGATATCTTCGGTCCTGTTTGGCATGACTATTTAGATAAAATCGTTGCAGATTGGAACAATAAAGTTGAGGATGAAGATGTGGTTATTCTTGCAGGGGATTATTCTTGGGCAATGAAGCTAGAGGAGGTTGCACCAGATTTTGAGTTTCTAAATTCTCTCAAGGGGACAAAAATCATTATACGTGGCAATCATGATTATTGGTGGAGCAGTTTAAGTAAAGTTAGGGAAAAACTTCCACAAAACACATATGCGCTTCAAAATGATGCAATCAAAATTGGTGATTACATTTTTTGCGGAAATCGCGGTTGGCTAATTCCGGAAGGGAAGTTTAATACGGATGAAAATCAAAAGATATACGCTCGAGAAGTTATAAGGGCAGATTTGTCACTTAAAGCCGCTAAAAAACTGCAAATAAATAATGAAAAAATTGTATTTATAACACATTATCCACCATTTAATAACAAGATTGAACCAAGCGAATACACACGCTTGATGGAAGAAAATGGTGTGAGCATGGTTGTGTTTGGGCATCTTCATGGTTATGTCAATCCAAAGATGTTATATAACGAAATTAATGGCGTTAAATATTACTTAACAAGTTGCGACGCAGTTAAAAACCAACTTGTTGAAATTAAGGAGTAGATTTGGAATTTAAACATATATCGGTTTTGAAAGAAGAGAGCATTGTTGGGCTAAATATTAAGCCCGACGGTGTTTACGTGGATTGCACAACAGGCGGTGGCGGTCATTCGCTTGAAATTGCAAAAAAACTTACCACGGGAAAATTGATTTGTTTTGATAAAGATACAGATGCTTTAACTTTTGCAAAAGAGCGATTAAAAGACCATTTAGAGAAAATCACATTTGTTAATCGAAACTTTGCTGAAATTGAAGAAGTTTTGGATGAAATGGGAATAGACGGTGTTGATGGAATTTTGGCTGACTTGGGTGTTTCTAGTTATCAAATTGACACAGCTGAGCGTGGTTTTAGTTTCATGAAAGATGCACGCCTTGATATGAGAATGAACAAAACTCAAGAACTTGATGCTTATAAGGTTTTGAACACGTATAGTGAACAAGAACTTTCTAAAATCATGTTTTTGTATGGCGAAGAAAAGAATTCAAAACAAATTGCAAGAAAGATAGTGAAATTTCGCGAAAATAAGCCACTTACAACCACTTTTGAATTGCGTGACATAATTGTGTCCAGTTATCCTCCAAAGTACCAAAATAAGCCAAGTTTGTGTAACAAAGTTTTTCAAGCAATAAGAATTGAGGTTAACAATGAATTAAACGATTTGCCAATAGCTGTCGAAAAAATGTTGCGAAAATTAAATAAAAGTGGTAGAGTATGTATAATAACATTCCATCCGTTGGAAGATAGAATAATAAAAAACACGTTCAAAACACATTCAACCGACTGCTTGTGTCCGCCAAGAATTCCAAAATGTGTTTGTGGACATATTGCAGATGTCAAACTAATCACAAGGCATCCAATTGTGCCACAAGATAACGAATTGTTAAGCAACAGTCGTTCAGGAAGCGCAAAACTTAGAATTGCAGAAAAATTATAAGGGGTTAAATCAAAGGCAGTATTATGGAAGAGGAACTTCAAAAGCAAGAAAAAACAAATGTTCAAACAGAGCAGGTTACGAGTGTTAAACAAGAAACAGAGCAAACACTCGAATCTTTGCCACGCATTGAAGACCTTAGAAAAAGCGAACAAGATGTTAAAGTTAACACTCAAATTGAAGGCACAACCCAAGTTGAACAACAAGTTCAAACAAAAGATAGGATTTTCACAAGAAAGAGTGATGAAAAAAAGGTCTATTTCAAAAAAAGACTAAAGATTGTTACAGTGGTTTACACAACAGTGATAGCTCTCTTACTTGGTTTTGCAATAACAAATACTGTAACCTTGGCAAAACTAGATAAAATTGTAACAACAAACACACAAACAATTCAAGAAGATAACAATGCGCTAACCGACCCTGAAGAAGAGGTTGTTGAAGGCGAAAAAATTGGTGACTTCCAAATTTCAATCAATGAACCAAGAGATTACAGTGAAGATAAACAAGACTTAACATTCCTAGATAAACTCACAATTTTGTTTAGAAATATATTTTCATAAAAAGCATAAAGCACCACGTAAGATGGTGTTTTTTTATGTCATTCTGAGCGTAGTAATCCGAGTGGCAAGCAACTTCGTCTTACTGTCATTCTGAGCGTAGTAATCCGAGTGGCAAGCACTTCGTCTTACTTGTCATTCTGAGCGTAGTCGAAGAAACTCGTAAAATCTCATTTTTCGAGATTTGAGTGTAGTCGAAGAAATCCCCAAGAGCGAAGCACTACGTTCTAATTATGATATGTTTATACATGCTCAACATGAAATAATAACTTCAATTCTAAATAGAATTTTGTATTAGTATAATAATACATGAGAACCAAATTAGAAACTTTCTATAATATAAATTCCATTCAAAAACGATTTATTGCAATAATTCTCTCCATAATTGTGATATTTTTTGCACTGATTGGACGAGTTTTTTATCTGCAAATAATAAACGGAAAAAATCTTCAAATTAAAGCCGCTCAGCAATGGCTAAGAGATTTGCCATTAAGTAGTAAGCGTGGTGAAATAATGGACTGCAATGGAGTTAATCTTGCCACAACAATCACGACTTATGATGTGTATGTTAGAGCAAGGAATGTGATAGATCCAAGTGCGCTTGCCAGTGAAATAAGTTCACTTTTAGACATGGAATATGAAAAGGTATATGAAAAAGTTACAAACAAAAGTTTCAGTGAAATCTTAATTAAAATGCAAGTGGAAGAGAGTAAAGCAAAAGCATTAACAAAATTTCAAGGAGTTTATCTTTCACAAAATGTGGCAAGAGTTTATCCATATGATAATTTACTAACACAAGTTTTGGGCTATTGCACAATTGATAATATTGGGCAAGCGGGATTAGAGAGTTATTATGATAAATATCTTAAAGGAATTGATGGAAAAAGTTTAACGCAAACAAACGCGCAAGGAAGGGAAATTAATAATTCGCTGGGCTACTATATTCCAAGCGTTGCAGGAGCAAATCTAAGAACAACCATAGATGTTCAAATGCAAGCAATTTTAGAGCGAGAATTACAAGGCGCATATGATGAACATCAAGCACTTTCTGTGAGTGGAATTATTTTGAATGCTAAAACTGGCGGAATTAAAGCCATGACCTGTCTTCCGAGTTTCAACTTAAACGAAGTTCCAAGAGATAACTTAACAAGATTGCAAGCAATGACAAAAAATTCAACAGTGGTTGATGTTTATGAACCTGGAAGCACATTTAAACTTATAACCTTAGCTGCAGCATTAAACGAAGGTAAAACAAATATAAACGAGCGTTTCTTTTGTGCTGGAAGAACAACGGTAGATGGCGAAACAATAAAATGCTGGAAATCAACAGGTCATGGAAGTGTAACATTGCTTGAAGGTTTTAAAAATAGTTGCAACTGTGTGTTTGTTAATCTAGCACTTAGGTTGGGAGTTGATAAATATTATGAATATTTAAATCTTTTCGGATTGGGAGAGAAAACTGGTGTGGATATTGCAAGCGAATCAAGTGGAATTATAATGCCAAAAGAGCAAGTTAGAAATGTTGATTTAGCACGTATTGGCTTTGGTCATGCAATTGCTGTAACACAACTCCAGTTAGCTAATGTTTATGCAAAAATAACAACAGGTGGTGAAACAACCCCACACTTAATGCAAAGCATATCAACTGAAACGGCAACACTATATGAAACAAAAACTGCGAAATTTCAAATTGAATTAAAACAAGATGTTATCAAAACAGTCAACATGATGCTAAGTAATAACATAAATAGCGAAGGAAATTTTACCTTTATTGCAGGTTATGATATTGGTGGTAAAACAGGGACAGCACAAAAGTATGATGAAAATGGACAAATTGCAACTGGTAAATATATTTCAAGTTTTATTGGGACTTATCCAGCAAATGACCCTGAGTATGTTTTAATTGTTTGCGTGAACGAACCATCAACTGGAGCTTATTATGGCGGTGTTGTTGCAAAACCAATTGGGGAAAGAATTTTTAAGTCAATTTTTGAAACAAAATCTATTAAGCCAAATGATATAAGTCAATTAAGTAATCAACCAAATATTTCAATGCCAAATTTAAAGGGTTTAAGTTTAAGTGATGCATCATCCAAACTAAAAATGTTAGGACTCAATGCGCTTTTTGATGGTGACGGAGGAAGTGTAATTGAACAATTACCTTGTGAAAACACAATGTTATATCTTGGTGAAACTGTGTATTTAATCACGAATTAAGAAACACATATTTAATGGTGTAATAAATAACAATTTAACATTTTTTGTCTTATTTTGCTTTTGAAGGAAAAATCAAAAATTCGTGTGATAAATTACAAGAGAGTAAAGGGGGTTTTATGCAGTTGTATGATATAATTTCAAACTTAAAATTTATTGGCATTAAAAACTATCAAGATAAGGATGTTGAATCACTTAGTTGTAACAGTAAAGAAAAAATATCAAATGGAATTTATTTTTGCATAAAAGGATTACAAGTGGACGGACACGATTATGCAAGCGAAAGTATAAATAATGGGGCAGTGTGCTTGGTTGTTGAAAGATATTTAGATTTGCCAATCACTCAGATTTTGGTTGAGAATGTAAGAATTGCAATGTCTTTCATTAGTTCTGTTTTTTATGGCACATATAAATCAAAAATGAAATTTATTGGGGTTTCAGGAACAAATGGAAAAACCACAACAACTTTTTTGCTAAGAGAAATTTTAACCAAACTTGGCAAAAAAGTAGGTTTAATCGGAACAGAGGGAATTTTCATCAACAGTTTAATGCTGCCAGCAATGCTCACAACTCCAGATCCAATAAATCTTCATAAAGTGATAAATGACATGGAAAACAATGGTTGTGAATATTGCGTGATGGAAGTTAGTGCTCATGCAATTGCATTAAACAAAATTGATGATATTCACTATGATGTTGTTGGGCTTACAAACATATCAAAAGATCATTTGGATTTTTTCTTAAATATGGAAAATTATGTGCAGTGCAAATTCAGCATTTTTGATGTTCGCCATGCAAAGAGTGGAGTAATAAACATTGATTGCAAAAACAGTAAAGGAATAGTGAAAAAATCAAATATAGAAATAACAACAACAGGAAAAGATGCTGATTTAAGTTTGGTTAGTATTGCAGAACAATTAAAAGGCACAAACTTCAAATTTGAATATAAAAATAAGCAATACTCAGTTTCAACAAATATGCTTGGAGATTATAATGTTTCAAATCTGATGATGGCAACTGCAATATTGTTAAATTTAGGTTTTAGTTTAAAAGATATTACAACAATCATTAAATCAAATGAATTTATAATCCCCGGAAGATTCAATGTTTTAAAAACCAATGCAGATTTTAATGTAATAGTGGATTACGCGCACACTCCAGACGGAGTAAAAAACATTCTCTCAACAATAAAAAAACTTCCGCATAATAAAACAATAACAGTCTTTGGTTGTGGTGGAAATAGGGACAAAACAAAACGAAGTGAAATGGGTGAAGTTGCAGTGAGTTTAAGTGACTATGTGATTGTGACAACTGATAATCCAAGAGATGAAAATCCGGAAATGATAATTGATGACATTGTAAAAAACATAACAAGCAAAAACATTGTCAGAATAACGGATAGAAAGTCAGCAATTGAATATGCCCTCACAATTGCAAAAGAGAATGATATTGTTGCAATTTTAGGAAAAGGTGCTGAAACTTATCAAGAAGTTAAAGGTGTTAAAGTCCATTTTAGTGATTATGAAGTGGTAGATAATTTCTTTAAATATGCACTTAAAAGAGAGATGAAAGCATGATAAAACCATTGTTGGCATTTTTGTGTGCTTTTGCTTTTTCAGTTGCATTAATGCCAATCATAATTAAATTTTTCAAGAGAAAACAAGCATCGCAAACAGTGCTTGGATATGTTGAAAATCATAAGGAGAAAAATGGAACGCTTACAATGGGTGGTGTGGTTTTTATTTTAACTACACTAGGTTTATCGTTTTTCTTTTTGGATTTTAACAATTCATGGTTTATTGTTTTGCTTGTCAGTGTTTTTTATGGGATTTTGGGTTTGATGGATGATTATCTAAAAATCAAATTCAAACAAAACTTAGGTTTAAGGGCCTATCAAAAAATAATTGGACAAGTTGGCATAGCTTTAGTTTTTGCAATGTTCGTTTACTTTTCAACTGATGGTGGTCAAATTTTCATTCCGTTTACAGAGAAAACAATTGATGTTGGTTTTTGGGTTGTTCCAATTATTGTTCTTGTTATGGTTGCAACAACAAACAGTGTAAACTTAACAGACGGTTTGGATGGTCTTGCTGGAAATGTGACAAACATATATTTGATTTTTTTCGTGATAATTATAACGCTACTGCAAAACAAACTTTATTTATCCGGAGAAACGGGAACAATTATTCAAAACATGAACGACATTAACGTTTTAAGTATGTTGTTTGTTGGTGCGGTTTTAGGATTTTTAATGTTTAACACAAATAAAGCATCAATATTCATGGGAGACACTGGTTCACTTTGTTTAGGTGGTTTTATTGGCGCAAGTGCATGTGTTTTAGGTCAAGCATTGTTAATTCCAATTTTAGGTTTTTGTTTTGTGTTCAGTGCGATTTCTGTGATTTTGCAAGTGGCATATTTTAAATTAACACAAAAAAGAATATTCAAAATGGCACCATTCCATCATCACCTTCAAATGTGTGGATTAAATGAACCTAAAATTGTGGCAATATATTCAGCTGTAACTGCGTTTATTGGTGTTGTTTCAACAATATTATATCTTTTGTAATTATTTGCTTAAATTAAAAATAAAATTAAATAGGTGAAATATGAGATTTAAACATAAAAACGTTTTAGTTTATGGTCTAAGTGTGAGTGGTGAATGGGTTGCAAAACTTCTAAAAAAGAAAAAAGCGAATGTTTTTTTGTTCGATGATAACCCCGAAACATTAAACAAAAAACACATCAAAAAATGCTATGTTCTAAATGAATTAAATGAAAACTTAATTGAGCAGTTTGATTTTTTAGTTGTTTCTCCATCAATTGAAAAAGGTAATGTTAATTTAGTTCTTGCTCAAAAGCATAATAAAAAAATATATAGTGAGTTGGAATTTGCCTCTTTGTTTTGTAAAGATTTGGTTGCAGTGACAGGAACAAATGGCAAAACAACAACTGTTAAAATTATAACTGCATTGCTTCAAACTAAAAGAAAAGCAATTGCTTGTGGGAACATTGGATATCCGTTATCACGTGCTGTAATAGAAAGTAAAAAAAGCATAAAAGTTGCAGAAGTTAGCTCGTTCATGCTTGAGCATGCAGAAAAGTTTTCGCCACACATTGCTACAATAACCAACATTGAAGAAGATCATTTAATTAGACACAAAACCATGCAAGAATATACGGCACTCAAAATAAGCATATTTAAAAATCTAAAAACAACTGATTTTGCAGTTGTTAACCTAGACACAAACATCACGCCAAAAGAAAACACACAAGTTATGACCTATTCGTATAATCACAATGCAGATGTATGCGTGAAAAATGGCTCAATATATTTACATAATGAAAAATTGCTTAACATAAACGAATTAAAACTTAAAGGAAAACATAACATTTATAATGTGATGTGCGCAATTTGTTTTGCTAGCATTTATAAGATTAATCCCAAAAAGATTAGAAATGTTCTAATCAACCTTCAAGGCGAACAATTTAGAATTGAAAAAGTTGCAACATATAATCAAATTCATTTTATCAACGACAGTAAATCAACCAACATTGCATCAACACTTGCAAGTGTGGATACTGTTAAGGGTGCAATAATATTGCTTCTTGGCGGTTCAAACAAAAATTTAAATTATAAATCAATGTTCAACAAACTATCTAAAAGAGTGAAACAAATTGTTGTTTTTGGTGAAATTGCAAATCAACTGTTGCTAGATAATAACAATAAATTCAAGCTTGAAAAGTGTGAAAATTTAGAGCAGGCTTTTAATTTTGCAATAAAAAACGCCATAGCGAACGACACAATCTTATTATCTCCAGCATCAGCAAGCTATGATCAGTACAGTAGCTATGTTGAGCGCGGAAAACACTTTAATGGTTTAGTAAAGCAATATTTAGAAGCGGTGAAAAGCAATGAAACTATCATCAAGAAAAAATAGTGTAATAATCATCATATGCGCGCTTGCTCTCGCAGTTTTTGGATGTGTGATGGTGTACAGTGCAAGCAAATATTCAGCAACACAGCAATACGGAAATCAATTCTTTTATCTAAAAAAGCAAATTATGGGTGTTGCAATTGGTCTTGTTGGACTTGTAATTTGTTATTTCATAAATCATAAAATCTATAAAAAGTTTTATTGGGTTTTTTATGTTGTTGGACTTGTTTTCTTGATTTTGGTTTTTGTTCCCGGTCTTGGCAAAACAAGCTATGGCGCAACAAGGTGGATTGGTTTTGGAAGCTTCACAATGCAACCAAGCGAAATAAGTAAATTTTGCCTAGTATTCTTTTTAGCGGGTTACTTGTGTGATGGTGACAAGCTTAACAAAATCAAACATATTTTAATCACGCTCTCTTTGGGTGGATTGTATTGCGTCTTAATCATGCTTGAACCAAACATGAGCATAACAATGTGTGTTGCAATGACTCTCATTTTCATGCTCTTCATTGGTGGGATGAGATTAAAAGTTTTTGGTTTGATGATTGTTCCAGCAATCGCGCTTGTTGTTGTGTTAATTTTAATGGAGCCATATAGGTTAAGTAGGCTTGTTGCATTCATAAATCCTTGGGAAAATCCACTTGATGAGGGTTATCAACTAATTCAATCTCTTTATGCAATCGGAAGCGGTGGAGTTTGGGGTGTTGGACTGTTTAATAGTCGTCAAGCAGAACTGTTTTTGCCATTTTCTGAAAGTGATTTCATCTTTTCAATAATTGCTGAAGAGTTGGGCTTTGTTGGCTGTTTTATCTTGTGTCTTGTTTTCTTGGTTTTAATAATCAACATCTTCAAGGTTGGAATGAAAGCAGACAACAAATTTTCCGCATTCCTGTGTTTTGGTATAGGCGCAATAATTTCAATCCAATTCATCTTAAACATTGCCGTTGTTACAGGCTCAATCCCACCAACAGGGCTTCCACTTCCATTCATAAGTGCTGGCTCAACTTCGTTGCTAGTCTTTATGTCGGCTATAGGGGTTGTGATTAATGTCGACAGACATTGTTGGGGTCCCTACAAAACAAATGTTTTGAAGGGGAAAGGGTGAGCACGTTAAGAAAAGTTGCCAGTGGCAAGTTTTTAGTAAGCGAACGGGAGCAATTTGCAATTGCGGTCCGGTGCCGACAGGCGAACCGAGCAATAGGCTAGTATTTGCATTAGCAAATCAGCAAAAGCGAGAGTTTTGACGCTGTTGATAGGCAGAGTAGGAAAAATAATATTAGTATTTGAAAATGAAAAAATCACGGATATTCCGTGGTTTTTTAACGTCTTTCATAAGAGAAAGAAACTCTTGATGGCTTAGTTCCGATTTTTTGTGCTGGCAGTAAATCATCATTTTGCCAATCTAAACGTAAAATTTTCAAATCTTCTTCATCAACTTTAATGTTTTCTTTTTGATTTAAGTATTTTTATTAGTTCTTTCTTTTCATAAGGTGCTAGACCTTCATCCAAATCTGCCAAAAAATCTCTTGTAATTGAAAACTCTAAACTTGTGTTTTTTAGTAAATATAAAATATTTTGAGATCTTTCAGAAATATGATATTTTATGTCGCTACCAAACCCAACAACTTGGAGATCTAAAACAGTTTCTTCATAAACATGCATTTCACGGTTGAAAGTTTTATCTATTTTTCTTTGATTTCTTTGTTCTTTTTTATCAGATAAAAATGAAAATAGTTTTTGTATTAAATTTTGATTATTTGTACTCATTACAGTTCTCCTTATTTAAAAATAATTATACATCAAATTTAGTTTTTGTCAATAGACAATATTAAAAATTTATAGCACAATAACTTTTGTATTGGCGATTAATACAACAACATGTTAAGTTTAAAATTTTGATAAAATGTATACAAATTGTAATCAAAGTGTATACATTTTTTTATTTACATGTTAATATAAGTTCATAAGTAATAAGGTGGTGGTTATGAATTTTGTCATTTTTGGTGAAAGCAGATGCGGAAAAAGCACTCTTGCTAATATGCTATATAAAGAGATTAGTGGCATAAGAAGAATATCCTTAGATTTGGTTATTATGACATTCAAAGAAGTATTTCCAGAATTAAAGATTGATTTTTCTAAAAGTGAAACAAGCAAAAATCAATTATCTGCTTTTATAAAAGAATATTTTAATATTCTAATAGACACAAAAAACCAAAACGAGCATCATTTGATCGAAGGTGGCGGACTTAGTGATGAGTATATAATAGAATTAAATCAAAACAAAAATGTAAAAGTTGTTTGTGTTGGAAAAACACTAATAACACCTGAAGAATTTTTTGAAGAGATAAGAAAATATGAAAAAAATCTTGAAACATATGGTTGGACAAAAAGGTTAGATGATAAAACTCTTTTAAAATGGTGTGAGGGGTGGATTAATCAAAGCAAAAAGAATAAAGAATTTTGTAAAAAAAATAACATTCTATTTATTGATACTTCATATGACCAAATGGAAACTCTTGGTGAATTTGTAGATTCTATAAATCAAAATATAAATGAATTTCAGCCGAACATATAAATAGTTTAATCACAAAACATATTTAAATTTATAATATAATAACTGATGTTAAGAGGTTCAATCCCGCCAACAGGACTTCCGCTTCCGTTCATCTCTGCAGGGTCAACTAGCTTGCTAGTTTTCATGAGTGCGATAGGGGTTGTTTTAAATGTGGATAGGCTGAGTAGAAAGAGCAAAATTTAAGAAAGTTATTGATTTTAATTCTTTATTATGCTATTATAATGGTGTGATAAGGAGATATAAATGGACAAATATTTAATAAGTGAAACACCTCTTACTGAAAATGATAAAGAATATTTTTATGATAGGTTTTCTCAAAGAAACATACCTTTTATGTTTAAGTTGAAGTATGTTTTAACTTGTAAAGATTGCAAAGTTCCAATGTTAAAAATGATAGAAACGGTTTTTAAAGATGATGATTTTAGGAAACATGTTGATATTTCTCTTTCACATAATGATGAGGAAATTTATAAAACAGAAGAATTTATATCTATTGATAAAAAAGGGAATAGTAGATATCATTCTATAGATATTGGTTGCTTTCCGTCATTCTTTGGGATTATAGGTTTTTTTGAAGATAGTATTGATGGTAAAACTATAAGAAATTTAACTTTAAGTGCTTATGATTATTCTGGAAAATTTTTAGGTAATTATCAACCAGTTTATAGGAAATTTGAAGATTATTCAGAAAAAGATTTGGAAAAATTAGAAATGGAAATTGCAGTAAAAGAAATTTAAAAAGAACTATAAAAATTAGTTCTTTTTTTATGTTAAATTTATAATACAATAACTGATGTTAAGAGGTTCAATCTCGCCAACAGGATTACCGCTTCCGTTCATTTCTGCAGGCTCAACATCAATTATGATTTTTATGTCAATGCTTGGCGTTGTGCATAATGTGCATAGAGGGGTGTAAAAATTGTTGACAAAAGATAAAATTCATAGTATTATAAAAATGTAACTAAAAGGAGATGTAGTATGTTTAATTCATTTATTTGGTGGCGTAATAATTAGTTGGCGTTCGCAAAGTTTATGTTTTGTGAATGCTTTTTGGTGCGTCACAAAACATATAAATGGATTAAATTGTATAATATAAAATCTATAATTGCCCGTTGGTATGTTTTGTTAATTTAATACACAACGGGTTTTTTATATCGAAAAAAGGAGATTTTATATTATGAAAAAAGGATATTTTGGAAAATATGGTGGAAGTTTTGTGTCACCGGAAATGCAGAAAGAATTAGATTTTATAGAAAAGGAATTTAATAAATTAAAGAAAGATGAAAATTTTAAACGAGAGTTGATAAAACTTCAAAAAGATTATTTGGGAAGACCATCTCCACTGTATTATTGTGAGAATTTAACTAAAAAGGTTGGAGGAGCAAAAATCTATCTTAAGAGGGAAGATCTTAATTATACAGGAGCACATAAAATAAATCATTGTATTGGAGAAGCGTTGCTTGCAAAATACTTAGGAAAGAAAAAGATTATAGCTGAAACAGGCGCAGGGCAACATGGTGTGGCAATTGCAACAGTTTGTGCTTTAATGAATCTTGAATGTGAAGTTCACATGGGAAGCCTTGACATTGAAAAACAAAAATCAAATGTTGAGAAGATGAGATTATTAGGGGCTAATGTTGTTGGTGTCACATCGGGTAATGGCACACTAAAAGATGCGGTTGATAGCGCATTAAATGCTTATCAAAAAGATTTTAAAAATTCTATTTATTGTATAGGATCAGTTGTTGGTCCTCATCCATATCCAAAAATTGTTAGATATTTTCAAAGTGTAATTGGAAAAGAAGTAAAAAGACAAATTAGATGTGTTGAAAAAAAGTTACCAGATTATGTTGTTGCTTGCGTTGGCGGTGGATCGAATGCAATTGGTGTTTTTAGTGCTTTCTTGAAAAATAATGAAGTTAATTTAATTGGTGTAGAGGCTTTGGGACACGGAAATAATATAGGACAAAATTCTGCTACAATATGTTTTGGTAAAGAAGACATCTATCAAGGATTTAAAACGAAAGTATTAATAAATGATAATCATGAAGTTGCAGAAGCTTATTCAATTGCAAGCGGACTCGATTATCCTGCTGTTGGACCAGAACATGCATATTTAAGTGATATTGGTAGGGTTCAATATGTTGCGGTAAATGATACTGAAGCAGTTAATGCATTTTATGAGTTAATAAAAACAGAAGGTATTGTTCCTGCACTTGAAAGTTCACATGCGGTTGCATATGGTTTGAAAC
This sequence comes from Candidatus Onthoplasma sp., assembly GCA_045578345.1. Lineage (GTDB taxonomy): Bacteria > Bacillota > Clostridia > Christensenellales > UBA1242 > Onthoplasma. Next base: position 18,173 of record JAZNKB010000006.1, read on the forward strand.
TAGCAAAAATGCAATCTAAGGATGAAATTGTTATAATAAATTTATCTGGAAGGGGTGATAAAGATATAGATTTCATTTTAAATTATAATAAGAATAAAAGTGTTATGAAATAACTTTTGTTTTGAGGCTCAATCCCGCCAACAGGCTTGCCCGCGTCAAAACTCTCGCTCAGTATGTCATTCTGAGCAAGCGCAAGAATCTTACAAAATAGTTTTTAAAAAGGAATGTATACAAATTGTAATTAATGTGTATACATTTTTGTTTTTTTGTGATATTATATGAAGTATCTAAAATAAAGTGATTCATCTCATGTTTTAGTTTTAAAGGAGTTTATATGACTTATAATGTGGTTAAAAAATTGGGTGTTGGTTCGGCTGGGGATGCGTATTTGTTGGAAGACGGAAGAGCAATCATTATTGGCAAGAGAGAAGATTCCTTTTCAACATACAAAGCATTGTTTGATAAAATGCAAATATTGGAAGATAACATAACAGTGACAAGATATCCCAAAATTCATGAATTAATATCACCATGTGAAGATTATCCATTTGGAGCACTTGTTGAAGACTATATCAACGGAAAAGAATTGCGTCTAAAGAATTCAGAGTTATGCAATTCACAAAAACAAGAAATTGGAAAAATTCTTGCAAATTTTGTTGCACAAACACATAACATTGAAACTGAAGATAGAAAACTTGAAGAAATGCAAATTAATCTATCAAAGTATGATAGAAGCATAAACATTCTCAAAGAATATATTTCAGAAGACACTTATCAAAAACTTGTTGAACTCAAAAAAGATTATAAACAATTGATGGAAAACAAAAACTTTTGCCTAACTCATGGAGATTTAAATGCCGGAAATATAATGATTGGTGAAGATGGGAATCTTTCAGGAGTTATAGACTTTGGAAATATGGAATATTACATTCCTGAAATTGAATTTGTTCATATGTATTTCTTTGATAAGGTTATTTATGAATCAATGGTTCAAAACTACACTCGACCAATTGACGAAAAAGAAATAATTTTTATAGAGTTGGTGATAAACATCAGACATTTCAAGAATATTAAAAACTTTGAAGATAGAAAAAACAATTGTTTGCATAATATAGAAACATTGCTAAATGAATATTTAAAAATGCAAATTACAAGTAGAGAAGAAAAAACAAATAACTTGAGATAAAAGAGCAAAAAACTTTGCTCTTTTTTTGTATGTGTGATAAAATGAGTGTATGAAAAATAGTGAAATTTTAAAAACCATTTTGGCTTCAATGGAGCAAACACATCCAAATTTATATCATAGCATAAGCAAACAAGAAATTGAAGATTATATTTCAAAGATGCCCAATTTAGATGAGTTGAGTCAACTTGACTTTGATTGTGAAATGCTGAAATTTTTTGCATTGTTTAAAGATGCACATACTAGATATCACATTCCTAGAGGTTATTTAGATAAAAAACTAATATTTATTGATAAAAAGATGTATTTAAAAGATGGGGAAGGATATAAGGAAGTTATTAGTATCGGAAAAATGGATTCAAAAGAAGTTCTTAAACAAATTTCAACCATGCAGGCATATGAAACAAAAGCGTTTTTAAAGGATTGTTTAAATTCTGAAATAAATAATCTGTTTTATTATGAAATGTTAAAAATAGCACAAGAGGATGGATCGTTAAATTTCATAGTTGATAACAATGGGAAGCAAGAACATATAAAAGTAAATCCGGTAAGTCGCGAAAAATATATAGAATTAGGATTAATTGATAACTCTCCTTTATATAGCCATGAAACCTTAGATAATGCTATTTTATTAATTAAGTATAAAGCATGTGCTGAAGATAAAAATTATCCTTTCTCTAAGTTTGTTGAAGAAATTAAACAGCAAGTACAATCAAAAAACATAACTAATTATGTTTTAGATTTAAGAGGTAATCATGGGGGAGATTCTTCAATAATTAGATCGCTCACACAAGCTATTAAAGAATTGAATTTAAATGGTGTGGTTTTGATTGATAATGGTGTGTTTTCATCAGGTAGATGGGCAGTTGCAGATTTCAAAAGAGAATTTGACACACCGTTAATTGGAGAGCCAACAGGCGGTGCTGCCGCAAGTTATGGATTTAACAAAAATCTTCAAGTTGAGGGTAAAAGGTTTTCAGTTTCGACTAGATATTGGGATTTCAGTGATGTTTTTGGAGATAAAGGAAGCATTCAACCAGATATTCTTGTTCCAAAAACCATTGAGGATTTAAGAGAAAACAAGGACTCTCAACTTTTAACAGCGATAAATTATTTAAATAAACAATCGAACATAAATGTAGAGGAAGCGTCAGTATTGTAATTTTAATGTGGAATACTCATAATACAATAAGTCGAAAATAAATATTGCATGAAATTTAAATAATAAGATCATAAACGCTAAAACACTTCGTAACTTTTGTTATCCTCAACAAATTAGCTAAAGAGGAAGTTTTTATATTGCTAGTAAAAATAGAAAGAAATGTTAATAAAAAAAATAAGGTTCACATAAAACTAACCTTATTTTTTTAATCTTCAAGACCTAATAAGTAATGTTGTAACACCAAAATAAACTCTCGCTAATCTTGCTTGTGCTTTCGAGTTCACTAATTCGTGTTCATTTCAAAGTATAGAAAAAATCTTATTAATAAAGGAAACTGTAAATAATTTTAAATTTAAAATTTATACCACTAATAAGTGAAAACTATTTTTTTTAATAAACTTTATGAAGTTCTTTAATAAAATTAACAATAAAAATGATTTTGTTTTTTCATGTAATTATGTTAATATACGATATATAGGATAATGTGCATGAAAAAAATTCTTACATTTTTTAAGACTAATTTTATTTTTACAGTAGCTATATTTGCTGCGATAATTTCTTGTTTTTTTGTGCCTTTTGATAAAGGATATTTGGATTATTTTGACATTGACACAATAGTATGCATTACATTATTGTTATTAGTAATCGCCGGGTTTTCAAATATACAGTTTTTTCAGAAGATTGCAAGATGGTTGGTTAAGAAATTTAAAAATACGAGAAGCATAATAATGTGTTTGGTTTTTGTAACTTATGCGTCTGCGCTTATAAATGCCAATGATATGTCGCTACTTACATTTTTGCCTCTTGCGTATATTGTTTTAAAATATACTAATAATTTAAGATATGTTGCATTCACTTTTATAATGCAAAACATTGCCAGTAATTTAGGTGGAATGATAAGCCCAATAGGGAATCCTCAAAATTTATATATTTTCTCATATTATGATTTGGGGTTGTTGGAGTTCTTTAAAATAATGATTATTCCGACTTTAATTGCATTAATTTTGATGGTTTTAGTGTGTTTGTTTGTGAAAAAAATCCCACTTGAATATGAAGATGAAGAAACCAATAAATTTAATTTATACAAGGCGATAGCATACGGTTGTCTATTTGTTGTAACAATACTAGTTGTTCTTGGAGTTGTTCCTTGGTGGTTGGCAACTATTATTATAATATTGACAATGTGTATTTGTGATATGAAAGCATTTTTAGTGGTTGATTATACAATACCATTGACCTTTGTTGCATTTTTTATTTTTTCTGGAAATTTATCAAGAATTCCAGCAATAATAAATTTGATGGAATCATTTATTAATCATCACACTTTTATAACTGCATATATAAGTTGTCAATTGATTTCGAATGTTCCGACCGCTGTATTACTATCAAAATTCACAAATAATTATGCGCATTTGTTGGTGTCGGTTAATGTGGCTAGTTTAGGAATAATTTTTTCATCATTGTCAGGCGTTATCGCGCTTAAAGAATATATAAAAGTTGCAAAGAATGAAAAGTTTAAAAGAAAAAGAGGTGTATGGTACTATATTGGGTTAGATACGTTATTTAATGTTATTGGTGCAATTGTTTTAGTTCCGCTTAGTTATTTAAGTCTTTTGCTAATACTTTGATTGCTTAGTGTAATTCAATTTTTATATTTATGTTAAATAAAAAATGTATGCAAAATTGTGTACATTTTTTTAATTTTTATAACATAATGGATTACTCTTTTTCTTTGTCAAAAAACGTAAGTATTTCATAAATATTTTTATGAATAAAAACGAATGTTTTGAAATTGTCGGTGGAAAAAAGTTGTTTGGAACAATAAAAAACCAAACAAGCAAGAATGCAACTTTGCCAATATTGAGTGCCAGTCTTCTTTGTGATGGAGTGGTTAAGATTTTGGACGTTCCAAACATAACAGATGTTGACAACATGTTAAAAATTTTAACCAAGATTGGGGTTGAGATTAAAAAAGAAGAAAATGTTTTAACATTAAATCCAACAAAAGCAAATAACCCAAATTTAGACTGTGAACTTAGTAAGACCATGCGCTCATCATTATTTTTGCTAGGTCCAATGTTAAGTCGGTTTAAACAAGTGGATTTAACTCTTCCGGGTGGTTGTAAGATTGGAAAGCGTCCAATTGATTTACATATAAAAGCTTTTCAAAAACTTGGTGTTGATGTTATAAAATTTGACGACCACGTGTTTTTTAATGTCAAAAAAGCAAAGCCAAATAAAATAAAACTTAAAATTCCAAGCGTTGGAGCTACTGAAAATATAATCCAATTTGCCTGTAAATTAAAAGGTAAAACAACGATAATCAATCCTGCAAAAGAACCTGAAGTGGTGGATTTATGTAATTTTTTAAATCAAATGGGAGCGAAAATTCTTGGTGCGGGCACAAGCAAGATTACAATATATGGTGTTGATAAGTTTTCAAGTACTGAATATAAACCGATTGGTGATAGAATTGTTGCAGGGACATTGGCAGTTGCAACAGCTATTGCTGGTGGAGATGTAACAATAACTAATGCAATGCCATATCAAAATTTAAAATTAATTGAAATTTTGCGAAAAATAGGTTGTCAAGTTGACATCAAAAATGATATAATACATGTAACTAGAAATGGTGAGTTGAGTAAGGTGGGTAAAATTTCAACTGGATATTACCCAGGGTTTCCAACGGATTTGCAGTCAATTGTGCTTGTGCTAGCGTGTGTTTTGCATGGCGAAACAACAATTCAAGAGAATGTTTTTGAAAACAGATTTTTAACAGTTCCTGAACTTAAAAGACTTGGTTCAAACATTATAGTTGAAGGAAAAGTTGCAAAAGTAATAGGTGTTGAAAATCTTGTTGGTTCGAACATAAAAGCATTGGATTTGCGTGGTGGAGTAAGTTTGGTTTTGGCGGGACTAATTTCAAAGGGAAAAACAACAGTTCAAAACATTTGCTATATTGATCGAGGTTATGATCATTTGGAGGATATGCTCACTAGTTTAGGAGCAAATATAAAAAGGGTATGTCAAAAAGAGCGTTAATAATATTGTTAATACTTTTTCTCTTAGGTGTGCTAACAGGTATTTTGTTTGGCACAGTGTTTTGTTTGCGCTCTCAAACGGTGACAGTTTTAGGCGAAACTCCTGTTGATATAAGTAGAGAAGATATAATCTCAGCGGCTGGCTTTAAACATGGTGAATCAATCTTCATGCTTGATAAAACTTCAGCAATCAATAACATTGAAGATAAGTTTTCTCACATTAAAGTTGTTCAAATCAAAACAACAGGGTTAACAAAAGTTGAAATTAGAATCCGTGCAAGACATGAAATGTTTTACACTGAATATAACAAAAATTATTACGTAATGGATGAAGAACTTAAAGTTCTAAATATAATTGAGGAAGCTCCTGAGGGAGAGACTTCAAAAAAACCAACAAATTTAATTGAAATTCCAGCAACAAATTTAAATATAAACACTTCAACTCTTAAGTGTGACTTTGTTGGTGGTAAGTCGCAAGAAGTAATTTGTGAATTTTATCATTCAATTATAAACAATGTTAAAAATATAAATGATGGCGAAAAAGAGTATTACACACGAGCAGATGTTAAGGATATTGTTAAAAAAGTCGAATTAGTTCATTACAATTCATTCACAAAAATTGTTATTCAAACAAAATACGGTGTGGTGTTAGATATAGAAAATCCGACAGAAAATTTAACTGACAAAATGAATGTTTGTCTTTCAACAATAAAAACATTCTTATTAAGCCCAGATATGGAAACACAAATTAAAGCACAAGAGGGAACAATCAAAATTTATTACGATTTAAACAATAATCAAGTGAGTGTTTACATTCCACAGGTTAATGAAAATGAATAAGGTCAATTTGGCCTTATTTTTTTAATATTTTCAAATGAACTTTATTTTACAAAAGAAAACTCAATAATGTTGTGTATTTACGAATTTAAAACAACAAAATATGGTGGTGTTATATTAAATATCAAAAAAATTAAGAAATTTAATTAAATAATAATTAAATTATTTGACTGTGAATGAAAGTTTTTGTATAATAAAATAAAATATTAAGCGATAGTTCTGAATATTCAGCAGTTCGCAAGGGGGAAATTTGCTAAATAAGTTGAAGTATATCTTAGATATTGGATCGTCAAGTCTTAGGCTTCTTGCTGTAACCAAGTTTGCAGGTAAACAGCGAATTATTGCAGAAGATAGTGTTTTGTATGATGGTTTCATGGATGGTGAATTCTTAAGTGTGGAAGAGTTGGAACAGGATTTCAATACTCTTATTGAGGGCATGATAGAAAAAATAAGAAAACCAATAACATCTATTATTGTTGGCGTTCCAAGTGAATTTTGCGTTTGTGTTTGTAAACGTATTTCAAGGAAGTATGTTGGAACTCACAAAATCACCGACCAAGATTTAAGAAGTTTATATCAAAGCAATGCTTCTTTTGGAGGAAGTGAAGAATATTCCTTAATTTCATTCAGTCCAATGCAATGCGTACTAGATGACGATTATAAAACGCTTTCTCCGGTTGGAAAGAAATCTTCTTCATTAGTGCTAGACGCAAGTTACATATTGGCAAAAAATTCATTTATTAATTTAATCAAAGAAAAATTTAACAATCTTGGCATCAAAAACATAGAATTTGTTTCAGCGGCATTGGGGCAAGCTATGGAATGCGAACCAATTAGAAATGATAAAAAGCCAATTGTGATTGTTGATGTTGGGCACATAACAACAAGTGTTTGTGTATATAAGGGTGAAGGGTTGGCTTTATTAACATCATTTTCAATGGGTGGAGGACATATATCTTCTGACCTAATGCAAGTTTTGGGATTAAATTTTAAATCGGCAGAGTTGATTAAAAGAAAAGTAATTCTCACAATTGAAAGCAAGAAAAACGAACATTATGAAGTTTGTTATAAAGGCAATTTAATTAAAGCGCCAATTAACATGACAAATCAAGTTGTGAAAAGTAGAATTGAAATAATCGCCAAAGTGATTAAAGATATTTTATCAATTGATGAGGTCTTTGCGGGAATTGATATATATTTAACAGGTGACGGAATTGTAAACTTCAAGGGAGTGAAAAACATCTTAAAGGATATAACAGGATTAAATGTTTATGAGTATAAAATTCCTTTTAATAACTCAAAAGATAAATTTCAAACATCAAAAATAGGTTTGGCTTCACTTGCCGACATAATGGTTTAATCAAAATTAAGGAGAATAACATGGGAAACGTAAGTAACATTTGTAATATTAAAGTTGTTGGTGTTGGTGGCGGTGGTAACAACGCAGTTAACAGAATGGTTGCATCAGGAATAACAGGTGCGTATTTCGTTGCGGTTAACACCGATATGCAAGATTTGATTGCATCTAACGCAGATGAAGTAATTCAAATTGGTAAGGAACTCACAAAAGGTCTTGGAGCAGGTTCAAATCCCGATGTGGGAAAAGCTGCTGCGGAAGAGAGTATTGATGATTTAAGAAGAATGCTTCAAGGAACAAACTTATTGTTTATAACAACAGGTCTGGGTGGCGGAACAGGTAATGGTGCGGCTCCAGTTATTGCACGTTTGGCCCGAGAAATGGGTATTTTAACAATTGGTGTTGTAACAAAACCATTTAAATTTGAAGGTCCAAAGCGTGCTGCCAATGCAGAACGTGGAATTGAAGAAATGAGAAAGTATGTTGACTCTCTTGTTATCATTCCAAACGAAAAATTATACACAATCTTTAATAAAGAAGTTTCACTAGCAGATGCATTTAGATATGCTGATGACGTTCTTCACCAAGCAATTCAAGGTGTTAGTGAAGTGATTTCAGTTACAGGACTTATTAACTTAGACTTTGCCGACGTTGCAACAATCATGAGAGACAAGGGAATTGCTCATATGGGTATTGGTAAAGGCCGTGGCGCAAACAAAACAATTGAAGCAGTTCGTCAAGCAGTTACAAGTCAACTCCTTGAAACAAGCATTGAAGGCGCAACTGGTATTTTAATCAATATTTCAGGTGGAAGAGATTTAACACTCAGCGAAGTTTACGAAGCGGTTGATTTAGTTCGAGATGTTGCACATGCAGATTGTAATGTTATCTTTGGTGCAAATGTCAACAATGATGTTAGTGGAGAAACTGAAGTTACTGTTATTGCGACAGGTTTTGAACATAAGGATGAACCAAAAGAGACTGTTCCCGAATTTAAAGATAATAGTGCAGACTTCAAGACATTCACAATGGCTCCAACGGAAAAATTGAGCGTTGAAGATGTTATGCCTGAACATATTGCTGAAGAACAATCAACAGAAGAAAAAGTTGAAGAAAAGGCTGAAGAACCTGAACATAAAGATGAAGTGGAAGATATTTCAGTTGTAAATAAAAAACCAATTATCGATGATGATGACATTCCACCTTTTTTGCGAAAGCTAAGAAGGTAGGAATGTACTCAAACTTGTTTTGAGCCAACCACCTTTTTTTGCGAGAGCTAAGAAAGTAGGAATGTTTGTGTCATCCTGAGCGTAGTCGAAGGATCCCATAACAAAATATAAAAAGTGAAAGAGCAATCATGCTCTTTTTCTTGTTTTTTCTTGACAAATTTCAAATATATGATAGAATATCATTAATTGGAGATATCAACTATGCTCAAGAAATTAAAAGAAATGATTTACAATAGAGAACAAAGAAAAGAATTAAAAGATGTTGAATTTGAAAACTTTTCGTCTTATGGAAAGTTGCCATATCCTTTCTTCTATTCAAAAATGGGAAATTCAAATTTTAACAAACCATTTGTTCCAGAATCAGAAGCTATATTTAAATTGTCAATAGAAAAACTTAGTTTGGAATACTTTAAAAGAGTTTCAATTGAAGATTTTAAATCAAGAGTTGAAAAGTTTTGTGATTTCTTTCATTTTGATGAAAGTGTTATAACCTACTGTTTAAATATTTACAAAGCAAAACAAGAAATAATGTTATCTAAAAACACTTCTAACAATATTTAATTTTTTTAAGATGTTGAATGATTAATAGTCATAAAAAGAGCACATGCTCTTTTTTTATGAATAAAAAGATTGAAATTTATCGAAATTATATAAAATTACATTGAATAAAAAAATGTTTTATGATATCATAACACTATATGGAGGGGAATTAGAATGTTTAAGTATTATAACAAAGAAGAAAAGTTAATAAAAGAATCAATTCCAACTGAGATTATTGGTCCACGAGGAAAAGATTCTTTAGTTCCAAATCCAAAATCAATAAGTGAAATCAAGTTTGAAATGTGTAACTATTTTAAAGTTCGTCAATTTATTTTGGAAACACTCACACCTAGAGAGGCGAATCTGTTTGTTAGATACTACGGTATTTATGATGGAAAGTTAAGAACACTTGAAAAAGTTGGTGATGAATATAATATCAGCAGAGAAAGAGTAAGACAAATAATTGTTAAGGTTCTTCGTAAATTAAGACATCAATCCAGGGTGGAAATTTACACACACTTTACTGATGCTGAATTAGGATATAAAGATTCTGATAGAACTTGGTTGATGAGTGAAGAAGATTTTAAGAAAACCAGTCGCGAAGAAGATACCATTTTAAACCAAGTTAAAACTGATTATAAATATAGTTTACAAAATTTAATGCGGGCTTATTTGGATAAAAAGGAACAAAAAAAAGTTGCAAAACGTGCAACTTTAACAAAAGAAGAAAAAGAAGCAGAAATCGTTTTCCTTCATATTTTGAATAAAGATGTTGAAAAAGAATTGAAACTTTCAAGTGAAGATCTTGACAAATTGAAAAGTTGTTTAGGTTCAGAGCGTTATATAACTTATGAAAAAGTTTTAAATATTCCAATTGAAAAATTACAAGAAAAAAACTTGCAATTTGTAGTTGATAAAATGCATGCGCTAGGTTTACATTTCACATGTGAAGCAGAATATCAAGAGGATTGGGAAAATTTATGTCGCACAGGAATTGTTCAAGTGGGTGCGAAAAAGTTGAAAAATAAATTTTCAATTAGAACAAGAACTTACAAATCTAAAGTAAGTGAATTTGATCAATTGATGGTAAATAATTTGAGGGATTTAGATTTGTCAGTTCGCGCATTCAATTCATTGAAGAGACACGGAGTGAATTCTATTGGGGATCTAGTTGTAATGTCTGAAAACGATTTGATACGTGTTAGAAATCTTGGTGTAAGAGCATTGGAAGAAACAATTGAAAAGGTTCGTTCTTTAGGTTTGGATATTCGTCCAGATGATGTTAAGCCTAAAGATTGGATTAGAAAATTATCCATAAGATTTGCAAGTGAAGAAGTTGAAGAAAAACTAACAAAGCAGACTGAAACAAAACAACGAAAAACTCAAGTTGATGAAGAAAAATTTGTTGAATTAATGACAACTAAAGTTGAAAACTTGGATTTATCAGTTCGCACAGATAATTGTATAAAACGTGCAAACAAATCAACGGTTGAAGATTTGATTAAAATGACTGAAGATCAATTAATACGAGTTAAAAATCTTGGAAGAAGATCAATGGATGAAATAGTTGAAAAAATCAAATCGCTAGGTTTGGATATTCGTCCAGAAGATCTTCCTGAAGAAGAATGGATTGAAAAATTGAAAGAGAGATTCCCTATTAAAAAATCTTCTCGAAAAAATTCTAATTCTAAAACTGGTGAAGTTTTAAAAAATTTCAGCAAAACTTCCCAAGTTGGTGAAAGAGTTGCAGAAGAATTGCAACAAGATTCAAAAAGTTTACTATCAAGAGCAATGCATAAAAGAGAAGAAAGGGCAGAAGTTAAAAAAACTACCCTAAATAAAGAAAAAGTTCCTCAACATGAAATTAGTAAAATGACAGATAAACAGTTACTAAAGGCAATTTCTGAGGATTTATCAATTATTAAATGCTTAGACGACAACTTTATTGTTAAATATAATAAAGAGATTAACAACATTATATCGAAAAACAAAACTATTAAAAAAGGAATAAAAACAAGATTAATTAATTGGGTGTCAATGAGAACAGTTCATAGCGTTTAAAAAGAGAGCGAACAGCTCTCTTTTTAGTTTTTATTTAAACAATAAAATCAATTTAATTTTATTGGAGGGGATAATAATCACTTGGTTAACTTGGTTAAATGATAGTTTTAAGTATTTTAAATAATAAATACTTACCTTAATTATAAATTTTGCTCATTAATTTTTCAAACATAGCAACGGCGAAATACATTAAAGAAGCAAGAACACAAAGAATAACTGTTGCAGTCATAACAAGGTTTAGATTGAACACTTGACCTCCGTAGATGAGAAGGTATCCTAGTCCTGCGCGACTCACCAAATATTCACCCATGATTGCGCCAATCCAGCTTAAGCCAACGTTTACTTTAAGTGTGGTCACAATGTCTTTAAGGGAATTAGGTAAAATAAGTTTAAAGAATATTTGAATTTTGTTTGCACCAAGTGATTGGGCGAGGGTAATTAGTTGCTTATCGCAATTTGTAAAAGAGTTTAAAATGTTCATGATTGTCACTATAATAACAATCAAAATACACATAAATATTATCGCTTTTTCTCCTGCTCCAAACCATACAATAATAATAGGACCAAGTGCGATTTTTGGTAGCGAATTTAGAACAACCAAGTAGGGCTCTAGAACGCGTCTAAGGAAGTCACTATACCACAAAATAAACGCCACAACGAAGCCTATTAGAGTTGCAATAGAAAAGCCAATTAATGTTTCATTAAGTGTAATTTTAGCATGATAAAACAATTCACCACTAGCATGTAATTCGGCAATAGTTTTTATTATTTTTGACGGGCTTGAAAAGAAGAAAGAACTTATAATTTCATATTTGCTTAAAACCTCCCAACCTAAGATAAAAGCAACTAAAATTGTAATTTGAGTGAGAATAATTAGCACTTTTTTTGTTGTATGTTTTCTTAGATAGTCAGTGTGTGCTTTGCTAAATTTTGTTTTGGTTTTCATTTTGAATTTCCTGCCAAATTTTATCAAAGAGTATTTTACATTCGTCCATTTGTCTGCGTTCAAAAGGTGTTGAATTCTTGTTGAATTTTGTTTTATGAACAGCTTTAATTGTTCCAGGGCGAGAGGATAAAACAATGATTCTATCCGACATTGTTATAGCTTCCATCAGATCATGCGTGACAAGAATCGCAGTCTTTTTTTCTTTTTTAATAATATCATACACATCATCACAAAGTTGAAGTCGAGTTTGATAGTCAAGTGCGCTAAAAGGTTCATCTAATAAAAGAAGCTCGGGTTTTAGCGCTAAAGTTCTAATTAGAGCAACACGTTGTCGCATTCCGCCACTAAGTTCGCTTGGATGTTTTTTTAAAAACTCAGCAAGACCATATTTCTCGGCAAGACTTATGGCATAGTCTTTTTTTTCTTTTGTCTTTTTTCGTTTTAATTCCAGTCCAAAATATATGTTATTTTCAATGTTTCGCCAAGGAAGCAAGTTGTCTCTTTGAAACATATAACCGGAAATATCATCTTTAGGACTTGGTTTTTTATTCATGACTTTAACTTCGCCATTAGTAGGTTGTATAAGTCCTGAAATTAACGATAAAATAGTGGTTTTTCCACATCCTGATGGACCAACAATTGAAATAAATTCTTGTTCATTTATTGTTAAATTGATATCCTTTAGTGCTTGAGTTTCATGTTTGACGCTTTGATAGATTAAGTCAACGTTGTTAAGTGTTACAATTTCATTCATTTAGTCGACTTTAATCGCAAAAGAATTGTTTACAGCGTCATTCCACGCAACTCTGTTACTGAGTTCGCCAGCATTGTCAATAATGTCAAGCATATTATTCCAAGAACTTTCTTTTAATTCGAAACTGCTTGCATAAGCACCAATTCTGATATAATTTTTCACAGATGCCAAGATGAGTTCATCACTTGTTGTGTTGAATGATGGTTTTAAACTAGACAAAATTTGAGCATCAGTGGCATTGATTAAATAGTTATAACCTTTTTTCAATGCACGCATAAATTTATCAATTTTTTCGTCATTATTTTTTAAGTAACTATCAGTTGCAACAAAGCAAGTGTAAGGAACATCCTTAACTTCGTCGCCTAGAGCTGCAACAATGTAACCAGTTTGATCCAATTCGCATTGGCTAGCTGAAGGGTCAAACATAGTGCAGTAGTCACCAGTTCCAGCAACAAAAGATGATGTTGTTAAGTTGAAAGCAATTGTTGTATCTAACTTAACATCAACATTTTCGCCAAGTTCAGCACCAGTAGTGAGACCATGAATTTCTTCCAAAATATATTGCAACGTCATTGCAGGCATTCCACCTTTTCTTCCGGCAATTATGTGAGTTCCTGCTAAACTGTTCCAGTCGAATTCGCCATTAACCTCAGCTCTTCCAACAAGGAAAGAACCATCGCAGGCTGTAAGTTGTGCAAAGATCTTTGGTGCGTTTTGCATTCCGTTATTTCTAACGTACACGCAGCTTTCAGGTCCCATCAAACCAACATCCGCACTTTTTGAAATTAATGCAGACATAACTGTGTCGCTTCCGCCAGCGTTAGTCAACTCAATTTCCAAGCCTTCGTCTTCAAAGTAACCATTATTGATTGCAACGTAGAGAGGAGCATAGAAAAGAGAGTGAGTAACCTCGCTAACTCGAATGGTGTTATCTTCTTTTTTACCACAACCAACAAGTGTTAAACAAGAAAACACGCTAACAAACAGTATGAGTAAAATTGAAATTTTCTTCATTCATTCTCCTTTTAAGATTTTATGGAAGTTTTTTAATGTGGTTTAATGTCTTCCATAGTTCATTTTATGTTGGCGCGAAATTTTTGTGATTGAAAAGAAAGATGACATTAAATTTTTAAAACATATGTGATTTTAGTTGGCAAAAACAAAATTCTTTGCTACAATACAGCATGAGGTAGATTATGACTAGAAATGATACTTTTTTTAAAATTTTATTCACACTTGAAATTGGGCTTGTTCCATTAGCAATGGCAGCATATTTATTGTTCCCAATATGGTCAGTTGGAGTTTTTGTTGCAGGAATATTGGTTGCAAAAATTTGGATTGAACTTTTTAAAAATAAGGGAAATAAAGTGCACATCATCTTAAATTCAATAGGAAACATCATAACAATTTCATCTCTTGTGATTTTCTTCACAATTTATGGTTATATTAATGTTGTTTTATGTGTATTTATTGCTATTTTAGTTTTTGCAACAAACATTTTTAAAATAGCAATGTTTAATAAAATAATGCCAGAGATGATTGATGCTGTTGATTCTTGTTATGTTTTGTTTGAATGTTTAACATTAATTGCGTTCACATTTGTTGTGTTCCATACCCTTGTAACCGACATTGCTTTGTTTGCATTGTTGCTCACTTCAGCAGTTTCTGTTATTTACAAAGCATATTATCTGCTTAGAAATCACGGAGCTTTTGACAAAATTAAAAACTTATTCAGAAGAAAATAAGTTGTGTATTGACAAATTTTGAATTTGGTGCTAATATAATATTAGGAGAGAGATTATGAAATTATTTTTAGCAATGGAACCATTAGAATTTTTATTAAGATATTGCGTAATCACTGGTGTCGTGGTTGCAATTATTGGAACAGCAATATGCATGATGGCAAAAAGAATAACAATGACAAAAAGAAATCAAGTTGAAATCAGCAAGAATGATAAGTTGTACACAGCATTAATGCTTGTTGGTTTGGCTTTCATCCTTATTGGTATGATTATCATTGCATTGCCAATTGAAGCAACATTCTATAGGGGGTAATTTTGCAACATTACTTTATTGACAAAGAACATCAAGACGCAGATTTCTTTGACTTTAATGACAGTGTTTTAAACATGAACTTATGCTTTCGCAGTTGCGATAGCATTTTTTCTAAGAACAAGATTGATGATGGAACAAGGTCACTTTTAAATGCAATAGATGAAAAATGCGAACTCTCTGGTCATGGCTTAGATGTAGGATGTGGCCTGGGTGTTATCGCTATTTCACTAATCAAAAGATTCAATGTGACATTTGATATGATTGATGTTAACAAAACAGCTGTTAAATTAAGCAAAGAAAATTTAATCAAAAACAACGTTCAAAGAAATGCCAACGTTTTTTATAGCGATGGATTTAAGGAAGTAAAAGAAAATTATGATTTCATTGTAACAAATCCGCCAATCAAAACGGGCAAAAAGTTGCTTTTTGAATTGATGAGTGGTGCGTTTGAACATTTGAAAGATAATGGACAATTAATATTGGTTATTCGTAAAGACCATGGAATGGAAAGTTTGAAAAAACACATCACATCCATTTTTGGAAACTGCGAAATTATAGATAGAAATAAAGGATTCTATATTTTATCTGCTTACAAAATAATGTTGAATAAGAACAAATAATGAAGAATGTCATATCGTCATTATGAGCATAGCTAGCGGAGTCGAATGATCCGCTAATGCGAAGCATAATTAATTCCACCTTTAAAATAGGTGGATTTTTGTTTTAAAATTAGAAACATATTATTTTTTGTTTGCTATTGCTCGATTTTTATTGTATAATTGAATAAATTATAGAAAATTATATTAAGCGAGAACATTTAAAATTTGTTTAAGGTAAAAGGGGAAAGGTAAAATGAATTTTAACAGCAAATCGCCATTTGAAAAGCCGTCACCATTTAGCAGTCAACCATCATCACCGTTTGACAGTCAATCGTCAATCAATGGCAAATCTTCATTAAAAAATCAGTTGAACGACAAGAAATCTTCATTTAAAAAGAAGTCTTCGGATGGTAATTACAAACCATTTAACAAGAAGTTAAAAGATGAAGCAGTGGATTTAAGTCAATTTGACGATATGTCAAGTCACACTGAAAGCAGAAAGGTTAAAAAGTTTTTCGCTTTTGCAATTCCAATAGTCGTTCTTGAATTGATTGCAATTCTATGTATTGTTATATATCTTATCATTTTACCTAAAAACTTTTGTACAATCTCAACCAATTATGATAAAGCAATTGTCTATGTTAATGGAAAGGAAACAAAAAAGTTTAGATTCCAAGAACCACAAGAATCTGCAGATAGATACGATTATGTTGTTGACATAAGTATTAAGTTACCTGGTGATGAATTGTATCAAGTTGCATTCTCGTTCAGTTCAGATGATTATAAGATTTCAGCAACAACTTCCGCTATTAAACAAGATAACACTTATTATATGCAAGTTTATGGAGGAGAAAAAACAAAGTTATTGTCAGCTATTGTGCTTAGGTCAAATTCAAAAATGAAAGATTTTGATGTGAAAATGAAAATTAATGTTACAAAATTATAAAAAAACAAAAAACATATTTATTTTGTTTGACTTTATTTTAAGTTTATTTTAAAATTGAGTTGAAAGGATAGGTAAGTCCTAAAAAAAGAAGGAGAAATAAAAAATGAGTTCAAAAAAGAAAATTATAATTTCTGTGAGTGCCCTTGCGTTAGTAATCGTTGCAGCAATTGTTGCAGTGGTTGCAGTTTTGGCAGCACAACAAGTAACACTTAAAAGTAATGTTAGTATTAGCTATACTGTAGAAGATATCTATGGTTCGGCAGATGTCTATGTAAAAATTGGAAGTGGAGATTTTACAAAAGTAGGTAACACTTTGGATTTAGATACCCTAACAACAGGAACAACTGAGAATCGTGATCCAGATCTTGATGGTAAAATAACAGCAACTAACACTTATGTCGTTTTAAGATTTGATTTTAAGAAAGATGAAAAAGATGTTGAGGCCTATACAGCTGCATTAACTATCACTCAAAATTCATTAAACAAAATGACAGTTACTTGTGGTGAAACTTACAATACAACTGGTGATGTAGTGTCTGGAGATACTTATAGTGCTGGATTTACTAAGACTTTACAAATTACGAACTCTGCAACATCAGATGCTACAGTAGCTAAATCTTATTATGTAAAAATTGCTCTTGTAGCAACCAACCAAGATGCAGATTGTGACTTGGATTTTAGTTGGGTTTTAACAAACTCTCCTAATAATCAATAGACATTTATAAAAATCACTCCTTTTCGGAGTGTTTTTTTATTCAATATTTTAAGTTTCATTTTCTGTTTATAGAATATGGTGTTTTGTGTCATAATGAAGAATTTTAGACTTCTTAAAGACAATAACAATTGTCATTATGATATATCATCTTGAGCTAAGTCGAAGGATTCCCTAACGCGAAGCACTGAGAATAAACATTTTCAATAAATTATAACAACAACTTTAATTTTATTTGCTATTTTTAATTATTTGAGTTAAAATATTCTTAGAGAATAAAGGAGAAAATATTATATTTGAAGCAAGTTCGATATAATAACTCCAAATTTGCTTGCTTATGCAAGCATTAATCAATAAGTTTTGCAACAAGTTACGAAACTTGATTGTAAACAATGCAAATTAAGGAGAAAATTATATACGAAGCAAGTTCGATATAATCATCTCTCTTTTCTTACTTGTTTCTTTGTAAGTAAAAAAACAATTAATAAAAAAGGAGAAAATTATGGATTCAAAAAAGAAAATGCTTATTGCAATTGGTGCATTTGCAATGGTGATTTTGGCAGTTGTTGTTGCTGTTATTGCTGTTATGGCAGCTCAACAAGTTTCAATCAAAAGCCAAGTTAACATTTCATACACAGCAGATGCTCATGTTATTGGTTCAGTTTCTGCCAGTTACAAAACAGAAAATGGAACAGAAAAGAATTTAGGTTCGCTTCCTTTCAATGGTGGAGAAAGCAATGGAACAACACAAGGGTTAGACAATATTGGAAATTTGGAATTTGTGGCTGAGTCAAATGATTATGTTGATTTCACTTTCACATTTGTAAACATTTCAACTGTTGCAAAATTCACAGCAACTTTAGCTTTCACCGACGGAGATGATTCTGATGGGGATGATGCTGATGGAACAATTGAAAATATGAAATTGCAAGGTCGTATTTCAACAGTTAATGAATTTTCTGATGTTTCAACTGCAAACTTAGCTCAACTTACATCAATTGAAGTGCCAGCTAACCAAACTGTAATTTATATCTTGCGAGTTTTATTAGACTCATCAAGTAAAGATGCTGCTTTTGCTGGAACAATCTTATGGGATCTTGTTGCTGAAAGATAAAATTTTTGGGAATTAATTTAATGAAAGAAAAAAAATATATCATAGCGAAATTAATTAGAAAACAAGTCGTATTGCTGTTGTTGTTAACAGCAATAATGATTTTGTTTTTTATTAGTTTTAACAGACCAAAAGTTTACGCAAGTGAACAGATTGCAAATGTAAAATGCGACGTTTATATCGTAAATGGAGAAGAATATGAGTTGATTGCAACCGACACGCAAGCAATTTCCGGTTTGGAAAGTTCAAAAATAAACTTTACTGATATTGATGTTGCATTAACTGCAAATTCGAAACTTGAGTTTATGTACACAATTGAAAATATTACAAATGAAGATTGTGTTTATACTTTAGAATTAAATAAAGATAAAATTGAAAATTTCAAAATTGAATATTATATTGGCAATGATTTTAATGGAGATTTGACAAGTTGTAATTACGTTTTAGCCCCTTTGAGTGTTGTTGAAGTTAAGGTTGTTGCGTATGTCGACAATGTTTATTGTGATGCAAATTTAAGCGGATCACTTGAATTGACATTTGAATGTGTTGGTGATTAATGGTTGGGGATATTGATATTATAGAATACGAAGATCCTAGTGTTTATGAATTGTTAAACAAAACAGCAAAGGAACTTCGTGATAAATATAATAAAAAACGTAAAATTAATGAAAAGTTCTTAAAAAAGAAAACACCTACTCAAAAGGTGTTTTCCATCTTTTTTGACATTATTTGTGTTTTTATGTTGATCTGTGCTTTCGTTGTTTGTTTCTCAATCATTAACACAACAATTAACGGTTATATGCCAAATTTTGCAGGTTATAGCAATCTAATTGTTTCAAGTAAAAGCATGGTTAAAAGTGGCTATAATGTTGGTGATATTGTGATTGTTCATAGTGTAGATGCAAAAACACTTAATGTTAACGATAAAATCGCTTTCTATAATTATTCACCAAGTTACATAAATTTTGATCCAACAACCGCAACAGATGTTTCTTCAAAAGTTTCAAAAACTAAATATACATTAACAATTAAACAATTATTTGGATTTCAAACTGAAGAGTTTGAAAAGGCTTCAAGTGTGAATTCAAAAATTATTTTCCACCACATCAGAGCAATTTATGAAGATGAAAACGGAACTCGATGGTTTAAAACTTATGGCTCGTCAAATGGTTCGGATGATAGTTGGTGGATTAACGAAAACTATGTTGTCGGTATTGAAGATGAAACTGGAGTTGCGAAAACTGTTATTGGTTTGGTTGACCTTGCTGCAAAACCTCATGGAATTTTAATTTTTGCTATTCCAGTTGTTATTCTAATGGCAGTTTTGGTTTTTAGTTTTATGAAGAATGTTCAAATTGCGAAATTGGAATTAGATTGTGTTGAAGAAAAACGTAAAATAACTGACGAAATTTGTGTTAAAAATAATGTCGGATTTCAAATGGCGCAAAAAACAAAACTTAAAATTTTGGCGCAAGCGACAGACGAAAATAGAGAAGAATATATTAATCTTTTATGGAAGAAAGGTCGAGTTCCAAATTGGGTGAAAAAATATTATATGCGTAAAAAATTATTGCTCAACACAAACCAAGACTTATTGGCTTTAAACCGTGAATGTGAAAACATGTTTAACAAAGGTGTTCAGCCAAGAAAAATTGCAAAACATTATTTACTTGAAAAGAGAAAAATTGAGTTAAGAAATGAGGATATTAGAAAACGTTTAAAAATAATTGATAGAAATAAAAGATCGACAGAGTAATTTATTAATAAAAATAATCTTGAAAATTATTTGTTTTAGCAAATATAGGTTAGTAAATTAATAAAAAATGATTAAAAAATATGTTGAAAAATGATTTTTAACATATTTTTTTTGATTTTCATATATATTTTTGTTGACATTTAAATTAAAAATTTGTTACACTATAAACATAAAGAATAAAAGGAGGGAAATAGTTATCTTAGGTGTAAAATAATTATTTCTTTTTTCTTTAATTCTTAAATTAAATTTTTTCAAAAAGTAAGAGAGTGAAAATATCTTGCGATATTGTTAACTACTTTTTTGAGAAAATTTAAACAAATTCAAATTTTTTCAAAAAAAGGAGGGTATTAAAATGAAAAAATTTTTTGGTAAATTGCCAGTTATGATCACATTTGTTGCTTTGGCAGTTGTGATGGCAGTATTCTACATTGGCATGCTTGTTCGTCCAGTTGCAATCGGTATGACTTATAAAGGTAAAGTTGATATGGGTATGGGCGAAAAGATGGAAATGACAATTAAAGTTAAAAGCGGAAGCGAAGTTGATGTAAAAATTTCAATGGATGAATCTTCAATGGAAATGGAAAACATCAGATATATCGAACATGATAGACAAATTTATGTTTTGTTAGATAATGCTGGTGAAGAACTTTCTGACAAAGAATACAAAGAATTGAAAGAAGAAGCAATTGAAAACTGGGACGATTTGGATGAAATGGGAGCTTTGATGGATGCTAATGCTTTCGTAATTGGTGATGATGAAGATACATTGAAATGCACTGGTTCAATCATATTCGCTGTAATCGGCGGTGTTTTAGTTGCTGGTTTGGTAACTTTCGGAACACTTTCTGTTCTTTACTATGTTAAAGGTAAAAAACAAGCTTAATAAGTTGCAGTTCGCAACAAAACTAGTATTAGCTAGTTAAAAGGCACGATATTCGTGCCTTTTTTAATTAAAAAAATCAAAATCGTTAGAAAAAGTGTCAAATGTATTAAAATTGTTAAAGTTGCAACGATATCTATTGCAACAGCGACAATTTCTTATGTCATTGCATTGAGTGAATGTGCAAAGCAATTCGGGGAAAGCAGTGAATTGAGTTGATTTAACGCAATTGCAACATCCCGTACGATAAAAAAAGTGATATAACATAATTAATAACCTCATTTCATTCTATGTAGGTATGTCAAAAATTGCTAATTTTTTTAAGAGTAAATTCCAATCTTGTGCATATGATAGTATAGAGGTATGTATGAGAGAGATTGCCCTAGCAACAAGGGTTGAAAATAAATTTATCATTAATTTTTTGCAAACGCGAATCAAATCCAGAATTGATTTTTGTAAGACAATCTTAACCAACTATTGCGACAATAACTTTTGTTATCTTTTGTTTGCTTGCGACGATGAGTTTGTGAAGATTTGTGAAGAGATTATAAGAGATGTGATAATTGACTACATAGAATGTGTTTATAAGGTCGATTTTTTAAAGCAAATGATAAAAAATCCCATGAGAGATACTCTTGCTTTTAATGCATACGTGAAAGTTCTTGCCATTTTTGATAAAAGCACAGACACAAATGCTTTAAAAGAAATAATTTTATTTAATCAAACGTTTTTTATCGACAGTTTTCTTGAGTTTAGATTGTCACCACTCAAAACGCATTGGAGCAATCTAGCTAATCTTAGCAGTGACAACATAACCCTTTTTAATTCGGGCACATTTGTTGATATAATCCGCTTTTTAATTAACACAATGGATAGTGACACATATAAAGTGAAAGTGGTGTGTGATGAAGAAACTTTCAAAATTTATAATATGAAAAATAAAAATGATAGGGTGAAAAAAATTGCAGAATGCAACAATGCTTTGGAACTTATCAGTAATGTTTTAAATTCTTGCCCTAATTATGTTGATGTATATCTAACCACAAACAATGATAACGAAGCTGTGAGTTTTTTAAGCAATGTTTTCACTAATAGGTTGAAAATCTATTCTAAACAATAGTGTCATCCTGAGCGTAGTCGAAGGATCCCCTAAATATTAAGTCCAAAAATTGACAATAATTTATCGATATACTATAATAAACTAAGGAGGTAAATATGAGTAAAGACACACAAAAACCAAATGAAAAATTTGATATAGCAATAAAAAAAGTTGCTGAAGAAATGGTAAAAGTATTAGATTCAAAAGATATTAATGAAACTCTTTCCACGATTGTGGGCATAACTTCATCTCAACATATTTGGGAAGAAATTGTTAAAAATTTAGAGCCAAGTCTTTTGAAGAAACTTAAAGATAAAAAGGCTAATTTAAGCAACGACCACACAAATATTTTTGAATAATAAACCATAAATATTGACAAAATCGATCACTTATGATAATATTCCAGCATATCGGAGGGATGTATGGTTGAATATAATGGTTTAACAAAAGCAGAAGTTTTATGTGCTTTATATAATAGGGCAAGGTGTGTGGATAGAAAGATTCTTTTATCAGATGATCCTAAAATGACAGTTCAACAAGCAAGAGAGCTTTTGTTAACCACAGAGTATTTTGACTATATTAATGGAAGATATATGGAAATTGACTTATCTGGTAAAAAAGGCTTCGATGAAACTCTTTATGATAAGTATAATGGTAAAGGATCAGCGCAACTAGCGCTTGATGATGTTAAACTCGAAAAAATCAAAGCGACATATTATGATGTTTAATTGATAAATGCGAAGAGTAACTAAAGATAAAAAGGAGAAAATATGGTTAAATATGATGGACTAACAAAAGCAGAAGTTTTATGTGCTTTATATAACAATTCAAAACCTCAAGGTTTGGGTATTTTTAATTTTCAGGCTGGTAAAATGACTTTAGAAGTTGCGGAATTGATTTTGAAAGAAAGAACATACTTTGATTATATTCAAGGCAGAGTTATGAAAGTTGATTTATCAGAAGATGATGGTTTTGAAGAATGGCTTTATGATAGAGATAATGGAGAAGGCGCTGCTCAACAAGCTTTGGACGATTACAAACTTGAAAAAAATAATGTCACTAACGTTTAATTTATTGACATAATCAAAATTTGATGTTAAAATATAAATATCTAAATAGACTACTTTTTGGACAAGTAGGTTATAAGTCCCTGTTAAGAGAGAGTGCATGTTGGCTGGAATTTGCACATCAAACTTATAAGTGAAACCACCAATTAGGTCAACGCAAGTGATATTCTTGTGAAACGAGTGAGTGCATGATTTTTGTTATGCACTAATTAGGGTGGAACCACGGTTTTAGTTTAATCGTCCCTTAGCAAACAAGCTAAGGGATTTTTTATATGCTACTGTCATTCTGAGTGGAGCGAAGCGGAATCGAAGAATCCCCAAAACGAAGTGACGTGTCTGATTATGGGATGTTTCGGCTTCGCTCAACATGACATAAAAAAACAAATGAAAGGAGGAAATCTATATGCAACATATATATAACACGCAAGGAACTTGCAGTAGGCAAATTATTATTGATGTTGATGATAATGGAATAATTGAACAAGTTACATTTGTTGGCGGTTGCAACGGTAACACCAAAGGAATCAGCAGTTTGGTTAAGGGCATGAAAATTGATGAAGTTATAACCAAACTTCAAGGAACAACCTGTGGATTCAGACCAACCAGTTGCCCAGACCAACTTGCCACAGCACTAAAACAAATTAAGGAAAAGGGAAGTTCGTCAATTTAAACTTGCTAAACGCCTACGCTAAGTCGCAAGTTTAAACAAACTCACATTAATTTAAAAGCGCTACTAATTTGAGGTGAATAGAAATTCGCTAATAAATTTTAGATTATAAAAAGGAGAAAATTAAATATCAAAACAAGTTTGATATAATTTAATCCTAAAATTTGCTTGCTTATATGCGAGCATAACACATAACAAATTTAAGGAGTATTTATGGAAAAAGAAGAATTAGAAGAATTAAACAAAAAACAAGAAATGTATCGTCACAGTATGAGCCACATCTTGGCAAAAGCTGTTAAGGAATTATATCCTAACGTAAAACTAGCAATAGGTCCTGCTATTGACAATGGTTTTTACTATGATTTTGATATGGTATCAATCACACCAGAAGATTTTGGTAAGATTGAAGACAAAATGCGTGAAATCATCAATAAAAACGAAGATTTTGTGCGTGTTGAAGTGAGCAAGCAAGAAGCTTTGGAACTTTTCAAAGATGAGCCGTACAAAACTGAACTTATTAACGAATTGCCAGAAGGTGAGACAATTTCAGTATACAAAACAGGCGAAGATTTTATGGACTTATGCCGTGGTCCACACGTTGAAAACACAAAATATCTTCGTGGCTTTGCTTTCAAAATCAACAGAGCAAGCGGAGCATACTGGCGCGGAAGCGAAAAGAACAAAATGCTCACAAGAGTTTACGTTTATGGTTTCTTAGATAAAAACGATCTTAAGAATTATGTGCAACAAATGGAAGAAGCCCTAAAGCGAGACCATAATAAATTGGGTAGAGAATTAGGAATATTCACAACGGTTGACTACATTGGTCAAGGACTTCCAATTTTGCTTCCAAAGGGAGCGAGAATAGTGCAATTGTTACAACGTTTTGTTGAAGATGAAGAACAAAAACGTGGTTGGTTACTCACTAAAACACCTTTTATGGCAAAAAGTGACCTTTACAAAATTTCAGGACACTGGGATCACTATAAAGATGGAATGTTTGTTCTTGGAGATGAGAGTAAAGATAAAGAAGTTTTTGCATTGCGCCCAATGACTTGTCCTTTCCAATATCAAGCATATCTTAATGAGGCGAGATCATATAAAGATTTACCTTTGCGTTATAACGAAACTTCAACTTTATTTAGAAATGAAGAAAGTGGTGAAATGCATGGACTTATTCGTGTTCGTCAATTCACAATTTCTGAAGGACACTTAATGTGTACGCCAGATCAACTTGAAGAAGAATTTAAAAACTGCTTGGAACTAGCAATTTTCATGCTTAAAACTCTTGGCTTATATGAGGATGCGTCTTATCGTTTTTCTCAATGGGATCCAAGTAACAGAGAAAAATATATTGGAACAAATGAACAATGGGAAGAGGCTCAAGGTATCATGAAAAACATTCTTGATAAACTTGAAATTCCATACGTTGTTGGGATTGGTGAAGCAGCTTTCTATGGACCAAAACTAGATATTCAAATCAGAAATGTTTGGGGTAAGGAAGACACTCTTATCACTATTCAAATTGACCAATTATTAGCAGAAAAATTCGGAATGGAATATACTGATCGTGACGGAACAAAGAAAAATCCATACATCATTCATAGAACAAGTATTGGTTGTTATGAAAGAACTTTGGCGTATTTAATTGAAAAATATGCCGGCGCTTTCCCAACATGGCTTGCTCCAACTCAAGTTCAAATAATAACTGTTAGTGATAACAATAACGATTATGCAAAATCAGTTGAAGCAAAACTCTTAGCAAAAGGTGTTAGAGTTGAAGTTGATCTTTCAAATGAAAGTGTTGGGAAAAAGATAAGAAATGCTGTTCTTACTAAATCTCCATATGTTCTTGTTTTGGGTGATAAGGAAATGGCAGACGGAACTGTTGCGGTTCGTGTTCGTGGAAGCAAAGACACAGTAACAATGAATTATGCTGATTTTGAAGCAGAATTAATGGATAAAATTAACAATAAAACTTTAGGTTAATAATATAATATTGAGTGAGGGAGATGCTTATATAAGAAAAGTTCAATATAAGCTGTTCTCAATTTGATTGTTCTTTGCAAGCAAAAAAACAAATTTCGGAGGTGCTTATGACCAAATTGTTTGATGAAGTTTTTAAAATGAAAAATTTGTTGCGCAGAGGATGGGTTTTAAGGAATATTCCAAACCGAACAGAAAGCGATGCAGAACATTGTTATTCAATGATAATGCTTGCGCTTGAGATTATGAGCAAAAATGATTTAAAATTAGATCAACTCAAAGTTCTTAAAATGATCGCGTATCATGAACTTGGCGAAATTGACACTGGAGATATAACTCCCGCGGATAAAGTTGATAGAAAAGAAAAATACAAACGAGAGCAAGAAGGAGTTAAGAGAATTTCTGAACAATATGAAATGCCTGAAATTCTTGAACTTTGGGAAGAATTTGAAGAGTGTAAAACCAATGAGGCGCAATTTGTTAAAAAACTCGACAAATTCGATTGTGTTTTGCAAAGTAAGGTGTATTCTGAAATATACGATAGACCTGAACTTTTCGAAGAATTCAAATCAAACGGAAAAGATTATTATGATGATATGAAAAAATTAAAAAGATAAGGTTCAAACCTTGTCTTTTTTTGTGTTTTTATAAGTTAGACAAACAAAAATGAAAGTGTCTCATATTGTAGAGTAATGGTGCTTTTGTGAAAAAATATCAAATTTTCTTGACTAAAAATATAATTTTTATTAAATTAATTTTAAAGGAAAATAAGCATGAATATTTTTAGTAGATTTTATTGTAGGGTTCATCAAATAATTATGAGGTCTTTTGTACCGTTTTTACCATATAGAGAACCTAAAATGTTAAGTGATAATACAGATATTTTGAAAGTGTTAGAAGAAAACAACTTTGACAATGTTATGATTATAACTGATAAAGGTATTAGAGATTTAGGTTTAACAAAAAATTTGGAAGATTTTTTAACTGAAAATGGTGTAAGTTCTCATGTGTATGATAAAACCGTTCCAAACCCTACAACAGAAAATGTTGAACAAGCAGCGAAAATATATATGGAAAAATCTTGTCAATGCTTGATCGCTTTTGGTGGTGGTTCCCCAATGGATTGCGCAAAAGGTGTTGGCGCTCGTCTTGCATGTCCAAACAAAACTTTGAATGATATGAAAGGTTTATTAAAAATAAACCATAAAATACCGCTTTTAATTGCAATTCCAACAACGGCTGGAACTGGTAGTGAAGCAACTCTTTCTGCGGTAATAACCGACAACAAAAATAATTTTAAGTATCCTATAAACGATTTCGATTTAATCCCTAATTATGCAATGCTTGATGCAAAGTTGACGCTTAGTCTTCCAAAGCAAATGACTGCAACTTCAGGGATGGATGCGTTAACTCATGCAATTGAAGCATACATTGGAAGAAGTACAACAAAATCAACAAGAAGGAATGCTTTAACTGCAATTAAACTTATTTTTGAAAATTTACAAACAGTATATAATGATGGATCAAACCTGCAGGCGAGAAAAAGAATGCTTAAAGCGTCTTACAAAGCGGGTCTTGCTTTCACAAAATCATATGTGGGATATATTCATGCTGTTGCACATTCGCTGGGTGGTAAATATGATGTTGCTCATGGTTTTGCAAATGCAGTAATTATGCCATATTTATTAAAAATTTATGGGAAATCTATTTACAAAAAAATGTGGAAGATTGCTAAATTTACAGGACTTTGTGATGAATCATCATCAAAAGAACAAGCAACAAAACTTGTCATTAAAAAAATTGAAGATATGAATAAATCAATGAATATTCCAAACAAAATCCCTGGAATTATTGAAGCGGACATTGAAGAACTTGCTCGTAGTGCGGCAAAAGAGGCAAATCCATTGTATCCAGTTCCAAAACTTTTGACTGCAAAACAACTTCAAAATGTTTATTATATGATAAAGGAATAACAAAAAGAATTGCAAGCTTAGTCTTTGTTGTTGAGTTTATGAATTTAATTTATTTGCTTAATGAAAATGGAAAAGACCAATCGACATATCTAAATTATCACCCTGCAGTTCTGCTTGTATGTTCGAGATTAAAACATAAAAGTAAATAAAAAGTTTTTCAAAAACACTTGACTAATAAAATATTATGTGTTAATATAAAATCGTAAAAGTAGGAGTTCCACTTCTCACCTTGAAGCAAATGCGCGACAATGGTCTTAAAATTACGATTTTTAATACTGTAATTTTTTGGGGTGGGTTCTTTGCTTTAGAACTCATTTTTTGTTTTAGGAGGAAATTTGAAAGAAACACTTAAAAATGAACAAATTGTTTTACAAGAAGTCCGTTTAATCGGTCCAAATTCAGAGCAGTTGGGTTTGATGAGCAGCGCAAAAGCTTTAAATGTTGCTCAAGATTATGATCTTGATTTGGTGTTAATTGCACCAGAAGCAAAACCGCCTGTTTGCAAGATTATGGATTACAGCAAATTTAAGTTTGACGAAATGAAAAAACTTAAAGAACAAAAGAAAAATCAAAAAGTTGCTGAAACAAAGGAAATGAGATTGTCAATGAACATTGATGACCATGACCTTGAAATCAAAGCAAAACAAGTATGCAAGTTTCTTTCCGAAGGAAGCAAAGTTAAAGTTAGCATTCGTATGAAAGGAAGAATTCAAATTCGTCCACAAATCGGAATTGATAACATGAATAAGTTTGCTGAACTTTGCGCAAGTGTTGGTCAAGTTGACAAAAAGCCAGAAATCCAAGGAAGAAACATCTTCATGTTCTTGGCACCTTTGACTAACAAAAAATAATTCAAAGCAAGAATCTAATTTTACAAAAAATATATAACTTATTAAGGAGAAATAAAAATGCCAAAAATGAAAACTAAAAAGTCTGTTGCAAAACGTTTTAGTGTTACTGGAACAGGTAAAATCAAACGTGCACATGACGGTAAAAACCACATTTTAACAAAGAAAACAAGAAAAAGAAATTTAAAGAAAGCCGCTTATGTTTCTAAATCATATGAAAGAAACATCAAGGCTATGATGTAGGAGGCGACACATGAGAATTAAACGTGCTGTGAACGCTGTTAAAAAGCGTAGAGCTATCTTAAAACAAGCTAAAGGTTATGTTGGTGCAAAATCAAAACTTTATAGAGTTGCTCGTGAAGCTGTTATGAAATCAGGTCAATATGCTTATGTTGGTCGTAAGTTAAAGAAACGTGATATGAGATCTTTGTGGATCACTCGTATCAACGCTGCTTGTAGAGTGAATTCAATTAGCTATAGTCAATTCATCAACGGTTTGAATAAAGCTAATGTTGAACTTAACAGAAAAGTTTTAGCTGACATTGCTGCAACTGATGCAAATGCATTCAGTAAACTTGTTGAAACTGCAAAAAAAGCTTTGGCTAAATAATTTTAAAAGAACTCAATTTTGAGTTCTTTTTTGTTGTTCCTATTGACAAAAGTTTGGTTTTATGTTAAAAATAGGTTAAGGAGAATGTAATGAAAGAAATTAAGGATGAAGATAGAATTATTGCAAGAATTTTGCGTGGTGAGTTGTCAATTGACAACAAGGATATTGAACATCTTGCAAATGCAGACTTAACTGAAGAACAAGAACAAGTTTTTGACAACTTGGCAGATGAAATTAAAGAAACAGTCAAAGAAAATCGAGCTAAGAGAAAAGAAGTTCAAGCTAAGATTGAAGAAGTTGAAACAGATCCGCTTGATAAAATTGATTTGTTAAGAATTGAAGATGATATAAGGGATGCAAACATCAAACTTAAAAATGCAAAAGATAAACCGTTGTCTCTTCTTTGCGGGGGTCTTGGTGCAACTGTTGTTTTTGGATTGGCTTTCCCATTGATTGCATCTGCTTTCACAAGCTCATTATTTTGGTTAGTGTCAACTTTCCTTGTCGGCTTTAATTTAGGTGTTATTCCTGCCACATTGTTAATAGGAAAATCTTATAAAGATCAAGAAAAACTTAAACAACAAATTAAAAAATTAGAGCAAGAAAGATTTGAACTTTTAGAGAGCAAAAATAGTAACATGCCTGAAAGAGATGCTGAACAAACAACAAATATCATAAAACATATTTACGCTTCAAAAGATTTAGATAATGAAGCAGAAAATATTAAATTAAACTTTTAAGATAGCAACGCTATCTTTTTTCTTTTTTGTAATATGATTGAATTGACTTGTTTTAAGTTATTTGGTATAATTTAGTTATGAATATAACTAATGCAGATATCAAAAATCTTAAAGATAAAAAATATAGGCGAGAAAACAAACTTTTTATGGTGGAAGGCAACAAGTTTTGTGCGGATTTATTAAATTCAGACATTGAAATTGTGGTAACAATCACGAGTGATAAAAATTTGAAAGGTTTTCCTAACATTGAAGTGGTGAGTGAAAAAATGTTATCGTCTTTATCCACAACAAAAACCAATCAAGACATAATTTGTGTTTGTAAAGTTAAAGATTATGGAATTGAATCGGTTGGAAATTCTTTGATTTTAGATAATCTTCAAGACCCTGGAAATGTTGGAACGTTGGTTCGTTCAGCACTTGCTTTTGGATTTAATGATATCTATTTAGTTGAAGGTGCGGACCCTTATAGTGAAAAAGTTATAAGAAGTTCGGCAGGACTAATTATGAATGCAAGACTTCACATCTCAGATTTTGAAACTTTGAAACAAAACAAAGATAAAATCGCAGATGTGTTTATGGTGGCAGATATGGATGGTGAGAACATCAATAAAGTTCATTTGCCAAAAGGCAAGATAGCTGTTATAATAGGGAATGAAGGGCAAGGTGTTAGTGATCAGTTTATCAAATTGTCCAACACCAAAGTTTCAATCCCAATGACACCAGTTGTTGAAAGTTTAAATGCTGGCGTTGCAGGAAGCATAATAATGCAAAAAATAAATGAAAAATAAATTTAAAATATTTAAGAGTTAAAAAATCGAAACAAATTCGATAAAATAAATTTCTTATCGCTTGTGTTTTGCAAGTGAACCACAAACAAAAAGGAGAATAATTATGAGTGGACATAGTAAATGGAATAATATTAAAGCAAGAAAAGGTAAATCAGATGCTGAAAGAAGCAAGATTTTCACAAAAATAGGAAGAGAAATCATGGTTGCTGTTAAGGAAGGTGGAGCAAACGTTGAATCTAACAGCAAACTTAAAATGGCAATTGCGAAGGCAAGACAATATAATATGCCAAACGATAGAATTAACAGCGTAATCAAGAAAAACAGCGAAGTTGATATGTCTAACTTTGTTGAACAAACATATGAAGGTTATGGCACAGGCGGTGTTGCTGTTATAGTTAAATGTTTAACTGATAACAACAACAGAACAAGTAGTGATATCAAATATGCTTTCGATAAATATGGCGGAAGTTTGGGAACAGCTGGCTGTGTAAGTTATATGTTCGATAACAAAGGTGTGATTGTTCTTGAAAAGAATGAAAAGTTTGATAGCGATTCAGCAATGGAAATGGCAATTAACCTTGACGCAATTGATTGCGAGGATGATGAAGTTTTCACTGTTTACACAGAGCCAAACGCAAATGCGGTTAACAATATGGTTGCTGAGTTTGAAGGTGCTGGATACACAATCTTAAGTTCAGGTGTTGAAATGATACCTCAAAACTATGCTCAACTTAATGAAAAACAACTTGAATCATTCAACAAAATGCTTGAAAAACTTGATGATAACGACGACGTTGTTGACGTAATTCATAACTTAGAGGAAGAAGATGGAGAATAAACTACTTGAAATAATAAGACAACTTAACGATAACAGAAGCAAACTTTCTGCCTTGTTTTCGTTGTATAATTCATCATTGATATTAGCTGAAGAAAATAGAGCAGAGTTAATTAACTATTACGAACAAATGATTGATTTGAAAAATGATGTTAACTCTTTGTCTCTTATGATTAGTAAAGTTAATAAAGGTGAAAGAGCAGAATTATACAATAAGAACAAGTTCAAAATTAAGAACTTAAACAATGAAATTAACCTTGTTAATAACAACTTTAATGATGGTTGCAAAAAGTATAAAATTGCTTTGCAAGAGTGTGGTGGATTAAAAAGCGAATATAAACACACCATAAGCGAACTTTGCAAAGAGTTTAAAGCAATTGCAAATGAAGAAACAGATGCAAGCATAATCAAAGGTTACAAACAACAAGTTAAAATCATCAAAGCAATTTTGGAAAAAATTGAGTTTTTGATTGCTGATTATAATGTTAAGAAAAACAAAGTTGAAAGTGATAATGTTAAATTTTGTGAACTGTATAACAGTGTAAGCACATTACTCAATCAACTTCAAAGCATTGCGTAAGGTGATTTATGCGAATTTTAGGTATTGACCCAGGGTATAACATTATTGGCTATGGTGTGATTGAAACCAACGGATGTAAAGTTGTGGACTATGGTGTTATAACAACTCCAAAGAATATGCCAATAAGTAAGCGTCTTCACACAATATATCAAGCAGCATGTGAGTTGATGGAAACCTTCAAGCCTGATGAAGTTGCTTTTGAAGAGTTGTTCTTCAACACTAACACAACGACAGCAATTCCAGTGGCGGAAGCAAGAGGTGTGTTAATTGTTGCTTGCAAACAGTTTGTTGACCGATTGTTTGAATATACACCGCTTCAAATAAAACAGGCTTTAACAGGAAACGGAAGAGCGGAAAAGAAGCAAGTTCAATTCATGGTTAAAAGCATATTAGGATTAAATGCTGTTCCTAAACCAGACGACGCGGCTGATGCTCTTGCTGTTGCATTATGTCACAGTCAAACCAACTCAATCATGAGTGATAATTCAATGTAATAATAAGGAAATTTATGTTAGGATTTATTAAAGGAATTTTAAGAGATAAAGATTACGACAACATCACCGTTGAATGCGGTGGTGTTGGTTTTAATATAATGGTAACAAATAGTTGTATGGCAAATCTTCCCGGCGTTGATGAAGAAGTGAAAATTTACACATATTTGCACGTCCGTGAAGACGAAATGAGTTTATACGGTTTTGAAAGTCCGGAAGAAAAACGTCTTTTCTTGCAACTTATAACAGTTAGCGGTGTTGGAAGCAAAACCGCAATTGGAATTTTAAGTGCTGAACGAATGAGTGCAATCATTAACAGCATTATAAATGAAGATACTTCAGTTATTGCAAATTGCAAAGGCATTGGAAAGAAAACGGCAGAGCGAATTATTTTGGAACTTAAAGATAAAATCAAACCATTTGACTATATCATTCCAAATGACAACCTATTTAATGCAATGCAAGAAAATTCTAAAGCCCTTGAAGATGCGTTAATTGTTTTAACAAGTTTAGGCTTAAGCAAAAATGATGCAACAAAAAAAGCAAAAGAAGTTATGACTAAACATGACACAGCTGAACAAATTGTTGCTAAAGTTCTTCATGATATGGGAGGATAGCTCAAGACATTCGCCTTTCACTTAGGTTGCAAGCAAAAGTCGTTCAAGGCAAAAATCTTTCGCTTAGAATAAAGCGGATATTTATATAGGACAACGCAATCTTTATATGTCATCCTGAGCGGAGTTTGCGGAGTCGAAGGATCCCCTAGATGTTTTACGACACAATGAAGACATGAAGGAATATATTACACAAAGTTTCGTTTTCTGATTATGGGATGTTTCGGCAAAATTAATGCTTTACACAACGAAGGATTTCAAAATAAAATGAGGGTAAAATGATATATTTAGTTAGACATGGACAAACTGATGACAATAAAAACCACATTATTCAAGGAAACAATCCATTAAATGATGTTGGAAAACAGCAAGTTCAAGACACTGCTGAGATATTGAAAGATGTTAAATTTGATGTTTGTTTTTGTTCGCCAATGAAAAGAACGGTTCAGACGTTAGAAATCATTGCAAAACACCATAAGAATATGCCAATCATATATGATGAACGATTGAAAGAAAGAGATTATGGAAACCTTGTTGGAATTTGTTATGACACGATTAAACAATATTCTGATATTCGTTGGAATTCAAACTACACAATTAATGAAACAGTTGAAACACCAATTCAACTTTTCGAAAGAGTTTCTGGGTTTTATGAAGATATTCTAAATAGATATAAAGGTAAGAACATTTTAATAGTTGCCCATAGCGGTATTGCAAGAATGACATATTTCTATTTTAATGGAAAACCTGAAAATGGTGATTACACAAATTTTGGAATTAAAAACGCACACGTTATGCAAATAGAAAATTAAAGGCGAAAATATAGAAAAAGATTTAACAAAAGAATGGACTAAATTTTTAAAAGGAATTTAAAGGAAATATGAAAAATGTTGTAATTATTTCTTCGAGTATGCGAAAAGGAAATTCAGACAAATTATGTGATGAATTCGAAAACGGTGCAAAAGAGAACAATAATGTTATACAAATAAATTTAAGAGATATTAATCTAAAGTTTTGTGTTTCATGTTGCGATTGCTATAATATAGGTAAATGTAGACTCAATGATGATATGAATTCGTTATATGAAACAATAAAAAATGCCGATGTTTTGGTGTTTGCAACTCCTATATATTTTGGAGAAATGAGTGGGCAATTAAAAGTATTTTTGGATAGGCTTTACCCAATATATCAAAAATTACAGGCAAAGGAAGCATATATAATTGCAACTTGTTATCAAAATGACAAATCTTTTATTGATGATTCAATTTTGGGCATTAAAAGATTTTTAGAAGATGCTGGTAATATAAAATTACAAAAAATAATATATGGCGAGAACACTGACGAAATTGATGACATAACCGAAGAACAATGCAATATAGCATATTCTATTGGTAAACAAGTTTAATTTTTATTGCCAAAGTCAATAAAAGAAAATATTTTTTCTTTTGTTACATTCTAAAAGAAAGCAAAATAAATAAAAAAAGGAAACAAAAAAGTGGAAGAGAGAGATAGATTTATATCAAGCACAAAGAATATGAGTGATGTGGAAGTTGAAAACAAACTTCGTCCTATTTCATTTGATGAATATGTGGGGCAAGAAAAGATTAAATCTAATCTTAAAGTTTTCATTTCTGCAGCAAAAAAGCGTAAAGAAGCGTTAGACCACGTATTATTGTATGGTCCACCAGGACTTGGAAAAACAACATTGAGCCACATCATTGCAAATGAAATTGGCAGTCAAATTAAAATCACAAGTGGGCCAAGCATTGAAAATGCTGCTGATTTGGCAGCAATTTTAACAAATCTAGGCACAAATGACGTGCTTTTCATTGATGAAATACACAGAATGAGCAAATCGGTTGAAGAAATTTTATATCCTGCAATGGAAGACTATGCACTTGATTTCATAGTTGGAAAAGGTCCAAGTGCAAGAAGTATGAGACTTAAAATTCAACCTTTCACATTAATTGGCGCAACAACAAAAGCAGGAAATTTATCTAGTCCACTTAGAGACCGTTTTGGAATTTCATGCAGACTTGAATTGTATACGGTTGAAGAAATTTCTCTCATATTAAAGAGAAGTGCCAGAATTCTAGGTGTTGAAATTGATGAGGAAGCCACAATGGAAATGGCAAGAAGAAGTAGAGGAACACCACGTATTGCAAATAGATTGCTTCGACGTGTGCGCGACTTTGTTCAAGTTGAAGATAAAAATGTTATCACTTCGGAAGATGCAAAAAGAGCAATGGAACTTATGGATATTGACGGTAAAGGTCTTGATTTTGTTGACAAACGTGTTCTTATGGCTATGATTGAGAAGTTTGGTGGTGGTCCTGTTGGTCTTGACACTTTAAGTGCAACAACAAATGAAGAAGTTTCAACCATTGAAGATATTGTTGAACCATATTTGTTGCAACTTGGTTT
The DNA here is from genome assembly GCA_045578345.1 of Candidatus Onthoplasma sp. Lineage (GTDB taxonomy): Bacteria > Bacillota > Clostridia > Christensenellales > UBA1242 > Onthoplasma. Next base: position 54,064 of record JAZNKB010000006.1, read on the forward strand.
TGTTGTTAGAACAAATCGCGGAAGATGTGTAACAAAAATTGCATATGAACATTTGGGTTTGCCAGTTCCAAAAAGTTTAAGAGAAGAAATACAAGGAGAAGAAAATGGCGATTAATTACACAAAACTTTCAACATACGATTATCGTTTGCCCGAGGATCTTATTGCGCAAACACCGATTGAAAAACGCGATGAGAGTAGACTTCTTGTGTTTGATAGAAAAACCAAAGACACCTATCACAGAACATTTAAAGACATAAAATCATTTTTGAAAAAAGGTGATGTTTTAGTTGTTAATAACACTCGTGTTATGCCAGCAAGATTAATGGCACAAAAAGACACAGGTGCAGTGGTTGAAATATTACTTCTTAAAAGAAGAAACCTTACAGATTTTGAAGTTTTAATGAAACCAGCAAAAAGAGTGAAAGTTGGAACAACTCTCACTATCAGTGAAGAACTTAAATGTGAACTTGTTGAAGTTTTAGACAATGGAAACAGGATTCTTCGATTTATCTTTAAAGGAGTTTTGGAAGATATTTTGGACAGAGTTGGTAGTATGCCTCTCCCACATTACATTCACGAAAAACTTAAAGATAAAGAAAGGTATCAAACAGTGTATAACAAGGTTGATGGTAGTGCTGCGGCACCCACCGCAGGTTTACACTTTACAAAAGAATTGATGAAAGAAATACAAGATATGGGGGTTGAGATACTAGAACTTACCCTTGATGTTGGTCTTGGAACTTTCCGACCATGCAAAGAAGAAGACATAACAAAACATGTTATGCACACTGAACATTATCGTTTAAGTAAAGAAGTTGCGGAGCGTATTAACAAGGCAAAAATTGAAAATAGGCGTGTTATTGCGGTTGGAACAACAAGTGTGAGAACACTTGAGAGTGTTGCTCGAAAAGGAATGCCACTCACAGCAGATGATGACGACACAAGCATTTTCATTTATCCGCCATATAAGTTTAAGGTGGTTGACGCGCTTATTACAAACTTCCACTTGCCAAAGAGTACTTTAATTATGTTAGTTAGTGCATTTGCGGGATATGAAAACACAATGGATTTATATGAAACCGCAGTAGAAAATTCTTATAGATTTTTCTCTTTCGGCGACGCAATGTTTATCTCGTAAACTCGACTTTTTTAATCGTTTTTGACAAGCAAAAACTTCAGTTTCAGTCGGTTTACTTCGATTCTATGAAGGAACACCAAAGGTTTTCCTTCATTGCTTCTTTTCCTAAGAGGAAATTATTTAAAAGGATAATTTATGAAAGCTGTATTTTTTGATTTCGATGGAACACTTACATATAAAAGCAAGAATATTTGGAAGGCAATTTGGCAAAAATTAGGGTATGATACAAGCAAAAGTTCGTACTTTGCTCAACTTTTTGTTGATTTTATGAATAAGAAAATCACTCATCAACAATGGTGTGATTTAACTTGCTCTGCATTTCAAGAAAAAGGCATGAATGTTAACATTTTAAATGAATTAGTTAAAGAAATTAAACTCATTGATGGAGCAACTGAATTATTTGAAATTTTAAAACAAAATGGATTTTCACTTCATGTTGTTAGTGGAAATATAATTGATGTTATTGAAAAAGTTTTGGGTGAAAATGTTAAATATTTTGATTCAATAAATGCTAATGATTTTTATTTTGATAATGAAAATAAGTTAACTTATATTAAAGGTACAAATTACGATTTCGAAGGTAAAGCAAAATTTATAGAACAATACAAAGAAACATTTGGCACTCCGGCAAAGAATCTTTATTTTGTTGGAAATGGTGACAATGATGAGTGGGCATATTTAAGCGGTTGTCACACAATTTGCATTAACCCTGAAAATGCGGAAACTAGCAATAAAAGCAAATGGCATACAACAATTGATAATGTTAATGATTTAAGAGATGTTTTGCCATTTATAATAGATAAAAAAGAATTAAAGGAAAACAATGAACGAAAATTTTAGTTATGAAGTATTACATATTGATAAAAATAGTGGAGTGAGAACTGGGGTGTTGCACACACCGCATGGTGATATTTACACGCCGATTTTCATGCCAGTTGGAACGTTAGCAACAGTTAAATCTCTCACTAGTGATGATTTATATGATTTGGGCGCGCAAATAATTTTAGCGAACACTTATCATCTTCACATTCGTCCAAGTGATGAACTTGTTAAAAAGGCGGGTGGATTGCACAAGTTTATGAACTTTAATCGCCCAATGCTAACAGACTCTGGTGGTTTTCAAGTATTTTCTTTGGCAGGAATAAGAAAGGTTACTGACGATGGAGTTGAATTTAGAAACCATTTAAGTGGCGAAAAAATGTTTTTTACGCCTGAAAAGGCAATAGAAATTGAAAATAATCTTGGTGCTGATATAATTATGGCATTTGATGAGTGTACAGAGCCAGGTGTGACACACAAACAAGCAGAAAAGGCAATGAACAGAACTCTTGCTTGGCTTGAGAGATGTTATAATGCTCAAAAGAACCCAAAACAAATGCTTTTCCCAATTGTTCAAGGAAATTTCTACCCTGATTTACGTTTGAAAAGTTTGGAAGAAACAAAGAAATTTGCAAAGTGCGGAATTGCAATCGGAGGACTCTCCGTTGGCGAAAGTGCGGAGCAGTTTGTTGAAATGCTTGACGTTATGAAAGGGAAATATCCTGAAAATATGCCAAGATATTTAATGGGAGTTGGAACACCAGATTACATTTTTGAAGCAGTTGAACGTGGAATTGATATGTTTGACTGTGTTCTTCAAACAAGAGTTGCACGTAATGGTTTGGCAATGACAACTCATGGGAAAGTTGTTTTGAAAAATGCAAAATATAAAGAAGACTTTAGTTCACTCGACGAAGAATGTGATTGTTACTGTTGCCGTAATCACACAAAAGCATACTTGCATCATCTTGTGAAATGCAACGAAATGCTTGCTGGAAGATTACTTAGCCTTCACAACATTCGTTTCACACTCAAAATGATGGAAGATATGCGTGAAGCGATAAATAACGACCGCTTTTTAGAGTTTAAAAAAGAATTTTACGAGCGCTATGGCATAAAAGAGATAAAATAATGAAGCTAACACTAAAAGATTTTATCAAAATGGAAGAGATAGAACATCAATATTTTCCAAATGAAAATATCTCTTCAGCACAAGAAGCCTACAATTGGTATTTAGCAGATAACAATTCATGCGTTGTGGTTAAAAAAAATGAAAAAGTTGTTGCTTTTGTTAATATTCTTTCATTAAAGAAAGATATTTATGACAAAGTAAAATTTAATATAATGAATGAAAGTGAAATTCTAGTTCACGATTTAGAACTAAACAAAGATAAATATGATAATTATTTGTATTTTTCAACTATTGCAATTGATAAGAATTATAGAAACACACAAACTTTAAGAAACTTATTGAATGTAACTATTGAAAAGATAATTGAAATTGTAAATTTTGGTTGTGAAATTAAAGAAGTTATGGCGGATTGTGCAACACAGCAAGGCGAAAAAATAGCTCAAAGATTTTTAAAATTAAAACCTTTTATTAAAACCTCTCATAATTCGGTTATTCATGTTTTAAGCGGAGAAGAATTTTTAAAAGTTGTAAAAAATATTATAAAAAATTAAAAATTCAACAATATTCTTAAAAATTTAAAACAATTTTCATATAAATTATGCGTAAAATAAATTGACTTGAAAATTTTGCTTTGGTATAATTAAATAAGTAAGGGGAGAAATATGTTAGAAATTATTTTAGTTGTAGTTTTAATTGTGCTTTTGGTTGCTTTGTTTGTAATCAGTACAATGAAAAAGAAAAAATTTAATGCCGAAATGGGTCAAATGCGTGAAGAACTTAAAAAAGGTGACAAGGTTATGACTGATTCAGGTATTGTAGGTGAAGTAGTTGAATCTTTCACAGAAGAAGAATATAAATACTTTGTTCTTAAATCTGGTAAAGGTGAAAACACTGGATACTTTACAGTTCATGGAAATGCAATTTACTATGTTTTTGGTAAAGAACAAAAAGAAACAAAAACAGTGGTTGTTAATCCTAAGAAAACTGAAGAAAAGAAAGAAGAGACAAAAGAAGAAAAATAATAAAACACAGCACACGCTGTGTTTTTTATATTCTTGTTTGGGTCGTTAGAGTGTTGGTCTACGGAACCAAAGGTCAATGGTTTGAATATCCTTTTAAATTTACTCTATAAATCAACAAAAACAGTGACTTTTTGCGCTGTTTTTTTGTTATCAATGCGAAATTTTTTAATAAATTAAAGTAGGAGGCGTTATGCAAAAACTTAAATCTATTAAATTGAGCGGATTGCTCGGCATAATCAAATGTTGTTTGATTGGAATTATTGCAACATTAATTGGTACTGTGATTTTTGCCTTTGTGCTTAAATTTGCAAATTTATCATCAACAATAATCAGTTATATCAATGATGTTATAAAGTTATTTTCAATTTTTATAATGATAACTTGCATTAAAAGAAGTGGTGGAGACAGGCTTTTTTTGAAAGCTATATTTGCAGGCTTAATTTATGCATTGCTTAGTTTTGTTATTTTTTCAATTTTAAATGGTGGTTTCGTTTTCGATTTGTCATTAATTTATGACTTATTATTTGCAATAATTGTTTCGGCAATAGTGTCAGTTATTATTAATATCTTAAATCGCAAAAACGTGTAATAAATAAATGGTTTTAGTCAATAATTCTTCTATTAGATTTTATATATAATATTGCTAATTCTGGGTTGTTTTGTTTGACAAAATTTTTGAGATTATATATAATATGTCTTGAATTAGGAGAAAGAACAAATTCAAAAAGGAGAATTATGACTAAAAATCGTTCAAAAAGCTTATTCGTTATATTTAGTATTATTTTAGTTATATGTTTAATTGCATGTTTTGTTAATTTCACATATCCATTTTCTCTTAACGGTAACATTTATTCATATTCAAGTTTTGTTGACAACTTAAAACTTGGTGAAGATGTGAGCAGTTCGCTTAGAATCGTTTACCGTGCGGAACTTGGTGAGAATGAAGTTGACACAAATTATGATGAACTTAGAGCTTCAACAATGCTAGATTTAGAAAAAATCATCAAAGCAGAAGGATATAAAGACGTTGCCATAAGCGCATATGGTGAAGACGGAATTGTTGTTGAAGTTGGAAACATCTTAACATATGATGACAAAAATATTGTGACAAGTTTAATTGGAAATCCTGCCACAATCAGTTTTTCAACCGAGTCTGATGGATCAAATCCATTTGCCGGAGCAAAACACATCAAAAGTGTTGATTCAATGCAGTATAACAACCCAGAAACAGGAGAAGTTTCTTATTTAGTTGTTGTTGAATTTAAAGATAAATATAAAAGCATGATTGAAGAAAAATCAACAGATTCAACTTTGTATATCTATTTGGGTGAAACTCAATTCGCACAATTGGACTATAGCGAAGGTGCAATAACCGATGGTATTATCTACTTACAAAGTTCAACTTTTGAAAGTTTGTTGGATGCAGCAACTTGTGAAAACCAAATTAAAGCAGGTATGTTGGATTTATCTTTAACACAAATTTCAAGCGATATGATTTCGCCAAGTTATGGACACAATGCAACATTCTGGCTTTCAATTGCTATGGCAATTGTTGCAATTGCAGTTTTGGTGTTCTTAATAGTTAAATATCGCCACGTTGGTTTGTTGGCAATGTTCAATTTGTTGTTCTATATTGTAATAGGTTTATTCTTGTTGCAATCTATTCCATTAACGCACTTTAATTTGGCAGGATTAATAGCAATGTTGATTTGCTTAATCTTAGCAACAGATGGATTGGTATCTATTTTTGAAAAGGCAAAGGAACATTATCAAGCTGGAGCACAATTATTCATCTCATTCAGAGAATCACAAAAAGAGAATTTGTTTAAAATTATATTCTCACATGCAGTTCTTTTGATTGCGGGGCTTATTTGTGTGTTCATGCCTGTTCAAGCAGTACAATCTTTTGGTTGGGTGGCATTGGTGTTGTCTTTAGTCTCTGCATTCACAAACCTTGCATTGATGAGGTTGTTTATCAAAATGTATTTGGCGTTGAACAATGAAGATGGCAAAAAATGTAACTTCCACAAAGGAGGTAAAAATGCTTAAAAGAGATTTTACAAAATCAAATAAAGTATATTTTAATAAAAACAAAAAGATATTGATATCAATTGCAGTTTTCTTGCTGGTTGGAATTTTATTGTTTGCAATTTTGGGACTTAATGGAAATTTTGAAGTTGCTGGATATAATGAATTCTCAGTGACTGTAACAGAAAAGAAAGCAGAGGATTTAAGCAAATATCAAACTGATATTTCAACAATTGTAAATTCTCATGATGCAAAATTTGACAACATCAGAATTTACGGTGAAGGTGATGATACTAAATTAATTGTTAGATATCTTTATGATATAAGTGATATTGATGTTTTTGAAATTAACAAACTTGTTGCTGAAAAATTAGACGTTGATGTGTCAAATATTTCAGAACATACAAAAGTTGATCCTATCGTTAATAGCACTGATTATATTTACACAACTGCAGCAATTTTAATTCTTATGGTGATTGCATCAATCTTTGCTTATGCACGCTATAATGGAGCGAGTGCCTTAACAATCATCTTTGCGAACATGTTGGGAACATTATCACTTCTTTCAATCAGTTCAATTTTAAGATTGGTTGTTGGTTCGAGTTATTTGGCATTGCTTGTAATTCTTAATTTGTTAATTGATTATTTTGCCATAAACATTTTTGAAAGTATGCATAAATCAAGTTGGTTAATGTCAAGAGACTTTGGCACAGCAATTGAATCTGCTGTTAAAACCTCGAAATTTAGAATGGTTGCAATAACAGTTGGCTTGATGTTAATTGGTATTGTATTCGTGTTGTTTGTTCCTTCAGCAATCAAGTATGTAACATTAAATTTAATGTTCATGGCTGTTGTTTTATTGGCTGTTGGCTTGTATGTGATTCCTTTCCTTTGGAGCGCATTAATAACAAAATGCAAGTTAAGAGATTACAAAATTAAAGCAAGCAAGGTTGAAGCAAGAAGAAGTAAATAAGATAAAAACCTTTCAACTGAAAGGTTTTTTCTTTGCAATAAATGAATCATGTTTTTAACAATTTATTAATAACTATTGCAATTAATGGAAAAATGATTTATAATAATAACATAAAGAGAATTTTACTTAAGACTATGAAATATATTTGTACATTAAATGAAATAACAAATCAAGAATTTATAAACAAGATGTCAAAGATTTATAATTTAGACGAACGTCTTGTTCATCTTTTATATTCTCGTGGAATTGACACACAAGAAAAACTAAACAAATTTCTTCAACCAAGTTTGACAGATTTATATGATCCATTCATATTTGAAGATATGCAATCAGCGGTGGAATTGATTGAACAACACATATCAAAAAATAGCAAAATACTTATTTTTGGCGACTATGATGTGGATGGAATAAGTGCAAGTGCTATTTTAATTAAATACTTTAATTCAGTTGGTGCGCGTGTTAGTAATTTCATGCCAAACAGATATGAAGATGGTTATGGGTTAACAATTGCAACAATAGATAAGATTTTTTCACAAGATAAACCAGATTTAGTTATTACTGTTGACTGCGGTATCACTGGCGTTGAAGAAGTTGAATATATAAAAACTCAAGGAGTTGATATTCTTGTCACTGATCATCACGAAAGAGGGGAAATTCTTCCAAATTGTTTAATAATAAATCCAAAAGTGAGTGAATCATATCCGTTTAAAGCGCTATGTGGTGCAGGTGTTGCATTGAAACTTGTGCAAGCATTAGCTGGACTTACTGTTGCTAGTGAATATATACCAATTTGCGCAATTGCAACCATTGCCGATATTGTTGAACTTCTTGATGAAAACAGAACAATTGTATCCCTAGGAATCAAAAATATGCACAAAGCACCAGTTGGTGTGTTGAAATTAATGCATGAATGTGGTCTTCATGAGAGTAATTGTAAAGCTAGCGACATTGCCTTCAAACTTGCGCCAAAAATCAATGCAAGTGGACGTATGGGTTCAGCGGAAACAAGCCTTGAACTATATATGGAAGAAAATGCAAATAACATTAAAAAGATATGCAATCAAATTTTAAACTATAATAATCAACGTCAACAACTTTGTGATAGAGTGTATAATGATGTTAAGTCAGAACTTAAAACATTAAATATATTCAGGATTAATGCAATTGTTATGTCAAGTCCAGAATGGGATAGTGGGATATTGGGGATTGTTTCAGCTCGTATTGCAGAAGAATTTCACAGACCAACATTCTTGTTCAGTCAAGTTGAAGATGAGTTGACTGGTTCTTGCAGAAGTGTTAATGGGGTGAATGTTCACACATTGCTAAGCAGTATGTCACATCTTCTTGCTAAGTTTGGTGGTCATCCAATGGCGGCAGGTTTAACTCTTAAAGTTGAGAACTTTGATGAGTTTATGCGTCTTACAAATGAATATGTTGCTCAAAATTTAAATAAGGTTGACTTTTTGCCAACGAAATCATATGATTTTGCTCTTGATGAGAATGAAATAACATTAAAACTTGTTGAAGACATTGATAAATTAGAGCCATGTGGGCATATGAATGCTCGTCCAATCTTTAATTTTAAACTTAAAAATGCAGTTGTAAGCAGTCTTCCAAAGCATCCACAGCATTTGGTGTTGACATATCCAAATTTCAGTTTGCTTGCGTTTAATTCAAGTGATAAATACTTTGTTTTATCTGGGAATACATCTTGCAATTTATTGGCAGATTTGAGTATTGACACTTTCAGAAATTCAAAGAAAATTTCAGGAATTGTTAAATCTGTTGATTATGAAGATATATACCGCCCACAAGATAATGATATTTTATTAGCAGAATATGTTCGTCAAATTATTTATCCGCTGGACGGAACATACACTTTCAACAACTATAATCGTGATCAATTGATAAGGTTGATTGTTGATATGGAAAAAACTGTGTATGGAACACTTATTGTTGCGAATGACTATAACACATACATCAATTTTAAAGCAATTTATGACAGCAATAACATAATAAAGAATAGAGTGATGAATATTGCCGACGAAACAGGATTGAACACAATTGTGCTTGCTCCAACAAATTTTGATTGTTTCAACACATTTAGTCGAATTATTTTCCTTGATCCGATTTTAAATATGGGTTATTTGGCAGCGTTACAAAAAGCAACAAAATCAACAATATACTTACCGCATGGTCAAGATCTTCATTATTCAATTTTGGATTCAATTGATTTAAGTAGAAATGAATTTGGAAGATATTTTAGACTAATTCAATTTGCAATGGAGAATAAAATAACTGGATATTACACTTATAACTTGTTTAAAAATATCTTAACTAAGATCAAAGATAAGGCCAATTATTCATATCTTCAATTCTTTGTATGCTTGCAAGTATTTAAAGAATTGGGAATTGTTGTAACTAATGAAGATGATACTGAAATATCAAAAATCACCACCGTAAAAAACCCATTAAATGCAAGTTCTTTCTACAATCGCTTGAACACAATGAAAACAAAAAAGTAAGGATAAAACTTTGATAATTAAATTTAAATGCATACATTATATGGTGTATGTATTTTTTTGTTTTGGAAGATATTGTATATTTGAATTTTTTTTTGAGATAACAGAATTTAGAAAATAATAATGAAAATTGTTTGCTTATAAGCTTTAAATTTGATATAATAATAACGGAGTAAATTTTGTTATACTATATTTTATTTAATTCAGATTTAACAGCAAAAGATGCGGTAATTCATTTTTTAATTACCATTTTTGTTTACATGGTTTCGCTTTCTATTCATGAATTTGCTCATGCATTTGCGGCATATAAGTGTGGTGATCCAACAGCAAAAATGGCCGGAAGAATGACCTTAAATCCGTTAAAGCATCTTGATATGTTTGGGTTCTTTCTATTTATATTTTTAGGTATTGGTTGGGCAAAACCGGTGCCAGTAAATCCTTTAAATTTCAAAAAATATAAAACAGGAACAAGAATTGTTTCAATTGTTGGTGTAACAGCCAATTTATTGCTTGGTTTGATCTCTGCTGGCACTGTTGCAGTGTTGATTTCAACTGTTGGCGCAGGTGGTGTTGCACTTGGATATGTTTATAGCATTTTAATGTATTTTATGCTTGTTAACAGTTTTTTGTTTATGTTTAATATTTTGCCAATTCCACCAATGGACGGGTTTAATTTCATAACAACATTTATGAAAGGTGAAAATAAATTCATCAAATTTATGCTAAAAAATGGTTTTAGGCTTTTAATAGGGATTATTTTAGTAACTTCACTTATAGATTTGTTTTTTGGATTTGATATTTTTACTGAATATTTAGCGTTGTTGTATAATTATGTTTTTAGATATATTTGTTTAATAGGGGCTTAATTGTGGAAGAGATTGAAAACTTAGAAAGTTCATCAGCTTTAACATTTTCATTTGAGGGGTTTGAAGGACCTCTCGATGTTTTGCTGCACTTGATTTCAGAAAACAATATGGATATCAAAACGGTAAAACTTGCTGCAATCACTGATCAATATTTGCATTACATTGAAAATATGGACACTCTTGATATGGATGATGCAACAGCCTTCTTAGATATGGCAAGTAGATTATTGCTTATTAAATCAAAATCACTTCTTCCAGTGGAACAAGAAGAAGAGGAAATTGAAGAAATGGATGATGAAACGAGACTTCGAATTCAACTTCAAGAATATCAGTTGTTTAAAGAAGCAGGTGGAACTCTTCAACAACAAGAAAATGTTGACAGATTATATAAACAACCAGACAAAAATGTGGGGGATGCTAGAATTGTGTTTAACCAATTCAATTTGGAAAAACTTCTTGATGCTTTTGCTTTTATTTTGATGAGAACAAAAGACAAAGAAAATCCGCAAGAAAAGAAAATAAGTAGAGATCGTTGGACAGTTCAAGATAAAATGCAGTTTTTATCTAATATTTTAAAAGACACTGAAGAAATAAATTTCTTTAGTTTGTTTGATGAAACTTATTCAAAAATGGAAATAATTACGGTTTTCATGGCAATACTCGAAATGTTAAAATTTCAAAAAATTGAAGTTGTTCAATCTGAACGTTATGCGGATATAAAAATCAAAAGAAAGGAGGTTCGTGATGAGTCTTAAAGAAATTGCAAAAATCATTGAAGGAGTGCTTTTTGTTTCTGGCGAAGGTGTTCCAATTGATGAGTTTAAATCTCGATTTGAAATGAATGACAGAGAGTTCAACAAATGTCTTGATATTTTAAAAGAGAAATACAATGCAGAGAGTGGAATCAATGTTATTACATATAAAAACAAAGTTCAACTTTGCTCAAACCCTGAAATTGTTGAAAACATAAGCGAAATCTTAAATCCAATAAGGGAAAGAAGTTTAACAAAGGCAGCCATGGAAACTGTTGCGATTGTTGCTTATAAGCAACCTGTAACTCGTATTGATATTGAAAATATTCGTGGTGTTAATTGTGATTATGCAATTCAACTTCTTCAAGCAAACAACTTAATTGAAGTTGTTGGACGAAAAGACACTGTCGGAAAACCTGTTTTATTTGGAACAACTGAAAACTTCTTAAAACGTTTTGAACTTAATTCTTTGGAAGATCTTCCAAACTATAACGAACTTCTTGATAGAATTAGAGTTATTCACAGTGATGGTGAAAGCTTATATCGTGAATTTAAGATTCCAGATGAAGAAACAGCAGAAACAGAACAAAGTCAAGATAACGTTGTTTCTGAAACTGAAATAAAAAAAGAAACTGAGCAAGAATAGATTGGTGTGGTATGGTTGGAAATATTTTAGTGCTTGCTTATCCAGGGTGTGGTAAAACTTTTGTTGCTGAAAACTATAACGATGTAAGTGATTTTGAATTTCAGCACTATAGATATGATTATGGTAAATATAAAGAATTACCATTGGAAAAACTCAAAGGCAGAACAGAAATTAGAACACCTAAAGAAGATTGGCCTAATAACTTTATTAAAGATCTTGAAAAAGAATTAAAAAAAAGAAAGTGCGTTTTAGTTCCATTTGCAACTTCTTTAATCCCATATTTAGAATATTTTGAAAAACAAAACATTAGAATAATCATTGCAATACAAAGTAAGGATTCTTTTGATGATTTAATTGAAACACTAAAAAAAAGAGGAAATGATTTCGAATTCATTGAAAGAAGGAAAAATGATTTTTTAAAAGTACATAGTATCATAGAAAATTTAAAATATGAAAAGGTTTATTTAAATAAAAACGAATATTTGTATGATGCTTTCTTAAAATTAGGAATTACCTTAACAAAAGGTAAGGGATATAAAAATTACAAATAACAAAATACATAAAAATAATTCAAAGTAAGATACTACAATTATGTGGCGTCTTATTTTTTCTTTTTTAACATTTTTAAACATTTGGCAGTTTGTTTATCCTTTCTTGATTAAGTTCGAAATCAAGTTAAATGCACTTAAATTAAAGGGTGGAATAAGTGTCAAGTTTTTCAATAAAATCAAATTTGAGTTTAAATTTAGAGTTAAAAATGGCTATATTTATTTGTATTTCAACAACAAAGAGCGTAAGGAAAAAATTGATAAGAAAAACATCAATATTGTGTTTGTTTTAAATCTAATAAACCAATTATATTTCAGACATCAGTTGTTGAATTGTAATTTGACATCTAACTTTGGTTTTGTGCTTGACTCAATGATAACTGCAACCACTTGTGGTATTGTTGATGTTTTGAGCAAATGTGTTTTAAGTAAAGTTAAAAATAATAAAAAATCAGCACATATTTTTGTTGAAGTTAATCCAAAATATAATGAAGATATTTTCAACTTACGATTGGTTTACGAAATGCGAATGAGTGTGGTTGATATAATTTACACTTTTGTGTTCACAATCATCCGCACAATACAAAACAAAGTTTGTTAGTTGCTTTTGCTAAGCGCATTCATTTAGGCACACTTTGATGCAAAGTGACCAAAATTCATGCTAAGTCGCAAAAGCAATCAAACATCACTTAAAGAAAAAGAGGTTTTGCTATTAAAAAGGATGTTTGTCAGCGAAACGCAGTGCAGTCGAATAAAATCACAATAAAAAAAGGAGTTAAAATGAAAAAAGATAGAGTTGATTTAGGTGAAGAGAGAAAAATTGAAAGTCTGGTGGATGTGTCGTTAGATAAAATTAGAAGTCTTATTGATGTGAATTGCGTAATTGGTTCTGCAATCAGTATGCCTGATGGAAGTCAAATTATTCCTATTTCAAAAGTGAGTGTTGGTTTTGTTTCTGGTGGTGGTGAATATAATGATTTAAACGCAAAAAGAAATTCAGCAGATTTTCCAATGGCAGGTGGAACTGGTGGAGGATTTACGGTTTCTCCAATTGGTTTTTTTGTGGTTGATAACAATAAGTTCAAACTCATTCGTGCAGATAAGTCTAGTGCATATATCGGACTTATTAAAAATGCCACTGAAGTAATGAAAAAGTTTGTGGAGAAACTCAAAAATGAGAAAACTTAAATATTTTAGTTTGATTTTTATAGTGTGTTTGCTTGTTTTATGCTCAACAATTAGTACAAAAATGCAAATTTTCGCTGTTGAAACCTTAAACTTCAACACAAGTGCAAAAGCAATGTGTGTGCTTGAAAAGGATAGCAGACGTGTTGTTGCCAGCAAGAATATGAGTGAGAAACTCCCAATGGCGTCAACAACAAAAATTGTAACAGCAATAACCGTAATTCAAAATTGTAACAATATTGATGAAATAATTCAAGTGGATGACTCAGCAATTGGTGTTGAAGGTTCATCAATATATCTTAGAAAAGGTGAATTGATGAGCATTAAGGATTTGTTGTATGGCTTAATGCTAAGAAGCGGAAATGATAGCGCGGTGGCACTTGCTTGCCACATTGGAGGAAGCGTTGAAGGATTTTCTCATTTGATGAACGAAACTGCAAAAAATGCTGGAGCCACAAACTCAAATTTTGTTACTCCACACGGACTTGATCATAAAGATCATTTCACAACAGCATATGATTTGGCGTGTATTTCTGCATATGCTTTAAATAATCCGATTTTTAAAGAAATTGTTTCAACTAAAATGCATATTGCGTCTGAAACAAACAAAAGTGAAAAACGATATATGAGCAATAAGAATCGCTTGTTAAATAGTTTAAGTGGTTGTGTCGGTGTGAAAACTGGATATACAAAACGTGCAGGAAGATGTTTGGTTTCAGCAACAGAAAGAGAGGGTGAGACATTTGTTTGTGTTGTGTTAAATTGTGGCCCAATGTTTGAAGAAAGTGCAAGTTTGTTAAATATGGCACATGAATTATATGATAACAAGAAGATAATTGACAAAAATAGAGAAATTTTCAATGAATATATTATAGATAAAAAAGAAGGTAAACTATATCTTTATCCTGAAGAAGATTTTTTCTATCCTGTAACTCAAAGCGAAATTGATAAATTGAAACTTGAGTACATTGTTAAGCTTGATGACGCCAAAGTGGGTGACGTTGTTGGTGAAATTAAAGTTTTTTTTGAAAATGACTTGCTTAAAACCATAAAATTAGTTACAATGAATAAAATTGATAAACTAATAGAGAATGAAACTCTAAAAATTAGCGAAATTTTATGGGAAGAAAAGGTAAATGAGAATTAATAAATATTTAGCGCTTGCGGGGCTTGGAAGCAGAAGAAGTGTTGAAGTTTTAATAACAACTGGTAAAATTAAGGTTAATGGCAAAGTTGTTCGTGATCTTTCAACCGATGTTAAAGATACAGATAATGTGCAATTTAATAATAAACCTGTTAAGGTTTCAACAAACTTTGTGTATTATAAACTTCATAAACCGAAAGGGTATGTAACAACTGTTGATGATGACAAAGAACGAAAAACGGTTATGGATTTGCTTCGCGGTGTTCATGCAAGGGTGTATCCTGTTGGTAGATTAGATTATGACACAGAAGGCTTGCTTCTTTTCACAAATGACGGTGATATAACAAATATTTTAACGCGCCCAAGCAGTGAAGTTGAAAAGACCTACACAGTTCATATTGAAGGTGTTATCACAAAAGATGAAATTCAACGTCTTGCCGGAGGAATTGATATTGGTGGATATGTAACTAAACCTTGCAGAGTTCAATTAGTTGAAGAACTTGATAAAATCACTAAACTTAAAGTTACAATTAGTGAAGGAAAGAATCGTCAAATTCGTAAGATGTTTGAAGTGATAGGAAAAAATATAACACTTTTGCGCCGTGTTCAAATTGGCGAAATTACCCTTGGTGGGCTTTCTCGTGGTGAATACGCACCGCTTAATGCAAAAGAACTAAAATATTTAAGAAGTTTAAGATAACTCGAATCGTTGCGTTTCGCTTAAATGCTACGCAAAGTCGCAAAACGCAATCAATTCTCGTTTAAAGGTTAAGAGGATTATATATATGCTCGAAGCTTTCACCGCTAACTAAGTTGATTTTCTTAAGCACTTAAGAAGAGTGGTTATTAAATCAAAAGTTGTTCGGGCGAAACCTTCTCGTGTCATCCTGAGCGGAACGAAGTGCAGTCGAAAGATCCCCAAAATGATATATAACAGCATTTTACTGCTGTTTTTTTCTTTTTTGGTATTGCATAATTTGATAATGTGATGTATAATGCACGAAGGAGAAAACATGAAAAACGACATTATAAAAGAAATTTGGGAAATTCGCGGTTTGCTAGACATTGCAATAGATAATCAAGATATTGATTTGTATACTAAAGCAAGAGATAGATTCAACAAAATATTTAAATTAGAAAAACATCTTTTAACTTTTTCAACATCAACAATCGATTATGAACCAGTTGACATTGAAGATATGAGAAAAGATAGAGAACAAAACTTTGCGGTGATTGGTTTTGATTTGGGCAATAATTTACGACGAGTTTATGGCGAAGAATTCGATATTGAGAAATTTCAGTTTAGCAGTGTTTTAGAAGTGATTTGGTGGTCTAGATGGATGTTTGATAATTTTGTTAAAAACAAAGAAATGAACGACGTTAAAGATGAAGTTAATATGCGTATTTACAAGGCTGTTGAAACAAATCTTAGAGAAACTATTAATTTTTATGAAAACTTTGATGATGAAACATCTCAAAAAGAGTTGGAATCATTAATTGACATAAGCATGGAAGTTGCTTCAAAACATGAGGAACTTTACTGTGGTGATGATAATAACATAAACTAAGGAGAAAATATGAACATCAAATTCGAAAGATTAAGTGCTGTTGGCAAGATTTGGTCGCTACGCGAACTTTTAGATAAAGGTATTTTTGAGCATGATGGCAAATCTGTTGAGGCAGCCGTTCATAAATTAGATCATTTTATTAATGAACAAGATGTAGAGAATAATATTGAAAACTTTGAACAAGATTGTGAGTTAATACGTCATAGTGCATATGTTCTTGCTTTTGAGTATTTTAAAAGACCATATCAAGAAGACGAAGATACAACAGTTAAAATAAATGGAATTCTTTCAAAAATTTGGGTGTACAGAGGCATGTTAGACGATTTTAAACATGGAGTTAAAACATATGGTTTAGAGCAGAATGAAGAAACTCCATTAATCTTTAAAATTGAAAAAGAAATTAATAAAATTTACTATAAAGAACTTAAAGAAAAAGCATTATCAGGCAAAGATAGGCAAGACCTTTTCAAGATAAAAGAAGAAGTTGAGGATGTTAAAATTAAATATAACCGAACACATGGTGTTTAAATAAAATTTTATGATTTAAAGATTGAAACATTTGCGTTTCAATCTTTTATTTGATATAATAGGAATGTAAATATTATTTGTTGCGGAACTAATTTTCAATACAAATACTATTTTTTTCTTATGCAAATAGGTTGTTATTTACAGATCCTTCGGCTTCGCTCAGGATGACAGTAAAGAATTGTTTGCATTTAAAAAATTAGGAGAAATTAATGGATTATAAAACCTTACTCAATAAAGAACAATATGAAGCAGCGATATGTACCAATGGTCCTGTTATGGTCAGTGCCGGAGCAGGTAGTGGCAAAACTCGATTGTTGACATATAGAATTGCGTACCTTATTGAACAATGTGGTGTTGACCCTCGAAATATTTTAGCAATAACTTTCACAAATAAAGCAGCAAATGAAATGAAAGAAAGAATTTGTAAGATTGTAGAAGTTGGAAACATGATTACAGTTTGCACATTCCATAGTTTTTGTGCAAGGATGCTCAGAACTTATGCTAGTTTCATCCCGGGATATAAAGAAAATTTCACCATATATTCTGACGCGGAAACATCAAAACTTTTTAAAGATATTTTCAAACAACTTGAAATTGATGACGAATCAACAAAATGTAATTATAAACATAATTTGTCAACAATCAAAAATGATAACATGACAATTGAAGAGTTTGCGAAAATTTATTCATACGATAAAGATATTGATATTTTTGTTAAATTCTATCACGCGTATCAAGACGAATTGAAGAAAAACAATGCAATGGATTTTGATGATTTGCTTATTAATTTTTATAAACTAATCACAACCAATCAAGATATTTTAGATAGCATTCAAAATAGATATACATATTTTAGCGTGGATGAATTTCAAGACACAAACAAGCTTCAATATGACATTGTTAAAGCCATTTCAGCAAAATCAAGAAATATTTTAATTGTTGGAGATGAAGACCAATCAATTTATGGTTGGCGTGGAGCAAATATTGATAATATTATCCAATTTCAAAAAGATTTCCCAGATGTTCAAATTTTCAAACTAGAGCAAAATTATCGTAGCACAAAGAAGATTTTGGAACGTGCCAATATGATAATTAAAAACAACAAGAGCAGATTAGATAAAGTGCTATACACTGAAAATGATGAAGGAAATGATGTAACTTATTATCAAGCACAAACAGAAAGCGACGAAGCAGATTATGTTGTTAGAAACATCATAACCATGCATAATCATGGTGTTCCGTATAACGAAATGGCAATCTTGATGAGAGTAAACTCACTTTCACTTGAATTTGAAAAAAGACTTCTTGCTTATAATGTTCCACACATTATGTATAATGGATTCAAATTTTTTGAGCGTCAAGAAATCAAGAATGTTCTTGCATATTTAACAGCAATCGTTAACCCAAGTGATGATGTGAGTTTCAGCAGAATAATAAATTATCCAAAACGTGGAATAGGCGACACAAGCATTGAAAAATTGACACAAATAGCATTAAAAAATCACACAAGTTTAAAGGAAGTTGTGTTAAATTACGAAATGGAAATGCTTCCAAAAGCTTTGAATGAAAAATTGAGAGACTTTAAGCAGGTTTTGGTTAATTTGCAAGAAAAAGTAACTGAAATGAGCATGGGAGATTTCTTTACATACATGCTTGAAGAAACAAAAATTTTGGATGCTTTTGATTTGGATGACGAAAAGGAAAAAGAGAGAAGAATGAATATTGATTCTCTCACAAAAGATGTTCTAGATTTCGAAAAATTAAACCCGGAAAAAACAATAGTTGACTATCTTGAAAATGTGACATTATCATCAAACATGGACTCTGATGATGGTCAAGGCGTCGTTATTGCAACAGTGCATGGCGCAAAAGGTTTAGAGTTCGACACAGTTTTCGTTGTTGGCTGTGAAGAAAAAATCTTCCCAATTTCTCGTGATGATAAAGACGATTTGGAAGAAGAACGTCGTCTTATGTATGTGGCAATCACAAGAGCGAAAAAAGACTTGTTCTTAACTAGCGCACAATCAAGATTTATGTATGGCAAACGTGATTACACTGTAAAATCAAGGTTCTTGCGTGAACTTGATTTGGTGCCAGATAGGCAAATAAATTCAGGTTACAACTCATATAATAATACAACAAATAGTTATGGTTTCACAAAACCAACAAATAATTTCAATGGAGGCAATATGAATACATTACAATCAGGAAATAATAAAACTTTTAACTACACTTTTGGAAAGGACACAGTTGAAAAGAAAAGTGTTGATTTTTCAAAAATTAAGGTTGGGGCAAAAGTTACTCACCCTAAATTTGGTGATGGAGTTATCACTGAAGTAACACCAAACAGTAGCAATCACTGTGTTAAAATTAAATTCGAAGTGGTTGGCGAAAAAATGTTATCTCTTGAATACGCACCAATTGAATTTAAAGATTAATATAACACCAAAGGAGAAATAATTATGATAGATGAAGATAAAAGACCAGTAGTTTATGTTCCAAGGGAATTGCATGTGTATGATACTGATGGCGAATGCATCAAATTCGGTTATTTTGTTTCAACAGCACATTTAAAAAGAAAAGTTGTGGATTACAAAAAAAATGGTGAAATTTATAACAATTATTTTGTTAGTCTTGACCATTATATTTCAAATATGGATAATAAAATCAATATTTATACTGAAAATGGTGATTATTGCAAAGATGTAATTTTTAAAGATTATAGATCTTGCAAAGAATATGTTGACGAACTTAATAAATGGCAACTTATCATCTTGAAACAAGATAGAATTTATTCTTTGGATATAATCGAAAGAAAATTTAAAGAAGTTATGGAATATGGTAAAATGTTGGAAGAAAAATATATTCCAGCAGAAGCATTTAAAGAAATCTAATTAAGGAAAAAGCATGGATAAATTTGAAAGAATGAAGTGGTTGGTGGGGGAAATTAATAAACACAATAAAAACTATTATGTTTATGATAATCCAACCATTTCAGATGCGGAATATGACGCATTATATTACGAACTAGTGGATCTTGAGAAAGAACTAAATTTCACTCTTGAAAATTCTCCAACAAGCAGAGTTGGTGACTATGTTTTAGAGGAATTTAAAAAGAATAAACACGAAGTTACGCTTTATAGTTTAAACAAAGTTAAAGATTACGTTGATTTAGAAAAATGGATAAACGATATGAAAAAAGCAACAGGTAACCCTGCTGAAAGTTTTTCAATTGAATATAAGTACGACGGATTAAAAGTTGTTATTGAATATCAAAATGGTAGATTCAGGCAAGCAACAACTCGTGGCAATGGCGCAATTGGTGAAGACGTTACAGTTCAAGTGAAAACAATCAAATCAGTTCCACTAACAATTCCATTTAAGGGAAAACTTCTTGTTCAAGGCGAGTGTATGATGACAAATTCATCTTTTGAAGAATATAATAAAACCGCTGAAATTCCGCTTAAAAACCCAAGAAATGGGGTGGCAGGAGCGGTTAGAAATCTTGACCCAAAAGAAACTGAAAAAAGAAGATTGGATTATTTCTGTTATGATATTTTGCTTATTGAAGGTGTGGAATTTGATTCTCAACAAGAAATGAACACTTTCATTAAAGAACAAGGATTTAAAACTGATAGTTATTTTAAAATCATTAACACACTTGAAGAGGCTAAACAAGAAATTGAGCAGGTTGATAAAATTAAAGATAGTCTTGACACAATGATTGATGGAATGGTTATCAAAATTAACAACTGCAAGGTTAGAGATGACATTGGTTACACAAACAAATTTCCAAAGTGGGCAATGGCATGGAAATTTAAGGCTGTTGAACTTAGCACAACTCTTCTTGACGTTGTTTGGCAAGTTGGAAGAACGGGCAAAATCACACCAATTGCAATTATGGAACCAATTGAACTTGCTGGGGCAACTGTTAGTAGGGCAACATTAAATAACACACAAGATATTGAAAGAAAACAAATTAGCATAAATTCAAGAATTTTCGTACGCCGTAGTAATGAAGTTATTCCAGAAGTTATGGGACTGGCTGAAAAAGGTGAAAACGCAAAGGAAGTTGTTGCACCAACAAACTGTCCAAGTTGTGGTAGTGCGCTTACTCGAGTTGGTCCAAATTTGTTTTGCACCAATCATAAAGGTTGCTTTGAACAAATTATTGATAGACTATCTCATTTTGTTAGTCGCGATGCGTTTAACATTGAAGGACTTAGCGAAAAAACAATTAAGGTTTTAAATGATAAATTTAATTTGGCTTATCCTTATGAATTATTTGAACTTAAAGCAGAACAACTAGTTGGTCTTGAAGGGTTTAAAGATAAGAAAATCAATAATTTAATTGAAAGTATTGAAAAATCTAAACAAATTGATTGGTCAAATTTCATTTTCTCACTTGGAATAATGAATATCGGCAAAAAATCTGCATTTGTGTTAAGCAAAAAGTTTTATTCAATTGAAGAAATCAAGAATGCAGACATTGAAACATTAACAAACATTGAAGATGTTGGCGAAATTGTGGCGAACAGCATTATTGAATATTTCGCTGATGCGGACAATATGGCAAACATTCAAAAACTTTTTGATTTGGGTGTTACAATCAATAAACCAGCAGAAATCACACAAAATTCTGCATTTACAAATAAAACCGTTGTGCTAACGGGAACACTTGAAAACTATACACGTCCAGATTTAACAAAATTATTGCTTGGTATGGGTGCAAATGTAACAAGCAGTGTAAGTAAGAAAACCGACATTGTTATTGTTGGAACTGATGCTGGAAGCAAATTGGATAAAGCTAAAGAACTAAACATCAGAATTGTTGAAGAACCTGAATTAATCGAACTATTAAACGATGCTCACAACATTTAACTTCACTAAACGCATTCGCTAAGTCGTTCAGCTAAATATTCTTCGCATTGAATAAAATCGGAATTTTTATTTTAAATCCACAAATTTTATGTGGATTTTTCTTTTGATATTGACAAATTTACTTTATGTGTTATAATTCTTTTAGGAGATGAATTAATGGAAAATTACATTTATGAATTATATAAAAAGGGTAGAATAATAGAATTAGAAAAGAAAATAGAAAATATTGGTGGCAAACCATTTAAAGCAGCTGTTTCAATGAAACCAACTCAAACAGAATTGTTGATTGTGATTACAGATAGGCGTTTTCATTTTATCAAAGCATATGAAGCAACAGACTTTGATTGTAAACCTATTGAACAATGTTATTTATCTTATGGATATGATAAATTGCCAAAGAGTGAAAAGGGTTATTGTAGTGATGTTGAATTCAGACGAGTTTATTTAAGATTTATGAAAAACGAATTTGAAACTTATTATGAAGATTATAAAACACATCAATTAGAACTTGTTGATAAAGATTTAGATTGCAATCAAACTGTTTAAAAAGTCCACTGTTATAGTGGATTTTTTCTTGACACTGTTTATATTTGTGTTATAATAATCCTAATGAAAACATACATAGAGAAGTTAAATAAAGAAAACAAGGAAAAAGAACTTGCTAGAGCATTTAAAAACGAATTTTTAAACATCAAAGTTCAATATACTTATGAAAATTGCTTTTATGGTGAATTGATTTTGAGAAGGGAATTTGAAGATGATGTTGTGTTAAGAGTGTATCACTTAACAGATTTCACTTGTAATGTTGTTAATGCTGCAAACTTGGATTATAGATCGGCTTTGGAATTTTCAGATAGCAAGGTTAGAAAGATTTATATTTCTTTTATGAACAAAACATTTCCAAACTATAGAGATGATTATTTGAATGCAACTTGTGAGCAGGCAAAGAGAGATTTGGGTGAAACAATATAAAAGTCCACTGTTATAGTGGATTTTTTCTTGACATATTTCGACATTTCCGTATAATTAAGTTTGTTAGGAGAAAGTGATGACACAATACATTCAAAAACTTCATGATGACAACAGAGAAGAAGACTTGGTTAATTTTATGCATCAATCTTTTCCTGATTTTGACATTACATATAATTATGAAACCATGCATGCTGGGTATTTAACCTTCGAAAAAAATCGAAAAGTTGCAATTGAGTTTGTGATTGGAAGTTTTTGTTGCTATCATTTTGGAGTGAATGATTATAGCCTCGAAAAAGATGGACTTCCCAGAGAAGTTAAAAATGCATACTTAAAATTTATGGCACAAACTTTTGAAGAATATCAAGATGATTATCTCGAATATCGAATCAAAAATAAAGAAACAAACTTGTTGCCATAAAATATTTATTATAATTATGACACGAAAAAACCGCTATTTAAAGCGGTTTTTTACTTAATTGTAAGGAAAGTTAAATAATTCCACATTTTTTTGATTAGGTGTCAATTTTTCATTTAATTCCTGTTCATGTTTAACAATAAAATTCAATGAAACTTTTGAATTTGATTTAAGATGATGTTTTCTCATATATAAAGGAAATGTTTCTTCAAATTTTTTAAGATTATGAACAGCATAATCGCCAACAATTGAATTATAGTTACCAAGTTCATATAATTCCTGACCAGATATAATATGACGATATTTATTGTATCCAATTTCATAAAAAAATGCAAATTTTTAACTTCTTCATAATAATGGTCAATTTTTCCTAATCCAATATCTTTACGTTTTTTATATAAAACTATTTCGCCAACATGTAAATCACATAATCTAAACTCTGGTTTATTCATAATTTTTTCTAGTTTTATTGCTTCTTTTTCTTCTTTTCTTTGTTTTAGCTTTTCAATTAGTTTTTTTAACATAGGTCTTCCTTTTGCTTGTATTTTTAATATATCATTCACATTATATTTTGTCAACATAAATTTCCTTTAAGCACTTAAAAATGTTTTGTTTTTAGGTGTTTTTTTGATATAATACAAAAGAGTAATTGTCTTGAAAATTTAGTTCAAGAACAAATGGGGAAACATATGATATCATTTAAAGAAATTGAAATGACAGGTTTTAAGTCGTTTGCAGACACAACTCACATCAACTTTGATGGTGGAATCACTGCAATTGTTGGTCCAAACGGTTGTGGCAAGTCAAACGTTAGTGATGCAATTCGTTGGGTGCTTGGTGAACAATCAAGCAAAGCTTTGCGTGGTAAGTCTATGCAAGACGTTATTTTTGCTGGAACTGAAAAAAGAAAGAAACTTTCTTATTGTGAAGTATCTCTTGTTTTTGACAACACTCAAAAATGGTTCAACATTGAATATGATGAAGTGGTGCTCACTCGTAAACTTTATAGAAGTGGAGAAAGTGAATACTATTTAAATCGCAAACCATGTCGTCTTAAAGATATTCGTGATATTTTGTATGATAGCGGAATTGGTAAAGATGGTTATTCAATTATCGGACAAGGTAGAGTTGAAGAAATTATTCAAAGTAAGCCTGAAGAACGTCGTGGCATTTTTGAAGAAGCGGCAGGAATTGCAAAATATAAGGCAAGAAAAGTTGAAACTGAAAATAGACTTGAAAGAGTGCGTGATAACCTTTCTCGTGCGACTGATATTTTAAATGAAGTTGAACGTAGATTAGGGCCGCTTAAACGCCAAAGTGAAGATGCTAAAAAGTATCTTGAACTTCGTGATGTTTTAAAGCAAAATGAAATTAATGCTTACATATATCAATTCGATCATGCGGCTCAAACCAAAGAAGAAATTAACGTTAAACTGGTTGGATATCGCGACAACTTAAATGTTCTCACTCAAACCATGGAAGCAGAACAAGCAAAATATGATAAATCAATGAATGAAATCAACCAGCTTGATAGACGTGCAAATGAATTACATGAAAAGGTTTTGCAACTTACAATTGCGCTTGAAAAACGTCAAAGTGATTCTAGATTGCTTAGTGAACAAGCAAGATATTTAAAAGAACAATTAGATAGATTGAATGCTCAATTAAATTCATACACAATGGATTTGAATCAAAGAAATGCGCTTTTGAAATCAGCAACCTCTTTAAGAGATGAAGAAAAGGCAAAACTTGATTCATTCCACAAAGAAAGTCAACAAATTGCAAATAAATATATGGAACTTGTTGATGAACTTACTAAGAGCGAAGGTGAAAAAGAAGAAAACCAAAGAAATATTATTGATAATCTTGCAAAACTCACAGATGTTAAAGCAAATTTATCTGCATACATTGCAAAACGTGATACAATGCAAGAAAACATTAAGGCAGATAGCGAAAAATTATCGGAATTAAATGTAAATAAAGAATCATTGATCAAAGAAGTTGAAGAACTAAAAATGCTTGTTTCAGGTTTGAAAGAGAAGAAAGAAAATGGAGAAAAAACAATTTCAAGCACAAACGAAAAAATAAGCAAATTGAATGCTGAACTTGAAGAACTTAACACAAATATATATAACCTTAAATCTAGCATTTCAAACGACACAAACAGGATGAACATTTTAACTAATTTACAAGCAGATTTTGAAGGTTATCAATTTGCAGTCAAACGACTTCTTCAAGACGGGAAAAACAATCCTAAGTTGAACAGTGCAATAAAGGGTGTCGTTGGTAATATCATTACAGTTGAAAGCAAGTTCCAAACAGCAATTGAAATTGCGTTGGGTGGAAGCATACAAAACATTGTAACAAAAGATGAAAACGACGCAAAAGTTTTGATTAATTACCTTAAAGAAACAAAATTAGGTAGAGCAACATTCTTGCCAATTAGTGCAGTTAAACCAAGAAGTTTAAGCGCAAGCGATAGAAAATACTTAAACGCAACAGGTTGTTTGGGTGTTGCAAGTGAATTGGTGAAAACTGAAAGTGTATATCGTCCAGTTATTGACAGTTTGCTTGGTTCAACTGTTGTTTGTGACAATCTTGATAATGCAGTTGCTTTGGCAAAACAAAGCGGATATGCGTTTAGGATTGTAACCCTTGAAGGTGATGTTTTGTCGCCTCAAGGAAGCATGAGCGGTGGATCAAAAAAGAGCAATGACAGTTCTCTTTTGGGAAAAGAAAACGAAATTAAGAAACTCAAAGAAAACATTGAGGTTCGTTCTCGTGAATTGCAATCTGCAACAAAAGATTTTGAAGCAAAAAACAACGAAATGTTTAACTTGAAAATGATTTTAAACAATGAGAACGCAACTCTTCAATCAGTTAGTAGTGAATTCTATTCTAATAATTCAAAACTTGAGAATTTAACAAGCAATTTAGATAATTTGGAAGATGAAATTTTTGCTATATCTAGTCAACTTAAGATTGCAGAAAATATTGTTTCTGACTTGAATTCAAAAATCAATTCAATTGATCAAGTGGAACTTGATTATAACGTTTCTCAAGCAAAAGTTAAAGAGTTTAACGATACAAACAAAACTGCATATGATGATTTGAAACAAAAGAGAGAAGAATATCAAGAAATCTTAACTGCAAGTAAAGTTAAAATTGCATCAACTGAAGAAAAAATTAAATCACTTGAACAAAGCATTGAAAATAATGTTGCAGAAATCAAAGTTTTAGAACAAAACATTGAAAGAGTAACAATTGAAATGAACAGTCAACAAAAGATTTATAACGAAGCAATCAGCATGAATAAATCAAAGGGTGATGAAAGTGAAGCAAGCAAAATTCAAGAAGAATTAAATGAACTTAACTTAAAACTCGCTCACATGGATGAAACTAAGCAAACCCTTATGAAAGAACTCAGAGAACTTGATGATAGAAAAACTGTTTTGGGTAACGATATTACAAAACTTAACAACAGAATTTATCAAGAAGAAACTCGTCTTCAAAAGGTTGATATTGACATTGAAAATATGCAAGAACGCATATATGAAGAATATGAAATGACTTATAATGACTGCATGCCTTATAAACAAATTGATGAAGAATTCGACATCAAGGAAACAATGGCAAAAATAAGCAGAATCAAAGGTCAAATCACAGGTCTTGGTTATGTTAATATAAATGCAATTGAAGAATATAAAACTGAAGGAGCGCGTTTTGAAGAAATGAACGCACAAATTCAAGACTTAAAAACGGCAGAAGAAGATGCGGTGAAGATTATTAAAGATTTATCTGCAGAAATGCTTGAAAAGTTTGACGCCGAATTTGTTAAAATTCAAGAAAACTTCACAAAAGTGTTTAAAGAATTATTTGGTGGTGGTAATGCTCGTCTTGAATTGTTACCAAGTGATGACCCGCTCACTCGTGGTGTTGAAATTATTGCTCAACCACCAGGAAAAGTTCTTCAAAACATCACACTTATGAGTGGTGGAGAAAAAACAATGACAGCGATTGCAATTTTGTTTGCAATCTTGAAATTAAAACCAATGCCATTCTGTTTCTTGGACGAAATTGAAGCAGCGTTGGACGACGCAAACATTGATCGTTATGCGAACTACTTAAAGCGTTTCAGTCAAGATACTCAATTCATTGTTATCACGCATAGAAAGCCAACAATGGAAGTTGTGGACTCTTTATATGGTGTTACAATGGAAGAAAAAGGTGTTAGTAAAATCGTGTCTGTTAAACTTGCAGACGCAGTTAAAGTTGTGGAAGGTGAGTAATATACTTAGTGTATATTACCGCTTTTCTATGCTAAATATAGTATTACTTAATCAAGGAGAATAAACGTGGGAATATTTAAGAAATTTTTTGATAAATTAAAATACACTTTCAAGAGAACCGAACTTGATGATGATTTCTATGATGAGTTGGAGTCAATTTTAGTAACCAGTGATATGGGTGCTGAAACTGCAATGGACATCATGGATGAACTTCGTGATATATGCAAACAAAAACTTATTAAAGATACTGAGCGTGCTCAAATTGAACTTAAAAACCTGCTTATTGAAAAATTAAATGCAGAAAAGGTTGAATTTTCTTATCCTTTAATTATCACAATTGTTGGTGTTAACGGCGTTGGAAAAACAACAAGCATTGCAAAAATGACTAAATATTTCCAAAAGGAAAAGAAGTCAGTTCTTCTTGCGGCAGGCGACACTTTCCGTGCTGCTGCAACTGAGCAACTTAATATGTGGGCAGAGAGATTAAAAACTAAAATTGTTAAACAAGGTGAAGGAGCAGATAGTGCTGCCGTTGTGTTTGATGCGGTGCATTCTATGAAAGCAAAAGAAACAGATGTGCTTATTGTAGACACAGCGGGTAGATTACACACAAAAACTAACCTTATGAAAGAATTAGAAAAAATAAACAACGTAGCAACAAGAGAATATCCAGAAGCAAAAAGGTTAAATTTAATTGTTCTTGATGCTTCAATTGGTCAAAACTCAATAGCGCAAGTTAAAGCCTTTAAAGATAGCGTTAACATTGACGGAATAATACTCACAAAACTTGATGGAACAGCAAAAGGTGGAGTGGTTTATCCAATCATTAACGAACTTAAAGTTCCAATCATCTTCACAGGCTTTGGTGAAAGCGTAGACGACCTTGCAGTTTTTGACCCAGAAAGTTTCGTTGACAAAATTTTGATGTAGTGGTGTTCGAGATATTTATCTTTCACTTAGGTTGCTAAAGCAAAAATCGTGAAAGCCAAACATCTCTCACACTCTGTCATCCTGAGCGTAGTTGAAGGATCCCCTAAATTTAAAGGAGAAATAAATGGAAAACAAAAAAATAGTTGAAATAGTTTATACAAATTGGAAAGGTGTTACAGGAATAAGACATATTATCCCAAAAGATATTTTCTTTGGTTCAACAGAGTGGCATAAAGAAGAACAATGGTTGTTAAATGCTTTTGATGTTGACAAACAAGTAGATAGATCGTTTGCCTTAAAAGACATACAATCTTGGAAGGAAATTTAAGGAGAATAAAAGTGTTAGAATTTGCAGGAAGATTTAGTAGTCCTAATTTAATGATTAAACAGGGTAAGTATTGGTCAGTAATATTCAGAGAAAGCACAACAACACTTGGAAATTGTATTTTAATTTGCAATAGAGAATGTCCAACTTTTTCAGAACTTAAATCAGAAGAAATGGAAGAATTTCCGCTTCTTTGTAAGTGGTATGAAGATAAAGTTAAATCATTGTACGGTGCAATTAAGTTTAATTACGTTGCAATGATGATGAAAGAAGAATTTGTTCACTTCCATGTTATTCCAAGATATAATAAAGATGTTGAAAAATATGGCTTAATTTGGAAAGACTTGGACTATCCAAAAGGAACAACATTATCAAAAATCGAAATTCCAAACGAAGTAAAAGAACAAATTATTAATGATTTAAAGGATTAAAATGAACATAGAAGAAAGAGTGCAGATTGCAATTTTAACTAAATATTATGGTGGTATGCTCACAGAAAGGCAACAAGATATTTTGAAAATGTATGTTGACAATAATCTTTCATTGTCTGAAGTAAGTGCTGAACTAGGGATTTCTAGGCAAGCGGTTAAAGATGCGCTTGATAATTCAATGTTAACACTCAAAAACATTGAAGAAAAGTTGCATTTTATTTCAAGAGATGATAATATCAAAAAGCAAATAGAAGACAATCAATCAATTGATATGATGACAAAAATTCAACTAATTTCATTATTGGAGGACTAAAATGGCATTATTTTCTAATCTTGGCGAAAGATTAAATCATATATTTTCAAAATTAACAAAACACGGAAAACTCACATCTCTTGAAATTAAAGAGGCAATGAGAGAAATTCGTGTGGCATTGCTTGAAGCGGATGTTAACTTTAAAGTTGCAAAAGATTTTTGTGCGCAAGTTAGTGAAAAAGCACTTGGTGAAGAAATTTTAAAGAGCTTAACACCGGGCCAACAGGTAATCAAAATTGTTAGAGATGAATTAACCGCTCTTATGGGTGGCGAAAATCAAAAATTGTTGGTAAGTCCAAAACCACCAACAGTTATTATGATGTGTGGTTTGCAAGGTAGTGGTAAAACAACTCTAAGTGGAAAACTAGCTTTAAAACTTAAAAAAGAAGGCAAAAAGCCACTTCTTGTTGCGTGTGATGTTTATCGTCCAGCTGCAATTGAACAACTTAAAGTGCTTGGAAAATCAATTCAAATTGATGTTTTTGAACGTGGCACTCAAAACCCAACAAAAACAGTTAAAGAAGCAATTGAATATGCTAACAAATTCGCCATCGACACGGTGATTGTGGACACAGCAGGACGACTTCAAATTGATGAAAAGTTGATGGATGAATTAAAAGATATCAAAAAGAATATCGACCCAACTGAAATCTTGCTTGTAATTGACTCTATGATTGGTCAAGAAGCAGTGTCAGTTTCAACGGCATTTAACGATGCTCTTGATGTTACAGGCGTTGTGCTTACAAAAATTGACGGTGACACTCGTGGTGGTGCGGCATTGTCAATCAGAAGTGTAATCGGAAAACCAATCAAATTTGTTGGTGTGGGTGAAAAGTTAACCGACCTCGAACCTTTCTATCCAGACAGAATGGCATCAAGAATTCTTGGCATGGGAGATGTTTTAACCCTTATCGATAAAGCGCAAGAAGCGGTGGATGAAGAAACAGCTAAGAAAATGGAGCAAAAGTTTAGAGAAAATAGTTTCGATTTTGATGACTATATCGAACAACTAAATTCTCTAAAGAAAATGGGAGGACTTAAATCTGTTCTTGGAATGATTCCAGGAATTGGCGGAAAGTTGAACGAAATTGAAAAACAAATTGATGAAAAACAACTTGAAAAAAATAAGGCAATCATTCAATCTATGACAGCCAAAGAACGCCAAAATCCAGATATAATCAACGGAAGCAGACGTCAAAGAATTGCTAAAGGAGCAGGTGTTCAAGTTAATGATGTTAACCAACTCATCAAACAATTCAACCAATCTAAAGAAATGATGAAAATGATGAAGAACCCAAAGGCACATGGCGGTAAGATGGCTATGATGCGTAAATTAATGGGTGGTTAAGATTTATTTTAAAATGCACTTTAATACAACGTATGAATTCCATTCATATGAAAAAACTTATTGGAAATTTAATCAATGTGGATAATTCCATAGTTATCAAATAATATAAAAAAACACGCAATTGCGTGTTTTTTAAACTGAGTAATCAGTATTTGAGGAAGTTGATATAATGTTTACTTTAAGGATTTGTTTTCGTAATAAAATTAAGTTTTCAAGAATATAACGTAATTCTTTATAATCTCTATAGCAATTTAATTGAGGAATTCCACAAATTAAAGTGTCCAAACGATTGCATATGTCATATGGCCATTTACAGAAATCGTCTAAGGAGGATCTGAATTTTAGTAATAATTTTGAGTTGTTTAAATACTGCTTATTAGCATCTTCTTGAATAGCTTTTAATTTTTTAATAAAAGTTGGTAAGGTTGAAAATGCTTTTTGCAAGTCGCTCATGGTAACTTCAACTGGATGGTAAGTTGACATAGAAAGATAATAGTAGTGCCAATAAGTGTCAACAATAGGTTGTAAAGCGGCAAGAGTTTCTTCATAAATAGTGTTTGCGTTTAATAATGTTTTCTTGAAATTTTGTTTAACTTGATTGTTGAATAATAACATGTAATCACCCTTATAACCGCATTATAACAAAAGAGTTTTTGCTTGTCAAAATAAAAATGTTGTTTTTTTAAAAATTTTAAAAATATTGTCAAAAAACCTATTGACTTTTCATAAATAAAATAATATAATGACACACGGAAAGGAGAAAGTATGAGCATAATTTCAAAAATGTTAGGAGTGTTAGGAATTCACAAAAAAGAAGATTATATGTTGGCTGAATATTTTTCACGAAGAGGTTGCGGTTTAACTTCTTTGATAGTAAAAATAGGTAATTTTTATTACGATATTAATAACCATAAATTTGTTGACCCTATATGTTTCACAATGTCAAAAAAATTAAATGAGTACCTTGATAGAGATCAAATTTTGCAAGATAAAACCAATTTATCAACAATCAAAGCAAAAAAGATTGCAAAAAATCAAGGATATTATAAGGAATTTTTTGAAGAGTGGAAAGAAGTATATTACAAAGACAAACAATTGCTAGTGGATCCTGATTATTCTTTTTATACAATACTATAAATTATTCAACCTTACATTGATTTGAATTGGTGTAAGGTTTTTTCTTAATTTTTAAAAAATGTAAGGTAAAACTACTTGACAGCATGAAAATTTTATGCTATACTGTTGTTAACAAAAATCAAAAAGGAGAAATGAAAAGTGGCAATTAAAATCAGATTAACTCGTTTGGGTGATAAGAAATCTCCATTCTACCGTGTTGTTGTTGCGGACGCTAGAGTGGCTCGTGATGGTCAATATATTGAACAAATCGGAACATATAATCCGCTTAAGAACCCAGCTGAAATCAAAATTAACAACGAGTTGGCTCAAAAATGGCTTAAAAATGGTGCTCAACCAACAGAAACTGCAAAAACATTATTGCAACATGCTGGTGTTTTAGAAGTTAAAGGTAACAGCACTCCAAAAACAAACAACAAAAAGAAAAAAGCATAAGGAGTAGGCTATGCAAGAAATTTTAGAGTACCTTGTGAAAAATCTTGTGTCTAATCCTGATGCGGTTGAAATCACAGCTGAAAATCAAGGTAAAACCAAGGTTTTCAAAGTTAAAGTTGATAGCAAAGATTTAGGCAGTGTTATCGGTCGCGGTGGCTGTATTGCAAATGCAATCAGAACAGTTGTTAAATCAACAAGCAACGATAGACGTATGGTTATCAAATTTGATGAAAAAGAAGAAAATGCGGACTAATCTCCGCATTTTTGTTTTCTTGAAAAAAGTTTTGTGTTATAATTAATTTATGAATATTGAAAAGTTTAAAATAATTGATTATGAAAGCAAATATGCAAAAGATATTGATGAAATGGAAATAAAACAATGGGGCGTTTGGGGAGAAGAATCTATAGATGATTTCGTTGATGAGAATGAAATCATAAGAGTTGCTTTATATGATAATGATTTTGTTGGAGTTTCTTATGGAAACCTTGAAAACGACTTTTTTTGGATTGATGTAATTTGTATTCTTCCTAAATATCAAAAACAAGGTTTTGGCACTATTATGTTGGATGATATAATTAATGTTGCGAAATCAAAATTTAATATAAAATTAGTTAGAACAGAATCAGTATATATCAATGGAAAAAGCAATTCAAAAAAGATGCTAGAAAATAGAGGTTTTAAAACCTATAAAAAAGAAGAAAAAGGTTATTGGGGTAAATTGTGGCCAAATGTCTTTTGTACAGAGTGTAACCATTGCCCTTGCGAATGTACAACATTATTTTATGAATTAAAATTATAATTTAGTTGAGGTTTCAGATGAAGTTTGAATTAATTACTAAAGATAACATAATGCTAGCAACAAATATTCAATTAAGAATTTTTAAAGATGAAAATGAATGTGCTTATTTACATTATTTGAATTCTTTTATATGTAATAAAGATTATTACATTGTTTATAAAGCAAATGAACCTGTTGGAATTACAGGACTATACATTGATGAATTTACTCAAGAAGATGATGTTGTTTGGCTTGGCTGGTTTGGTGTTCTTCCAGAATATAGAAATAAAGGACTAGGTTGTGAAATTTTATTAAAGTCTTTAGAACTAGCAAAAGATAAAGGTTTTAAAGTTTTAAGATTATACACTTCTAAAAATAACCAATCAGCTTGCAAATTATATGATAAATTAATGGATTTTGTTGAAGAATATACGCGAGAAAATATAACTGGTGGAATTGTATATTCTAAATCGTTGATTTCAAATATCTCAGCAAGTAAATTTAGCAATCAATTTCTAAATTTAAAGTGGCACGATTTAGAACAAAAAGAAGGATATAAGCTTTATAGACAGGAGATAAATAAATGAGAATTGGGGTGGATGTTGATGGGGTTCTTACAAATATAGAACAGTTTGAACTGGATTATGGAAGTGAGTATTATATTAATTACACAAATAAACATTTAACTAATCCAAAAGGATATGGAAGTTGTCAAATTTTTGAAGGAACTGAAAAAGAAGATAATTTATTTTGGAGAACGGCAATTTACGAATATTTAAAAGAACCTCCAAGAAAATTTGCGTCAAAAGTATTAGAACTTTTAAAAAATTGTGGTCACGAAATATATATAATTACTAATCGAATTTCTGATTTATCATATTGCGACATAACCCAAGAACAAATGAGAAAGATTATCTTAAAATGGTTAAAGAAACACAAAATATATTATGATAAACTTATATTTTCTAATAGGACAAAATTAGATGCTTTAAAAGAAAATAAAATAGATATTATGATTGAAGATAACCCTAAAAATATTAAAGAACAGTCAGAAGAAATTAAAGTGTTATGTTTTGACGCAAGATATAACAGTGATATTGAAAAAGATAATGTAATAAGAGTTTATTCTTGGTTTGATATTCTTGATAAAATTAGAAGTATAGATAAATATTGAGTTTAAAAGGAAAAAATATGGAATTTATTGAAATATCAATGAAAAATGTTTTGGAAGCAACAAAAGTTCAAATGGAAATATTTGGAGCAAAAGATTGTGCATATCTTTGTTATATTCAACATATACAAAATGGCGATCCAGCCTATTACATAGTTAAAGATAAAAATGAAATAATCGGAATATCTGGAATTTATGTTGAGCCTTTTGAGCCAGAAACTGCATGGCTTGGTTGGTTCGGGGTTAGAGAAGTACACAGAAAAAAAGGATATGGAACCAAAATATTAGAAAAAACTATTGAGATTGCGAAACTTAATGGTTATAAGAACTTCCGATTATATACTGATGTTGTTAATCCTAATGCTCATAGGTTATACGATAGAGTTATGGATTACAAAGAAGAATATGCAGAACCTAATTTTAAGGTTTTAATTTATAGCAAATCGCTGTGCGATATTCCTTGTCCTAAATTAAACAATAGATTTATAAATTTAGCATCAAAAGACAAAGAACAAGACAATGGTTATGATTTATATTTAAAACAGCTCAATAAGAAATAAGATATAAAAGGAAAAAATATGAACTTATTAGAAATAGGAAAAATTTTGCGCCCACATGGAATTAAGGGCGCTGTTAAAGTTGAATGTTACGTTGATGAACATTTTTCAACTTTTAAAAATGTGATGATAACAAACAAATTTGCAAAAGCACAAGTGAAGACTGTTCAAAATTTGAACAAGGATTTTTACATTGTTACCCTTGATGTTATTCCAGATGTTGACACGGCTGAAAAGTTTAGAAATCAATCAATTTATATTGATAGAGAACTATACCCTGAGTTTAAAGAAAAACTATATATGAGTGATTTAATCAATAAACCTGTGGTTAACGAAAAGGGTGAGGAAATTGGTTACATGGTGGATTACGATGACTACGGTGCAAGTGTTGTTTTAACAATTAAAGCGGGAGTTAGCAGTTATCAAATTCCATATGTGAAAGATATTATTGTATATGACGAAGAAAAAGATGCTTTTGTGATTAATCAACAAACTTTTGAAGATGTAAAAGTTTAAGAACATGACAAAACTGATATTGAAAATAAAAGGATTTTTATGAAAATAGACATTTTAACACTTTTTCCTGAAATGTTTGCGCCACTAAAAGAAAGCATAATTAAAAGAGCAGTGGAAGATGGAAAAATTGAAATTAATATAACCAATATTAGAGATTTCGCCGCGCCTCCTCATTTCCGCTGTGATGATATGCCATTTGGCGGTGGGGCTGGAATGGTGATGATGTGTGAACCACTTTTTAAAGCAATTGAGAGTGTTAAGCAAGAAAATTCTAAAATCTTTTATATGTCACCACGAGGAAATGTGTTTAATCAAGCTATGGCAAGAGAAATGAGCAAACTTGAACATATTGTTCTTCTTTGTGGACATTATGAAGGAATAGACCAGAGAGTTATAGATTACTTTAACATTGAAGAACTCTCAATTGGTGATTACGTTTTAACAGGCGGAGAACTTCCCGCAATGGTGGTGGCGGATTCAATCATCCGCTTAATTCCAGGAGTGATAAGAGAAGAAAGCACAATGGAAGAAAGTTTCAGTGAAAACATGCTTGAATACAATCAATACACCCGTCCCGCAGAATTTCGCGGAATGGCTGTGCCGGAAGTATTACTTTCTGGTCACCATAAAAACATTGAAGATTGGCGAAAGACACAATCACTTGAAATAACAAAAAAGAATCGACCAGACTTGCTCGGATAATTGCCACTCACTAAACGCATTAATTACAGGGTTCCCGCCACAACTTGCTTGTGGAAGGGAAAAAGGAACAAACGAGTTTAGGCTTATGTTTGCATTAGGCAAACTAGCAAAAACGAGGTTTGTGACGCAGTCGTTCGGACAAATAATTCTTCGCTTAAGATTAAGCGGAAAAGTTTTAAAAGGAAATAATTATGGGCTTATTGAAATTTTTATTTTATAGAAAAAAGGAACAATCAATTCTTGCTAGCAGGAAATACGGCGAAAAGCAAATTAATCCTGAAGATTTAGATGAATCTTTACTTTCTAGAAGATTATATCCAACTTTTGAAGAAAAAGAAAAATCAATGAAACTCGGAAAAGTTTCTATGCTTGGAAGAAAAGAATATCCAAAAATATTCACACAAGCAGATGAAGAAGATAAAAAGAGATTATAATTGAAACAGAGGAGAAAGTAACATGATAAATTGGTTTCCGGGGCATATGAGTAAAACTTTAAAAGAAATGCAAAACAATTCAAAACTTTGTGATTGTTTTGTTTATGTTCTTGATTCGCGTTGCCCAACGAGTTGCATAAACCCAGAATTTGTTAAGGTTTGCCGTGACAAGCCTATCATTTTTGTTTTAAACAAGGCAGATTTGGTGGAGCAGGCTGACATTAAAAGATTTAAAGAATATTTTAACTCACTTGGGCATGAATGTGTTTCTTTGAATGCCACAGTTAGCGGAAATGCAAAAATTATTGTTAATGCAATAAGAAAAGTTTTCTCTGAAAGATTACAAAAAAACAAAGAAAGAGGAGTAACATTTGTTCTTCGTGCAATGGTTCTTGGAATTCCAAACTCTGGGAAATCCACAATTGTTAACAACCTTTGCAACAAGGGTAGAGCAATAACAGGAAACAAAGCGGGAGTAACCCGAAGTAAACAATGGATTAAAGTTGGTAACGATATTGAATTTATGGACACACCTGGAGTATTATTACCAAATTTTGAAGATGAAGATAAAGCTTATAACCTTGCTTTTGTTGGTTCAGTTCGTGATGATGTTTTAAATCTTGTTGACGTTTGTGAACGTTTGATTGCTAAATTGAGAGTTATGCAAAGTAAACCACTTCAAACTAAATATGGTGTTGATTGTACTGATGATACACTTGATAATGACATATTAAAACAAATTGGCAAGAAACGTGGTTGCCTTGTTAAAGGTGGCGAAATTGACATGGAACGTGCCACTAAAATTTTATTAACTGATTTTAGAGCGGGCAAACTTGGCAAAATTTGTTTAGAATAAAAGGGAACTTATGATAGACACAACAAAAATTTTTGAACACGATAAAGCACTTTTAAGTGATAATGTTAAATTTATAGCAGGCATTGATGAAGTTGGACGTGGTCCACTTGCTGGACCAGTTGTAACTGCCTGTGTGGTTATGCCATATGACAATATGCTTGATGGTGTGTTTGACAGCAAAAAAGTAAGTAAGAAAAATAGAGAAAGGCTTTATGATGAAATAATAAATACCGCTTATTCAGTTTCAATTTCAGTTCGTTCGCAAGATGTGATTGATAAAATCAACATTCTAAATGCAACAAAAGAATGTATGAAAGAGTGCTTTGAAAACGCAAAAGTTAAACCAGATTTGTTGCTTGTTGATGCGGTTAAACTTAATCTTTGTGAAAACGAAATGCCCATAATTAAGGGTGATGCAACAAGTTATGCAATTGCTTGTGCTTCAATTGTTGCAAAAGTTTATAGAGACAGAATGATGGAAAACTTTGCAACAATATACCCTAATTACGACTTTGAAAACAATGTTGGTTATGGAACTAAAAAGCACATTGAAGCAATAAAACAACACGGAATAACACCAATTCACAGATTAAGTTTTTTAGGTAAAATCATAGGAGAAGAAGAGTGCAAAGCAATACATATGGAAAGAGAAGCGAAATAATTGCAAGTGACTATTTAAAGAAAAAGGGTTACAAAATTCTTGAAACTAATTATAAAAACAAAGTTGGCGAAATTGATGTTATTGCTTTAGATAAAGATTACATTGTTTTTGTTGAGGTTAAATCAAGAACCAGCGGGGCATTTGGTCATCCATTTGAAGCAATAGACACCAGAAAACAACAAAAAATTCATGCAGTTGCGTCACTATACATGGTTAAAAACAAAAAACATGGTTCACTTTGCAGATTTGACGCAATCTCAATTTTAGGGCTTGAAAATCCTGAAATTACGCATATTGTTGACGCGTTTTAACTCTTGACAAATTTAGATTATGTGATATAATGCAGTCAAGGAGTTAACAATGGAAAAAGAAAAGTTATTAACAAAAGAAGATAATGAATTAATTGGTCAATATATGGAATATTTAAAAAGAAATTACAATGATCAATTATGCTGTGCCTTAGTTTATTTTTTATCAAAAGATTCAGATTGGGATATTAGCACAATAAATAAAAGAAAAGCATTTCTTTTAAAAGTTTTAAGAGAATGCACAGTTTCATGTAATCTTGACTTAAATTTATTCCCTATGGAAATCAAAAAGAAATTAATTGTAGCATATACAGAAACAAAAACAAGAGAAGAACAAGCAAAACAAGAACATATTGCCGAACTTGTTGCAGAAATGAACGAAATTTTTTAGGAGATTTTATGACAACAGAAAAGAAAGTAGAATATATTCAATTATTAAAAAAAATGGACAATCGTCTATCAAATGCAATTTTATTCTATCTAACTAACACTGATAAAGAATATGAAAAGAAAAGAGTTTTTGTTGAGAAATTGCTTGACACATATGCTGAAGTAGAAGAAAGTCAGCATTTTGAAGGCGGTAAATGTATTGATTTAGAATATATCCCAGATGAAATCGTTGGCAAATTGATATCAGCACATGGTGAAGAAATGGCAAAGGAATTGCTAAAGAAAAGTCAAGAAATGATTGATGAAATGAACGAAATATTTTAAACAAATTTGTTAAAAACCCTTGCAAATAGTTTTTGGTTGTGTTATAATCAACTCGTTATTGGCGGTCCGCTGTGGTCCAACGCAAGAACGTCAAGTTTAGGAGGTAACATATGACAATTATCGACCAAATCGAAAAAGAGCAATTACGTAGTGACCTCGCTTCTTTTAATATTGGAGACACCGTACGTGTTATGGTTAAAGTCAAAGAAGGCGAAAAAGAACGTATTCAAGCATATGAAGGCGTTGTAATTGCAAAGAAAGGAAGTAGCATCCGTGAAACTTTCACTGTTAGACGTGTGTCTTTCGGTATTGGAGTTGAAAGAACATTTCCTCTTCACTCACCAAGAATTGATAAAATCATTGTTGTGAGAAAGGGTAAAGTTCGCAGAGCTAAAATCTATTATATTAGAGACCTTTCTGGTAAGGCCGCAAAAGTTAAAGAAGTTAAATAATTCGTTTGACTAGGGCTTACCCAAATTCTGCGAAGAATTTGCTAAGGCCGCAAAAGTTAAAGAAGTTAAATAGTAACTAGCGGAAATTAATGATTTGAAAGAGAAGAGTGCCAATTGGTGCTCTTTTTTAATGTTATTTTAGTAATTATATATTTATCGAACAAATGTTTGATAAACTATTGACAAATTTTGCCAATTTTGGTATTTTAGAATTAAGAGGTATATATGTTAGCAAAAATCTTGTCATTTGGATTAAATGGAATAGCTGGGTATCCGGTTGACATTGAAATTGATGTTAATGCTGGAATTCCTGGTTATGATGTTGTTGGTCTTGCGGACACTGCAATTAAAGAAAGTAAATCAAGGGTAAAATCAGCTATTAAGAACAGTGCGTTTAACTATCCAATTAACAAAATAATTATCAACCTTGCACCAGCGGACACAAAAAAGGAAGGCAGCATGTATGACCTTCCAATTGCGCTTGGAATTTTGGTGGCTCAAGATTTAATTAAGAACAAAGATATTAAAGATGTTGTTGTTTTGGGCGAATTAAGTTTGAATGGTGAAATTAGAAAAATCAATGGAATTTTACCAATGCTAATTAGCGCAAAGCAAATGGGCTACACGAAGTTTATCATTCCAGCAACTAACGCAATGGAAGCATCTTTCATTGATGGAATTGAAGTTTATCCAATGGAAAACCTAAAGCAAGTTGTAAGCCACCTAAAAGGTGAAGTTTTAATTCAAAAAAATGATAGCAAAACTTTTGAAAGTGCATTGCGTGATCATGATTTTAAGCATGATTTTATGTATGTTAAAGGTCAAGCAAGCGCAAAGCGAGCAATGGAGATTGCAGCAGCGGGTGGTCACAATATTTTGCTCATCGGCCCACCAGGAGCAGGAAAGACTATGCTTGCAAAGTGTTTTCCTTCAATTCTTCCTGATTTAACATTTGAAGAAAGTTTGGAAGTTACCAAAATTCATAGCGTGGCGGGAGTTCTTGACTCGAGCAAAGGAATTGTTGTTGAACGACCATTCCGTTCGCCTCATCACACAGCAACATTGATTGCTTTAACAGGTGGAGGACAAAAGGCAAAACCTGGTGAAATAAGCCTTGCACATAATGGGGTTTTATTTTTAGATGAAATGCCTGAATATGCAAGAAATACAATAGAAACGCTTCGTCAACCAATGGAAGATGGTTATATCACAGTTTCGAGAAATGCTCAAACTGTGCAGTATCCAGCGAATTTTGTGCTTGTTTCAAGCATGAACCCATGTCCATGTGGTTATTATGGAAGTTCTTCTCAACCTTGTAAATGTAGTCCAAATGCAATTCATAAGTATTTATCAAAAATCAGTGGTCCACTTATGGATAGAATTGATTTGCATATTGAAGTTGACGCAATAAACTACGAAGAATTAACAACAAAAGAGTTAGAAGAATCAAGCAAGTCCATTAAAGATAGAGTAAACAAAGCACGAAACATTCAACTTAATAGATTTAAAAATTCAAAAGTGTATTCAAATGCAAAAATGAGTGAAGCGGATTTTAAAGCTCATTGCGTGCTAGACAAAGAATGTACAGCTTTGCTTGAACTTGCTTTTAAGAAACTTAATTTGAGCGCAAGAGCATATAATCGAATTTTGAAAGTTGCAAGAACGATTGCTGACCTTGAGGGAAGTGAAAACATCCAAAAAGCACATGTTTTGGAAGCAATTCAATATAGGTCGTTAGATAAAAAGTATACGGTGTAATATGACAAATTATGAGAAAAATATAATATGGTTGGACTTATTTGATTTTCTTGCATACGGAAAGAAAATTAAGCTTTTAGAATGCATAAACAAAAATGAAAATTTAAGAGAAAAATTTTTAATATCCAAAGAAATTAAAGAAGTTTTAACTAATGAAGAATTTAATAAAATGGCACTTTGTTTAAGTGATGAATATTTAAACCGCCATTTGCGAGATTATGAAAAGGATAACATTCAAATAATCACGTTTGATAACCCAAACTATCCATACACATTAAAAGAAATTAGCACTCCGCCATTGTGTATGTATTGTAAAGGTGATGTGTCGTTACTTAGTTCACAATGTTTTGCAGTTGTTGGAACAAGAAAACCAACAGATTACGGAATTGTTGTAACAAAGCAATATACTAAAGAGATTTGCAAGCATATGACAATTGTGTCCGGACTTGCAACAGGAATTGATGCGATTTCACATAAAACAGCACTTGAAGAAGGTGGAAAAACAATTGCTGTTTTGGCAGGTGGATTAAATAATATTTATCCATTAACAAACATAAAATTAGCTAAAGAGATAGAAGAAAAAGGATTACTAATAAGTGAATATCCTCCAAACACCAAAGCGCAATATTATTATTTCCCAATTAGAAACAGAATAATTGCAGGATTAAGTCGAGGTGTTCTTGTTCCAGAAATGGGAGAGAAAAGTGGAAGTATGCACACAGTTAACTATGCTCTTGAGTTTAATCGTGACATTTTTGTTGTTCCAGGAAGAATTAATTCACCAATGAGCAAAGGAGCAAATGAATTAATAAAAAATCTTCAAGGTTGCATAACAACCAATCCTGAAGATATTTTAAACACATATCATATGGCAAAACAAGAGAAAAAATTTGCATCTCAACTTGACATTAATTCGCAAATGATTTTGTCTTTCATTGAAAGTGAAAAAAGAACATATCAAGAAATTTTGGAATACACAAAGCTTTCTGCAAATGAATTAAACTCATTGCTTATGACGTTGGAACTCAATGGTTTGCTTGTTAAACTTGCAAATAACAGTTTTATTATGTCTTAAAAAATATTTGAATTATTATGGTGATATGTTACATATTCGCCATAATTTTTTCTTACTATTATTTAAATTTTGAAAAAATTAACCAAATTTACAAAAATAGGTTGTGTGTTTTTTGAAATTCTTGTATAATAAAATTTGATTGTAAGGAGAAGTATGAAGTTAGTATTTATAGAAGGACCTGGTAAAAGAGATACAATAGCAAAATATCTAGGAAGTGAATATGTGGTTTTCCCAACAAAGGGCCATGTTCGTGATCTTCCAGCGAAAAGTTTCGCAATTGATTTAAATAACAACTATGAACCAACATATGAAATCATTCCAGAAAAGAAAGCATTGGTGGCGGAAATGAAAAAGAAAGCAGCAAATGCAGAAGCAATATACCTTGCAACCGACCCGGACCGCGAGGGTGAAGCAATAGCATGGCATCTTGCAACAATTTTGGAGTTGGATAAAGACGCAATGGTAAGAACTGCTTTCAACGAAATAAGTAAGAAAGCAGTAAATGAAAGTATTAACAATCCAAAACCACTTAACTTTGACCTTATCAACGCACAACAAGGTAGGAGAGTGTTGGATAGAATTGTGGGTTATCAATTAAGCCCATTGTTATCTAAGAAAATTACAGGAAAACTAAGTGCTGGACGTGTTCAATCTGTAACACTTAAACTCATTGTAGACCGTGAAGATGCAATTCAAAACTTTGTACCTCAAGAATATTGGAACATAAGTGCAGAACTAAACAAAGATAATAAAAAATTCAAAGCGGACTTAATTCAATTTCAAGATAAAAAATTAGAAGTGGGAAATAAGGAAGAGGTCGACAAGATATTGAGTGCTGTTGAAAATACAGAATTTAAAGTAAATTCAGTTAAACGTCAAGTTGCTTATTCAAAACCACCAGCACCATATATCACAAGTAGTTTGCAACAAGATGCAGTTAGTAAACTTAAAATGACTTTGAATAGTTACACAAAATGCGCGCAATCACTTTATGAAGGTGTGATGATTCAAGGAGAAGGCAAAACTGCACTTGTAACATATATCCGTACTGACTCAACGCGTGTAAGTTTGGATGCTCAATTTATGGCAAAAGAATACATTCTTGAAAACTATGGTAAAGAATATCATCCTGGTAAATTTAATGAATTTACGTCAAAAGAAAGTGCACAAGATGCGCACGAAGCAATCAGACCAATTAATCTTAAATACACTCCAGAATATTTAAAAGATAAAATTGAAGACCAATATTTAAAGCTATACACATTGATTTACAAACGATTTATTGCAAGTCAAATGTCTTATGCTCAATATGATAGTTTAACAGTTGATGTTGTGGCTAATGATTATAAGTTCCGTGCAAGCGGAAAAGCACTCATCTTTGATGGATACACAAAGGTGTATAAGGTTGAAGAGGATGACAAGAAAGGAATTAACATTCCTGATTGTGTTGAAGGTGAAGTGGTTATAAAGGAAAAAATCAACACAGAACAAAAGTTCACAAAACCACCAGTTCGTTTCACTGAAGCAAGTTTGATTAAAGAAATGGAAGTGCAAGGAATTGGTAGACCAGCAACTTATGCTGCAACCGTAATGACGCTGTTCAATAGAGAATATATAAAAACCGATAAAAAGGCTCTTGTTCCAACCGAACTCGGTGTTC
Source organism: Candidatus Onthoplasma sp. (assembly GCA_045578345.1). Classification (GTDB taxonomy): domain Bacteria; phylum Bacillota; class Clostridia; order Christensenellales; family UBA1242; genus Onthoplasma. The sequence continues at coordinate 98,052 of JAZNKB010000006.1, forward strand.
AAGTTACAAAATATTTGGAAGAATATTTTAAAAACATCATGAACATCAAATTTACAGCTGAAATGGAAGAACAATTGGACAACGTTGAACTTGGGAAACATAAATGGCAAGATATTGTTGATGTTTTTTACAAAGATTTCCATACTCAAATGGAATTTGCAAGCCAACAAATGGGTGTTAGCATGCCAAAACCAGCGCCAACTCCAAGTGACGTTAAATGTGATAAGTGTGGAGCAATGATGGTATATCGTGATGGTAAATTTGGAAGATTCCTCGCTTGTTCAAATTTTCCACAGTGTAAAAACACAAAAAACATAAACCAACCAGTCAATCAAGTTGAAGAAAAGGGTAAGTGTCCAAAATGTGCTGGAGAGGTAAGTGCAAAATATTCAAAACGTGGCAAACTTTTCTTTGGTTGTGATAACTATCCAAAATGTGATTATATTTCTTGGGATTTGCCTCTTGAAGAAACATGCCCAACTTGTGGAGCAAATTTGTTCAAAAAGTTCCCAGCAAAAGGTGGAATACAAATAGTTTGTAATAATAAAGGTTGTTCATATGTTAAAAATTAATGTTATTGGAGCAGGTCTTGCTGGAAGCGAATGTGCATTATATCTAGCAAATAAGGGTTACATTGTTAATTTGTATGATATAAAGGGTGAAAAAATGAGTCCTGCTCATCACAGCAAAGATTACGCAGAAATTGTATGTTCAAACTCATTTAAAAGTGATGATGAAAACACAGCATCTGGTGTGTTTAAAAGAGAATTAACACTACTAGGAAGCGAGTTGATTAAAACTGCATATGGTGTCAGTGTTCCTGCTGGACAAGCTTTAGCTGTTGATCGAGACAAGTTTTCACGTATCATAACTGAAAAAATAAAAACACATAAAAACATAAATTTATTTTGCGAAGATGTGAAGTCTTTTGAAAAAGACGCAATAACAATTATCGCAACAGGGCCATTAACAACAAAAAATATGTGCAACGCAATCAAAGAAAAGATTGGCGAAGATTTCTTGTATTTTTATGATGCAGCAGCACCAATTATATTGGCAGAGAGTATAGACACAAATATTGCATTCTTTGGAGCAAGATACAATAAAGGCGATGCGGATTACTTAAATTGCCCAATGAACAAAGAAGAATACACAAATTTCTATAACGAACTTATTAATGCAAAAACAGTTGAATTACATGAGTTTGAAAAGAAAAACATATTTGAAAGTTGTATGCCAATTGAAATTATGGCGCGTCGTGGAACTGATGCAATTCGTTTTGGGCCCCTCAAACCTGTTGGAATATTTAATCCAAACACAAACGAAAAATATTATGCCGTGGTTCAACTTAGAAAAGAAAATAATTCTGGCACAATGTATAACATGGTTGGCTTTCAAACAAACTTGATGTTCCCAGAGCAAAAACGTGTTTTCAGCATGATTCCAGGTCTTAAGAATGCAGAATTCTTACGTTATGGTGTTATGCATACAAACAACTATGTAAACTTTCCAAAATGCCTAGACATATACTCAAGACTAAAAGTTGACCATAATATATTCATTGCAGGGCAACTAAGTGGTGTTGAAGGATATGTTGAAAGTATAGGTAGTGGGTTGTATTGCGCAATCAACGTTGCAAGAATGTTGGAGCAGAAGGAATTAATTAGTTTTTCTTCGGACACAATTATTGGTGGACTTTATAATTATTTGGTTAATGCCAACACAGATAATTTTCAGCCAATTAACGCAAATTTTGGAATATTAAATCCAATAAACACGAAAGATAAACAACAACGCAACGTAGAATATCGCTTGCGTTCTTTAAAAGAAATTGATAAAATAAAATCAGTGATAGAAAGTTAACTTATCGCTTAAACTAGAAGTTTAGACTAAAAGGAGAATTAAATTGGAACAATTTAGAGGAACAACAATTGTTGCAGTCAAAAAAGATGGCAAAACTGTCATTGCTGGAGACGGACAGGTTACAATGGGACAACAAGTAATTTTAAAAGGTACAGCACATAAGGTTAGGCGCCTTTTCGAAGGAAAAGTTGTTGTTGGCTTTGCTGGAGGCACAGCTGATGCATTTGCAATGTGCGAGGAATTTGAAAAGATGCTAAATAAATATAGTGGAAGCTTAATGCGTAGTGCTGTTGAATATGCAAAAAACATAAGAAATGGTCACAGAGGAAACTCTGAGGCTCTCATGATTGTTGCAGACAAAAACACATCGCTTATTTTAACAAGCATGGGTGATGTGATTGAACCGGACGATGGAATTTGCGCAATCGGTAGCGGTGGAAACTATGCTTTATCTGCAGCAAAAGCATTGCTCAAAAACACAGATTTAGATGCAAAGTCTATTGCCGTTAAAGCAATGGAAATTGCAAGTGATATTTGTGTTTTCACAAACTCAAATTATGTTGTGGAGGAAGTGTAATATGATGACTTGTAAAGAAATTGTTAAGAACTTAGATGCTTACATCATTGGTCAAGCAAAAGCAAAAAGAGCGGTTGCAATTGCACTTAGAAACAGATATAGAAGAAGTAAACTTCCAAAAGATCTTAGTGATGAAATAACTCCTAAGAACATCATTTTAAAAGGTCCAACCGGTGTTGGTAAAACTGAAATTGCAAGAAGACTTGCAAAACTTGTTAACGCACCCTTTGTTAAGGTTGAAGCAACAAAATACACTGAAGTTGGTTATGTTGGTCGCGATGTTGAGAGCATGGTTCGTGACCTTGTTGAAGCAAGTGTTAGAATTGTTAGAGCAGAACATTCTGCAAAAATTAAAGACAAAGCAATGGTAAGCGTTGATAAAAAGATAACTGACGCGCTTTACCCAATCAAAAAAGCAAACAAGCCAGAAGAAATGGACACAGAAGTGTTCCGTGCAGCTTTTTATGAGGATTATAAAGCAGGGAAATTTGATAATGACGCAATTGATGTTGATGTTAAGGAACAGCCTAAAGCATTAAACTTAATGGACGGAATTGGCGCTGAAATTAATCTTGGTCAAATTATGGGTGGAGTGATAAAAACTCCAAGAAAAATGAAGAAAATGACAGTTGCACGCGCTAAGGAACTTTTGCTTGATGAAGAATGTGATAGACTCATTGACCCAGATTCACTCAATAAAGAAGCAATTTATCGTGCTGAACAAGAAGGAATTATTTTCATTGACGAAATAGATAAAATTGCAGCAAAGAAAAATAACGGTCAAGATGTTTCTCGTGAAGGTGTTCAACGTGATATACTTCCAATTGTTGAGGGAAGTGTTGTTAACACAAAATATGGTGTAATTCACACTGATTATATTCTGTTTATAGCGGCTGGTGCGTTCCACATCGCAAGTGTTAGCGATCTAATTCCAGAACTACAAGGTCGTTTCCCAATTCAAGTGGAATTAAATTCTCTTGATAAAGATGATTTTAAAAAGATATTAACAATCCCGCAAAATGCAATAACAACACAGTATCAAAAATTGCTTGAAGTTGACAATATCGATTTGGAATTTACAGAAGATGCAATAGATGCAATTGCAGAGATTGCTGCAGATGAGAATGAAACGAGAGAGAATATTGGAGCAAGAAGACTTCAAACTATAATGGAATTGTTGCTTGAAGATATATCATTCAATGCAAGCGATGAAAATCCAGTTGTAAAGGTTGTGATTGACCGACCTTTCGTTATTAACACAATGAAAGAAATAATCCACACGCATGATTTTAAAAAATATGTCTTGTAATTTATATAACAACGAAATATTCGCACGCTTTACTATGATGCTTAGTGTTGAACAAATCAAAAAGTTGTTTTCTTCCCGCATTATAGTTTTTGGCGTGGGAGGAGTTGGAGGAGCGGTTGTTCATATGCTTGCTCGAGCAGGAATTCATTATCTTGACATTGTTGATTTTGACAAAATTGATCTAACTAACATAAATCGTCAACTTGTTGCAAACGTGAATAACATAGGAAAACTAAAAGTTGATGAACTTGAAAATCAAATTTGTGAAATCAATCCGAAAGCGAAAGTAAAGAAGTATCCTTTTAAATTGGATGAAAAAACAATTGAAGATTTTGATTTCACTCAATATGATTATATTGTAGATTGTATTGATGACATAAATGCTAAAAAATTGCTGATAAAAAAAGCAAAGGAACTCAACGTTCCAATTTTGTGTGCAATGGGTGCTGGCAATAGGTATTCTGAAATTCCGCAGTTTGAAATTGTTGACATTTCCAAAACATCTTATGATAAATTAGCAAAAATAATAAGAAAATTTTGTGCGGAAGAGAGAATAAATAAACTAGAAGTTTGTTATACTAAGCAAAAGCCACTTAAATTTGATTGCAAAACGATTGGAAGTGTGGTATACTATCCATTGAATATGGCTAGCGTTATTAGTGCAAAAATTGTCAACGAAATTATAAAATAAGGGGATAAAATTATGGATCCAGTAACAGAACTTGATTTTGAAGAAATTGTGGGTAGCGAAGAATTAACAATAATAGACTTTTCAGCTACTTGGTGTATGCCTTGTAGAATGTTAGCTCCAATCTTGGAGCAAGTGGCAGATAAAATGTCAGAAGTAAACTTCTATAATCTAGATATTGATGAAAATGAAGAGATTGCAAAACGTTATCGTATTTTTAGTGTGCCAACTCTTTTGGCATTTAAAGAAGGTAAGGTTATTGATAGTCTTGTTGGATTAAATAGCTATGATGAAGTTTTAGCATTTGTGAAACGATGCGACGAGGCTGAAGTTCCTGAAGATTAAAAAAGTAATATGGTGTTTGCATTGAGCAAATGCTATTTTTTTTAATAATTAACACGATTTGAATAAAAAATATTTTTTGTTTCGACATTAAGTTGAAATTTATTTGATTTTTTATAAAAAATTTAAAATCGCTATTGACAACTGCTAATAATTAAGTTAAATTAAGTATAAGGAGTGAATTATGAGTAAGAATATAAAAGAAATCACAACAAAAGACGAATTTACAACTATTTTATCAGTTGCAATGCTTGACTTGGAAGAATATGTGGAAATTTTAAACACTTTTGATGAAAAGATGCAACAACCCAAGATAATGCTTAATTTAATGATGAAAACAGCAAATTATGATGAAGCAAGTCGTAGTGTTGTTAACCAATGTTTTGATGAATTTAATGCTTTAAAAAAATGTATTGCAAAAATTGAAACAAAAAGAGACAAAATTAAAGCTCAAATAACTTTTGCTTATTTTAAAAAGTTTTATCTTGATTCACATGATTTTAATGTGAAAGTAATTGAATTGAACGACTTAATTAACAAATATAAGGAAAAAGTTAACGAACAAATCATCAAATGCATTGACTATTTTAATGATCATGACGTTAAAATAACATTATAATTGGAGCAGGTATGGATTTAAAAAATTATTTGCTGATCAATTCAAAATTGGATAAATTTTCTTTTGGCGATTTTATCCGTCAAAGAAGAGAAGAACTTGGATTAACAATTCGCACAATAGTAAAACAACTTGAAATTTCACCTGCGTATTGGTGTGATATAGAAAAGGGTTCTAGGTTAGCACCTTGTAAATTGTTAAATGAAATGGTTAAAATTTTGAAAATTGATGAAAGCGACAGAAATGATTTCATCGATTTAGCATATTTGTCACATGAAACTTGTGCTCCTGATTTAATTGAATATCTTATAGCAAACAAAAGTGCCAGAATTGCCCTAAGGGAAGAAATTAATGGTAATAAGCCAAAAATTTCCAAAATATCAATGTCTAGTAGCGGTAATTTTAATCCAAACAATTTAACTTTTGGAAAATATGTTAGAGCAAGAAGAGAAGAATTAGGAATTAGTTTGCGTGAGTTATCGAAAAATATTGGAGTCTCAGCAGCTTATTTTCACGAAGTTGAAATTGGAGAAAAACATGCGACAATCAAATATTTACACAAATTGGAGCAATATTTAGAAATTCCGGAAGAACATAAAAGGGATTTTGAAGATTTGGCATTTTTGGATTATGGTGATTGTGCTCAATACATAACCAACTATATGCTTGAAAGCAGAGAAGCAAGGCTTGCAGTTCGTTATTTAATTGAAAATAATATATCAGGCGAACAATTATTCAATCTTGTTCAAAATAGAAAGGAGAGAACTTATGACATTAACTGAGTATTTAGAAAATTATCCAGCAACAAGCAAGTCATGCTTTTGGCAATTTTATTAAACACAAAAGAGAAGAAATGGGATTCTCTTGTCGTGGATTTGCTATAGAATTGGGTATTTCAGCGGTTTATTTAAGTGATATTGAAAACAATCATAGACCGGCCCAAAAACCTTATGAAAAAATTTATGGAAAAACTTGGTGTTAAGAAGATGAAAAAGAAGCATTTAATGATTTGGTGAATTTAAAACGTGAAACTGTAGAACCAGAAATCATTCAATTTCTCATTGCAAATCCTGAAGCAAGAAAATCAATAAGACTTGCAATAAACAAGAACATATCTGGCAAAGAACTTCTAGTAATGGTGGAAGATCATGATGAAAACATGTCAATTTAATTAATTAAATATGTTTGACAAAATTTTTAATTGGTGATAAATTAAGGACAAATTAAAATCAAGGAGTAGCTAATGAATAAGGAAAAGATTTATTTAGATAACGCAGCAACAACAAACCTTAGCGCAGAGGTACTTAATGCAATGTTGCCTGTGATGACCAGCAACTTTGGAAATCCTTCATCAAGTCATTCATATGGTAGAGAAGCTTCAAATCTTGTTGAACAGGCAAGAGAAACAATAGCAGAATCAATAAATGCAAAATCAAATGAAATCTATTTCACAAGCAGTGGATGTGAAGCAAACAGTTGGGCATTAATAGGAATTGCAAATGCAAACAGAACAAAGGGTAATCATATTATTGTCAGTGCAATTGAACATTCTTCAGTTCTTGAAGCTTGTAAATCTTTGGAAAAAGAAGGTTTTGATGTAACTTATCTTGGTGTTGACAAACATGGTTTTATCAATTTTGCAGACTTGTTAAGAGCAATTAAGTCAAACACAATTTTGATTTCAATCATCGCGGCAAATAACGAGATTGGAACAATTCAAAACATTAAAGCAATCTCTCAAACGGCACATGAAAAGGGAATTGCTTTCCACACTGATGCAGTTCAACTTTATGGTAACATGGATCTTGACGTTGTAGATCTTGGCATTGATGCAATGACAATTTCAGCACATAAGATTTATGGACCAAAAGGTGTTGGAGCATTGTATGTTTCAAACAAAATAAAAATTGACCCAATTGTGTTTGGTGGAAGTCAGGAAAGGCATAAACGTGGTGGAACATTAAACACTGCCGGTCTTGTTGGCTTTGGAAAGGCTGTTGAAGTTGCAATGAGAGATATGAGAACAAACAATCACAAAATTCGTTCTCTTAGCGAGTATTTTGTGTCTAAATTAAGTGACAGTGTTGAAAATATCATATTTAATGCAAACACAAGGCAAAAACTCCCGCACATTATATCAGTTATGTTCGTTGGTGTTGATGGCGAAAGTTTGTTAACCAAACTTGATATGAATGGCATTGCTGTGTCAACAGTGTGTGCTTGTTCAATTGATAGTATGCCAGTATCTCATGTCTTGAAAGCAATTGGAATGAACAATGATGATGCAAAATGTACAATTCGCTTCAGTCTTGGAAAAAATAATTCATATGAAGAGATTGATAAGGCGGTTGCAATCATTGCTCGTTCGGTCGAAGAATTGCGTGCATTCTCATCAACTTATGGAATGAAAACAAGAAAGAGAAAGGGGGATAAATAAGAATGTATTACAGCAAAACAGTTTTAAACTTATTTAATAACCCTAAAAATATCGGAAGAATTTCAAAACCAGATGGAATTGCAGATTGCTACAATGAAGATAACACTGCACACGTTGAATTTTCATTCAGAATTGAAAGTGGAGTTATCACAAATTGTCAATTTAGAGCGCAAGCAAACCCATATGTTGTGGCTGTATGCTCAACAATAACTCAAATGTTGAAAGGAAAGATGGCATCAATGCTTTTCTTAGATCCATATTCTATCAAGAAAGAATTAGGTGATGAAAGCGCATATGATATTGGTTTCTGCATTGATTGCGTTAAAATGGCAATTGATGACTATAAAGAGAGACTTGAAAAAGAAAACAAACAAAAAAAGAATGACACACAAGAAATAGTTGAAGAAGAAATTATTGTTGAATCTGTTGAGAAACCTGAAGAAGAACAACCAACAGATCCAGATGACGATTTTGCTGATTTCTTTGATGATATATTTGAAGAAGAGTAAATCTCTTCTTTTTTTTATTTATTTTACATATTTTGCAAGATTCAGCAGATAATACTACTAACTTAAAGGAGGAAATGTGAAAGATTTACTAATTGGAATGGGACTTGGTTTCCTTGTGGGAGCTGTTGCTGTTAAAACCAATAAATGTCTGGCTGATAAAGTTGAAAAGGGAGTGGAAAAAGGAAAAGAAATTATTGAAGATATCAGCGATGAAATTAAGTCTCAAACAAAACAAAAAAAAGAAGAAGATTAATTTAGGAATCTCGATGAGAGATTCTTTTTTTATATTAACTTCAAATTTTGTTAAAAATATTAAAAATGATCATTGACAAATTGTCGATTATGGTATATTCTTAGCAAAAGGAAGGGTTTTATGAAATTAAAAGAAGAAGATGTTACGTTGCCAATTTTTACGAACGATAAAATTCTTCGTGAACATCGAAAACAAAAGTATATTGAAATTGGTAATTCTGTCTATCAAAATGCTCCAGATATAACAGAAAAAGAATATAAAGAGATTTGCGATCGTTTTAAGCATGGTGATAAAACAGTTTTAACTCGATTGATAGAATTAACAATTAAACCAATGAATAATGTTTTGGCTGATATTTTTGCTCGTTATGACATAGAAGAAGTGATTCCATACGATGAAACATTGTCATATTGTTTGGAACGTTTGAACAAATATTTGTTAAACTATACAGAACTTCCAGATCAATTCACATACTATGCAAGCAGTATGTTGAATTTTTATGCGATTAAATTTGTTAACAGAATGTATTCACACGCATATGTCGGACAGCAACTGGTGGAAACAATGCCACAAAGTAGTGTAACATGGAAGAAAGATCAAATAGAATCATGTGAACTAGATACTATTGAATTAAACAGAGAAGATGTTAGAAGATTATTAATAAGAGTAGGACATAGATTATCGTCAAAACAAAAAGAAGCTATAGGTTTAAAATTCGGATTTAAAACAGGTGAAGAGGTCAGTTTCGGAGATATTGCACGTATATATAATGTTTCAAGAAGCAGAGTTGCAGATCTCGTTAATTCTGGACTAGATCGTTTGAGAAGAAATGGTACAACATTAAGAAAATTGCTTGATAATAATTTGGAAGTTTAGAAAGACTCAACAATGTTGAGTTTTTTTATTTAATTTAACGAAAATAATTTGATTTTTCATTTAAATGTGGTATCATATAAATATGAAAGCAATGGGAATTGATTTTGGGCTTGCTCGCATTGGCATAGCCCTCAGTGATGATACAAAGTTCTTGGCATCACCTTTTGAGACATATGGAAGAAAAGGCGATGATCTTGATATTCAGCATTTAATTAATATCATAAAAACAAAGAATGTTGATGAAATTGTGTGTGGACTTCCAATGAACATGGCAGGAGAGGAACAAGAAATTGCCAAAAAAACTCGTGAATTTATGGCAAAATTGGCCGAAAATGTTGATATTAAAATCGAGTTTGTTGACGAGCGTCTTTCATCACTTATGGCAGAAGAAATGTTAAAGGAAACGGAGCGCGATTGGAAGAAGAGAAAAGAAAAACTAGATGCGGTGGCGGCTTCAATCATATTGCAGGATTATCTTGATGTAGCTCGTTAGTTGCCACTCATTAAACGCGCTCATTTTGGCATACTTTGGCGCAAAGTAACCAAAATTCTCGCTAAGTCGTTCAGGCAAACAAACTTCGCTTTAAATAAAATTTGGTGTAAGTCACAATCTAATCTTCAAACAATTAAACTTTGCATTACAAAAGAGAGTTTTATCTAAGTGTTGTTAGATTTGTCTTAATTCGTTGTTATCCTGAGCGTAGTCGAAGGATCTGTATAACAAAACCTTATGAATAATTGGCAAAAACTTCAACTTCACTGAGTTTCGTTTAGAATGACAGAATGGGATAATGAATCAAAAAAGAAATACTTTAAGATTTATAACTTACTTAAATAGCTTGATTTTCACAAACTGTTTATGTTAAAATAAAGTTTAGGAGAATTAAAATGGCAGATAAAAATAATAAATTAACAGCAAAAAATCCAATTGAACAAATTTTGGATGAAAAAAATATGGATAATATTATCCTTTATGATGCAGAAAACAAACCAATTGAGTTTGAACAAGTGGCAGTGATTCCGCTTGAGAGAACAGGACTTCTTTATGCAATCATGATTCCAGTTACCCCAATGCAAGGTGTTGGAGAAGGTGAAGGTGTACTTTTTGTTATTGATGAACTCAAAGGCACAATCGACATTGAAAGAGACGACGCAACAATTGATGAGGTGCTAACAATCTACAAAACACTTATCGGTGATGATGCAGGAAATAAATAATTAACAAAGGAGAAAAATATGGCAGTTGAAAAAATTGATGAAGAAAAGCAAATTGCTCAGTGTAAAGCAACTCTAATGAAAGAATTAAAGGCAGTTTATAAAGAATTGCAAAAAGATAAAGATTGGGAAAAATTTGGAAAACAAGTTAAAAACATCTATTTATCTTACACAACATGTGACAATGAAGTGTATCACAAAGCAATGCGAGATGTTTTGGCTGGAGCAATAAGAGAAGAGTTGCCAGCAGATTTAATTGAAGGTAACTATGGTTTGAGAACGCAAGCTGGAATATGCGCTTGTGATGATATTAAAATGCTTCAAGATATGAAAGAAAGATATGGAATTCATGTCATGAAAAGACATATGGAATCATTCAATGAATGTCAAGCATATGCACTTTTAATGACAATTGAAGAAAAGAAACAAGTTAGAAAAATGTATGACGATTTAGTTAAAACAATGGTTAACATATCAAATGTTTAAAATAAAAAACAACTCATTTCGAGTTGTTTTTTCATGTTAAAATTTAAATTCTTCTTTAAGTTGGTCATATTTATCAAAAGTTTCTTTATTTGCCTCTAAATATGCTTGTTTTTCTTCTTCAATTTGTTTTCTTCTTTCTTTAATGTAATCACCAACATAAACCACCAAATGTTTATTTGCTTGATTTAAATTTGAAAGTAATTCTTGCATTGCCACGTCGTTAGTAATTAAAGAATCTGGAATATTATCTAAAAAGTCGGTTTCAAGGCTTTCTTCATTAAAACGTCTCATCCATCCATATCTTGAAGAGTTAACAATAAATGCAATGCCTTGAACGATATTATAATCTCTGAACTTATGTTCAAGTTCTTTGTATTTAGTCAAGGTTTTGAACAATCCTTTACTTGCAAACGCGTAGGTAAAGATAACATCTTCATTTGATTGTTCATTTGCATAATGCAAGTCTAAGTGACGCATTCCATGTGTTTCTCTTGATGTGTCATACAAATAAAATCCATATTTGTCAGCTTTGATTTTGTTTTTCATAATTCTCTCCTTATATGTCAAAATTATTGTTATAATTTTCGATTAGTTTTTTATAATTACTTTTACTTGATTTGGGACTTCTTTCACTAACCACATAATTTGCGATCATAATTTGTTTTTCATTGTCTTTAATTGTTTCAAAAATTTCCATCATTTGTTCTTGGTTTGCAAAAACGCATAGTGGCAGACTTTCTAAAACGTTTTGTGTTAATTCAGGATATTTTTTTAATAATTTTTTAGCGCATTCAATTAATTCTAAGTGTTCAAATTCCATTTCTAAGTTAACTCTAAATGAAATTGTATTAAATTCTTTTTGTGAAATAGGAATGGAAAACAACGCAAACCTTTCTAAATTTTTTGTAGCATATTGTATACAAAACAACATATTATCATCAGGGCTATTGTCATCAGGCCAATATTCTATTTTTCTAAATTTAAATTCTTGATGTTTATACAAATCGCTTTCACTATTAAGATTAAGCATTTAAAATCTCCTTGCAATAACTTTATTGTAATATATCACGATTTTGCTTGTTTGTCAACAACTATTATGTTAAGCTAAGAAACTTGACAAAAGTGGTTGACATTTAGTTTTTAATATGTTATATTATATACGTTCAATGAATAAGCACCTATTATGATTGCTTGTCTGTTGCCGAACGTGGGATTGCAAAATTAAGATAAGTCGAACAATGTCTTGTTGTAATTTAGCGTTTTGGTTCATAGCAAATTGATTAATAGGGAAGACGTAAACAGGAGGAAAAATAAATATGTCAGTAATTTCAATGAAACAATTATTGGAAGCCGGATGTCACTTCGGTCATCCAACTAGGAAATGGAATCCTAAAATGAAGAAGTATATCTTCACAGCAAGAAATGATATTCATATCTTGAACCTTGAAGACACTTCAAAACAAATCGATGAAGCTTATGTTTTCATCAAAGAAAAAGTGCTTGCAGGTGCTAACGTTCTTTACGTTGGAACTAAGAAAGGCGAAATCGTTAAACAAGAAGCTGAAAGAGCAAATATGTTCTATGTAAGTTCTCGTTGGTTGGGTGGAACACTCACTAACTTCTCAACAATCAGAAAGAGAATTGACAGAATGAACAAACTTAACCAAATGGAAACATTGGGTGACTTTGATCTTCTTCCAAAGAAAGAAGTTATCAAATTAAAACAAGAAAGAGATAAACTTGCTGCTAACTTAAGCGGTATTAAGGATATGACATCTCTTCCAGGTCTTATGATTATCGTAGACCCATCAACAGAACACATTGCAATTCAAGAAGCAAAACGTCTTGGCATCCCAACAGTTGGTATTGTTGACACAAACAGCAATCCAGATGATGTTGATGTTTGCATTCCAGCAAATGATGATGCAAGCGGTTCAGTTAAACTTATTTTAAGTGCTTTAACAGATGCAATCTTGGAAGCTAAAGGTGGAGTTGTTCTTCACGATTTAACAGCAAGTGATGAAGAAGTTTCTATGGAAGCTATGGTAACTGGTGATGTTGTAAAAGAAGAAGCTCAAAAAGCTGAAAAGAAAGTTTCTAAAAAACGTGCTCCAGCTAAAAAAGAAAAAGCTGAAGAAACTCAAGAAAACGCATAATTTAAAAAGGGGAGGAAAAATTTTATGCCAATAACAGCAAAAATGGTAGCTGAATTAAGAGAAATGACTGGTGCAGGTATGATGGACTGCAAAAAGGCTTTGGTTGAAGCTAATGGAAATATGGACAAAGCCGTTGAAATTCTTCGTGAAAGCGGAGCTGCAAAAGCTGCTAAAAAACAAAGCAGAATTGCTGCAGAAGGAACAATTGAATGTTACATCCACGGTGGTGGTGCATTTGCAGCTTTAGTTGAAGGTAACTGTGAAACTGACTTCGTTGCTAAAAACCCAGAATTTAAAGAATTTTTGCACAATGTTGCAATGCAAGTTGTTGCAAATCGTCCACTTTGTGTTAACATTGAAGAACTTCCAGCTGAAAAAGAACAAGAAGAAAGAAAAATCTATCGTGCTCAACTTTTGAATGAAGGAAAACCTGAAGCAATGGTTGATAAAATCGTTGATGGAAAAATCAAAAAATACTATGATGAAGTTGTTCTTATGGAACAAGTTTACATCAAAGATCCAGATGGTAAGAAGAAAGTTAAAGACGTTTTAGCTGAACTTACTGCAAAAATCGGTGAAAAACTTACAATCAGAAGATTCCACCTTATGGTTATGGGTGAAGGTCTTGAAAAGAGAAATGACGACTTTGCAGCCGAAGTAGCAGCACAATCAAAGAAAAACTAATATCTTAGTTTGAAAGGAATAGCAAGTTAAATTACTTGCTATTTTTTTTAAAATAAGGTATTATAGATAACGATATGTGCTGAATTGATTTAAACAATCAATTCTTTTAATTCATAAAAATATATAATATTTTTAATTATGGGAGGAATGTTCTTGTAAAAAACAAGATATATAACTCCTTACAAGCAAATCAATCAAATTAAAGGAGAAATTATATTGATTTAATTTAAACCATATATTATCTCTTTTAAATCTTGTCTATTTACAAGTAAAAAACAATAGTAAAAAGGAGAAATTATGAACGAAATGACAGAAATGGCTCTTATGGAGTATGAAGAAAATTTAGATAAGGTATACAACAGATTTTTGGATAATCTTTTAATGATTCGTGTTGGAAGAGCAAATCCAAAACTCATTGAAAATATTAAGGTTGACTATTATGGAACAAAAGCTCCAATAATTCAAACAAGTAACATCATGGTTCAAGATGCAAGAATGTTGGTTGTAGCCCCATATGATGCAAGCACTTTGCGTGACATTAAAATCGGAATTGAAGCAGCAAACTTGGGTGTTTCAGTTAGTGACGATGGAAAAATTATTCGTGTTGGCTTCCCAATGCTTACCGAAGAAAGACGTAAGGAATACACTAAAGATGCAAAACGCTTGTTGGAAGAATGTAAGGTTGCAATGAGAAATGCACGTCGTGATTGCCTTGATGTTTTCAAAGACGCAAAAAAGAATAGTGAAATCAGTGAAGATGAGTATGCAACACTTGATAAAGAGGTTCAAAAGAAATTGGACGCATTCACCGAAAAAGCAGACATAAGTTGTGACAAGAAAATTGCAGAAATTATGGAGGTTTAGTTTGAATATCGAAAAGATAAAAAACGATCCTCGTATGCCAAAGCACATTGCTCTCATTATTGATGGCAATGGGCGTTGGGCAAAACAACGTGGTTTGCCAAGGAGTGCTGGTCACAAAGTTGGTTTTGAAAACCTAAAAAAACATATTGAGTATTGTCAAGAATTAGGAATTAAAAACCTGTCAATATATTGTTTTTCAAAGCAAAACTGGAATAGACCAGAACAAGAAGTTAAATATTTAATGGACACATTTAACCAAGTTCTAGATGAATATAAAAAAGAGTATGCAGATAAAGACGTAAGAATTATAATCTGCGGTGACATGGAAGATCCTCGTCTTAGTGAAGAAGTTAGACGAAAAGCAAAAGAACTTATGAAAATGACCAAGGATAGAACTGGTTTTGTTCTTAATGCTTGCATTAACTATGGTGGAAGAGAAGAAATCTTAAATGCTGTTAACAAAATTATCGAGTCAGGTGAAAAAGATATTGACGCAAAAACTTTCGAAAAGTATTTATACACCGCAGATTTGTTGCCTGTTGACTTTATCATAAGAACTTCTGGCGAACAAAGAACAAGCAACTTTTTGCCTTGGCAGGCAACATACAGCGAATGGTATTTTCCAAAAACATACTGGCCAAGTTTCTCAAAGAAAGACTTAATTAAAGCATTACAAAGTTACATGAAGAGAAATCGTAGATTTGGCGCAATAAAAGGGTAGAAATGAAACAAAGATCTATAACTAGCATTTACATAGTTTTGGCTTCAGTCCTTGCGATTTTAAGCAAACTTTTGCCACATCAAATTGGTGATTATATTTTTGATATATTCATTTTGGGTGTGACAATTGTTGCAGGCTTTGAAATTTGCAATATGCTTGAAGCAAACAAGAGAAAAGTAAATAAACTAATGGCATCAATGTATTGTGTCGTTAATTACATAACATTGTTAATTTGTCAGAACAAAGTTAAATTCTATGAAATCTTGCTCATTGAAGTTGTTGTGTTGTTTGCATACTGGCTTGTTTCTTTGCTTATTGAATTTTTTAAAGACAAAAACATCCCAGCGAAGCAACATCTGGTTACAAGCTTAAACACACTTCTTGCGTGCATATATCCAAGCTTTTTCTTCTGCTTGCTGTTGAACTTTAATCATGCAGATAGATTTTATGCAGGTGTTGAATACTTCTCATTTGTTTTCATTATCATGTTGTTTGCAATAACATGGTTAACTGACACGTTCGCATATCTAGTTGGTAGAACACTAAAGGGTCCAAAACTTGCTCCAAAAATTAGTCCAAATAAGACAATTAGTGGAGCAATTGGCGGTCTTATTGGTGGTATTGTAGGCGCAATGCTTGTGTATTTGTTAACATATAACGTGTCAGCATTATCTGGAGTTTTGTCTAAATTCGATTTAACTTGGTGGCATTTCTTACTTATCGGTTTGTTTGGCTCAGTTTTAGGACAAATAGGTGATTTGTTTGAAAGCAAACTTAAACGTAATGCCGGAGTGAAAGATAGTGGGAATATTTTTCCTGGTCACGGCGGTATGTTAGACAGAATTGATGCAATGATATTTATATCAACTTTTGTCTATATTGTTATATTTTTCATTTTATTGCAATAATTAATTCTATATATGATTTCAACATTATTAAGCGCATCATCAACATTCAAGTATATTGGCTATATTCTTATAGCCATTCTTGTTTTATTGTTTATGGTGCTTATTCACGAACTGGGACATTATATTGCTGGAAAAATATTGAAGTTCAAAATAAATGAATTTAGTATTGGTTTTGGCCCAAAAATTTTTCAAAGAAAAAATAAACAAGGTGAATTGGTTTCACTTAGAGCATTTCCTTTAGGTGGTTATTGCGCTTTTGAAGGTGAAACTGAAGAGAATAAGGACAACCCTCAAGCATTCAATAATCAAAAACCTTGGAAACGCTTAATTGTTTTGTTTTGTGGGGCTTTCTTTAACTTCTTAAGTGGTATTATTTTCTCTTTCATTTTGCTTATTTCATCAGGTTATGATTTGGTTCAAGTGAAAAACGTTGATGCAACATCAATTAATTATAATTGCTTGCAGTCTGGTGATGTTATTTACGGAATTGAAAATAGACAAATTGATTTCGTTGATGATGAATATTTCTCATCATTGATATCAAGATATCTTACTATTTATCATTCTGATTATAATGGTGATGTTACACTAGAAATAAATAGCTTCACTGAAGATGGTAAAACATATTTCTTAGTTAAAACTCCAATAACTTTCAACGTTAAGCGTGACGGAAAAAAAATAGAAGTTGAGGGATATGTTAACACAATATACGATTCAAATGGAGTATATTCGGGTTGGACATTACTTGCGTCTGAAGATGAAAACAGCAAAGAATTTGGACTTCGAACTTATAAATATTCTTTCTTTGAAGCATTAACGGAGGCAGTTCCATTTACTTGTAAATGGGCATGGAAAGTTCTTGTGATATTTGGTCAATTGTTAACTGGTCAATTATCAATCACTTCGCTAGGAGGCCCTGTTACAACCGTTAAAATGATTGCAAATTATACACAACAAAATATGCTATTATTATTATTACCATTGATTGCTGTTAATCTTGCAGTTTTCAATTTGCTTCCAATTCCAGCGTTAGATGGATTCCAAATGATATTTGTTGCGATTGAGTGGATAAGGAAAAAACCTGTAAAACGTGAAATTGTCAATATGGTTAATAACATCGGTTTGATTGCTTTGTTTGGCTTTGTGATAGTGGTTGATATATTGCAATTTATACTATAAATAAGCATAATTATGATTGGGAGTGTGTTGACACTCTCAATTTTTTTTGCTATAATCCAAGTATGAGAGAAGGAATTGAAATCTTAGATTTGATTTACCAAGGACTAAAATTTAAAGATGCTGTTTACACGGAAAAAACGAACACTTGTGTAATTAATTTTTTATATAATCCTGAAAATTTCACACCAAATGAAGAAAATAAAACAACAATCATCACAAAGGTTAAGGAACTAATCGGGGATTTTATCCGTTTTGAGTTGGTGTTTAAGAGTTGTCCGTTAGATAAACGTGCCATTGCGAATCATACATACACAACAATTATTAATAACTTTCCATCGATTTCCAAAAGTTTTACATACGATGATGTTTCTGTTGAAATAGAGAATTTAAAAGTAACAATTAAGTTAAAACTAACGCCATCTAGTTATGATCATGCCAAAAGCCTTAACAGAGAATCAATAATTGAAGATAAACTTAAAGATAGTTTCTTTGCGGATTTCGTTGTTTCTTTTGATAAAAAGGATGATGAAATTGAATCTTCAAATCAAATTGAAAAGAATATGGAGCTCATGGCAAGCATCAAGGAAGCAGAAGAAAAAACAGTATATGAACTATCAAATATCGCCGATATCATAGGCAAAAATGAATATTCTCTTGCAATTGATTACACAAAAGTTAAAACCGCAATTGAAAACGTTGTTATCTGCGGTGAAGTTACAACTATTCAAAAGAAAACTTATAAGCGCAAAATAACTAAAAACAAGGAAGAAACTGAAATTGAGCGCACGTTCTATAACTTTTCAATTAAGAATGATAATAAAGTGCTTTATTGCTCAGTTTTCCCAAAACAGCATGATGAAATCAAAGGTGATTTAATTGAAGTTGGAATGAAAATTTGTTGTTTTGGTTCTTTCCGTGAGTTTAATGGAAAACTTAATTTTACAGCGAACTCCATTGCACGTTGCGACTATAAAAGAGAAGAGATAAAATCTGGTTTTAAGCACGTAAACGAAGATTATCACACTATATTACCTGAAAAATATATTGACTATGAGCAAGCGGGGCTTTTTGATGACGACTCTAAAACTTTTGATGGTACATATGTTGTTTTCGACGTTGAAACAACCGGGTTGGATCCACTTAAAGAAGAGATAATTGAAATTGGAGCATGTAAGGTTGTTAATGGCAGAATTGATGAAGTATTTTCAACTTTTATAAAACCATCAAAACATATTCCAAGAGAAATCACAGAGCTAACAAGCATTAATGATGACATGGTTAAAGATGCTCCAACAATAAATTATGTGATGCCAGACTTCTATAAATTTTGTGACGGAGCAACAATTGTGGCACAAAATACAGCGTTTGACATGTCTTTCATACACAATATCTCGAAGAAGTTGTCATATAATTTTAATCATCCAACAATGGATACATTGGTAATGGCAAGACAGAAACTTCCAGGGCTTAAAAACTATAAACTTGGAACAATAGTCGAAAAATTGAATATAAGTTTGGAAAACGCGCATAGAGCAATTGATGACGCAACAGCAACCGCCAAAGCATTTATTAAACTTATGAATATGGCATAAGGGACCTTCGTTCTTTAAACTTGCCAAGATGGAAGTTTTGTATTTCCCTCTCACTAAGAAGCAAGCATAATCGTTCAAGGAAAACACAAAACTCCTATAAATGCATAAGTTCAAACAAATTCAAAAAAATTATATGAAAATATTATAAAAACTATTGATTTATTAGAAGTTGTATGTTATAATACAAATAACTACTAGGAGTGGCCGGCGCCACTCCTAATTGATTTTTATAGGGTGTGACCAAATGTTTTGGAAAACCTATTATGAAAAAATCTATATTTGGGGAGTAAAAATGAAAGTTGCAGATTTAGTTTATGAAAAAATTAATCCACTTTTCACTGGTGATATTCAACTTGTTGAAGTGGAATATGCAAAAAAAAATGACGGAATGCATTTAATAATTTACATTGAAAAGGAAACTGGTGTAACAGTTGATGATTGCGTGGAAGTGAGTCGCCTTATTGATGAACCATTGGAAGAGTTGAATCCAACTGGAGACGCACCATATTATTTGGATATTTCATCATATGGATTAGATAAACCACTTAAATATGATTGGCAATTTAAGAAATACGAAAATAAACAAGTTAATGTGAAATTGTATGCAAAAATTGATGGAAGAAAGGAATTTGTTGCAACATTAAAACAAAAAACTGAAGATAGTGTTATTTTAAGTGTTGATGATGAAAACATAAAAATAAACCTTAAAGACATTGCATATATTACACCATATATAGAGTTTTAAAAGAAGGAGTTTTAATTTAATATGACTAGTAAAGATTTTTTTGAAGCATTAAAAGATTTAGAAGCAGAAAGGGGTATTCCTGAAGGAACATTCATCCCAATGTTGGAAAGAGCGTTAACAGCTGCACTTAAAAGACAAAGTGGTGCGGCACCAAACACAATGGTGAAACTTAATCCAGAAAAGTTCACAATTAAAGCATATTCATATAGAACAGTTGTTGATACAGTTGAAGATGAAGAAAAAGAAATTAGTTTAGAAGAAGCAAAACAAATTAAAAAGTCTTACAAAGTTGGCGACATGATTATGAAAGAAGAATCAACAAAAGACTTTAACAGAATTGCTGTTCAAACTGCAAAACAAGTTATCACTCAAGGCATTAAAGAAATTGAAAAACAATCAATTTATAAAGATATTGCTGAAAAAGAAGGCAAAATCATTGTCGCAAATGTTAAACGTCTTGATGTTGACAATGTTTATCTTGAAATTGGTGGAACAACTTTGGAAGGACTTCTTACAAAACGTGATATGTTGTCAACTGATAACTTTAAGCCAGGCGATAGAGCAAAAGTTTATGTTCGTCACATTAAAGATGACTTCCGTGGAACAGTAGTTCAAGTGAGTAGAACTCATCCAAACTTTGTTAAAATGTTGCTTGAAATGGAAGTTCCTGAATTAAACAATGGTGAAGTCTCAATTGTTGGCTTGGTTCGTGAAGCAGGATTACGTACAAAAATCGCAGTGTCAACAAGCGTTCAAAATCTTGATGCTGTTGGCGCTTGTATTGGTAATAAAGGCGCAAGAATTAATTCAGTTATCAATGAACTTAATGGAGAAAAGATTGACATCATTAATTATAGCGAAAATCCAGCAGATTACATTGTTGCAGCATTAAGTCCAGCAGAAGTTAGTGAAATCACTGTTGACACAGCCGCAGGTGTTGCAAATGTGCTTGTTCCAGAAAACAAGTTGTCTCTAGCTATTGGTAAAGGCGGACACAACGTTCGTTTGGCAGCAAAACTTACAGGTTATAAAATAGATGTTAAACCAACTTCAGCATTGGAAGCTCCAAAATCTAATGATGTTTTGAGCACAAGCAGTGCAAACATAATTTTAGATGACGATTTCTTTGATGATATTGATGAATAGGAGAAAGTTGTGCATATTAAACAAGAACGAAGATGTGTTGCTTGCAAATTAAACAAACATCAAAATGATATGCTAAGAATAGCACGAATTAATGACGAATATGTAATTGACGAAAAAAATAATCTTGGTGGTCGCGGTGCATATGTGTGCCGAGACATTAAATGTGTTGAATTAACTATAAAGAAAAGACTTTTAAATAGGTCTTTTAAAACAAACTTAGATGTAAAAATCTATGAGATGTTAGGAGAGTATGAACAAAATAATTAGTTATTTGGGTTTTGCTCAAAAATCAAACAACTGCATTATGGGGCAAACTGCATTGAAAAAAACAATGAAACAGTTGCATCTGATCATTGTTTGTAATTCCGCAAGTCAAAACCTTAAAGATCTTGCAAAAAACATAGCGAACAAACATAAATGTAAATTTATTGTTTCAAATGTTCCTCTGTCAGATTTAATAAAGTTTGATGATGTTAAAATTGTCGGACTAACAGAAGAGAATTTAAGTAAAGCAATTATAAAGGAGAAAAACAGTATTGGCTAACGAAGTAAAGAATCAAGAATATAGATCAATAAAGCAACTTCAAGCAATGGTGGGAGAAAAGCAAATCATCAACCTTGCTGAAAAGTTTTACACTCTTAAAGGTGAAATGACTGCCTTGTTGAGAACTATAAAGGAAAAAGAGAACACGCTTATATTAAGCGAAGCAAAAACTCTATCTGAAAAACCAGAACCAAAAGTAGAAATTAAAACAGAAGAAAAACCTTCTGAAGTTTTTGCTGAATCAAAAGTAGAAGTTAAGGTTCAACCTCAACCTCAACAAAAGCAACAAAATTCTCAACCAAAACAAAGAGATGACAGAAACAATAACTATCAAAATCGCAATTCTTCTGACATAAACAATAGATTCAATCAACAAAATTCTAATAATAGATATCAAGGGCAAAATAGAAATAACCAAAATGGAACAAGACCGTTTAACCCTAATTATAAACCTGGTCAAAATCCTCGCCCAATGGGTAATGGAACAAGACCTTTTAATCCTAACTTTAAACCTGGTCAAAAACCAATGCAAAATAAGGACGTAATGAATAAACGTCCGTCAATTAATTATGCTCAACCAGTCATAACAGCATCTCCAGCAAGAACCTTTGTAAATAAGAAGAAGGATAATGAAAGATTCGAAGAAAAAAGAGCATATTCAAAACGCGATTTGTTAAAACGTGGTATGCTTGATACTGGTGATGAAGATAGAGTAATTAATCGTAAAGTTAAAACTAAGAAAAAGGATGTTGAAACAAGTGAAGTTGTTAAACCTCAAGGTCCAGCAGTAATCACAACTGATAACATCACAGTAAAACTCCTTAGTGAAGTGAGCGGAAAACCGGTAAGCGAAATCATCAAGAAATTTATGATTTTGGGTATGATGGTTACAATCAATTCAACAATAGACTTTGCAACAGCTGAACTTATTTTATCTGATATGGGCATTGAACTCATACAAAAACTAGATAAAACAAGTGAAGAAAAACTTCTTGATTTGCAAAATACAATGCGTTCATATAACGAAGATGAAGCAGTCGAACGTGCTCCAATTGTAACAGTTATGGGTCACGTTGACCATGGTAAAACAAGCTTGCTTGACTATATCAGAAAATCAAAAGTAACATTAAGCGAAGCTGGAGGAATCACTCAAGCAATCGGTGCTTACAGAGTGAATGTAAACGATAAATATATAACATTTATTGACACTCCAGGTCACGAAGCATTTACTGCAATGCGTGCTCGTGGTGCGTCAGTAACTGATATTGCAATTTTAATTGTTGCGGCAGATGATGGAATTATGCCACAAACAGTCGAAGCAATTAATCACATTAAATCTGCAAACATTCCAATGATTGTTGCAATTAACAAAATGGATAAACCTCAAGCCCAACCAGATAGAATAATGCAACAGTTGGCTGAACATAATGTTTTGCCAGAAGCATGGGGTGGTGACGCAATTATTTGTAAGATTTCAGCAAAAACTGGTGAAGGAATTGACAAACTCCTTGAAACAATCTTGCTTGTTGCAGACGTTCAAGGATTAAAAGCAAATCCAAATATTCCGGCAATGGGAACTGTTATGGAAGCACGTCTTGACAAGGGCCGTGGTCCAATTGCATCATTAATTGTTAGAGATGGTTCTCTTAAGGTTGGTGATACAATTGTTTGTGGAACAACATTGTGTAAGGTTAAAGCAATGATTGATGAGAACAACAAACAAGTTAAAGTTGCAACTCCTTCTATGCCAGTAACTGTTTTGGGCTTTAATGAAGTGCCACCAGCAGGTGAAACATTTACAGTTGTTGATGAAAAATTATCTAAACAAATTGTTGAAGAAAGAAAAGCAAAACAAAAAGAAGAACTTATTAAAGGTAGTGGTGGAAACACTCTTGAAGACTTGTTACAAAAAACAAGTGAAAAAGATATGAAGATTTTGAATATTGTTCTTAAGACTGATGTTCATGGCTCACTTGAAGCAATCAAAGGTTCTGTGATGAAACTTGTTAATGACGAAGTTAAAATTAACATTCTTCACAGTGGTGTGGGTGCAGTGAGTGAAAGTGATTTAATTCTTGCAGGGGCATCAAATGCAATGGTGATTGCATTTAATATTGGTCAAGATAGTAAAGTCAAAACTCTTGCTGAAAGAATGAAAATTAAGATATATTCTTATAAAATCATATATGAATTGCTCGAAGAGTTAGAACGTGTAATTAAAGGTATGAAAGAACCTAAATATGAAGAAGTCTACCTTGGAAAAGCAGAAGTTATGATGGTGTTTAAACTTTCAAATGCGGGAATTGTTGCTGGATCAATGGTTAGAGATGGTAAAATTGTTCGTAATGAACACGCAAAGATATATCGTAATGGTGAATTAATCACAACAACTGACATTAAATCAGTTAAAGTGGTTAAAGACGACGTGAAAGAAGTTGGCAAAGACCGTGAATGTGGTATTAAAACTAACTATGATGACGTTGCAGTTGGTGATATTATTGAATGTTATACTCTTAAAAGGATTGATGATTAATGAAAAGTGTTAGAATTGAAAGAATCAACAGTGAAATCCAAAAAGCAATTTCTCACATTATCGACAATGAAGTTAGAGATCCGCAAATTGACGCAATAATTAGTGTGAGTAACGTTGAAACCACACCAGATTTGTCATATTGTAGGGTTTTCATAACATCAATTGGTTCAACACCGTCAAATGAAGTTTTAAATCGAATTAAAGGTGCGGCAGGTTTTATTCGTGGAAGATTAAGCAAGATGATAAAACTTAGAATAACTCCAAGATTAGAATTTTTAAAGGATGAATCAGTTGAATATGCTTCAAACATTGAAAATATCTTAAAAAACATCACTTATTCAACCGAAGATGATAATGATGATGAAGAATAGAGGAATAATTCCAATAAATAAACCTAAAGACTGGACTAGTTTTGATGTGGTAAACAAGCTGAAATACAAGCTGAAACCACTCAAAGCTGGTCATTTAGGTACACTCGATCCAATGGCAACAGGCGTTTTGCTTGTGACTGTTGGAAAAGCAACAAAATTATTTGATTTAATGCAAGAAAAAACAAAAACATATGTTGCAACTTTTCAGTTTGGCTATGTTACCGACACTTTAGATGCAACTGGTAAAATAGAACTGAGTTGTAATACTATACCAACAGAGGATGAAATTTTAAATGTTTTGCCTAAGTTTGTTGGAAAAATTAGTCAAGTTCCACCCAAATATAGTGCGAAATCAATAAATGGTCAAAGAGCCTATGATTTAGCAAGAACAGGTGTGGAATTTAAATTAAAACCTAAAGTGGTTGAAATTTTCAATATTAAACTATTATCTTATTTGAATGGTAGTTTAACATTGGAAATTGAATGTGGTAGTGGAACATATATTCGCTCAATCGGACGAGATATTGCATATGAACTAAATACATTAGCAACCATGACTGAACTTGTCCGAACTAAAGTTGGGAATTTTGATTTAAATAGTTGTATAGACATTCAAGAAATTGATGATGTTCAAAATTCAATTATTCCAATTAAAGCAATTTTAACCTTTGAAAAGTTGAATTTAAACGAAAATGAAGTGTTTAAACTTTTAAACGGACAAAGACTTAATCTCACTAAACCTAATGGCATTTATTCAATAGAAGACGAAATTGATACCATTGCTTTGGTGGATATTAAAGAAAATATAGCAAAAATGTCACTTTTCTTAGGTTAAAAGTTGGCATAACTTAATAAATATGCTATAATGAAATAGATAAATTATAATTAAAGGAGAAAATTTAAATGATTACAGCAGGAGATATTAGAAAAGGCGTGATTTTTGATGATGGTTCATCAACTGATCCTAAAAAACCAAGTTTGTTTTTAGTTGTTGACTTTCAACACGTTAAACCAGGAAAGGGAGCAGCATTTGTTAGAACAACAATTAAAAATGTTTTAACTGGCAAAGTTTTGGAAAGAACTTATAATCCAAGTGAAAAAATCAACGACATTTCAATTGAAAGAAAAGAAATGATGTATTTGTATAATGAAGGTGGATTATACTATTTCATGGATAATGAAACATATGATCAAATTCCTTTCAACTATGATAGTGTTAAAGAAGCTTTGAACTTTATCGTTGAAAATACAAACTGTCAAGTTCAATTCTATAATGGTCAACCAATCAATGTTGAAC
Organism: Candidatus Onthoplasma sp.; assembly: GCA_045578345.1. Lineage (GTDB taxonomy): Bacteria > Bacillota > Clostridia > Christensenellales > UBA1242 > Onthoplasma. The sequence continues at coordinate 123,963 of JAZNKB010000006.1, forward strand.
CACCTATGTTTGTTGAATTAACAATCACTAAGGCAGAACCAGGTGTTAGAGGTGACACAGTTAAAACTGGTGGTAAACCAGCAACTTTAGAAACAGGATATGTAATTCAAGTTCCATTGTTTGTTAACGAAGGTGAAAGAGTTCGTGTTGACACAAGAACTGGTGAATACATGGAAAGAGTGTAGGATTTTGTCTAATTAAAAATGCAAAATTTTAACTAATATTAAATAAAAGAACGAAAAACCGATACTATTGCAGTATTGGTTTTTTTTCTGCATGAAAAACGGCATTTTTTAATATTTTTAAATATGTTAAAAGATTATTTGGACAGAGATATTTATAATTTAATTATCAAAAATTTTAGTTTTAATGACATCACTGAAATTAGAATGAGAGTCAATGAAAAAATCATTATAGTGATTAAGAATAAAAAGTATTTTTTAAAGAGTGACAATGGCGAATTCATTGTAATAAATCGATTTATTCTAGACAATTTCATTAAAAAAATAAGCGAAAATTCACTTTATGCATTCAATGAAAGCATAATTAATGGTTATATTACCTTAAATAAAGGCATAAGAGTTGGGCTATGTGGGACAGTTGTTATGGATGAAAACAAGGTTGTAACAATAAAAGATTTTCAATCTGTTAACATACGAATTCCACATACAATTAGAAATTGCAGTGTTCCGGCTTATGATTTTTTGGTTGATGAAAATGTGAAAAACACGCTGATTATTTCATCACCAGGATGCGGTAAGACCACATTTTTAAGAGATTTCATTTTTCAACTTAATGAGAAGAACTTGCCGATAAATATTCTAATTGCTGATGAACGAAATGAAATTTGTTCTGTTTCTAATGGTGAGATTAATCAATATTTAGGCGGTTTTTGTGATATATACACAAATTGTAGTAAAACATTTGCTTTCAAAAATGGTATAAGGAGCATGAGCCCAGACGTTATTGTGACTGATGAAATTGATTTGGATTATGACCTTAATTCACTTCTTGAAGCAATGAATTGTGGGGTTAATGTTATTGCAACAATTCATGCAAAGGACTTAAATCAGCTGAAAAGGAAAAAGGGTTTTGATGAGATTATTGATAATAAGATTTTTTCACGTTTTGTTGTTTTGACAAATGAAGATGGCCCTGGGACATTGGCGCAAATTTATGATGAAAAACTGAATTGTTTGTTTTGCAGAATTTAGTGGAGTGAGTCATGAAATGGATTTTAATTGTTGTTTTAATTTGTGTGATTATGTTGATTGCACATTCATTAAGTGAACAATATAAAGAAAAATATGATTTTTATAATAACTTAAAAATGTTTTTGAATCAATTTAAGCTGAATCTATCGTTTAGACAAGAAAAAATTATTGACTTTTTAGAAAAAGTGAAAGCAAAAAAACAGTTCAATTTATTTATTAATTCATATAAAAACTATTTAAAAACTAACAACTTAGATTTTAGCGAAATAAAAATACTGGACCATGAAGAAAAAAATCAAATGGAAACAATTGTAACAAACATTGGAAAACTTGATGCAAAAAATGAAATTAATCAAATCGAAACATTCATTGTTGAAATTGACGAAAAGTTATCAAAGGCACAAAACGATAAGAATAAGTTGTGTCCAATGATTTTAAAATTATCACTTTTATTTGCAATTGGACTTGCTGTTATTTTGATTTAACAAAAAAGGAGAGTGTATGGAAATTATTTTCAAATTAGCTGGAATTGGACTTATAACGTCAATTGTAAACCAAATTTTAAAATATTGCGGAAAAGAAGAGATTGCACATATAACAACACTTGCAGGGTTAATTATTAGTCTTTTAATTATGGTAGACTTGGTTGAAGATTTGTTTGTTACAGTTAAGAATTTGTTCGTGTTTTAGGTGTTATGATTGAATTATTAAAAATTTTAGCAGTGGCATTGGTCACGGTTTTTGCACATATGCTTATAAAGCAAACAAGGCCAGAAATTGCCATGTTGATTACAATTGTTGGAAGTATATTAATTATCGTTATGGCAGTTAATGTGTTAAACTCTGTCATAGTTTCTTTTTATCAAATTTTTCATAAAACAGGTGTTGAAAGTACATTATTAACCCCACTACTTAAAATTGTTGCAATTGGATACATTGCGGAATTTGGAGCAAACATATGTTTAGATGCTGGAGCGAGCAGCGTTGCAGATAAAATTTTGTTTTCAGCAAAACTGATTATTCTTGTTATTGCAATGCCAATTATAACAACAGTCATTGACATGGTGGTGGCCCTTTTATGATAAGAATGAAAAGAAAACATTTTATTGAACAACGTAGTAACAATGTAATAATAATACTCATGATTGTTTTAGTTTCTTTGTTCTCAATTATATCACCACTTGAAACCTTTTGTGCATCTGAAAAACTTTATTCGCTAAACGAAGATCTAAATAGTGCAGTTGTTGATGAATTAAAAGAAATCGATTTTTCCGGTTTCAACGATGTTATTTACGACTTTAATTCAAAGGATACCAATATATTTTCAATTGAAAGCGTAAAAGCTAAAGTATATTCCATTATTTCAGGTGAAAGTGCGGTTGATTATTCAAATTTTTTCGCAAGTTTATGTTCAAATCTTGTTGAGATGGTTGTAAAATATTTACCGATCATTTCGATCATCATTGGAATAGGTGTGATAAGCAATTTGTTAAACGGAATTAAAAGTAAATTTAATGAAAAATCAACAAGTAATTTAATTAGCTTAGTTTGTTTCTTATCAGTTTGTGTATTGGTTATCGGAATTGTAACAAACTTGTCAAAATCAACAGGTAAAGCAATAGACACCATGGTGTCGCAAATGAACACGTTGTTTCCAATTTTGTTAACACTTATGATAGGTCTTGGAGCAAATGCCAGTGCAGGAGCTTTTAAACCAATTGTGGCAATAATTTCAACATATGTTGCAGATTTTTTTAATTTCTTTATTTTGCCATTGTTTATGATAAGTTTTGTGTTTGGAATTATTTCTAATTTGTCAGACAACATTAAAATTGATAAGTTTAGCTCATTCATTTCAAGTTTATTTAAATGGAGCGTTGGACTTGTTTTTACTTTATTTTTTGCTATTTTTTCATTGCAAGGAATTGCGGTCGGAAGTTTTGATAGCCTTAGCATAAGAACAACCAAATATACAATAAAAAGTTACGTTCCAGTGATGGGAGGTTTTTTGTCTGATGGAATGGATTTAATAATGTCAAGCACATTACTGATTAAAAATGCTGTTGGCTTAGTTGGAGTTTTAATGATTATTTCAACGATAATTTCGCCTTTATTGGAAATTGTTGTTTTCAGTTTAATGTTAAAACTCGTTTCGGCAGTTTTGCAACCACTTGGCAACAGCAAAACTTCAAATTTCTTGTCATCAACTTCAAAATCAATAACAATGCTTTCAAGTGCAATAATAGCAATTGGATTTATGTATTTAATTTCAATAGGTTTGGTGATGACAACTTCTAATGTGGTGGTGTGATGGCAGGTTATATATTAAGTATTTTAGGAATTGTGATTGCAGGTGTTTTTATTGATATTATTGTTCCAAGTGGGAGTATAAGCAAATATATAAAGGGAATATATTCTATTTTCGTTGTAGCAGTGATAATAAGCCCTGTGATCAAATTTTTAAACAAATCACACGACTTCACAATCAAATATGAAGAATATAATATCAATGATAATTTGCTTAAATATATTTATACTATGCGAGCAACATCACTAGAAACAAATATTGAAAAAGTCTTAAATGAAGAAGGATTTTCCGGAGTCGACATAATAATCAAGTTTTCGATTGAAAATAACGAATTAAAATATAATTCATGTTATGCAAATTTAAAAAATTTGGAAATTAGCGCGGACAAGCAGCATATAAATAAGTATGAATTCATTATGGAAATCATTAAGGAGAATACAAACTTAACCGAAGAGGAGATAATCATTGATGAGTGATAAAGAAAAACAGCCAACAGTAACTTGGCTCAGTAAACTAAAGAACATAAAACACATTGAAATTTATATTGCTATAATTTTTATTGTGATAATAGTACTGATTTATATGTCTACAAACAAATCAAAAGAAAAAACTCAATTGAATTTATCAAATGATATGTCCATCACAAGCTATATTGAAAGAATTGAACAAAACCTCGAAGAAAGTTTGTCAAACATTGCTGGTGTTAGTAACGTCAGAGTTATGATAACCCTAAATTTAAACGACATGGAAGTTGTTGATGATAAAATAAGCATTACAACATTCCCAGAAATTAAAGGTGTTTTAGTTACAGCAAAAGGTGTAAATAACACTGCCAATAAAATGAAAGTTCTTCATGCAATTCAAGCTGTGGTTGATGTGACAAATGGAAACATTGAAATTTTATCAAGTGAATAGGAGGATTTATGAAAACATTATCAAAAAAGAAAAAAATTATTATTTTATCTGCTATGGTAGCATTATTATTAGTAACAGGTTATGTTAATGTGGCGCTTAATAGTTCGTTATCAAGCGGAGCAACTCAAACAAGTGCCAGCACAACGTCAGCGAACTTCTACACAAACTATAGATCTGAACGTGAAGCAACAAGAACACAAGAAATTCAATTTTATGATTCAATAATTGCCAGCGCAACATCAAGCGAAGAAGCAAAAGTTGAAGCAGAAGCTAACAAAATAGCTCTCATTACGCAAATGGAAAAAGAATTAGTAACTGAAGGAATTATTCGTGGAAAGGGCTTTTCAGATGCAATTGTAACATCATCTTCATCAAATGTTAATGTCTTTGTTAAATCAGCAGAATTGACTTCTGCCGAAGTTGCTCAAATCACAACAGTTGTAACAGAACAATTGAACGTTGAACTCGACAAAATTATTATCATCCCTTCAGAATAATGAATTGAAAGATTTACAATTTATTTATTTCAAATCATTGCAAAAAACAGAAACTTGTGGTATAATACACTAAAGAGGGAATAAATTATGGCACAAATTAAAAATTTAAATGGTGAACATAATACTTACATGAATCAAAACATGATTTTGTCAATTGTAAGTTTGGCAACCAAAGAAATTAAAGGTGTTGTTGACGTATATCAACCTAAGAAATTAACATTCAAACGTTTGTTTACCAAAAATGTTGGTAAAGGTGTTAGAATTAAAAACACTCAAAATGGTGTTGTTATTGATATTTACGTTGTTGTTTCAACTGACTGCGAAGTAAACGATATTGTGTATAGAATTCAACAAAACGTTAAGAATAGTTTAACATCATTGTTGCCATTGAAAATTAAGGCAATTAACGTTAACATTAAAGATGCAGAAAAAATTTCTCTCTAAAATTAGAGAGAATTTTTCTCTTTTGTGATAAAATTTAAAACAATTTAGGAGAAAACACATGAAAAGAACAAGTGCAAGAGAACTTGCTTTTAAAACAATATACTCAAAGTTTTTTAATGCTGAAGAGTCGGATGAATTAGAGCAAGCAGACAAAGAAGGCTTAGAATTTACATCTAAAATCTTGAAAGCTTTTGCAAGTAATTATTCAGAAATCAATGAAATCATTTCATCTCATTTGAAAGGTTACACAATTGAAAGATTATTTAAAATTGACCTTGCAATAATCACATTGGCGGTTATTGAACTTAAATTCATTAATGAAAACCCGAAAGAAGTGGTAATTAATGAAGCTGTTGAACTTGCAAAAAAATATTCAACAGACAAAAGTCCAAGATTTATTAACGGAGTGCTTGCTGACATAGTTAAATAATGAAAATTTTTAGTGTTTCTGAATTAAATAGAATAATAAAAAATATCATAGACAATGAAGTTGTTTGGGAAGACATAACTGTGACTGGTGAGTTGTCTAGTTTTTCGATTACAAGAAACATTGCATATTTCACCTTAAAAGATAATGATAATTTATTAAGTTGTGTTCAATTTGGTTGCAAAAATGACTATAAAATTGGAGATATGGTTCAATGTCGTGGAAATATTAAATATTATCCAAAAGGTGGGAAATTAACTTTTAATGCACTAACGATTGAACCTTGCGGACAAGGTGAGTTATATAAGCAATTCTTAGAGCTCAAAGATAAACTAGAGAAAGAAGGATTGTTTAGTACCGAAAATAAAATTCCAATTCCAAAATTTGTAAATTCAATTGGAGTGGTAACAAGTAAAACTGGTGCAGTTTTGCAAGATATCAAGAATGTCACAAGCAGAAGAAATCCAAACCTTGATATTTACGTTTATGATGCACAAGTGCAAGGAAAGTTTGCAGTTTCTGACGTTATTCAGGGCATAACTTACTTTGATAATATGACAGACGTTGATGTTATCATTGTTGCGCGTGGTGGCGGAAGCATTGAAGACTTAATGCCTTTCAACGACGAAGAACTTGCAAGAATTGCTTATATTTGTAACAAACCGATTATAAGTGCTGTGGGGCATGAAACAGACTTTTCAATTCTTGATTTTGTTTCAGACCTAAGAGCTCCAACACCAAGCGCTGCAGCCGAGTTGGTAACTTTTGATTGTACTGAATTAAAGAGATATGTAAAAGATGTTGCAACTAATATTCAAAATTTGGTTTTAAACCAATTTAACGAACTAAACACAAATGTTATGACCAATATAAATGACATTGAAAGAAATGTAACGTCAATGACAAATGATCAGATTCTTAATATTAATGATTTGTTAAACAGAGTTGAAAAATCAACTGAAAACAAAATTGAAAATTCAATATATAGAGTTAATATATCATTAAACACACTAGATAAGTTAAACCCCAGCAAGTTGTTGATGTCTGGTTATTCATATGCAACAAACAAAAATGAACCAATTAACTTTGAAAATACGCAGGTTGGCGATAATATTGAAATACGAACCCTTAACTTAAAATTCAATGCAAAAGTAACTAATAAGGAGAAAATATGTTAGAACAAAATATTAAAAGGTTAGAAGAAATAGCAAAATTGCTTGAACAAGGAACTAATCTTGACGAAAGTTTAAAGCTATATGAAGAAGGCTGTAAACTGGCAAAAAGTTGCCTAAAAGAGTTGGAAAAAGCAAAAGGAAAGATTATAATGATAAAGAAAGAATTTAACGAAAAGGATGAAAACGATGGAGAATAAACAATTTGTAACAGATATTGCAGATATTAATACAGATTTTGCACAATGGTATACTGACGTTGTGTTAAAGACTGACATGGTTGATTATGGACCAGTTAAAGGAACAATGGTTATTAAACCATATGGCTATGCAATATGGGAAAACATTCAAAACTATTTAAATAAGGAATTTAGAAAACAAGGAGTTGAAAATGCATATTTTCCAATGCTAATTCCTGAAAGTTTTTTAATGAAAGAAGCAGAACATGTTGAAGGTTTTGCTCCAGAAGTTGCAGTTGTAACTCATGCTGGTGGTGAAGAATTAAATGAAAAACTAATAATTCGCCCAACAAGTGAAACAATTATATGCGACATGTATTCAAAATGGATTAAATCTTATCGTGATTTACCTGTTAAAATGAATCAATGGTGTAATGTATTAAGATGGGAAAAAACAACTAGACCTTTCTTAAGAACAAGTGAATTCTTATGGCAAGAAGGACATACTGTTCAATCGTGTCCAGAAGATGCAGAAAATGATGCGAAAACAATGTTAAAGGTTTACACAGATTGTTTAAAAAATCTTTTAGCCATTCCAACCCTCACAGGAAGAAAAACAGAGAATGAAAAATTTGCTGGCGCATTAGTAACATATAGCATGGAAGCAATCATGAAAGACGGAAAGTGTTTGCAATCTGGAACAACTCATGATTTGGGTCAAAATTTTGCTAAAGCAAGCAATATTAAGTTCTTAAATAAAGAAGGTCAACTTGAATATGGATATTCAACAAGTTGGGGTGTTAGCACAAGACTTATTGGTGCTTTGGTTATGGTTCATGGTGATGAACGTGGCCTTAGAATGCCGCCAAATGTTGCTCCAATTCAAACGGTTATAATTCCAATTGCAAGCAAAAAAGAAGGTGTTATTGAAAAGTGTGAAGAAGTTAAAAACATTCTTGAAACTGCAGATTTAAGAGTTAAACTTGACAATTCAAATAACACTCCAGGTTGGAAATTTAATGAATATGAAATGAAAGGAGTGCCACTTCGTCTTGAAATTGGCCCAAGAGATATTGAAAACGGTGTTGCAACAGCTGTAAGACGCGACACTCATGAAAAAGTACAATTAAATTTAAGTAACATAAAAGAAGAGGTTGAAAACTTACTTAAAGATATCCAAGAAAACATGTATAATCAAGCAGTTGAAAATTTCAATTCTGCAATCGTAGAAACTGAAAATTATGATGATATGGTAAATGCTGTAAACAACAAAAAGGTTGTTTTGTCATATCATTGCGGAAATTCAAACTGTGAAGAAAAAATTCGTCAAAATACAACAATTAAAACTCGAGTTATACATTCTATGGATAACGCTCATAAATGTGTTTATTGTGGTAAAGAGAGTAAATATAGAGTGTACTTTGGGAAACAATATTAAAAGCAAGAAATAATTCTTGCTTTTTTAATTCTTTAATTATATTTTGATTAATTCCAACATAAATTATAAAAAGTTTAAATTTCTCTTGTAAATTATATTGAAAATTAAATTAAATATGGTATAATTATTTAAAGATGAAAGATTTGTTTCGAACATTTCAACGAATTCCGGAAAAGAACAGGACAATAGCATATGGAATTATGGCGTTGCTTAAAAACCTGTGTTATTTTGCATTTAAAATCATTGTTGGTATTGTATTTAAAACACCTTTGCTTATCGCCGTTGCTATATACAACCTATTAATTGGACTTGTTAAAGCAAACTGTTCAAGAGGTTTATGGAAAAATAAAGATGATTTAAAAGATCTCAAGACATACATACGCGGTGGAGCAATATTGTTAATTTCAAGTATCTTTTATATTATTTATACTGCAAATCTAGTTGGAAATCCATATGGTATTGAATACAACATGGTTATTGCAATTATGATTGCCTCATTTGCAACTTATAGTATGACAGTCTCAATTATGGGGTTATTTAACACACGAGGCAAAACAATGTTAATTAAAGAATATAAGTTTACAAACTTTGCAACAGCATTGAATAACATTGTTTTAACACAAATGGCGCTTTTATCTTTGTTTCCTGTAAAAAACATGCACTTTTACAATGCATTAGTTGGAATTATTAATGGTGTTGTAATTTTAGGCTTTGGATTATACCTTGTAATTAATGGATTGATTCAATTACGAGTTTACACAACAGGGATAACCAATAAGAAATCAAACAAAACTCAAGTTGAAAACAATCAACAGCAATAAAAAACGAACAATAATCCGTTCGTTTTTTCATTGTACCCACATAAAATAATCAGAATCCCAATATAAGATTTAAACAAACATATCTTATTTCTTATACACAATACTTGAATATTGACAATTGAACATATAATATAAAAAACATATTTCAATTAGAATTTTTTTACTACAAGTAGAGATTAATTATAATTTTTCAATCAATAAAAAAGCCCAACCCGTTGGGGTTCGACTCTTTCTACTATGGTAGCCTTACGGAGAATTGAACTCCGGTCTCAGCCTTGAGAGGGCCGTGTCCTAACCTCTAGACTATAAGGCCATATCTAGATTACTTAGTTATCATATCATATTAGAAAAAAATTTTCAAGTGCTTGCATTAAATTTTTGAAATTTATAGTAAGATTTTATTTTTTATGATATAATGGAATAAATGAAAGAGAGATGGTTTAATTATCGACCGTTATGTTTGGTGTTTGGATTCCTTCTTTTAGGAAGTGTTTTTTCATTCTATGCGCCTAAAAACACCGTTCTCACAATAATTACAACTATATCAATTGCTGTTGCATTAACGATTATTGCAATATTAAAAAAGAAACCTCAATATGTGCTTGTTCCTGTTATTGCCTTTGGAGTTGGTTTGGGATTATATAATCTTGCAGTATTTAATTTTAATAAATCCGTAGATTACACACCTTCAAGCATACAAGCAAGAATTTACAATATTGTTGACGAATATGATGGAATGATAAAAGTTGAAGCTGATAGTTTAAAATTTGACGATAAAAAAATTAATGATAACATAATAATATACATCTATGACAATGACGGACTTTTTGAAAACATTGAAATTGGAAGCTTAATTGAATTTGAACCATACAGATTTTATAAAAGTGATTTATTCTATTACGACACACCTAGTTCAAGTTTATATGAAGACGATTTAAAATATACAACGAGTGCTTTCATGATTAATGTTAAACATATATCGACAGATAAAACATTTGCAGAAGCAATAAGGGAGAGAGTTAAAGATAATCTTGAGCTTGGACTAACAAATGAGAATGCCGAAATTGCCTATTCAGCATTGTTTGGAGATAAGGATTTATTATCAGATAAGCAATATTCAGTGTATAAACTTTCTGGTGTTGCGCATCTGCTTGCTGTATCTGGTTTGCACGTTGGAATTATTGTTGGAATTCTAAATCTTATTTTTAAGAAATTAAAGGTAAAAGGTTGGCTTAAATTTTTTGTCACTGCAGTTTTCTTAATGCTTTATATGTACATTTGTGATTATTCAGTTTCAATAATAAGAGCAACAATCATGTCTTTAATTCTATTGTTATCTCAAATTCTTCATAAGCAATATGATAGTTTTAATTCAATATCTGTGGCGGGAATTGTGATATTTTTAATTAATCCGTTCTGTGTGTTTGATGTTGCGTTCTTGCTAAGTTTTTCATGCGTGATTGGAATAACAATGCTTTACCGCCCAATAAGAAGGGCTTTAGCAAAAACTCATATGAATGCAAAAATTAGAGACGCTGCTGCAATAAGCTTGGCAACAAGCATTGCAATTGTTATGATTATGGCTTTCTATTTTAGAACACTCAACGTGATATCTTTGATTGCAAATGTGATTTTAATTCCAATTTTCACGGTTGCATTTAGTATCGTTTTTGTGGTTTCAATTGTATCAATACCGTTTTCAATTGTTTCATATGTGTTGATGCCAGTTGATTACATATTCAATTTAATTAACTTGATTGCAACAACTCTTGGCAATCTTTCAATTTCTAACTTTAATACAATTGAATTTAACTATATTGCAATTATAATATATTTTGTTCTTTTGTTATTTATAAGTCGTTTTTGCACCGCAAAATATCAATATAAAATCGTTTCAGCATTGCCAATTGTTGCTTTGTTGTTTTATTGTCTGATATAATAGGAGAGAATATGAAATTTATCGAATTAAACAAAAACATTAAAGAAATGGTTAAGCCTTTATATAATCTAAAAGGTGATGATTTTTACTTGGTTAAGCAAGCTCTATCAAACATTAAATCATATCTTATTAAGGATTTAGAAGAATTCAACTTTGTTAATGTAGATGCCGATAAAATGAAAAAAGAGCAAGCTTACGAGCAAATTGCAACACTCCCAATGGTAAATGACTATAGATTAGTTGTTTTCAATAATCCTAATCAGGAAATTGTGAAATTTCTTAATAAATTTGATTTTGAAAATGAATCAACGGTTGTGGTGTGTATCCAAGCTGAAGGTTTAACTGTTGGTGAGGTTGTTGATTGTTCAAAACTTGATAGAAATGATTTAACTAAATATATTTTAAATTATCTTTCTAAATGTAATTTATCAATTGAGGAACAGGCTTTGGACTACATTATTGATGCCACAAATGGCAATATGACAAAAATAGTTAACGAATTAAACAAAATCTCATCATATTGTGTGGATTTGGAAACTGTAACAATGAATATTGTTACAAACCTGGTTGCAAATTCTCAAGAATATGCAATTTATAACCTTACAAATGCTATTGATACGAAAAACTTTTCAAACTATCAAAAAATTTTAAATGATTTAATAAAATCGCAATCTCAGTCTGAAATTTTTGCATATATGGGTAAATATTTCAAAAGAATGCAATATATTGCTTTGAGTAAGGATGATGATGAACTGTCTAAAATTTTAAATATAAAACCATATGCAGTTGCAATGTCGAGAAAAAGCGTTGCAAGTAATGGTGTGAAATATTATATCGGCTTATATGAAAAGTATATCGAATTGGATCATAAAATTAAATCTGGTGAGATAACAGCCACAAATGCTTTATATGAACTCATTTTTTAGGAGATAAAATGAACGAACTGGAATTACTCAAACCAACCCAAATAATTAGATCAAAACGAAAATCAATTTCATTGATTGTTAAAAGTAATGGGGATTTCATCATTAGAGCACCATTAAAATGCAAAGAAGTAGACATTAGTAATTTTGTTAATCAAAAATCGCAATGGATAATTTCAAAAAGAAGAGAGCAATTAATCAACACTTTTAAACCATTATCATTTAATGGTAATGAAGAATTGACGTTGTTGGGGCAGAAATATGACATTATTTATTCAAACGTTTCAAGAGTAGAAGTGATAAACAATAAAATCAACGTGCCAGAAACTAAATCGAAAGAAAAACTGATTGTTTTTTTAAAAAAACTTGCAAAACAACATATATTTGAGCGAACAAAGATATTAGCAGATACATTTGATTTTAACTATAATTCAATTTCTATATCATCAGCTAAGTCATGCTGGGGTTCATGTGGGCCTAAAAATCGTTTACATTTTACGTATAAGCTGATCTTATGCCCTGAAAGTGTTGTTGATTATGTTATAATTCATGAACTAGCTCACACGAAAGTAAAAAACCACAGCACTCAATTTTGGTCGTTAGTGGGAAGATGTTGCTCTAATCATAAGGTGTATGAAAAATGGCTAAAGAAGAATAGAGCAATAGTAGAATTAATATAGGTGAAAAAACAAAAAAAAGAACTCACGATTTAGAGTTCTTTTTTAATTACTTGTTGTTAGCATAAGAGCTTAATCTTGATTTCTTTCTGTTAGCAGTTGCTTTTTGCAAAGTGCCCTTAGAAACAGCAGTGTCAATTAATGAAAAAGTTTCGCTCAATAATTTTGCAGCAGTTTCTTTTTCAGCGTTATCAACAGCAACTTTATATTTTTTAACATAAGTTGCAATCTTTGTTTTTAATGATTTGTTTTCCAAAGTTTGTCTATCGATAACTTTAATGCGTTTCTTAGCTGATTTAATATTAGCCATTACAAACCTCCAATTCGATATCAAGTATAACAAAGTTTGTTTTAAAAATCAAGTGCTTTGACAATATTTTCTCTAAATTGTGCTACTTTTTGTCAACTTGCGGGTTGAAAGCATAAACTATATTATGTTAAATTGTGAAAATCAAACAATAGCAATCATAGATAGTGGAATTGGTGGAGTTTCAATTTTACGGAAATTGATTGATGAATACAAAAATGGAAATTATATTTACTTTGCAGATAATCTATATATGCCATATGGTAATAAAACACATAAATGGCTAAACAATAGGATAAGTCAGATTATCACCACTTTAAAGATAAACTATCATGTTACACAGGTAATTATTGCTTGCAACACAGCGTCCGCGTGTTTAGACTTTGAAATTCCTAATGTAACCAAAATGAAGTTTGATGACTCAAAAGTGTATTTCGCAACAAAACTAACCAAAAAGAACTTACCAAACGTTGAAGTTATTGCAGACGGAACTTTGGCAAAGCAAATTGAATTAAACATATTTAATCATAAAAAGATTGATAAGATAATAAAAAAGCATGTAAAGGTACATAAACTATATAATTTTCAAGAATTTATGCTTGGTTGCACTCATTATGAACTGGTAAAAGACTATTTTGAAAGATATTGTCCTTCAACAACGATTATTAACAACAGTGAATTAATTATTGACTTAATAAATATTAAACCCACAATAGTGGATGAACTTAATGTGGTTATAATCCTTTCACAAAAAAATAAAGATTTAGAAGATAAAATTTACAAACTTATAAGGAGATAATTATGTGTGGAATTTTTGCTTGCATTGGAGATAATGCTTATGAAAAAGTTATGGATGGATTAAGGTTATTACAATATAGGGGATATGACTCGTGTGGTATTGCTTATTATAATGATGGTTTCATTGTAAATAAAGCAGTTGGCATATTAGATAACATTCCCCAAACCGAAATCAAAACAAATTTAGCTTTTGGTCATACAAGATGGGCAACAAATGGTGTGGTTAACACAGTTAATGCTCATCCTCATACTTCATATGACAAAACAATAACTATAGTACATAATGGTATAATCAAGAATGCAGATATAATAAAAGGAAAACTAATTGATAAAGGTATAATGTTTTATTCAGAAACAGACACAGAAGTTATTGCAAACTACTTGGCATATAAAACAAGAGAAGAAAGCATAGACGAAGCTTTAAAATCAATGTTTGTTGACCTTGAAGGAACATTCTCACTAGTTATTGGAACAAATAAAGGTGTTTTATATTTGGTTAAGAAGTTTAGTCCACTTAATCTATTAATATCAAAAAATAACGAAATATATATATCAAGTGATATATCAAGTTTAAAAGATGGTAAACTATACTCACTTAAAGATAATGATATTATAAAGATAGAGAATATGATAATAACAAAACTAGACGGAAGAGGTATGGAGTTTATAGAACACACAAATAAATTAAAAGAACTAACATTATCTTCGCATAAGCATTATATGGAAAAAGAAATATTTGAAACACCTAAGGCAATAAATAATACATATATGGCAATTTCTAATAATAGTATTATAAACATATTAAATGACTATACCAAGATAACATTAATTGGGTGTGGAACGGCATATCATTCATGTTTAATCGGTGAATATCTATTTAAGAAAGAACTTCATAAGAATGTTGAGACTTTCCTTGCATCTAATTATGAAATAACAAACAAGGTAAATAATAAGCATTTACACATTATTGTTAGTCAAAGTGGTGAAACAGCAGATTGTATTAAGGTGGCTGAACAAATAAAACGCTTTAACGGAAAGTTTTTAATTATCACAAATGAACCCAATAGCACAATTTCCAAGATGGCAGATTATCATTTTTTTACCAATGCAGAAAAGGAAATTGCTGTTGCCAGCACAAAAACATATTGTTGCCAAGTGTTTGTTTTTGTTTATATGTGTAATAAACTAAAGAATAAGTCTTATAACATAGATATAGATAACTTCATTAATGGTTTAGATAATTATATTAAAAATTTGGATATCTCTGAGGTGGCGGAACAACTGAAGGACTGTGACAAACTTATATTAATCGCAAAAGATATAGACTATCTAATATTACTTGAAGCAAGCTTAAAAATAAGAGAAATTGATTATATTTATACCTTACCAATGTTCTCTGGAGAATTGAAACATGGGACTTTATCTTTGATTGATAAAGAAAGCTTTGTTTTGACGTTAAACACAGATCTTGATTCAACTAAACTTCAAAATGCAATTAACGAAATAAAGTCAAGAGAAGGTAAAGTTATAGATATGAGTAAGTTTATTAAACCTTTGGATGACAAATATTATAACACAATTTATTCAATAATCCCTTTTCAGTTGCTAAGTTATCAAATTGCCATTTTAAACGGAAGGAATCCAGATATGCCACGCAATCTTGCAAAAAGTGTTACCGTGGAGTGATACTGACCAACCATTTCTTTTTGTTTAAAACAATTTCGTTATTTAAAAGTGTTATTAAATAGTCTTTTGGTTTGATTTTCTTGATATCACTAATGATAATATCATCTTGATTCGTTATGTAATATTCAATTGTATCAAAATTGAAAACGTCACTATCTTTCACAACTATATTGTCATTTTTATTTTTTATTGTTTCCAATTTCGATAATCCTTTTGATGTTTGTTTATAGACATTATATTCTTGATTTCTCTTAGTATGAAAACTTAAAATTACACCATATTTGTTTATTTCAATATCTAACTTAAAATTTTCATCATTAGAAGAAATTTTAGGAATGTTATCACTTTTAAAATAATCATAAGATATATATCTTTCAACGGAGTGGTTTGGTTGCAAAAGAACTTGCTGATTTTCAAGTTCAACAACATCATAACCAACTTTTTGAACTCCTAAAGGAATTTCAAAATCGTTCGGTGGTTTGCTTGTGTATAAATAAGCACATATTTGCTTATTGATTTCAGTTGGTTGACCAGAGCTTAACAAACTTGAATGTAAGGTTTTGTTGTTAACATCAGCAATCCATGTTAAAATAGAATGCTCAGATGTGTATGAAATATTATATAGGTCAGTGTTTGCATTTTCAACACTTGCAGTTCCTGTTTTGCTGGCAATTGGCAAATTTAATGAATTAAATTTTTTAGCAGTCCCTGTCTTTGCACAGTCTTTTAATATATCTGTCAACAAAAAGCAACTTTCAGCGCTCACAACCTGTGTTGAATAATTTTCGTGAGAGTAGATTACATTTCCTTTCTCATCCAAAATCTTATTAACAAAACACAAACTTGTATAACGTCCTTGATTGGCAATTGTGTTGTAAGCAGCAAGCAAATCCAACATATTGACACCATTTTTAACGGATCCCAAAGCTAAGCTTAAATTTAAATCACTATTTGATATATTGATGCCAAGGTTACTTAACATTTCTTTTGATTTTCTAACTCCGAGATAGTCTAATGCTTTAACAGCTGGGATGTTAAGTGAATTTGAAAGAGAATCTCTAACTGAAACATAGCCACGATATGTGTTATCTGCATTTTTAGGACAAAATCCTGCATAATTTATTTCTTCATCAAGAATTACTGATGCAGGGGACAATATGTTGTGTTCAAAACATGGCAAATACACTGCAAGTGGTTTTAAGGTGGATGCTGGCTGTCTAGTTAAATTATGTAAATTAAAGCAAGAATTGGCATAATATGCCAAAACATGACCATCTGTGTTGCAAACAACAGACATACTATCTAAAGTTGAATTTGTTAAATTTTCAGCTGTGTTTAAAACTTCAGAATTTATTTCCTGAATTTGATTTTGAAGATCATCTTGTTTGAATGTTATAATTTGATAGTTTTTATTAATTAAATCTCTTTCGGTTATATTTAACAGTCTGCAAGCCTCAAAAATTGCCTCTTTTTCATAATTATTATTTTCTTTTGATTTTGATAGTTGTATGTCTTGTTTAACTATATCTGCGTATTCATTTTTTGATATATTTCCATTTTGAAACATACTCCTGGCAACAATATTTTTTCTTTTGATTGCATTTTCGTAATTTGATAGGGGAGAATATAATCCAGGAGATTTGATTAACCCTGCCAAACAGCAAGCCTCATTTAATGTTAAATCTTTGGCAGATTTATCAAAATAAATTTTGCTTGCATTTTCAATCCCATAAGCATTTGAACCAAAGTAAATTGTGTTTAAATACATTTCTAAAATCTCATCTTTTGAGAACTTTTTTTCCATTTTAACCGATAAAACAACTTCTTTAATTTTTCGAGAATATGTTTTTTCATTCGATAAAAGAGCGTTTTTTACTAGTTGTTGACTAATTGTTGATGCTCCTTGAGATTTTGATTTCGTGTTTAAATTTACCATTGCTGACTTTAAAATTCTTTTTAAATCAAAACCATTGTGAGAGTAGAAACGTTTATCTTCTATATCAATAAAAGCATCCTTAACATATTCTGGAAGTTCATCAATGTCAATAATTGACCTATTAGTGTTGTATAAAGTATTGTCGCTTCCTGTTGCAGAATAGACCTTAATACCATTGTTTAAGCTGGTTAATTTTTCTATATTCAAGTTATATTTATTGTAAAATACAGTAACAGTACAAACTAAAGAAAGAAACATTATTCCTATAATAATTGATAGGACAAGACATATCTTTCTTATTTTTTGGCCAACATTCATCACAATATTATTTGCAAAATTAAATAAATAATTAATAATCAATCAAGTTCGTATAATCATTTTGATTTTTTTGTGGCGAAAAATAGTTGAAAATTATAGGATTTTATATTATAATATAAAACATGAGTAATTATAATGGTAAATTGTATCACGTGGTAACATATGGTTGCCAAATGAATGTCCATGAAAGCGAAAAAATTCGTGGCATCTTATATTCATTAGGGATGAATGAAACGGAAGACATTGAAAAGGCAAATGTCGTTGTTTTTAACACTTGTTGCATTAGAGAAGGAGCGGAAGACCGAGCATACAATAACATTATGGCATTAAGAAAATGGAAAGAAAAAAATCCGAATAATGTCATTGTTTTGTGTGGTTGTATGCCACAACAAAAAGATGGAAAATACAACATGAAAAACAAGCTTCCATTTGTTGATATCATTGTTGGAACACATAACATCAATTCAATTGGAAAACATCTTCTTGATTTTAGCAAAAACAAACAACGAATTCTTGAAATTTTGGATTCACCAAATGCTTCAATGGATATTGAAGGCTGCATAAGAGATGACAAAACTAATGCCTATGTTAACATAATTTATGGTTGCAATAAATTCTGCACATATTGCATTGTTCCATATGTCCGCGGTAGAGAAAAAAGCAGACCAATTGATGAAATATACAAGGAAGTTAAGGATTTAGTTCAAAATCGAAATTATAAATATATAACATTACTTGGACAGAATGTTAATTCATATGGTAAAGATTTGGAAGAAAAAACATCCTTTAGTGAATTATTAAGTTATCTTTGCCAAATTGAGGGAGACTTTAAAATTAAGTTTATGACTTCACATCCAATGGACTTTGGTGATGATTTGATTAAAGTTATGAAAACGGAAACAAAAGTTGCAAAAGCACTTCATTTGCCAGTTCAGTCAGGTAGTAGCGCAATCTTGAAGAAAATGAACAGACATTATGATTCAAAGCATTACATGAAATTAATTAAAAAAGTTAAACGGGCAATTCCAAACATTTCACTTTCAACTGATATTATCGTAGG
Organism: Candidatus Onthoplasma sp.; assembly: GCA_045578345.1. Classification (GTDB taxonomy): domain Bacteria; phylum Bacillota; class Clostridia; order Christensenellales; family UBA1242; genus Onthoplasma. The sequence continues at coordinate 143,022 of JAZNKB010000006.1, forward strand.
CTTTCCTGGAGAAACTGAAAATGATTTTAATAAAACAATGAAACTAATTAAAAAAGTTAAATATGATCAAGTATTTGCTTTTATGTATTCAAAACGTTCGGGAACTCCAGCAGCAACTTTTGATGACCAAATTGATGAAGAAGTTAAAAACGAAAGAGTTAATAAATTGTTAAGACTCCAAAAAATCATTTCTAAAGATATGTTAAACAAGAACATTGGAAAAACATATAACTGTTTAATTAAACATATCAATGGAGTTGCGGTCGGATTAACTGATGGTGGAAAAGAAATTTACATTCCAACTTATAAATTTAAAAACCAAAACTATTTTATTGATGTGAAAGTTGAAGAAATCAGAAACCACAAACTTTCAGGAGTTATTGATGAGCGTTAAAAAATTATCACCTATGATGACACAATACTTAGCAACTAAAGAGCAATATAAAGATTGCATACTTTTTTATCGCTTAGGTGACTTTTATGAAATGTTTAATGAAGATGCAGTTGTTGCAAGCAAAGAACTTGATTTAACTTTAACAGGAAAAGATTGTGGAGTGGAAGAACGTGCTCCAATGTGCGGAATTCCTCATCACGCATATGAAGGGTATGTTCAAAAACTTCTTGAAAAAGGTTATAAAGTTGCAATATGTGAACAAACTGACAAAATTATTGATAAAGTTATGCAACGTGAAGTTGTTAGAATCATAACACCAGGTACAGTTGTTGACACAATTATGTTGAATGAAAGCATTAACACATACATTATGTGTGTATTTAAAAACAACAATACTATATCTTACGCTTATAGTGACATATCAACTGGCGAAGTATATGTTTCTGAATATACTGGAAAGAATTTAGTTGGTTATATTAACGACCAAATAATTCGTGTGATGCCAAGCGAAATCATTTGTAATGATGAAGCAAAACTTATTGAAAATGAAATTCCTTGTGTTCAAATTAATGATAGATATAGATTTAATACTTACTATAATTGGGCATTTAGCAAAAGCACTGCAGAAAAAAATATAATGCAACAATATAACCTTACTAGTTTAAAAGGTTTTGATTTTGATAAAAAGAATTGTATAGCTTCTGTTGGTGCATTGCTGGAATACTTTAAAGAAACTCAAAAAAGAGAGTTAAAGCATTTAAAAATGCCAAAGATTCTACAAGACGAACAATTTATGTATGTTGACACCAACACACGACGAAATCTCGAAATTGAACAAACTATGCATGATGGTTCAAAACAAGGTAGTTTACTATGGGTTTTAGATAAAACTGAAACAAGTGGTGGTGCAAGAATGTTGCGTTCATGGTTAAGACAACCTCTGCAAAATAAGGCTGCAATCAATTCTCGTTTAAATATGGTGAAAACATTATATTCAGACGCAATAACAAGAACCAATCTTAAAGATCATTTGTCTAACATACAAGACATTGAAAGACTTGTTGGAAAGATTTCATATGGAATTATAACGCCAAAGGACTGCTTGGCACTTGCAAATTCTTTGTCTTATGTTCCTTATGTTAAAAATGAGATTTTAAACACAAAGAATTCTCAATTTGCAGAATTAGCAAACAAACTTGTTGATGTCAGTGATATTGTTAACTTAATTAATGCAACAATTGATAAAGACGCACCTGCAATTTTAAAAGATGGTGGATATATTAAAAAAGGTTTCAACAAATCTTTAGATGTTTTAAGAAGTATGAAACAAGATGCGGAAGACATCATTTTATCAATTCAGGCAAAGGAAAGAGAATTAACTGGAATTAAGAATTTAAAAGTTGGTTATAATCGCGTTTTTGGATACTATATTGAAGTGAACAAACAATTTAGTGAGCAAGTTCCTTTTCATTATATAAGAAAGCAAACAATTTCAAATAACGAAAGATATATCACTGAAGAACTTAAAAAGTTTGAAGAGCAAGTTTTAAGCAGTCATGAAAATTCAATCGCTTTGGAACAAGAAATTTTTAATAAATTAAAAGCTCAATTATTAATGAACTCTCAGATTATGCAAGAAGTTGCCAGCGCTATTTCAACTGTTGACTGTTTATATTCATTAAGTTGTGTGGCTGTCGCAAATAATTATGTTTGTCCAAATATCACAGAAGATAGAACAATCAATATTGTTGCTGGACGTCATCCAATAATTGAAAAGATTAATAAAAATGATTTTATATCCAATGATTGTACACTTAACGATAACAGCCAAAAAACAATAATTTTAACCGGTCCAAACATGGCAGGTAAATCAACATATATGCGACAAGTTGCGTTGATAACATACATGGCACATATTGGTAGTTTTGTTCCAGCAGAAAGTGCAGATATTTGTTTGGTCGATAGAATTTTCACACGTATAGGAGCGAGTGATGATTTAGCAGTTGGACAATCAACATTCATGGTTGAAATGATTGAAGTTGCAAATATTATAAATTTCTGCACAAATAATAGTTTAATCATTTTGGATGAGGTTGGAAGAGGAACTTCAACTTTTGACGGATTGTCAATTGCTTGGGCTGTGGTTGAATATTTATCTAAAAATTTGAGTGCAAAAACATTATTTGCAACACATTATCACGAATTAATGCAATTAGAGAGCCAATACGATGGTGTTAAGAACTATTGCATATCAATTAAGGAAATAGGTGGAAAGCTCGTTTTCTTGCGTAAAATAATGCGTGGTAGCGCGACAAAGAGTTATGGCATTGAAGTTGCAAATCTTGCTGGCCTTCCAGCTCAAATAATCAATCGAGCAAAAGAACTCATAAAGGAGTTTGAAAACGAAAAAGTTGCGCAAAATGATGCAAGTAAAAAAGATAGCGAACTTGTTAATATATTGCAAGAAATAGACATGAACAAAATGTCTCCAATGGTTGCATTCGACACATTAGCTCACCTTGTTGAAATGGTGAAAAAATAAAAAGAGGAAAAATGGCAATTAATGTTTTAGATAGCATGATAATTAATAGGATTTCTGCAGGAGAAGTTGTGGAAAGCCCTTTTTCCATTGTTAAAGAACTGATTGATAACTCAATAGATGCAAATTCAACTAAAATCACTGTTGAAATTAGAAATGGCGGAATTGATTATATTTGTGTTAAAGACAATGGTAAAGGAATTGATTATGATGATATAATTAAAGCTTTTTTACCTCATGCAACGAGTAAAATTAAAAATATTGAAGACCTAGAAGAAATCTTAACACTTGGTTTCAGAGGCGAAGCTTTGGCAAGTATTTCAAATGTAAGCCAAACAAACCTTACAACGAAAACAAAAATTTCAGATTGCGCGTATTCACTTGAGGTTAATGGTGGTGATTTTGGTGAAATTGAAGCAACAATTAGTGAAGATGGCACAAAAATTGAAGTTAACAACTTGTTTTTTAACACTCCAGCAAGAAGAAAATTCTTGAAAAAACCAAAACAAGAAGAAAGCCAAATAACAAATATCATTACTCGATATATTCTTGCAAATCCAACAATATCTTTTAAATACATTGTAGATGGAAAATTCATCTATCAAACCAATGGCAATTCTTTATTGGATGCAGTATGTTGTGTGTATGGAAGTGATATTACACAAAATCTAACATATATTGAGCGAGAAATTGACAATATTAAACTAAGCGGATATGTGTCAAAAATTGGTTATAGCAAGCCAAACACAACTTATCAAACATTAATATTAAACAATCGTTATATCATTGATGAAATTGTTTCAAAAGCTGCATATATGGCAAACGAAGAATATTTAATGCCAAGACAATTTCCTATGTATATACTAAATTTAAGCATGCCGGCAGTTGATGTTGATGTAAATGTTCATCCAAGCAAAATGAATGTCAAGTTCTCAAATCCAAGCAAAATTTATGATTTAGTATATCAAACAATTAGGTCGTCAATATACAATCAGTTAAACCCACAGGAAAAGGTTTTTGACAGCGTTGAAGAAAAACCAGTGGAAGAGAGTTTGATTAAAACAGACTTGAGTTCACTGCAAGAAATTGAAATTGAGCCTTTGAAAACAATATTTCCAACTATTTCAAGCAATGTATCACTGAAGCAAGAAAGTTATTCACCAGTAACGATCTTTGATTTACCAAAACAAAATAAAGACAGCATAATTGAGTCACAAAAACAAGATGAAAAAGATTTAGAATTAGAGAAAGAACATGATACTAAACAAACAAAGCAATATCAAGACATTGATAAACTTCCTGATTTTAAGATTGTGGGTGAAATTTTCAATGAATTTATAATTTTAGAAAAAGGTGACAATATGTTCTTGCTCGATTTTCATGCTGGTCATGAACGTTTGAATTATGATAAATTTACCGCAATAGTTGAATCTCGTGGCGTTGTAATCCAAGATTTACTTGTTCCATACACACAAGAACTCACAGAAAATGAAATAACATACATTATGAGTCTTAAAGAGAATTTAAACGAATTAGGTTTTGAAATTGACAGATTTAGTGACAAAAAAGTCATAATTCATTCTATTCCTATGCAACTTAAAGACATAAATCTTAAGAATTTTGTTGATGACTTATTACATGATATGAAGAATATTAAACCTAGCATTAACAATGAAATAAAGCATTATTTAATGCAAAAAGCATGCAAGAGTAGTGTGAAATCAGGAATGATGCTATCTACTTTTGAAATTCAAGAATTACTCAAAAATTTGGATGAAAAACATCCCGTTTTATTGTGTCCGCATGGTAGACCAGTAATCACCGCAGTTTCAAAGAAACAAATTGAAAAATGGTTTAAGAGGATTGTATGACAAAAGTTGTTATAATAACAGGTTTAACTGGTTCAGGAAAAAGTGGTTTGGCAATTAAGATTGCTAAGGAATTAAATGGAGAAATTATTTCTGCTGACAGTGTTCAAATTTATAAAGGATTAGACATTGGCAGTGCAAAGGAAGATAAAGCAACAATGGATAAAATTCCTCATCATTTAATTGATATAAAAGAGTTTAACGAAACATATAACGTTGGAGAATTTATCTTAGACACGGAAAAAGCTCTAAAATCAATCATTTCAAGGGGCAAAACGCCAATTATTGTTGGTGGCACAGGAATGTATGTAAAAGCTTTAATTGAAGGCTTTTCTTTAGGTGGGACAAATGCAAATCCAATACTGCGTGATACATATCAAAAATTGGCTCAAAATGAAGGAAATATTGCTGTTTGGAATGTTTTAAATTCAATGAATTCTGAACTCGCCAAAACTGTTCATCCAAACAATTTAAAAAGAGTTATTAGATATATTGAAATTGAAACCAACCAAGAAACGCTCACTAAAACAGATAGCATTTTAAAAGATTATGACGTATTAAGTGTTGGTATTGTTGCTGATAGAGAACAAATATATCAAAAAATAAATGAACGTGTGGACAAGATGATTGATTTGGGACTAGAAAATGAAATCAAAAATCTAATAAATCTTGGTGCAACACGAGATATGCAAGCTTTCCATTCAATTGGATATCAAGAGTGGTTTGATTATTTTGAAGGAAAAACGGACAAGCAAACAACCATAGATTTAATTAAACAGCATACAAGAAATTATTGTAAACGACAATTAACATTCTTAAAAACGATTAAACAACTAGATTTGTGTGATTTATCACAAGCAGAAGAAAAAATAAGGAGTTTTTTAAATGATTAGCATTGATAAAACAGCACTTGAAATTATCAATTCAAGCGAAAATTTATGTGTAGAAAAATTTAAAGAAATTGAAGAAATTGAATTCTATAATCAATTAAAAGTTTTAAATGCTTTCAACAAACATGAAATTCAATCATATCATTTCATAGGAAGTACTGGATATGGTCATAATGATATAGGGAAAGATAAAATTTCTCAAGTTTTTGCAACCATTTTTAACACTGAAGATGCTTTTGTGAGCCCACTCATTAGTTGCGGAACTGAAGCAATTAGCCAATCATTGTTTGGAATTTTGCGACCAAACGACACAATGCTATGCATCTCAGGAACACCATATGACACCTTGAAAAATATCATATATGGAGTGGAGGGGAAAGACATTGGTTCACTTAAGGATTACAACATTCATTATGACGAAGTTGAATTAGTGAATAATGATTTTGACATTCCTGAAATATTACAAAAAATTAAAGAATTAAACCCTAAAATGTTGTATATTCAACGTTCACGTGGCTATTCGTTGAGAAATGCACTAAATATAGCACAAATTGAACGCGTTATCAAAGCAGTTAGAGAAGTTACTAACGCATATATTGTTGTTGACAATTGCTATGGTGAATTCACTGAAAAATTGGAACCAACAGATGTTGGAGCAGATTTAGTCATTGGTTCGCTACTAAAAAACATGGGCGGTGGAATTGCGCCAACTGGTGGCTATATTGCAGGGAAAAGTGAATTAGTTGAGCTTATTTCTTACAAGATGATGAGCCCTGCGCTTGGAGTAGATAATGGTTCTTATGAACCAGGCTATAAAGCCTTTTTTGAGGGAGTTTTTGTGTCACCGCACGTGGTTGCTCAAGCAAAAAAATTAGTTGTGCTCACAAGCGCCGTTATGCAAAATTTAGGCTATAAAACAGTTCCAAACCTTAATGAAACTTTATCAGATATCGTTTGTTGCATTAAGTTTAATGATAAAGATAAATTGGTGGAATTTACACGCGCAATACAATATTCAAGCGCAATTGATAGCAACACAACATTAGTTGCTGGTGAAATGGACGGTTACGAAGATAAAATCATTATGGCAAGTGGAAGCTTCAATCAGGGAAGTTCAATTGAACTAAGTTGTGACGGACCTATGAGAGAACCATATGCAGGTTTCTTACAAGGTTGCTTAAGCTATCAACATGGAAAGATTGGACTAATGAATGCAATAAAAACATTATTATAATTAAAGGTGTCTTTTGACATCTTTTTTCTTGTGTTGACGACTAAATTGATAGGGTGGATTAGAAAAGATAAAGCAAATTTATAAGAAAATGCTTATAAGTTTATTAATATTTATATGTGGACAAAAATGGAGCGGTGAAAAAGTTTATATTCATATCTTTGCGCAAAACTCTTCTTTTGCGCAAAGAATAATCGATTTTGAGAAAAAATCCTGTGGATATCGCTTCATTTGTCCACATTCTTGATTTTATTTGCTATATATTTTTATAATTCGACATCAAACCTACAATATTGTCCACAACTATAATTTTACCTATTTTTCTTATTCTAAATCTGCGCTCACACGCATTTTGATTATTTTAAATGAGTATTCTATCATTTAGTTTTATAATTTTTTTGTTTAACAAATATTGTAAAAAATCAAATTTAGTTTTGTATAATTTAAATGAACAATTTATCGTTTAAATTTGTGTGAATGCGTCTCACAGCAGATTTCAAATTATTCATTAGATTTTTTTGATTTTAAATTCAAAGATTTGTAACACATCAAAATTTTATAAAATTTCAAATGAGGAATTGTTCATCTAAAAATTTTCCAATGCGTCTCAGCGCATTTTAGAATTTGATAATTTTTTTAAATTTTTCAAATGACATATCATTCATTTATTTTAATAAGAATTCGTCTGAGAACGTTTCTAAAAAATAAGATATATCATATGTTTTTAGTTTTTTTGAAAGTTTAATTCTAAATGATGAATCCGTCATCTTTTTTATTCAAAATCGCTCTGAGAGCATTTTTGCAAATGAACAATTCCTCATCTATTTTTAAGTCATTTTGTCTCAGCGCATTTTAAGTTAATTGAAAAATTATGCTTAATTTTACATATTTATAATTTCCTTATCAAATTATTATCCTTTTGTTGTGATATAAGTTATTCAAATTAAAATTATGAAATTATATATGGATTTGTAATATATAGTCGTATATCTGCTCATTTAAAAGAATTTACATCTTTGCGTAAAAAACCAAATTCATATTATCATTCTAAACAAAGCCACAGAATCTCTCTTTAGTTTTAAGTTATACAAAAAAATCCAACATTGTTGTGTTGGACTTTTTATTTTCTAATTAGAATGCAATAGAAATAAAACTCCAACTATTTTAGTTGGAGTTTTATTCTAATTATCAAATGTTTCACCCTTAAATTCTTCATTGAATTCTTGGCAATTTTTAAGTGCTTGCTTCATATAATCAATACTTTGCTCTGCCCTTTTGCCTGATTCCGTTATGGTTTTATTATCAGCATTTTCTTGCAACATTTCTTGTTCTTGCTTTAATTGGTTTAGCCTACGCATAAGTAAATTTTCTTCACTTTTTAACAATTCAGCAACATATTCTTGAGTATATTTAGATGTTTGTTCTTCACCGGTATTTTCTTTTTCTCTTTCTTTAATTAATTCTAATTCAGAAAGTAAATTTGTTTTTTTAGTTTCATTTTCACTGATTTCTTCTTTAATTTCAACTTCCCTTTCTACTAAATCATCAAGATAAGATTTGTTTGATTGTTCGTATAATTTAACAAGTTTATCAAGATCTTTTAATCTTCTAGATTTCTTTAATTCCTTCCACTCTTTTCTTGTTAGTCCTAAACTTTTTAAAGATGGTTCCATTGTATATATCATCCCACCTAATAACAATCCTGTGGAAGCTCCCAAAATTGTTGTTACTGGTAAATATTGAATAAAGCTTGTTGCTAATGGATATGCTAAAGCCAAAGGAACTATAAGACCCATAAATGGTGCCATAATTGATATAAACCAAAAGTTAAATTTCGCCCTTTTTTTCCTTAGTAAAGAATAAATATAATCTACCTCATCTTTATTTAATTCATGTGCTTGCTTATTATATAAAACATTTCTAGTTTCTTGTGTCATATTTTCTTCTCCGTTAAGCGAATAATAGCATACAATTGCTATTTTGTCAATAAAAAAGGTAATCAAAAAATTTAATTACCTATTTTAACACTACTTCTTGGGTAATATTTTAGTTTTTCCACCCATATATGGTTGTAACACCTTTGGAATATTGATAGAGCCATCAGGGTTATAGTTATTTTCTAAAAGTGCAATTAATCCACGAGGGCTTGCCAAAACTGTGTTATTTAAAGTGTGAGGATAGTATGTTCCATTCTCCCCTTTCACTCTAATTCCAAGACGACGTGATTGAGCGTCACCCAATGTTGAACAAGAACCAACTTCAAAGAATTTTTGTTGACGTGGGCTCCAAGCTTCAATGTCACAAGATTTAACCTTCAAATCAGCCAAATCACCTGTGCAACAATCAAGCTGACGAACTGGTATATCTAAATTTCTGAACACTTCAACTGTGTATTGCCACATTTTATTGTACCAATCCATGCTATCTTCAGGTTTACAAAGAACAATCATTTCTTGTTTTTCAAATTGATGGACTCTGTAAATTCCTCTTTCTTCCAAGCCATGAGCACCACCTTCTTTTCTAAAGCAAGGGCTATAAGATGTTAATCTAATTGGAAGTTCAGTTTCTTTAATCATTTGGTCTTTAAATCTTCCAATCATTGAGTGTTCACTTGTTCCAATAAGATATAAGTCTTCACCTTCAATTTTATACATCATCGCATCCATTTCGGCAAAGCTCATAACACCTGTTACGACATCACTTCTAATCATAAATGGTGGAATTGCGTAAATAAAACCTTTTTCAATCATATAGTCTCTTGCATAGGCAATCATTGCTTCGTGAATTCTTGCTGCATCACCTAGCAAATAATAGAAACCTGCACCACTTGTTCTTCCTGCACTGTCTTTATCTAAACCGTTAATTCTTTCTAAAATGTCAGCATTATATGGAATTTCATATTTTGGCACAATAGCTTCACCAAAACGCTGAACTTCCACGTTTTCACTATCATCACGGCCTACAGGAACACTGTCATCAACAATGTTAGGAATTGTCATCATAATTTGTTTGATTTTTGCTTCTAATTCTTCAACTTGTTTTTCAATTTCAGAAATACGTTCATTGTTTGCAACAACTTGAGCTTTAATAAGCTGAGCTTCATCAATTTTCTTTTCTTTCATTAAGGCACCAACTTGGTTAGAAAGAGTTTTTCTCATTGCACGCAAATCATCACCTTCTTGCTTAATTAAACGCACTTGTTTATCTAATTCAAAAACCTCATCAACCAAAGGTAATTTATTGTCTTGGAATTTCTTTTTAATGTTTTCTTTAACCAACTCTCTGTTAGTTCTAATTAAATTAATATCTATCATAATTTTCTCCTTATATTTCTTTTTCTTCTAAGCCTTCAAGATATATTCTATCTTTAAAAGCACCACGTTTTTTAACTTTTTCAAGTCTTATACTTTCAAATTCTTCGTACGACACGCCTTTACAATCTAATATTGCCCTCAAAACCTCTTCTAAATCAGCAAGTTCTTCAATTTCGCCACTTTCTAAATATTCTGCCAATTCTTCTTGAATTTTCATATTTAATTCAACAAGATATTCATCATCATTTAATTTTCTTGTTATACAGGATCGCCCTTCATTTTGTTCAATAATTTGCGGAATTTTATCTCTAACTAACTTATGATAACTCATTTTTTCCTCCTATAGTTTTGTACTCATCTTTATCAGATTCCCATTGTCTCCATTGAGATTTCTCAAACTTTTTAATTGCATCTTTAAGATTTAATGCTTCTATAACCTTTGTCCATAAATGTGTGCTTATTTGAATTTCAGAAAAGGACTTATTTACCAAAATCACTTCGTTAACTTTTTCTGACAAATAACTTCCTTTATAAATACAATAAGCAATCAAATTGGTATCTAAATATTTTTCACTTGAATAATACCCGCAAAAATATCCTTCTGCTGTGGTTTCACACTGTGAAAATAAGCCAACATAATATTCACCTTCTTTTAAAGGTTTTAGTCCATTAAGAGTTTGTTTTATTTGATTAACATAGAATTTCATATTTCTCCTTAAATAAAAAAAACACCTCTAAAAATTAATTTAGAGGTGATATTTAACCACTGTGCCACTCTATTTGAACATCTATATATTGTGTAATATATAAACATCCCACTCATTATGTTGCAAATTGTGCCATGCAATCGGCTCTGCATTACCAGATATCTCAAGAGGTAGACGCACAATGATTCAACAATTTGCTTTCACCAACCGCAAACTCTCTGATGCTTTCAACAATGTGCTAGTCTCTTTACAAACGATATATTTAACTATTTAAATTTTAACAAATATTTTTCTTAATGTCAATAATTTTTTTTAATTTTGTTAATTTAATATTCTGAATTTTGAATTTGCAAAACTTCTGCGTTAGTTAAATCTTCAAAAGTTTCATAAGAAACCAATTCTTCTTTTGTTGACACGTCGTGCAAATTATAAGTTATATTTGATTCTTTATCACTTTTGATTCTAAGGAACAATTCATTCCCACTCAAATATTCCTCAATTTCTTTATTAAGGTCTGAAACATCAATTCCTAAGTATTTCATGAAAGTTTCAAAACTTGAATTTGCATACATATTTTCGCTAACAGCATTTCCATTTTCATCAATTTTGCCAATTTCAACGTAAACTTTTCCATTTTCCTTAATATATACATCTATATAATCATTCATAAATAATCTTATTGTCATATCTTCTCCTTTATTCCAATTGGTTGGTATTATAACACAAAAATGTAATTTGTCAATACCAAATATTTTTAAGTTAGTGCTTGAAACATTTGGTTTTTACGCAAAGATGAGTTATAATTATCATAAGATAAATTTTCGGGGGTTTTATGAGCAACAATTATTATTTAGATAGAAATCGTAAGAACATGAGAAAACTTAATGAGATGCTTGCTGAATTGCCACCATTTTGCAGTGTGTTTTTCATTGGAATTCAAGACACAACAACTCCGTTAACCCGATTAAATTATGCTGTTGATTTGAAGTTGTTCTTCAATTATTTGGTGACATATGAAACTCAATTTTTCAATCGTCAAATTCAGTCAATAACTATTGCTGATATTGACGAAATTGACTCCCAACTTATTGAAAGATTTATGGCTTATATTGCATATTACGATAAAGATGATGGCACTGTTTTAACTAATGGCGAACGTGGAAAATTGCGCAAATTATCAAGTTTGAGAGCATTTTTTAAATATTTTTTCTGTAAGGATATGCTTAGAGCTAATGTTGCAAGCAAAGTTCGGTCTCCTAAACTTCACGAAAAACCAATTATTCGATTGGAAGAAAGTGAAACTGCAGAACTGATGTATTCATGCGACACACTATCTGGTTTTAGTGAACATCAAAAGAAGTATAATGAAAACTTTAAAACACGTGACAATGCTATTATTTCCCTATTTTTAACAACAGGGATACGTGTTAGTGAATGCGTTGGGCTCAATGTTGATGATATCAATTTCAACCTTAATTCGTTTAGAGTTACAAGAAAAGGAGGAAATCAAGTTATTCTATACTTTGGTGAAGAAACTGCTGAAATTTTAAAAAATTATCTTCTCTATCGCGACACACTTCAAATTCCAAAAGAAGAACAAGCTTTATTTATTTCAAGCCAAAAGAAACGCATGTCCGTTCGTTCAATGGAATATTTGGTGAAAAAATATGCACGTGTGGCAACTCCACTTAAAAAAATTACACCACACAAACTTCGCTCCACTTATGGCACAAACCTTTATCGCGAAACCAAGGACATTTATATTGTTGCAGAGGTTTTAGGACATAAGGATGTTAACACAACAAAAAAACACTATGCAGCAATAACTGATGATGTAAGACGTTCTGTTGCAGGTGTTGTTAAATTGAAATAGATATAGTTGTTTCAACTATTGAAATACCATATATATTGTTAATAATTATTTAGTTTGAAATAAAATTATATGATTATTAACTTTTTTTAAAAATAATTTACACCAAAATTTTTTAGCTATAAAATAAATAATTTTAAAATTTATCGAACAAATGTTTGACAATCTTATACTTTTGTGTTATTCTTTTTTTGATAATTGAGCAAAATTGCCAAAATTTTAGGAGAAAGCATGGATAAAACTCAAGAAGTTTATGAATTTATTGAAGAATACATTTTTAAGAACAATTACCCACCAACAATAAGAGAAATTGGTGAAAGATTAAAACTTGACTCAACATCAAGTGTTGTTTATCACCTTAAAAAACTTGAAAATATGGGTAAAATTACGCGTGGCGAAAATAAAAATCGTGCCATTGAATTAGCGGATAAACCAATGGTCAGCAGTGTCTCTCTTCCCGTAGTTGGCACAATTGCTGCAGGTCAACCAATCCTAGCAGAAGAAAATTGGACTGACAGAATTGTTATTAACGAAAATTTCTTTATGGGATCTAATTTGTTTGTTCTTAAAATTAAAGGTGATAGCATGATTGAAGCAGGAATTTTCGATGGAGATTATGTTGTTATCTCAAAGCAATCTGTTGCAAGAAATGGTGAAATTATGGCTTGTTTAATTGATAATGAAGCAACAGTTAAAAGATTTTATAAAGAAAATGGTTTTTTTAGACTTCAACCTGAAAACTCTTCAATGAGTCCTATATACACCGATCATGTTGAAATCTTGGGTAAGGTTGTGGGTTTAATTAGAAATCATATTTAGAGCAATTTATTTTGCTCTTTTTTATACTAAATTTGCAGTGTAAAATACAATTAATTACACCAAAATGTAAATTTCTATTGACTAGCATAAATTTTTAATGTATAATTTATTTATAAAATAAATAAAAAATGAGCGTTTTTTTGCTCAAAAGGGGTGTTATGAAAACTGCTGATTTAATTCCTTTTATTCTTCTGGAACTAAATGAATGTGATAAATACGGTTTTGAATTAACAAAAGCGATAGAAACAAAATCTAATGGTAAAATTATCATTAAACAACCAACTCTCTACACTCTACTTAAAAAACTTGAAAAATCAAAGTTTATTGCTTCTTATTGGGAAGATAGCGAAATTGGCGGAAAACGTCACTACTATAAGTTAACTGAAAATGGAAGGTTGCAAGTTTCAACTCTGCCTCCTTATGATTTTTTGTTGAAAAATGCTCTTAATGAAGATGTAGCATCTGATGAAACAATGGTAGAAATAAAACAATCTGAAACTTCTGAAAAAAGAGTTTCAATTATGGATCAACTACTCCCAACAAATGTGGAACCATCAGAAAGTATTTTACCAACAGAAGAAGTCTTTTCTGATAATAACATTGATAATTCAACTGAATTGGATATTAATGTTGCAAACACCGAGATTCTTAAAAATTCAAACACCGCTATTGATGAAGAGTTTGCAACAAGTGACGTTGTTTCGAAATTTACCGAAAAAGTTGAACCATCTCAAATAATTCACGAAACAAATCAAACAAATGAAGCACATCAACCTTATAATTCCATTCTTGATGTTGATTTCACTATTCCAAAAAATGAAGCCGAAATTAAATTTGTTGACTATGTTGATTTTAAAAACTCTGATAACTACAAAAAATCTAAGAATATATCATATGCTATGCTTATTCAATCATTATCAACCAGTGCGAGTTTAATCCTTGTTGTTCTTTTAAGCGCTATTATTTCTTCATTTACAGGAAGAACCTCTTTATATTATGCGTTTTTTATCCCTTCAATTTTAATTACACTGTTCTACCCTATTGTGGTTGCAGTTAATTTACATAAGATGAGACTAAAATATCAGGCAGTTCAATTTAATACAAAAATTAAACAACGTTTATACATAGGAATTTGTTTATTCTTAATGGTCTTAGTAGTCTGTATAATTGTTAATATTAAAATGAAGAACAACACTTTAATTCTTATATTAGAATTTCAAAATTTCGAGAGTTTTTATGCTCCACTGATGATGACTTCTGTATACTTTATCGATTTATTATTTAAACATTTGTTTATGTCAAAATTTAACAAATAGGAAGTGTTATGATACCAGTTTTAACCGTTCAAAACTTAACAAAAGAATATGGAAACAAAAGAGTTGTTGACAATGTCAACTTCTCTGTTTTTGCTGGTCAAATTTTTGGATTTGTTGGTCCTAATGGCGCTGGAAAATCAACAACAATAAGAATGATAACAGGACTTACCCCTATAACAAACGGAGATGTGCGAATTTGTGGGTATAGCATTAAATATGCTTATAAAAAAGCAATAGAGAATATTGGCGGAATAATTGAAATGCCTCAACTCTACCCTTACCTTAGTGGCATGAAAAACTTAAAAATTCTTGCAAGTTTTTATGGGAAAGCTGCAAGCACACGAATTAATCAAATTGTTAAACTTGTTGGAATGGAAAATCGAATTCACGACAAAGTTTCAACCTACTCTTTAGGAATGAAACAACGCCTAGGAATTGCACAAGCATTGCTTGGAAAACCAAAACTATTAATTTTGGATGAACCAACAAATGGTCTTGACCCAAATGGTATTGTTGAAATGCGTCATATATTAAGAACTCTTGCAGAAAAAGAAAATATGGCAATCATAATTTCAAGTCATAATTTGGCAGAATTGGAACAAATGTGTGATGTAATTGGATTAATTAATAATGGCCGCATAATTGAACACAAAACCATGCGTGAAATTGATGCAATGCTTCAATCAAAACAACACGTTCAATTGCTGTGTAACTATCCTAATTATGCTGCCCTTCTCTTAAAAGAAAAATATAACATCCATGCAAAAGTTATTGGTAGTTCTATTGTTTTGAATATTAAAGATGAAAATGTTGCAATAATTGTTTCATATTTAGTTAATAAAAAAATTAAGATTTACAACATCAAGAAAATTCAAAAGTCTTTGGAAGAGTTATACTTTGAATTATTGAACAATGAACGACCTTCATCAAGCGTTTTATAGGAGTTAAAATGTTTAAAATTATTTCAACTGAAATAAAAAAGACAGTTTCAAAACAGGGAATTTATATTCTCTCTGTTTTGCTTGCAATAATTTTGGTTCTTGGAGTTTTAATTTATAAACCAACCATTTATAAAAATTCAGCTTTTGAACTTGAAGGTGTAACTTTTATTGATAAATATACAGATTTTACAAAATCTGATACTGCTGGTAAAAGAGCTGAAAATCAAGCCAAAATTTCAGGCACAATAAAATCCATTGAAAACTACACCATCACAATTAACAACGAAACTCTTTCACATAAAGAATACATCTATTCGTTGATCGAAAAGTATGAAGAAATTTATGGTGCATATCAAGATTGTGCCTCTGACAGTTCTTTTCAGTCGCATATTGACTCTGTTAGGGCCAACTTTGTTAACTCACTTGAAAATTTAAATACTGCAATTGAAACCGCATTTTTAACTTCACAAGAAGGTTCATATCCTATTCTTACTAGTAAATCAAATTATTATGCTTATAAAGATGCTTACACTAAGGTTAAAAATTGGGCAAATGTTTCGATTGAAAAAGAAAATTTAACCGATCACTTCATTGAATATGAAAGCAAATATAAAGCAGATTTGTTTGAAAGTATTTCCAAATTTAAATATATAACTCTTAAATCCTCTTTTGTAAATGATTATACTCAAGAAACTGAAAATAGCAAATTATCTATTCTCAACCAACGTTTAGATAATATTTCTACCGAAATTGAAGAAAAACTTTTGAATGCAAAAAATGATGAAAGTTATAACACAAAGTATGCAAGCGAAATGGATAAATTGGCAAACAAATATGCCTATACTGTTGACACTTTTGTTAACCTTGTTAAATATGAATTAATTGTAAATGCTTTTGATAAAGTATCTTCAACACAAGAAGAACTTAAAATATTACACTTATCAAACTACTCTAACTATAATGCAAAATCATTGCTAGAAAGATATGAGTACTTGTTTGAAAATAACAGATCAGAATCCGATTTTGCAAAGCCTTTAACCATTGGTGTTACTTCTAACAACGACATAAACGCATTTGACTATTCTTACTTTATTTTAAAAGTTTTCGCATTTGTAATTATTATTTATGCCATTATGTCTGCTTGTCACTCAATTGCAGGTGAAGTTAAAGAAGGCTCAATGAGATATTTGGCAATTAGACCAGTGTCACGAACCAGTATGTTCTTTGGAAAATGGCTTTCAATCTTGATTATGTCATCAATTTTGATGTTGTTTAGTTTGATTATTTCATTGTGTGTTGGCGGAGCTGTTTATGGATTTGCATCAAATCCAATTTTGGCAATATTCAATGGTGGAATTGCCTTCACCACTCACCCAATTGGAATGATTGCAATTTACATTGTGAGTATGCTATTTGAACTTATTATATATTCATTAATAGCAATGTTGTTATCAGTTTTATTTAAATCGGATTTAATGTCAATGACTATATTGATTGTGATTTATTTAATTAACATATTCTTACCAATATTTGTGCAAGGAGCAAACACTTGGCTTGCATATTATCCATTCTCTCACATCTCACTCTATTCTTTATTTGGCAGTGCAGTATATGGTGTTTCACAAAACTTCTTTAATCTTATTTTTGGTTCAAAAATTTACGCAGGAACTCACATAGCCTTAACAATTAGTGTTATTCTATTAATTTCCACTATTGTTGGCGCGTTGGCAGTTAAATTCTTTAAAAACAAAGAATTATAAGAAAACAAAAAAAGGACTAAATTTAGTCCTTTTTTATTGATGTTTTGCAATTTCTCCTGTTGCAAGTTCGTCACAACGATTATTATACTTATTGTCTGCATGGCCTTTAACTTTAATCCATTTTATTTTGTGCGTATTATTAAATTCAATCAATTTTTGCCACAATTCAACATTCGCAACTGGTTTTTTGTTCGCATTTTTAAATCCATTCATTTGCCAACTTGTTATCCAATCCTCATTAAAAGCATTAATTAAATATGCACTATCACTATATAAGTCAACTTCGCAAGGAACTTTAAGTTTATCTAGCGCCATAATTGCAGCGGTCAATTCCATTTGATTGTTTGTTGTGTTTTCTTGATAACCACTGATTTCTTTCATTGTTTCACCATGGAATAACACTGCTCCCCATCCACCAACACCAGGATTGCCACTGCACGCGCCGTCTGTGTATATAACAACCTTATCTGGTTTAGTTTCACTTGGATTATCTTCCAAATCAATTTCTTCATATAAAATTGAATACACAACCACATCATGCCTTGAATGAAGATTATTTTTTCCTGCTTTACGCATTGTCCCTTCATAGGTCATTCCAGCACGTTTCATAACATTACCACTTTTTTCATTCAATGTGTCGTGCATACAAACAATTCTCTTTGCGATGTTGTTTGCTTTAATATATTTAAAAGCTCCTTTAAGGGTTTCAGTCATATAACCATAACCTTGATATTTTGGATTTAAAACATAACCAATTTCTAGGATTCCGTCATTTTTTTGTTTGTAATCCATAAGACCAATTGCACCAATAACCTTGTTTTCAGCTTTCAGATGAATTGCATATTCATGTTCTACTTTATCTTGTTTGTATTCGTCCAATAAATAGTCAATTCTAGCAATGGCAGTTTGTATATCTTTATAAGTTGGCCAACTCAAAAATTTAGTCACTTCATCATTACTTGCATATTCATACAAATCCAAATAATCTTTTTCTTCCCATTGTCTAATTATTAGTCTTTCAGTTTCATAAACAATTTTCATATCTTCTCCTAATTAAATTATAGCATATTTAATCATAATTTCAAATAATAAACTATTTTTCTTTGCTTTTGCTAGTAAAATCAGTTTGTTGTTAACACAAAAAAAGCACTTATTAAGTGCTATATATGGCAGGGGAGACGCGATTCGAACACGCAACCAATGGTTTTGGAGAGCACTATTCTACCGTTGAGCCACTCCCCTATACTTTACTAGTATATAATATTAAGAACTTAATGTCAACTAAAAAATTAAATTTAATTGTTATTGACAAGTTTTTATTTGTTTAATAATATTGTTATAAGGAGGAACTATGGAAAATAAATTAAAATCTATTAATCTTAATGTTAAAAGAGATGAAGTTTTGCTTGAAGACACAATCTTCTATCCAATTAAAAACAAAACTTCCGATAATGTAATACGATTAAAAACAGGAACTGCTGTAAGCGCCATATACAACGTTTTCTCAGAGGTTACCACAAAGAAAGATATTTCTAATCAACAAAAGAAAAATATAGGTAATGCTATTAAAGCATTCTTTATTCTTAAAGGTCACGAAGCAGTTCATGAAAAAAAGTTGGCTAAATTTATTAAACAAGAAACAGGTGTTTCTGTAAGTATTAAATTTATTTCTGTGGGAAAACAATTTCAAACAGTTTTTAGACCAGGCATAAAAGTTGAATCAGAAGTTATTACATTATATGTTTTAGATAGTAATATCACAATTGATTAAGAGCGAAATAATCCCTCTCTTTTTTGAAATTGATTTCTTGTTTTGTGAAATGCAAAGAATTATTTCTCCAAGCGGAAAAATTGTATTACTCATGGGAAATATTGAAGAATTTGAACAATCACTAAGCAAAGTTAAATTACTTTGTGAAAACAAATATAACATTCTGGTTAACGGCAAAAAAGCAAATATTTATGTATTAAAAAAGTAGGATTTAACTCCTACTTTTTTTATTTTACTTAGCAGTATCGCTAAATCTTTTTCGTAATAAGAATATGTCAAGCATATTTATCTTATTTGCTTCAGCGCTTTATCGATTACTTAGCAGTATCGCTAAATCTGCTTTCGCGAATGACATTAACCTTAATGTGACCAGGATATTCAAGTTTAGATTCAATTTCTTTTGCAATGTCATGAGCCAAAACTTGAGCTTCGTCATCACTGATTTGTTCTGGTTTAACCATAACTCTGATTTCACGTCCAGCTTGAATTGCATAAGTTTTATCAACTCCAGCATGTGAATTTGCTATTTCTTCAAGTTCTTGAAGACGTTTGATGTAGTTTTCAATGCTTTCACGTCTTGCACCAGGTCTTGCACTTGAAATTGCATCTGCTGCTTGAACAATAACAGCTTCAAGTGTTTTTGGTTCAACGTCGTTATGGTGTGCTTCAATACAGTGAATCACAGCTTCGCTTTCTTTATATTTACGAGCCAACTCAACACCAATTGAAACGTGTGTTCCTTCAACTTCATGGTCAACTGCTTTTCCTAAGTCATGCAACAAACCTGCACGACGCGCAACTTTAACGTTTGCGCCGATTTCACTTGCCAACATTCCAGCAATGAATGAAACTTCAAGTGAGTGATTCAAAACGTTTTGACCATAACTAGTTCTATATTTATTTCTTCCCAAAACTTTAACAATTTCAGGGTGAACGTTGTGAACGTCTGCATCAAAACAAGCATTATCACCTGCTTCTTTTATTGTTTCTTCAACATCCCTTTGCACTTTTTGAACAAGTTCTTCAATTCTTGCTGGGTGAATTCTTCCGTCAAGAATGAGTTTCTCAAGCGCAATACGAGCAACTTCACGTCTTACTGGGTCAAAACCAGAAAGTGTGATTGCTTCAGGAGTGTCATCAACAATGAAGTCGATTCCTGTTGCAGCTTCAAGAGCTCTGATGTTTCTTCCTTCACGACCAATGATTCTACCCTTCATTTCTTCACTTGGAAGTGTTACAACACTTGTTGTCACTTCACTTGTGTGGTCAGCAGCACATTTTTGAATTGCAAGAGTTATGATGTTTCTTGCTTTCTTTTCAGCTTCTTCTTTAGCCTTATCTTCAATGTCTTTCGCAATTTTAACAGCGTCAATTTTTGCTTCTTCAGTGTAACGATCAATAATAACTTGTTTTGCTTGTTCAGTTGTCATTTGACTAACTTTTTCAAGTTCTTTGATGATACTAGCTTGAAGTTCATCTAAAGCTTCTTCCTTGCTGTTTAAAGCTTCAATTTGGTTGTGAACACGTTCTTTTGATTGTTCCAACTCTTCCATTTTTTTGTCTAGCGCTGTTTCACGTTTAGTAAGCAAGTCTTCACGCGCATATAAGCGATCCTCTGCTCTTTTATTTTCTTCTCTTCTTTCTTTGTTTTCTGCTTCGAAGGTTGATTTCAAAAGATTAATTTCTTTATTTGTTAATTCGACTTGCTCTTTTTTAATTTTTTCTGCCTCTGCATGAGCATCTGCAAGTATTTTATCTGCTTTAATACTATTTAGTTTAGTTTTTTTATTCATAACAACAGCAAAAGCGCCAACACCGACGCCCCCACCAATTGCTAACATAACAATTGATAAAATAATTGTTACAGGAGTACTCACACATAGCAAACTTAAATTTACTATGTCCATAGTTTACCTACCTTTCATGTTGTAAAACTATTACAACATTATGATTATACAACATAATCACTTCAATTGTCAAGGAAGTTAAAAAATTATATCATCCAAATTTGAAATAAACAAAACAAAAAAGTGTATGTATATAAAAACATACACTATATATAGACTATTTATTTTTTCTAAACACAATTGCGCATACAAGAATTATTACACAGAAAGATAATTCCAAACAAGTTTCGAAAATTAACATCACACTATCAGTGCACAAAACTGCATACATTGTGTAAGCAACTGAACTAATCACCCACAAAACCCATGAGCCAATGCTTAAATCTTGCGCCTGTTTAGTTTTTAAACTTTTAACAATTTGAGGAAAATATGATACGAATGTACAAATTGAAACAATTCCTAATAAAATATTGCCCAACATATATCCTCCACTAATCATCAAGTTTTATAACTTCAATGTTTTCAATAACTGCTGAAAGCAATTCATTAAGATTGATTTTTTCTTCTTCTCTTTCAGCATCTTTCACTCTTGGCTTAATGATTGGATTTCTTGGCAAGAACACTGTACAACAATCTTCATAAGGAAGAACACTTGTTTCATATGTGTCAATATCTTTTGCAATATTGATGATTTCATCTTTATTAAAGCTAATTAATGGGCGCAAAACAGGATATTTAGCAACTGAGTTAGTTGAAGTTAAACTTTCGATTGTTTGGCTTGCAACTTGGCCTAAACTTTCACCTGTTATGATTGTTTTATAACGATATTTCTCACAAAGAGCATTTGCAACCCTAATCATTGCCCTGCGAAGCAGGTTGATTGCATATTCTTCTTGGCATTTGATATGGAATTCTTCTTGGAGTTTTGTCATTGAGCACACATACATAAATCTTGCACCAATAAACTTCTTTATTTTCTTTGCAAGGTCTATAACCTTTTCTTTTGCCTGTGGGCTTGTGTATGGGAAGCTGTCAAAATGCAAAATGTCTTGTCTAAGTCCGCGCTTTGCCATGCAGAAACCCGCCACCGGACTATCAATACCTCCACTAAGAAGAAGTAATCCGTCCCTATTTTCCCCAAGTGGTAATCCAGAATACGCGTATATTATCTTATCAAATATAAATGTTTTTCCGTTTTCTCTAATGTCAACGTGGACAACGATATCTGGATTATGAATGTCAACGCTCGCTTTAGGGTTGTTTTCTAATATTATTCCGCCAAGTTCTGCTGCAAAATCATTCGATTTAATTGGGAATGACTTTTCTGCCCTGTTAACATCACATTTGAATGTTTTATTAATCTTTAATGTTCTAATGTGGTTTTTTATTGCTTCTACTTGTGTTTCAAGCTCAACTGCTACTGAAATTGAATGAACTCCAAAAACTGCTTTAAGATTTGTTATTATTTCATCTTCATCCGTGTAGTCTCTAACCAACAATCTATTTTGAATATTCTCTATTTTACATTCAATACCTTTTAATGCACTTTTAATGTTATTATGCAATAGCTTTATAAAATACTTTTTGTTTCCACCCTTTAGGTGTATTTCATTAAACCTAATTAATATTACCTTATTCATTTATTTATCCTTTCTTTATATAATTTAACTGCTTGTGTTAACTCTTTACCTAATTGGGCACAATCTTCTATAGTTATCTCTTCTCCAAAGCTTATTCTTATTGCTCCTTCTATATAGTCATTTCCTACTATTGTTGAAAGAACTCTGTTATGACCTGCCTTACTATTACATGCTGAACCTGTTCCTACTAAATATCCTTTTGCTTCAAGCATATGAAGAATTGTCTCTCCCCTTACTCCTTTAAAGCAAATTGATATTATGTTATTAACACATTCATTGTCTGATACCAACACATAGTCACCTTGTAGGTTATCTAATATTGCTTTCTTGTGTTTAGAATAATCTTTAATACATAAATCTTCAACTGCTTTTTTAAAAGCGCATATGGCTGGGATGTTTTCCGTTCCAGACCTCAAATTCATTTCTTGACCGCCACCAATGATGAATGGTTTAAACTTGTTTGGTTCAGCAATATATAAAGCGCCTATTCCTTTTGGTCCATTGATTTTGTGAGAAGACATTGTGAAATAATCAACTCCTAAATCTTTCAGATTAATATCAACTTTTCCTAAGGCTTGAACCCCATCAGTGTGAACTATAATGTTTTTATTGTAATCTTTAATTTGAGTTGTTATCTCCTTAATGTCGTTAATTGCACCCGTTTCATTGCTTACATATATAATTGAAACTAATGCAACTGTTTTATCTAATTCGCTTATTAATTTGTAAATGTCAACACTTCCGTTTTTATTTAACGGAATAAATACAATATTATAACCCAGCTCTTGATACTTTTTTGCTGTAACGTAAACTGAACTATGCTCACCAGCACTAAATATATATTTCTTGTCCTTTCGTGTGATATGTGCATTTAATACTGCATTATTGCTTTCTGTTGCGCCACCGGTAAAAATAAGAGTTGATTTTTGTTTACCTTTAAATTGTTTTAAAATATAATTTCTACTTTCTTCAATCATTGCTTTAACTTTTCCGCTTTCAGCGTAAAGTGAACTTGGATTGAAAAAACACTCACTTGCCTTAACATATTCTTCAAGTGAGGCTTTACTTATCTTTGTTGTCGCCGCATTGTCAAAATATAACATAGTTGTATTATAACACAATATAATTGTTTTGACAATAATTATGGAACAAGATTTAAAGCTTCACCTAAACTTCCGCCGTTAAGATATACTTCTGGCACTTTCCCAACTATTATACTTTCTGCGAGCAACACTTGGTTTGTTGAATATATATCATATGACTGAACTGGCAAAACAATAGACACATGCACGTCTATATATAAAAACAAAGTATGTTTAGTCATATTTATGCCAACGGATGAAAATTCACTATCAAACTTTCCACTTACAACACCAATAGGAACAAGATTAAGATGTATTACGGGGCCTCTATCAATTAAAAACGGAACACCAGAAAAAGTTCCAATTCTAATTGGAAGTCCATTATACCCTAAATTTGTCATTTGATATTGAGTTTCTTTAACAATTTCACGAGTTATGCTGTTTATTTCATATTGATTGGCTGAAAACGACACAATTTCGCCCGTTTGTGAATAGTTTATGTCAATTAAGGCATCATAACTCAAAGTTCGGTTAATCACGTTGCTAACCGCCAAATTTATGGCCTTTTCTGTTATTGATTTAGTTTCTTGCGCTGAATATGTTTTAATAACTGGGCTAACAACAAAAAAGTAATATACAAGTAAGATTATAGCAACAAAAAAGATGGATACAATTGTTCTATTTTTTCTTCCCCATCTTTTTCTCATACTTATATTTATTATTAATATTTAAATTTATTTCTTTACGACAAAAAATGTTAAATTTCTAATCTAACGATCTACTCTTTGCTAAATTGATATTCTTATACTCATCATCACATGTAACTTCTTTTATTACTTCAATAAATGCTGGCAAATCACAACTTTGCGTTTCATTATTAAGTTCAATTTCTAAGATTGCTTTGCTTTTTGAGAATGGGAATATGTCAATTTCTATGTATTGATTGTTGTAAACCACACAATATCTTGTTTTTCTTATTTGGTGAATCTCTGTGTCTGCATCCATAAGCATTGAAAGATATTCTTCCTTACTTATTCTTGATTCAAACTCAACACGTTTAGTGTCATTTACTTTCCATTTTCTTGTTTTTGTGTAAACAAAACTTTTTCCATCTCCACGTTGACGAAGTCTTAGTTCTTGATCAGGAGAACTTTCTAAATAGGTTTGAATGATCTCAACTTTTTTGTGTGCATATTTTTCTAGTTTTGTTAAATTTGGATATTTAATTAAAAATTTTCTTTCAATTTCATATGGTTGGTCTTCGCCTAAGAATGCGGAAATCTCTTTTATCAATTTGCGCATTTTTCCTTCAAAATCTGTACTATTATCTATAACTCGCAAATGCGGATGACCCGTCCATGCTTGTAAAGTTTTTTTGTCTGATATAATTGCTTCATCAATGCTTTCATATCTTGCCTTATTGTTTTCAAGTGTGTAATATTCCTTCGCTCCAATTGCAGTTGTAACTAAATGGAAAACCGCATCATAATTATCTCTTAATTCAACCTCATTTAATCCCAAATACTTGAGCATCTGTTCATATTCATGTGTGGAAATATATGCTTTTCCATCCATTGCACCTCTATCACACACAATCAAAACCTTATCGTTCGGTAATTTTCTTGCAAATTCTTCAAAAAGTTTTTCTTTTGTTAATTGGTCCTTTAATAATGCCGTTTGAAAGTCAATGTCTGAATTCAGTGTTGAACTTGAAAGTCCAGCTAATATTAATTCAGTTGCACTTTCCGGAACAAATATCACAGAATAACCCTTCTTTGTGTATTCTGCCTGAATCCATGATAACGCAGTACTTTTTCCAGCGCACGGCCCACCCGTGATTACTATTTTCTTAATCAATTTTTCTGACTTTTCTTCAACGTCTATTATTTCATCCATTGAAACATTGAACACCTTGCTTAATTTCATAAGTTGATTTATCGCAGGTTTTGCTTCACCATTCTCCCACTTTGAAACCGCTTTGTTGCTTACACCAACCAATTCACCCAATTCACTTTGAGACAATCTCTTGCCTTTTCTTAAATTGTATATTCTTGTTCCAAATTTATAATCTCTCATACCCAACTCCTGCAACCATTGTAATATTATTTTTTGAAAAAATCAATAGTTCAAAGTCGAATATTAGTAGAACTTCTAATGCCCACCTCGTTTTGTTTTGCTGCTGAATATGAGTGCAAACAGGAACGATGCAAAGATTGCCATTGCAATTCCCCCTGATGCTGCTGTTAGCCCGCCTGTAAAAATTCCAAGAACACCATATTCTTTTGATGCCATGATTGCCCCGCGAGCAAGACTAGCACCAAAACCAATAATTGGAACAGTTGCTCCTGCCTTTGCAAACTCTTTAAATGGTGCGTATATATTAAAAACTTCAAGAAACATGCCAATAATTAAAAATAGTACCAAAATTCTTGCGGTAGTTATTTTTGTTCTGATAACTAATATTTGTGCAAGAAAACAGATGAATCCTCCAACCAAAAATGAGATAACATAGTCCATAATATTAATCATTTTTCACCTTCTTAACTTGTTTAAAAGATTTTTGTTTTTTGTCAGTTACTGTTTTATTTACCGTCAATTCAACGTGTTCAAATTCAACAGCATGAGCAATTCCAGGGATTGTGTCGCCTTGCTGAGACGATGTTGTGCTCATTAACGCACCAGTTGAAATAAGCAAAACACGCTTAAATTCGCCACTTTTTAATTTTTTTAGTATATATGAGTTAAGCAAACTTGCGCTACACCCTGCTCCGCTTCCACCCATGAAAACACGTTCAGTTTTGTCATAGATCATGCACCCACAATCTGAGTAATTTTGTTTTAATATAATGCCTTCTCTTTCCATTAAATCAATTAAGATTTCACTTCCAAGTTTACCTAAATCTCCAGTTGCGATAAAGTCATAATCATCAACCGTCCTTTTCATATTTTCTAAATGCGTTTTAATTGTGTCACAAGCAGATGGTGCCATAGCTGCACCCATATTGTTTACATCCGCAATGCCAAAATCAACGACTTTCCCAAACGTTACTGCTGAGATTTTAACTCTACTTGGATTAGTTGATACAACACTTGCTCCGCCACCTGTAATTGTCCACTGCGCTGTTGGAGGTCTTTGATTTCCCAATTCTAATGGAAAACGATATTGTCTTTCAGCTGAACTAAAATGAGTGCAAGTTCCTGTAACAATGTTTTTTGCAAGTTTGTTGTCAATAAAAATACTTGCTAAGGCAAGTGATTCTGCCATTGTTGCACAAGCTGAATATAGACCTATAAATGGAATTTCAAGTTCTCTTGCTGTGTAACTTGAACTAACAATTTGATTAAGCAAATCACCACCAAGGAAGAAATCAATCTGATTTGTGTTAAGTCCTGCTTTCTCAATTGCTCCAACTATTAAGTTCTTAAGCATCTTTCTTTCGCTTTTCTCGAATGTTTTTTCTTTTAATGTATCATCTTGGATAACATAATCAAAATATTCTTTCATTGGTCCTTTACCTTCTAATGGCCCAACCATGCTATATCCTGATATGACATACACATTATTTTTCATTTTAATTGTCTGCATAAATCTTCTCCAAAACTAAATAATTAATCCAATAAATCCACATACAATTGACCCAACAACTCCACATACAATAACAGGGCCTGCAATTGTGAACATTTTAACACAAATTCCATATATAATTCCTTCTTTTTTAAATTCAATAGAAGGACTTGAAATTGAGTTTGAAAATCCAGTGATTGGAATTACTGAACCAGCTCCACCCCATGCTCCAACAAAGTCATAAATACCAATCCCTGTTAATAAACAAGTAATAAATATTATTGTCATTAACATACATGTTGACACTTCGCTTTCTGCAAGATTTGGAAACAAATAGCTATATAAGTCAAACAGTCCCTGACCTATTGCGCAAATGATTCCACCAACTAAAAATGCCTTAAATAGTGATGGCCACGCTTTTGTTTTGGGAACTTTTGACTCAACATATAAATTATAATTCGTGTTTCTTTTTTCTTTATCCATAAATCTCTCCAACCTAATGTTTAACCAAATTCAGAATTTTATAATATTTTTTTAAAATTTGACAAAACTAACTTTGAATAAGGAGAATTATATGTCAAGAAAAATTATACCTATAGTATCACTTTTAGGAGCAAGCGCTTTGATTGTTGGTGTGAGCTTATCACCATCCAAAGAAAAAAAAGAAAGCATCTCAAATCATATAGACGCTTTTGAACAAGATGTTAGCAACTATGCTTCTGCCAACACTAAACTCTCCACAACTGCATTAAATAAATATACTCTTTCTCTTCAAGAAAACTTAGACGATATTCCTTCTGTTGATAGTCTTTCATCATTGGATAAAAATTCACCTCAAGATATTGAAACAATGGATGAATTTTCATCTTTAACTGATAATGAAGATGCTGAAACAATTAAAAATTTTGATTCTAAAGATTTAAATGAGAATGAAGAAGAAACTCCAACAGAAGAAAACGAAGATATTCAACAAATTTCAACCCTTTATTCTCTATCATCAGACATTGAATCTTCTTGCGGTGAATTCTGTGAACTTAAGGAAGAAATCTCAAATGCAATAATCGAAACGCAAAACTTAATAGATAAAGTTCAAAAAAAGGAAATTGAATTAACCAATGAACAAAGATTGTTGATAAGCGAACAAGCGCAACAATTAAAAAGTTTGGGTAGACAATTATCAAGCATTACAACCGAATTATCATTTAATTTAAGTGATTTGTCTCAAATGATGACTACAAACAATCAAGACCTTGACAATTTGTCACTAAAATATTTGGTTGTGTTGGATAATCTTGTTAATGGTAACGAGATGCTTCAATCTGGATTATCTTCTCTTAATTTAATAAATCAAATGTTTAATATGAATTCAAGAGGCGCTATAGCCAATAATCATGGAAGAATTCTGTATGGCTTTCAACACAACAATAATCCGCCGATTATAAAAAATTATTATATTGATGAAAATGGAAATGTGATTGAAAACGACAACTCAACTGAAGAAAATGAAAAATCAGATGAAGTTAGCGACAAAAAAACTAATGTTGACACATACAACAATACAAACTTAAAAACAAACTTAGACACATATAATAACACTAATCTTAATCGCAATATTGATAGTTTCTTTAACACAACTCTTCTTGACAATGAATTCATGTATGGTAACGGTTATGGTTATGGTTATGGAATGAATGGTTATTCTAATCCTTATATACAAAACTATCCAAATTATGCAAGAGACGCATCAAATAGTGTTAGAAACAATCCAAACACACAAAATAATGTGGAAAACAATAAATCAGAAAAACAAAAGAATAAAGAAAAAAAACGTTTTAAATTAGAAAAAAATATTGATACTTTTAAAGATGAAAACGAACCAGACATAAAAACAAAACTGGGAAATATCAAAAATTCAATCACTAAATTTTTTAGCAAATCTGGCAAATTAGATTTAAATGATAAAATTGATAATCCTGTTTATCGCTACAAACTTTCTAACAATAAAGAATAAAACTCTTAAACTGTTAACTTCTCTTTCATATCTTGCAAAATTTTATTTTCAATACGACTTACTTGAACTTGGCTCACGCCAAGTTCTTTTGCAATTTCGCTTTGTGTTTTATCGAGATAATAGCGCATAATAATGACCTGCTTTTCTCTTGCTGTGAGAGTTTCTATCAATTCTCTTAGTGCAAGTTTATTAACAAGATTGTCAACTGAAAAATTGTCTGTTATTTTGTCAACCAAAGTCATAGAATCTGCGCTATCATTATATTTTTCATTTAATGACAATGGTGAAACATTTGCTTCAAGTGCCAAAACGACATCATTTTTATCAAGATTTAGCGACTTTGAAATCATTTCCAAAGTCGGACTGTTCAAATGTTCTTTATTATATTCATTAATAAAGTTTTTAACTTGAATAGCCATATATTTAATACTTCTTGAAACCTTTATTGTTCCATCATCACGTAAAAATCGCTTTATTTCACCTGCAATCATAGGAACTGCATACGTTGTAAACTTCACATTAAATGTTGGATCATAATTATTTATTGCTTTAACAAAGCCCATTGCTCCAAGTTGATACAAATCATCATATTCAACACCTTTATTTAAATATCTTTTAACAACACTTTTTATTAATGGTGAGTTGAAACTAATGAGTTTTTCTTTTGCATAATCATCTCCATTTTTTGCCATATTCAGCAAATCAAAAGTTTCCTCATTTGTTAGCATTTTACATCTCCGCAATAGCTGGTAAAATTTCTTTAATCATGCAAACTGTTACACCCTCTTTGTTGCTTTTTACCTCTAGTTTATCCATAAAACTTTCCATAACAGTAAAACCCATTCCGCTTCGCTCTTCATTTGGTTTAGTTGTGTAAAACGGTGTTAATGCTCTTTCAATGTCTTGAATTCCAACACCATTATCGCTAATGTTGATTTGGACTTTATTATCGTTTGTTGATATTTTCATTGTAACATAACCATTTTTATCCGGATATGCGTGTACAATAACGTTAGTAACCGCTTCGTTTACTGCAGTTTTAATATCTTCGAGTTCGTTTAGACTTGGATTAAGTGGTAAAATAAAACTTGCCACAACATTTCTTGCAAACGCTTCATTTTCAGCAATCGCTTTAAATTTAATTTCCATTGAATTTTTCATATTCTTCTCCCTTTAAACAATCTTAGGCATAATTTCATATAGCCCTGACATTTTGAAAATTCTCTCTGCATTTCTGCTCGGATTTGTTATGAAGATTGGTTTGTTGCATTCTCTCATTTTTTTGTATCTTCCAATCAAAACTCCCACTCCTGTGCTGTCCATAAAAGTTAATTCCGATAAGTCCATAACAATTTGAACGAAACCCTTTTGTGTATCAAGCAATATGTCTAAATTCTTTCGTACTGATTGAGCTGTATATTCATCAAGCTCGCCACTTAAAAGTATATACAACGTTTTGTTAACAACTCGTGATTTAATTTGCATACTTCACTCCTTGCAAATATTCTAACAAATCTGAAATTAAAAAAAATAATAAGAATTGCCGAAACAATTCTTATTTTGTTTAAGTATGTTGATATTATTTAAAAGTTTATTGTCATACGTTTTACTATACTATGTTAACGCTACCCATTTTGGTTGTTACTAAATAATTCTTTACCGTAATATAATGTTCTTAATTTATCAATACCTAAATCTGTATTAGCAAAAGAGAATCCATATGAATTTAATTCATTCAATAATGCAATTCTTTGTTCTTCCAATGGCAAATTGTAATAACCCGGATTATCATAGTAAACAACTAAACCAATTTTTTTAATTTTTTGCAACTGAATTCTGCTTTTCATCCCCTCTAAATGATAGTGATAATCTTTTTTTATTGTATCAAAAACTTTAGCATTTCCATCATCAATAAGTTTATTTATTTTTACTTTATCTTTTTTCTTTGGATTTCTAATCCTAACACAACTGTTCTTTATTTGGTTTTCAGTTAAACCTTCAAAGGATTTTAATTTTGTAAAATAAATGTCATGTGTTATGCATTTAAAAACTTGTGTAAATCCTTTTAATTTTAACATTTTATCATAAAAGCTAAAACTTCTATCTAGTTTCATACCAACTTCAACAATTAAATTTGCCATACCATCCCCTAAGTGTAAATATTTTAAATAATTAATTCAGTTTTGTCAAATAAAAAAACACCACAAGGGTGTTTCATGGAGCTAGTGAAGGAAATTGTTGTAACTAAACTCACCCTCTCAGAGTTCTATTCCCTAATAAAAACAAAAAAACCCGTTTACACGGGTTATCTGGAGTTAGTGAAGGGAATTGTTGTTGCCAACAACTCACGTTCCGCCAGCATGGCGTCACTAATTCGTGACTACAAACAACAAGCAGTTGTTGTTTGCTTTACGCCACTCACCCTCTCAGGGTTCGATTCCCTAATAAAAAACAAAAAAACCCGTTTACACGGGTTATCTGGAGCTAGTGAAGGGAATCGAACCCCCAACCTGCTGATTACAAGTCAGCTGCTCTACCGTTGAGCCACACTAGCATTTATAGATTACCTTTATATGATAATCTATTAATATTGTTATGTCAAATGTTTTTTAAGATTTTTCAATTACTTTTTCTGATGAAATAGATTTTGCTTCTGTCAACTTTTTAGTAACAGAATTATAAATCTTATCGCTTATTTCTTTTCCCAAATCTAAAATTTCTAAAAAGGTTTTTAAAGATTTTTTAAATGCAGTGCTATCACCTTCAATGTTATAAGCAATATCATATGCACCATTTGTTTTGCCTCTTAAAAGGTCAAATTCGTTATACAAATGAATATGTGTTGTTGTTGCAAGTTTCTTTGCAATATTTCTATGAGTTTGTTCGCTCGCCCAATTATCTAGCCT